>JBNLDK010000059.1:0-80857 GCA_050304295.1 Polyangiaceae bacterium
GGTAGCCGACACCGTCGCGCGCGACGGTTCGCGGGGGCGCTCCCGGCAGCCCACCACCGACAGGCATGCAAACAGGAGCGCGACGAAGCCGATCGGATGGCCCCAGCGCACCTTCATTCTCCCGCTTCGAGCACGGTCACGTCGACGACCGGTCGGTACCCACACAGGGAGAACACCTGACGCCGTGCGGCGCGGCGCAGGTCCTCGACCAGGCGAGAATCGCGAGGGTCCACGCGGCGCAGGCGCGCGAGCTGATCGACGACCCCCCGCGCCACCGAGGCGAGCGCCCGTTCGTCCTGGTCCAGCCCGGGCACCCCCTGCGCGGTCACCGTCGGGCCCGCAACGATGGTGCGCCCGCCGTTGAAGACGAGGCTGACATGCACGATGCCATTTCGCCCCAGCTCGAGACGACGAGCGAGCGTCTCACGATCCAGGGGCTCACCACCGATCGCAACCGGCACATGGCCCACGGGAAAGGTCACGTCGGCGTACAGTCCATCATCACCAAAGCGCACGCTCGTCCCGTTCTCCACCACGACCACGTCGCCCACACCGCACTCTCGCGCCAGTTCGGCATGGCGCAGCAGATGATGCAGAGTCCCGTGCACCGGGACGAACGCGCGCGGCTGCAGGAGCTCGATCATCCGCCGCTGCTCCGACCGACCCGCGTGGCCACTGGTGTGCACCTCCGGATCAGTGGAGCGGGTGACCACGCGCGCCCCGAGGCGCAACAGATCACAGATCATGTCGTGTACAGGGCGCTCGTTGCCGGGAATGATCCGGCTCGAGAGGATCACCGTGTCCCCGGCTTCCACTGTCAGTTGATGGTGCGCCGATCGGGCCAGCCGCGCGAGCGCGGAGTGCGTCTCCGCCTGGCTGCCTCCCGCCAGCACGAGGAGCTCCTGCGGCGGCATCGCCGCGGCTTGCTCCGGAGCAACCCGGAGGTTACTCGGCCAGCGCAGGCGTCCGATCTCCGTCGCAACTTCCACCTGAGTGCAGAGACTGCGTCCCAGGAGACAGATCTTGCGGCCCACTCGCTGGGCGCTCTCGCCCAGCAGCATGAGGCGCTGGATATTGCTGGCGAACATCGCCACGAAGACCCGCCCCGTGGCAGGCGCGATGTGGCGCTCGAGCGCGACTCCCACCGAGCGCTCCGAGCCGGGTCGCTCCGCTACGTCGATGTTGGTGCTATCGCTCAAGAGCAATGCCACGCCGGACTCCGCCAGGGCGCACAGACGGGCCTCGTCGGTGGGCTCGCCATCGGGCGGGTCAGGATCGAAATTGAAGTCGCCGGAATGGACCACCGTTCCAGCGCGCGTCTCGATGCGCAGCGCGGAGGCCTCGACAATCGAGTGCGAGACCCGGATGGGTTCAACCACGAACGGTCCCACCTCGTGGACCGTGCCAGCCACCGCCAACCGCAAGTCCACGTCCTCCTCGCTCAGATCGTGTTCTGCGAGCCGGCGACGTACCATGGCCAGAGCGTGCGGCGGCCCCCAGACGGGCACGTCGAGCCGCTTGAGCAGGTGCGGCACAGCTCCGACGTGGTCCTCGTGAGCGTGGGTCAGGAACACCCCCGACACTCGCCTGGACCGAGCAGTCAGCCATGAGAAGTCCGCATGCAGGACGTCGACGCCCAGATCGTCGCGCGGGAACGACGTGCCACAATCGATGACGATAATCCCGTCGTCCTGCTCCAGGGCGAGGCAGTTCGTTCCGATTTCACCGAGCCCCCCGAGAGGGTTCAGACGCACCGACGTCGGACCGAGCTTCACTGACACGCCGTTCTTCTCATACCGCGGACCGTGGCGTCACGCACTCCCGTTTTTTTCGCTCATTTCTGCCGGCGTCCCGCGCGCTCGTAGTCCGCCGCCGCCCGGTCGATCATGGAGAAGTCGCGCGCCGCCTTCTCGCCCTCGCTCACCAGCGTCGCGGTGAACAATGTCATCCCCCAGATGCCGTTGTCCCGCCGGCGAAACGGATAGCGTGTCCCTTTCACAGTCTCCACCGTGGCGCGGTCACCTTCGATTTCCACACGGGCTACCCCCGACATGTCGCGGCGTAGCCGGTCGAGCCATCCGCGCTCACGAGCGTACAGCGAGAACACGGCACTGCCATCCACCGCGTCCGCCGCAGCAGCGTACTCCGCCGCCACGCGGGTACGCTCGGGCTCCGGATACGAGGCCAGCACCCGGTCGCGCGCCTGGCGCCGGTAGTCGCGAATGGTGAAACAGGCGTGCTGCGCCTGGGTCTCCAGATAGGGGAAGAACTCCTCGGGGCGTCCCCGGTTCACTGCCGTGACGATCCGTAGATACGCGCCTTCGGGAGTACGGTCACTGGGATACGTCACCCAGGCAAGGACGAACCAAACCACCGGGACAAGCGCAAGCCCGATGGCGATCAGGATCCAGATCCGCCGCGTCGGCACGGCGCAGCCTTAACATCCAGGCGCGGGGAGTGCTATCACCGGACGCAATGTTCCGCGGTCACCGCGTCGCCGTCGTGGTTCCCGCCTTCGAGGAGGAGCGCCTCGTGGGCGCGACCCTCCGGGGCATCCCCTCCTGGGTAGATGCCGTGTTCGTCGTCGACGACGCCAGCACCGACGCGACCGCAGCGGCAGCCCGCGCAGTCCACGATTCCCGAACCCAGATCCTTCAGCACGCGACGAACCGCGGCGTGGGG
The DNA here is from genome assembly GCA_050304295.1 of Polyangiaceae bacterium. Taxonomy (GTDB): domain Bacteria; phylum Myxococcota_A; class Polyangia; order Polyangiales; family Polyangiaceae; genus JAFGBI01. The sequence goes on from JBNLDK010000059.1 coordinate 2,683, forward strand.
GCAGCCATCGTCACGGGGTACCGCGCCGCCCTGGCTGACCACGCCGAGCTGGTCGCGGTCATGGCGGCCGACAACCAGATGCACCCCGACGACCTGGCGGTGCTCACCAGCGCACTCCTCTACCACAGCGCGGACTACGCGAAAGGAAACCGCCTCATCCACCCGGCGGCCCGCCAGATGCCCATCGCGCGGCGAGTCGGGGGCCAGCTACTGGCTGGCCTGACGCGACTGGCGACCGGCTTGGAGATCAACGACAGCCAGTGCGGGTTCACCGTCGTGCGCGGCAGCTGCTTGCGGCGGTTGGACTTGGACGATCTCTGGCCCCGTTTTGGCTACCCGAACGACCTCTTGGCCCTGCTCGCGGCGGCGGGCGCCCGAGTCGTCGAAGCGCCGGTACGGCCGGTGTACGGCACGGAGCGAAGCGGCATCCGCCCCTGGCACCTGTTGACGATCGCCTGGCGCATCGGCCTGCGCTGGTACCGGGTCGGCGGAGCGAGTGGGAGCCGCCATCCGCTCGCGACCGGGGACGGATCAGGATAGTCTCGACCGCCATGCGCGTCGTTCAGCTCGAGGACTCGTTCGGCATCGATCACTTGGTGGAGCGCGAAGTCCCGGACCCCGAACCAGGGCCCGGTGAGGTGCTGCTGCGCATGCGCGCGGCCGCATTGAACTATCGCGACTGGTTGATGATTCGGGGTCGGTACAATCCCGATCAACCGCTGCCGTTGATCCCGGTCTCGGACGGAGTCGGCATCGTCGAGAAGCTGGGCGCGGGTGTGGACACGCTCTCCATCGGCGACCGTGTCTGCCCCCAGTTGCTCCCCCTCTGGGTCGCGGGAGAGCCCACCCGCGTCATGCTTCGCACCGGCCTCGGGGGACCGCTGCCAGGGGTGCTGAGCGAGCGACGGGTAGTCCGTCCGGAACACTGCGTCCGCGTGCCGGACTACCTGGACGACGCCGCAGCGGCCACCCTGCCCTGCGCTGCACTGACCGCCTGGAGTGCGCTCATGGAGCTCGGCAACCTCCAACCCGGGGAGACCATCCTCGTCCAGGGAACCGGCGGCGTAGCCGTCTTCGCCCTGCAAATCGCGAAGGTGTGCGGCGCACGAGTGATCGTCACTAGTCGTAGCCAGCCCAAGCTGGATCGGGCCCTGGCCCTGGGTGCCGACCACGGCATCCTCAGCACTGGCGGTCCCTGGGGCGAGGCGGCCTGGCACCACACCGGCGGTCGGGGCGTCGACCACGTCATCGAAGTGGGGGGGGCCGGATCGCTCGCCCAGTCACTGCGAGCCGTGCGCCCCGGAGGCACGATCAGCATGATCGGGGTCCTCGCCGGGACGAGGGCCCCGCTGGACGTTCTGCCCATCCTGATGAATCAGATCCGCGTTCAGGGAGTGTTCTGTGGTCACCGCCAGGGCTTCGAAGCGATGAACCGAGCGCTGGTGACCACGCGGCTTCAGCCAGTTGTGGACCGCCAGTTCGCGTTCAACCGGGAGGGTCTGAGGGGAGCCCTCGAGTACCTGGCAAGCGGTCAGCACGTCGGCAAAATCGTGCTACACGCCTGAGCCGCGCTCACGCGGCAACGAACGCCTGGGTCACGTTGAAGCGCGCACGCTGGGGGTCGATCACGGATTTCACGCGAGGCAAGGAGCGCGCCTCGCCGCTCGTGCCCAGATCGATCTCCTTCGGCGGCTCCATCGGGTTACCACGAGCGTCGGTGACGATACGCACCCTCGGTAGGTGCAGGGCCTGCTCGTTCGCAGACGGCCCCACTACCACCGCCCACTCCCCAGTCTCGAACTCGACCACCGATCCGACGGGGATCACCCCCACAGCCCGCACGAGCAAGCGCACCAGCGCCCGGTCCAGCGTCGGGTCCGCGGCCAACGCGGCCAGCGCGTCGACCGGTCCCAGAGGGCGAATGGTTGCGTCGCGAGGCGCCAGGAGGTCGAGAATCCGTCGCACGACACGGAGGATGTTCGACTGCGGCAGCGGAGTCTTGCCGCCGAAGGGCGATCCCAGTAGCTCCTGGCGCTCGAGCCAGGTCGCTTCGAAGGCCACGACGGTACGCAGCGCGTTGGGTACGTTGATTCCGCCCGTTCCGATCGTCACGACACTCGTCATCGGAGGGACTCGCACTTCCTCCTCCTCGGGAAGCGCCACGAGCTGTCCACGACGCTCGGGTCCCACGAGCCGCACGCGGCCCGCCTCGGTCATCAGCGCCGTCATCGCCAACTGCGCCAGCATGACGCGATCGGCGGTCAAGCGCCGCCCGAGCACCACCGCCAGGATCGCCGACTGCACCGCGCGTCCGGCATCGTCGCGATGGGCGTGCGCCATGGCGCTCATCCCCAGCACGGCGGGATTGCCCGTCTCGGCCAAAATGACAAGCTTCTGGGCGAGCCGTTTCACACGGTGCGGCATGACGTTCGCCCCCACCGCGATGTTGTCATAGAACTTTCTCATCACCATCAGCGCAATGGCATACAGGCGCAGGATCTGTTCCTCGATCGGCCCCGTGTCGTCCATGCGCTTGGTCAGCACGCGATCGACCTTGCGCACGTGGATGTTGGGAACCTGCAGGTCGACCAGCGCCGTTCGTCGCTCGGGATCGCGTGTCGCCGCTGCCACCGCCGCCGCGAAATCCAGCAGGTTCTGACCGGTCAGGTCCGCGTCGAACGTAACCTCGGAGACGCCGCAGCGAGCCAGGAGTCGCCCCAGCTCGATCGTCGCTTCGTAGATCTTGCGGGAGGCGCGCAGCAGCTGACCACAGACGAATACAGTGTCGTCCAGAAACGTGATCACGACGGACGTCCCGATCTCGACTGCGAACCCGGTTAGCACCTTTCGCGACTGCTCGGCGGTGCTCACCATCGCGTCGTTCTCGATGGCATGCACCAGCGCGTTCTTGGCGAGGCGAAAGACGGCGAGCGCAGCATCGGCGCTGCGGTCCCGAATCTCTTCGAGCATCGGGTTACCGGTCGTCTGCGCGACACAGTGGGCAAGGAAGTCGTGCTGGGGAGCTTCGGTCATGATGCTGAAGGGGCGGCGCGATTCTGCTTCGAAGCCCGGCGCGCGGCCGCCTCTCGATCGGCGCGGGCTTGGATCTCCTGGAGCGCCTTGGACGCGGCCTGGCGCACTCGTTCGCTGCTCTTCCAGCGCTGCGTCGACGCGGTCTGCAGGGCGTCGCGCGCTTCCTTGCTGCGCGCAATGTCACCGAGCAACTCGCAGGCAAGCACCCGGGTCTGCTCGTGTGCCTCGGAGCTCATCACTCTGGTGCCCGCGAGCAACTCGAGGCCGACCGCCTCGGCGCGGGTCGGCGCCAACACGGAGACCGTGCGTAGGGCTTCCTCGCGCTCTTGGTACGTCAATCGATCGAATCGGTCGTCGCGAATCCGCAACACGAGGAACGGACCAGCAACCCTGATTCCATACTGTCTCATGGCGCGGAGTGCAGCGACGCGAACCTCCGGCTCGTCGTCCTCGAGGAGCGAGCGCAGCTCCAGCCGCAAGCGTTCACTGCTCGCTCCCTCGACATGACCCAGCGCCTCGATGCGGACCACCGGATGCGGACTCTTCGATGCCAGGGAGATCGCATTGCGCGCCTCCTTGGTATCAATGGCGGCGAGCACCCGAACCAGCGCGAGGCCCATCTCGACACCGGCGTCGGCGAACTTCGCCCCCAGCTCGAGCTCGTAGCCGCGCGCCGCTCGACTGAGATAGGACAGCAACAGATCCTTCAGCTCGTCGTCCTGGACGGCAGTCAACACCTTCAGCGCTTCGGGCACATGGGTGTTGTCCACGTACTTCAGGATCATCTTGAGTCCGTCGATAAAGACCGAGGCGTCCGCGTCGGCAGTGATCGCGCCCTCGAGGATGTGTTCCATCGTCTGCTTCGAAACGATAGCGCCCGTCAGTTCCCCCCGAATCACTTCCGACTCCTCCGGGTGGTCGGAGTCCTCGGTGGCGCGTGCCAGCGCGCCGATCATGTCGATGGCCATCTGGGGGGCAACCTGGGCCAGACCGTCGACTGCCGAGCGCAAGGGGCTCGCCACGGCCTTGGTCTTGCCTTCCTTCCGAGCCTCCCGAAACGCGTGAGCGGCAGCCACGACGAAGCGTTCGCCCGAAGTGACGGTGTCGGTCTCCAACCGGGTGGCGAGGACCTGCAAGGTTGCGGGGTCTGTGGCGAACGCCCGCTGGATCTGGACTGGGTCGTCCAAGCGCACGTCCCCCATCTGCGCTCGCACCGCTTGCGCGCGCGACTCCGCGTCCGCCTGCGCCGACGAGTTGATGAGAGCCACGAGACGCCGCCGCGAGAGGTCCGCGGGAGCATTGCCGCGCTCGCCATGGTGCTCCTGCCACGAGTCTTTCAGCTGCTCGCTGGTATCGAAGGTCGCCAGCTGGACCACGCGGTCCACGTTCCGCTCGAAGATCGCCCGCTCCTCTTGCCCGCCTTCGGCGAAGGTATCAATCGCCTGGTAAGCGATGTGGTGAAACCCGGCATCCCAGATCAGCGTGACGAAATCGTCCTCCGGGGCCATCTCCGTGGCCCGGTCCAGCGTGATGATGCGCAAGAACTCCATGAACTCGGGCTCGGTCAGGCCCGGTACGATGCCCAGGAGCCGGACTCCGTCCGAGAACAGCTGGTAGGGGATGGCGTCAAAGGGTGCGGCCGGTTCCCAGAGAGAGTGCTCACCCGCCACGAACGAGTAGGGCGTCACGTTCCAGGCCAGTGTGTCTTCGCGATTCATCAGCGCCGACGCCACCTGGCTGAAGAAGCGTTCGAAACGTTTCTTCGTTTCGGGGTGCTCCTTGGAATACTGCCGCTGGGCGATGAGTGCGCGCTCCATGGCGACGAAGAGCTCCCGCAACAGCGCCACGTCCTCGTCGGCGACAGCCGCTGTCGCCAGATCGTCACCACGACCAAGAACGGCCAACGCCTCCGCCTCCGGGTCGGTCTGCTGCGCCCCCGGGGCAGTGGCGCGGGAGCCGGCCGCGCTGCCCTGGCCCGTTCTGATCGCTGCCGAGTCGGGCTGCACCAGGGTGGGCGCGTCGGGGGCAGTGCTGGGCTGGGTGCGAATGGCGGGGGCCACCGGTGATGGCTGTCCGGTCATCGTGGCGATGACTTCGTGCAACGCCTGACGCATCGCTTGAGCGTCAGAAAAGCGCTTGGCAGGGTCGAAAGAGAGGGCCCGATCGACAAACTCGACGAGAGGCTGGGGCGCCTGTGCGACCCGCGCCAGGGACGGCGCTGTGCGGGTCGCAGCCGCGATGAGCATCTGGTTGGCCGACTCGGCCATGTGCACGATGCGCCCCGAGAGGAGCGTGAAGATGATCGCCCCAACGGCCCACAGATCCGTTCGCCCGTCGACCTCATCCCAGCGCCCCAGCGCCTGCTCGGGAGCCATGAACGCCGGCGTACCCATCAGCATCCCAGTCGCTGTCTTCTTGGTGTCAGCCCCCTCACGGAGTCGGGCAATCCCGAAATCGAGAACCTTGACGACCCCCTCTTCCGTGACGAACACGTTGTCGGGCTTGATATCTCGATGGACGATCCCGGCAGCGTGAGCCTTCTCGAGGACCGCCAAGAGCTGATCCGTCAGATTGAGAACGGTGTTGAGGGGAAGCACTCCTCCGTTGCGATCCGCGTAGGTCTCCACGGAGGCGCCGCGAAGCAGTTCCATGACCAGGTAAGGTTCGTTGGACTCGGTAACATCGTCATCGAGCACCTTCACGGAACCGACGTGGTCAACCTTGTTCGCGATGTAGGCTTCGCGCAGGAATCGCGCCCGCAACTCGGGGTGTCCCGCGTAGTCGGGATGAAGCATCTTGATTGCCGCGATGGCCCCGTTGCGGTGGTTCGCCTCGTAGACGGCCGCCATCCCGCCAACGCCGATGAGCTGTTTCAGCGTCCACTTTCCCGCCAGCTGAGTGCCCACACGCCCGCGACACTGCTGCATCAATACGGCGTCTGCGTCATTCATGCGTCCCGGAGCCGGCACCCACGTTGCCAGTCAGCAAAAAAGCCTAGATGGACCCGGGCGGGGAGGCAACGGACAGGCGAAAAAACCTGGTCTTCGACGCTGTCACAGGTCCTCCGGCGGCGACCTAGACCATCCCGACGGCCCCGAGTTCCTGCAGCGCGAGGCCCAGCAGGAATCGGTAGTCCCACGCGCCCCGCCCACGAGAGAGCTCAGCCGCTGGCGCCGCCGGCGCCACCGTGACCGCTGGCGCCCCCGCCCCCGGACGGCTCTTCGTCGTAGCCCAGCTCCTCGATCAGCTCGTCGATGGTCTGCTGGTCGCTGCAGATGCCCCACTCGCGTTCGACGCAGAGCTGGAGCCCCACGAAGCAGCTCTGGATGCCACCCACCTCGAAGTATTCTGTGCATTCCTGCACGGCACCGGTGGTGCAGCGGCCAGTCTTCGTGGGCGGAGGCAGCTGGATGTCGTATCCCGCACCCCCTTCGTGTCCACCACCCCCCGTGCCCTCCGCGGGTGGGTCAGCTCGATCGCTCCCGCAACCCCAGACCACCACGCTGCCTGCGATCAGCAGCAGCCCGACTACGATCTGGAGCGAGGAGGAGGATTGAGAACGCATCATGCCAAGGTGGAGAGTAGCACCAGGCACTGTCCGAAGCCACGGGAGCCCGCCACCTGACTTCACCGTCACACCCGCCGTCACACCCGCCGTCACACCCGCCCGCCTCACGCCGACCTGCCACCCGGGCCAGTCACTCGAGAATGATCTCGAGACGGTAGGGGAACTCCGGCGTGTTGCCCAAACCCGCCGCGGTCACGCGGAGGTAGTAGGAGCCTGCTGCGAGGTTCTCGCCAACCACCTCGGAGCACAGTGTGCCCCCGAAGTCGTCGTTGAATGCGAGCACGGCGTTGCCATTGCCGACCAGTAGCTCGAGCATGCTGTCAAGCTCCCCGTTGGCGCAGGCATCGTTGCCCAAGTCCAGCGTCCGAGCGCGCAAGGTGCTGCCATCGGGCACATTGATCTGGATCACATCGACGGGGTCGTCGATCGTGATTCTTCCGTAGAACGGGTCCACGTAGTCGTCCGCCTGGGCAGGAGTGTCATTCCCCTGCTGGTTGGTCTCGCTCGACTCGACGAGGCAAGCTTCGTCGCAGCCTCCCCCCGGAACGTTGCCACCATCATCGCATTCTTCTCCGGGATCGATCACGCCGTCGCCGCAGACGACGGCCCGCGTCTGCGCCGACAGCTCGAAAGTCCCGCTATCGTCTCCAGTCACGCCATCCACCAGGATGTAGACCGCCTCCCCTTGTACAACGGCCGTCGAGACGGTGGCGCCCCACGCGCAGGCTAGCTCGGGCCCGGATTCGCAGTCGCCCCGCACGGAGATCGCCAGCTCTGCCTCGGCGGAGGTCAGACTCACTTCCAGTACTCCCGTCTGCGCAGGAACGAACCGATACGCCACCTCGGGCCCCGACGGACCAGCGCCGGCTCCCCCCGCACCGTCGCCACCACTGCACGAGCTGCCGACAACGCTCGTGTGACCGGCGGTGTCTCCAGTCACCGAGCTCGGATCGGCTAGGGTCGGAGCGAAGTCGCACAGCGACCCACACGCGGCAGAACAATCCGCGTCATCGCAGTCCAGGTCGCCGTCCCCATCGTTGTCGCGGGCATCAAAGCAGTCTTCGGTCCCGCCGCAGTCGGAAACGTCGATCGCGCAGTCGACACAGGCGAGTTCGCCGGTGTCGAACCCGAGTGCGGCGCAGGTGCTCTCGCCCAGCAAGTCGCCATCGCACTCCTCTCCGTCGTCAATGCTGCCGTTGCCACATTCGTTCGTGACGGTCCCCCCCGTCGAGGTGGTGCCCGCCACTGCCGGCACTCCGGCGCTGCCAGCCGCGCCCGCAGTGGCCGACAGGCCGGCCACTGCCTCCCCCGCACTCCCCAGAGCACCACCGGGGGCACCGGCCGCGCCCCCAGTTCCCGGCGCTCCCCCGGTTGCGAGAGGAACGCGGGCACCCCCGTCGCCCCCTTCTCCGCCAACCACCGCGGGGGGTGCCCGGTCGGGCCCGCAAGCCACGAACCCCAGGCAAGAGGCCCAGGTCAGAACCAACCACCTGACACCCCACCTAGCGACGGAAGGTCCGGGGCGGACCGCAACGGGCAACCGACCTCGCCAATTTGGAATCCGCATCACAGTTCCCTCGTGGCTGAAGACCAGCTCGCATCATGACGGGTCCCGGGCAATAGTGCCAGCGATCGGTCGCGGGGGCGCGAGCCGTGCAGCGAGCCGCAGCATCCCTACTTGATACGAAGCCGCACGACGCCCTGCAGCGTACTTGGAAGCTCTGCGACGCGGAACGACTCCGTAGACCGCGCGCCCTGCGACTTGGTCACGGGACCCGAATCGCACTCTCTCCCAGCTGGCCCTCGCAGGTCACGCAGTGCTCGGGAACGTGGGACCGATGGTAGACCTCCCCACACTGCGGACAAAGACGGGCGTCCTTGGCGAAGGAAATGGGCTGGTCGGTCGCAGCACAAGCGCGCCCCGCCACTTGATAGTCTTCCACCCGCAGCGACTCGCCGTCCTTGGAGCTCGGCTTCGGTAGTTGGTCCGCAGCGCTGGGCTTGACGTCCACCACGTCGGGGACTCGTTTCGCGGCCTCTGCGAGCACCCAGGCCGCCGCCAGTCGGTGCGCCGACACGGGGATCCGCAGGACGAGGGTCTCCCCCTCGACCACCAGCGTCTGACCATCGAGGTGCAGGCGCTGCACGTCGCACCAGGGGACCCGGAGGATCTCGGAGTTCTTTTCGATCGCCACACCACCATCACCCACCCGAACCGGATCGCGCTCGTCACCCCAGAACAGCGCACCGCCGAGCAGGGCGGCACCCGGAACTAGGAGCCAGAACCAGTACTCGGGATTCGGATCCATCACGAACCGTGCCCAGATCCCGGCCCCGAGCCCCGAGGCGCCAATCATGCCGACAATCGCCGCTGGCAGTGGCGTGCGTGCTTTCTCGGGCGCGAAGCGCCGCTCACGCATCGACCGGGGTTTGCTCTGCTTTGCCTTCGATCTCGTCTTCGACTTGGGAGCCATGGCGTGGCGCGGAGAGTAACGATTCCTGGACGAATGTCACCCGGTTATCCTCCACCGGGTGACCCGCCTCGTTCTCTTCGGAGCGCCGGCTCTCGCTGTCATGGTGGTGGCCATCGCCCTCCTCGTGGTCGCGGCGCCACGCCCGGTGACTGGCGCTCGGATCTACGGGGGACCGAGCCCCGATAGCCACCGACTGAGCGCGCGTGTGGTGGTCAACGAACAACGCGGTGACCAGACTCGGGCCGTCCCCCATCGTCCCATCGGGGTCGAGATGCGCGATGGGGGCGAGCAGCTGGCGACGTGGACGGGGGAGCTGGATGCCGATGGGTCTGCCTCCGTGACGCTGCAGTCTGCCCGGCCTCTGCCACCAGCTCCCGTGCTCTTGGTGACGGCCCCCTGGACTCGAGGGCCGCTCGCTCTGGGCTCGGTGGAGATCCAGCGCCAGCCCCCGCCCCCGCTGGCCGCCGATCGCGGTGGCTGGATCGCCCCCCCTCGGAAAGGTGGACTGCACATCCAAGTCGCTCCCGCCGCGGGAGCGCTGGCGGTCCCATTCGAAACCACGTTGCTGGTGGAAGTGCTGCGCGACGGCGCACCCGTAGCCAATGTTCACCTCGACCTCGACGGCGAGAGCCTCGACGTGGTCGGTCCGGTCCTCCCGACGAACGAGTACGGCCGCACGACGGCGCGCGTGCGACCCACTGCGCACGTGGCTGCGCTCTCGGTGCGCGGCCGCGCTGCGGGAGGGGTCGAGGGACGCTGGTACTCCACCCTACCGACCGTCGGGGGCGCCATGGTGTCCAGCGTATCCGCCACGGGCGAACTGCTGATCCAGAGCCCCATTCAACGCGACCGAGCGTACTTCTCGGTGGTCACACCGCGAGGCCGGTGGACTGGCGGCACCGTGCACCTCGCTCCCGATGAGCGGGGTGGCGCAGCTGGACGAACCCCTTTCGAGGCCCCGCGAGCCTCCCCCGCGTGGCTCGTCGTCTCGAGCGAGCTCGATCTGCGCTCCCCGAGTACCGTCGGCTGGCCGCTGGAGGAGGTCGAGCACGACTTTCTCGCTGGAAAGACGCGTCGCGCACCCCACACCCGAACCACCGCCGACGAGCTTCTGCTCGACGGCATGTCGCCCCTTCTGCAACTGGAGACCCGCCGCCAGACCCAGGTGCGCCAGCTGACTGCGCTGTTCGTGGTCACCGCGATGGCGCTCGTCGCGCTGCTGGTCATGCTGCAAGTCCGCGATTCCGACCGGCGACTTCAGGCCCACCTGCACCGCAACGCCGACCAGGGCGAGCGCCCCATCGCCGTCTCCCGCGCCAAGACAGTGCTGGGCACCGCGGTCGCCGTCCTCTGCATCGTCCTCGGGTTCATGATTCTCGCACTGCTGGCCATGCTGCGCGTGTGAGCGTTGTCAGCCAGGAAGCAGGACGATAGCCTCCTGGTCGTGATTCGATCGCACCTCGTCCACCGCGTCTTGGTCCTCCTCGCCTGGGGACTGGGGGCGTGCGCAGGACAGAAGCCCGCCATTGCCGAGCCCGGTCCGGGCCCGAGAGTCTCGAGCCTCGCCGCGTCCTCCGGGCCAGCGCCCCTCGCGATCATCGGCGCCACCACGGCGGAGGGAGTGAAGAAGCGCTGGGAAGCGGCGGCCGGGGGCTGGGGCAAGGCTGTCGCCATCCACCGGCAACACGGCCGCGTCGCCTACTCCAATGGGGACGAGGTCCTCATCTACGCGTTGGCCAGCGGCAAGCGGCTGCCTGCCGTCGCGGGCGCCTGCCGCCAGGTCATCCGAGGCGGGCTGGCCTATGCTGCTCAGGCCCTGGTGATCGTGTGTGAGGAGGCCGCCCAGGTCAGCCAGAACGGGACCCTCGAAGATCTACCGATCGCCAGCTCCCCGGTCACCGCGGCGGCTTTCACGGCCAACAAGGTCGCCTTGGGCCATCACGACGGAGTGATCCGCATCTATCCACTCGATGGACAGGAGCCGGCCGAGATCCCGGTACCCGGTCCACCCATCGACGTGAAGAGCTTGGCGATGACTGCGGATGGATCGCGAATCGCCATCGCCTGGGTGCAAGGATCGATCTGGTGGTGGGATGTTGAAGACCCCGACACACCCCACCGGCTCATCCGCCACCAGAGTGAAAGCGACACGGTCGCCTTCAGCACCGATGGCCACCTCTTCGCGGAGGAGGGGGAGAGCATGACCACCACAGTGTGGTCGTTCGGTGACCAGCCCGCCGTCGAGCACAAGGTCAAGAACGGTTCGTGGGTGAAGCGTATCCACTTCACCCCGGACTCGAGGTGGCTGGTCCGTGGCGGCTCGGACGGACTCGAACTCGCCGAGATTGCTGGCCCCCGACGGGTGGCGCTGGACACTCGCGGAGCGGTGGAAGACGTCGCCATCGACGACCGCGGGACCACCATCGCCGCCGTCGACCGCGACGGACGGCTCACTGTCTGGGCCCCCTAGCTGGCGGCGCACTCTTCGGTCGCGTCGAGCCGGCCCGCTCCGCCCCCCGCCAAGTGGGATGAGGGTGGGGGCTCCGCTCGGACGGGCCAGTCTAATCCCGGTGCTGTCGTGGATGGGAGAGCGCGTCCCCTTGCGGGGCTCACCCCACAATCGAACTGGGGGATAGACACCGCGGCCGACCCGCCGGCGCGACGAGGGCACTCGGGCCGCGAAAGAATCGTCGTCGTCTCGGTCACGATTGGCGCCGTCGCGGGCACACGAGACGAGGTCCGCAGATGAATACTCGACTCGCTTTCTCCCTGGGTTTCGCCACCGCCACCTGGCTCGCACTCACTACCAGCACCGCCAATGCCCAAGATCGAGTCGCCTACCGCCCTCCGCCCCGCACCTCGTCGCCATGTAGCATCTCGCTCGAGGACGCACTGGGCCGCCCCCTCCACACCTACTACACGGGTGGGCAGACGTTCGTGCTCGGGGAGCAGGGCGACCAGTACAGCATCCGGGTACGCAATCGCTCGCTCGAGCGCATCGAAGCCGTCGTAACGGTGGACGGTCGAGACGTGATCAACGGGGGCTCGGGAGACTACGTCCGAAACCGCGGCTACGTCGTCGAGGGGCGCGACTCCGTCAACATCAAGGGATTTCGCCAGAGTCTCGACCAAGTAGCCACCTTCCGCTTCTCCAGTCCTCGCCACAGCTATGCCGCCCGCCTGGGCGCACCCCAGAACGTCGGAGTGATCGGGGTGGCCTGTTTTCTCGAGCGCCGCGCGCCGACAGTCGTCCACCCTCCCGTGCCTTACCACCCCCAGTACGCGCCCGAGCGCGCCGACGAGTCGGCTCCGTCGCTTCCCAAGTCCGGTGGCGCTCCAGCCCCAGGTCAGGGGAGCCGCGGGTACGCCCCCCCTCCACAGCGTCGCCACAACCTGGGAACGGAGTATGGCGAGTCTCGCTACGCGCCCGTCGGGACCACCTGGTTCGTCCGCGAACAGGCTTCGCGACCCACGCAGCTCGTCGTCGTCCACTATGACGACGCCGACGGACTCGAGGCCCGTGGGATCCCCGTCTACTGGTTTCCCACCCCCGAACCGGTCTCCTTCCCGCCACCCCCCAACCCCTTTCCCGACAACCGCTTCGCACCCCCACCTCCGCGGTGAAGGCGACCGCCTCCAACCGAGCGGCTTCGTGGAGCTCGCGACCTTCGTTCTTTCTCCACATCCGGAACCGTGCCCGTTCCGTCATGGATGAACGCTCCCCGTGGGCAGGCTTGGTCCGCCTCCACGCCATCGGGGCACAGGACCACACATTTGCCTACATGACATTCACGCCACACCCCGTGTGGACGCTGCACAGCCACCGTGTCCCGGAGGACACGAGGCGCCGCGCTTCTCCTGAGAATTTGGGGAGAATCGTCTCTGGCACGCGCCATGCACTATCCGCAACCCATGGGGACGAGCCACCCATCCGCAGCCAAATTCCAGACCCGCAACGAGCCACTTCGCGTGCCTGTTCTCATCGATCGGGGTAGCAGCTGGCTTCGAGCCTACTGCCACGAAATCTCGCAGGACTGTCTGCAGGTCGGCGACGAATCACTCGCTCTCGGGGAGCTCGTCGAGCTCTACTTGGAGCTGCCGACGAGGATCGCGATCGAGGCTCGTGCCAGTGTGGTGCAAGTCGAAGCGGGCCTCGCGACGCTGCAGTTCGTCGGGTTGGAGCCAGATGCGCTCCGAGCAATTGCAGCGTACTGCCGCACGAGCGGCCTCCAGCGACGGATCAGCGGTACGTTCCAGCCCACCATTCCCGACCCAATCGTACTGCCCTGACGCCACCGCACCACGAGCGTCGAGCACTCTGTGCGCCACTCGAGCGTTCGACGGGCGTGGCGCTCCTTCAGGCCCAGGAGCGATGCTGGTCGGCGATGATTCTGTCCACCGTCGACGCGAACCGCTCATCGACCACGCGCCGAGCCGGGTCGGCATCGTACCAGGCGATGATCTCTTCCGCCCCCCGGGCAAATGGCGTCGTGCACACGAACTCAGGCACGAAGCGGCGGATCTTGCTGTTGTCGAAGATCATGCTGTGAGTCTTGTCACCAAGTAGGCTCTCACCCCACTCCCGGTCGTACTGGAGGATGACGTCCGAGGGGACGTGGACGAGGGTCGCGGTGGTGCCGGCCGCGCGAGCCAGCGTGCGGTGGATCTGATCCCAGGTCAGCCACTCGTCGCTGGTAATGTGGAAGACCTCTCCAATCGCGCGGTCCAGCCCGAGCAGTCCCACCAGTCCCTTGGCAAAGTCACGGTGGTGGGTCAGCGTCCAGATGCTGGACCCGTCGCCATGAACGACGACTGGCTGCCCCTTGCGCATGCGCTCGATGACCGTCCAACCACCGTGGGGCGGCAGCAGAGTGCAGTCGTAGGTGTGCGATGGCCGCACGATGGTCATCGGGAATTTCTCGTCCCGGTAGGCCCGCACGAGACGCTCCTCACACGCGATCTTGTCACGGGAGTACTGCCAGATCGGGTTGTCCAGCATGGCCGACTCACTCACGGGCAGACTGGCCGGCGGCGTCTGGTAGACCGACGCGGAACTGATGAAGACATACTGACCGACACGTCCTCTGAAGAGCTCCAAGTCGCGCTCCACGTGGTCCGGGGTGAAGGCCACCCAGTTGACCACCGCGTCAAACTCGAGTTTGCCCAGCGCCCGCTGCGCGGATTCCAGGTCTCGGATGTCCGCGGTCAGGATTCGAACCGCCTCCGGGACCGGTCGCCGTGTCTGCCCCCGACAGAGAAGATGGGTCTCGATACCACGCTCGACCGCCAGCCGGGTGCAGGCCGAGCTGATGATTCCCGTCCCGCCAATGAAGAGAATGCGCATGCGTGAATTGGCGCACGGTGGCACGAGCCGCGTCAAGGACGCTGACCCTACCGTTGAGCCCCCCAAGCCGCGCGCTGATACTTCGCTGGCCACAATCCGTCATCTGGTGCTGTGGCGGTCCCCCGTCGCCACCGCTGGTTCCGGGCCTCGTCCGGGTCGCACCGCGGTCGGCGCCCCCGCTGACGCCCCTTTCACCCGAGCGAACTGGGACTGGGGCGACCTCACACCGCCGGGTCGGGCGGGCAGCCCTCGTCCAGAAGATGCCGGAGCGCGTCGATCATCGGCTGCACGTCACTCACTGCCGCGGTCTCGCGACAGGAATGCATGCTCAGCATCGGACTGCCAACATCCACCGCGCGAATCCCTGTCCGCGCCGCCACTAGCGGCCCGATGGTGGTCCCGCACACGGCGTCGTTCCGCCCCGCGAAGTACTGCGGCTCGAACCCGGCGGATCGACATGCCTCCACGAACACCGCGCGCGCAGGTGCATCTGTCGCGTAGCGTTGTGCCGCGTTGATCTTGACGACGGGGCCACTCCCCAGCGCCGGATAGTGTTGGGGGTCGTGGCGATCGGCGTGTGACGGATGCACCGCGTGGGCCATGTCCACACTCACCAGCAGAGAGCGCGCGCAGGACCGTCCCACCTCGGGGTCGAGTCGCTCGAGCACACTGAGCAGAAACCGCGAGAGCGCACCGTGGGCCGACTCGCTGCCCACCTCCTCGTGGTCGTTGAGGATCACCACTTGGGTGGCCGCGGTGCTCCGCGCTGCACTCAGAGCACTCACCGCCGCATGACATGACATCAGATTGTCGATCCGGGAGGCATGCAGGAACTCAAGGCTCGGACCGCCGAACCCCGGCGGCTGCGTGTCGAACAACATCAAATCGGAGGCGAGGACGTCCGCGATGGCCAGGTCGCCCAGTCCGTCCGACCTCAAGGCGTCGAGTACCCGGCCGAGCACACCGCGATCGTCACCGACCCCCACCTCGACGACGGGACGGAGGTCGTCCTGAGCGCTCAGCTTCAGCCCATCCGTGTTGATCGTCCGATCCAGGTGAATCGCCAGTGAGGGAATCCAGCACGGCGCCCCCGGGACGCGAACCAAGTGAGCGCTCCCGTCCCGCAGCACGACCCGTCCAGCCACGGACAGCTCCCGATCGAGCCACGTGTGCCAGAGGGGCGCCCCGTACACTTCGACCCCGAGCAAGTGGTACCCATGGGCAGTGACGCGCGGCAGCGGTTTGAGGCGAAGATTGGGCGAATCCGTGTGCGCTCCCAGGATCAGGTACCCTGCCTCGGCAGGGGGACGTTCCCCACAGCGGAAGGCGAGCACGGTCCCCCCCCCCCGACGGACCACCCCTCGCATCCCCGGGCGCGGATGCCAGACGCAGCGCTCGTCGAGCAGCTCGAAGCCCACTTCCAACAGACGGCGCACGCCCTCCTCGGCGGCATGATACGGGGTCGGGCAAGCCTCGATGTAGGCCGCTAGATCGTCAGCAGCCGCGCGCGCCGATGGGCTCGTCATACCCGCCAAGTATAGCGCGCGGTGTGCCACCGCAGAGCAAATCGGGCGCTCCCCGCGACGAACATCACCTTCCTGGTACGCATTTGGCGCCTGGCGCTTTACCTCGACTCGACTCCCGGTTGACAATCCCCCTCATGCTCGGCCCGGGCAGCATTCGTCTGCGATTGCGGCTTGCGATCGCGGTGACGGCGATGATCCCCTTGATCGTCGCCGTCATGCTGGCCGAGGTCATGGTGCGTCAGACCTCGGCCCGCTTCTTCGTTCCCGAAATCGGCGAGCGCCTCGACCAGTCGCTGGAACTCTACCAAGAGCTGGCGCGCGCGGTGAAGAGCTCGATGCGGCACGAGGCAACGGCAATCGCAGCCCACGAACCGCTGCGGCGCGCCGCACAGACGGGAAATGTCCCTGCCATCGAGCGCGAGCTACGGATTCTGTTTCCCCGCTATCCCAGCCTGGTGACCTTGATGGTGCACGACGAGGAGGGCGAGGAGCTGGCCCGTGTGGATCGCGGACGACCCGTGAACGACGCCACGGAGAACGAGCTCGAGGTTCTGCGCTCACTGGCTGGTCGGTTCCCGACTGCGGACACCAGCCCGGATGCGCCCCGCGTCGGCGACAGCGTCCCCGAAACCGACGACTCACGGGAGGTGGAGGAGGGCCCACACTTGGTGGCGGTCTTCGCAACCGACCGGGCCCGCTTCGATCAGCTCGAGGGGATGAGTCGCTTCGTCGACATGTATCGCCAGATCGAACGACGACGGGAAGCCGACGAGGCAGCCTACGTCTACGCCTTTGCCGTCCTGCTGGGATTGACGATCCTCGCGGCCATTGGTGTGGGCGGATTGACCGCGCGCGGAGTGGCGATGAACATCCGTCGCCTCAATCGCGCCACCAAGCTCGTCGCAGCCGGCGACCTCTCGATCCGCGTCCCCGAGACGGGTCCAACGGAGATCGCGGCGCTCGCCACCGCCTTCAACCGGATGCTTTCGGAGGTGGAATCCAGCCGTGCCCGCATCGAGTACCTGCAGCGCATGGCGACGTGGCAGGAGATGGCACGTCGCCTAGCTCACGAGATCAAGAACCCGCTCACCCCGATCCAGTTGGCCGTTCAAGAACTCCACCGCCGGTACGGCGGCGAAGACGCGAAGTACCAAACGCTCGTCGACTCCACACTGGAAATCGTCGAGGACGAGGTGGGCACGCTCCGCCGACTGGTTACCGAGTTCTCCGACTTCGCGCGCCTGCCACGAGCCGAACTGCGCGAGGAAGACCTGGCGGCTTTCCTGCGCGATCAGCTGGGCCGTCTCCCGAGTCTCTCCGAGGAGGAGCTGTCGGGCGACCTCGAGTTCGCGGAAGCAAGCGTGGAGCTGGATTTGACCGACGACCGCGCCCCCGTGTACATGGACCGGCAGATGCTGAGGCGCGCCCTGATCAACCTGGTGCGCAATGCGAAACAGGCCACCGCCCCCCCCCGCGAGCAGGAGATACGCAGCCGCGTCCGCGTGTCACTGTCGCGAGACAACGACTACTGGAGCGTCTGCATCGACGACAATGGTCCCGGGATCCCCAAGGAACTTCGCGACTCTATCTTCGATCCCTACGTGACTACCAAGACCGCGGGCACGGGACTGGGCCTGGCCATCACGAAGAAGATTGTCGTCGAGCACGGAGGCAGCATCGTCGCCAGCGAGAGTCCGCTTGGCGGTGCGCGCCTGCATCTCCGCCTACCGGTCGCGGGGACCGGCGCCGCGCGCGCCGCCCTCGAGGCGTGCGACTGGCAGCCCGCTTCCGCAAGGCCAGCCCATGGTTGAATCGAACTCCGCCAAGCCGGATGAAACGGCGCCACCTGCACCTCTGAAGCCCACGACCGCCGTCGGACAGGTCTGGATCACCCTCACGATGGTGTGCATCGCGGTGGGGCTCTTTGCCTACATCGTCGTCCCCTCGCTCCCTCGGGAGGAATCGCCGCTGCTCCAGACCGAAGCGCCAGACTTCACTCTACCCGTCATCCATGGTGGAGAGCCCGACAATCGCATTCGCCTGTCCGAGCTGCGCGGCAGCATCGTCGTGCTCGACTTCTGGGCCAGCTGGTGCGCTCCCTGCGAGCAGCAGACCGCCATTCTCGACGCGCAGGCCCGCGCGCGGCCCGAGGAGTTCATCATCCTGGGGGTCGCTACAGCCGATTCCGCCAGTGCGGCAACCCAGTACGCCGAGGAGAAGCGCCTCTTCTACCCTTCGGTGCACGACACGAATGGCGACGTTGCGCTGGAATACGGTGCCACGGATCTGCCAACAATCGTGGTAATCAACCGCGACGGCACGGTAGTGGCGGTACGACGAGGGGTGGTCGACGCAGCCACCATCGACGAGTTGATCCGCGCGGCCGAGTAAGGCTATGCCCCGGAGCCAATGATGGACCGTCCGATCTTCGAAGTCGGCGTACTCGGCGTACTCCAGGGACTCACGGAATTCCTCCCGGTCTCCAGCTCCGGCCACCTAGCGCTTGGCCAGCTCCTGTTCGGGTTGGAGGAGGGGGGACTGGCACTGAACGTACTGCTCCACGCTGGCACGCTGCTGGCAACAGCCCTGGTACTGCGCGGACCGCTGGGGCAGGCCGTCGTCGCGGGACTCCGCTCCATCGCCCATCCGGCGCGCCTCACGGCGACCGAGGGTGGACGTGACGCCCTGGTCGTGGTCCTGGCGATGATTCCAACGGCGATACTCGGTCTGCTGCTGCACGATCTGGTGGAGCAATGGACCAGCTCGCCCCTCGCCGTGGGCCTGGGCTTCCTCGCAACCACGTTGCTGCTCGCCTCCTCGAGGTGGGCACCGGACGGCACCGAGTCATCACCGAAATGGTGGGTCGCGCTGGTCATCGGACTCGCCCAGGGGCTCGCGGTGTTCCCGGGCATCTCACGCAGCGGCGCCACCATCTGTGTAGCCCTGTGGCTCGGAGTCAAACGCGACCGCGCGTTCGAGCTGTCCATGCTCGTCTCCTTGCCAGCAGTTCTGGGAGCGGTCGTGCTGGAGCTGCCCAAGCTGTCCGCCGCATCGATGGGACTTGACGTGGTGCTCGTCGGCGCAGCCATCGCGTTCGGGGTCGGGGTCGTTGCCCTCTACGCGCTCCGTGGAGCCGTGGTGAGGGGACATTTCCCCCTGTTCGCGACCTGGACGCTCCCGCTCGCCATCGCCACGCTCGCCATGGCACACGCCTGGCCCACCTGAGCACCCGGCCCCGCGGCAGAAGCGTCGCGAGTGCCCAAGCTAGTCAGCCGACATCATCGTCCTCGAGCATCGACTTCGCGGAGCCAGCAAGAATGGGTCCCGCGACGGGGCCTGTCCGCACTTCAACGATTCGTGGTAGGAACTCCCGTCATGACGAACCTGGTCGCGATTGTCATGGCCGGCGGAAGTGGTACCCGGTTCTGGCCGGCCTCGAGGCGGCTCCGCCCCAAGCAACTGCTCGCCATCGGTCCGGACGTCGAGCAGAGCCTGATCGCGGCAACGGTGCGACGCCTGGAACCCCTCTGTCCCCCCGAACGGACGCTGATCGCGACCGGCGAGCATCTGCTCGAAGCTACCCGCGCAGCGCTCCCCTGGTTGCCGCCGGAATCCTTCCTCGGCGAACCCGTAGCCCGCAATACCGCAGCATGCATTGGTTGGGCTACCGCGATCGCCTGCCGGCGCAGCCCCGATGCAATGGTCATGGTGCTACCCAGCGACCACCACGTCATCGACGAGACCGCCTACGTCGCCGCACTGCAACGCGCGGTCGCCGCAGCCGAGGGCGGGACCATCACCACGATTGGTCTCGAGCCGAGTCGGCCCGAAACCGGCTACGGATACATCGAGAAGGGCGACGCCGTAGGCTCAGGCGTCCACCGCGTCGAGCGGTTCGTGGAGAAGCCGGACCGCACGCGCGCCGAAGAATACGTGCGAAGCGGCAAATACCTCTGGAACAGCGGCATGTTCTTCTTCCGCGCGACCGCGATGCTCGACGCCATCGCGCGGCACATGCAACCGCTAGCCGCTGGCCTGAACCAGATCGAGGCCGCCGCCGCCGTCGGACCCGCACGCGAGTCGGACGTAACCCGGGAGGTCTTTCAGCAACTGCCGTCGGTCAGCATCGACTACGGGGTAATGGAGAAGGAGCCCACCCTCAATGTGGTGCCCGCAAGTTTTGGCTGGAGCGATCTGGGAAGCTGGCAGAGCGCCTGGGAGCTGGCTTCGCGGGACGCCGCTGGCAACGCAACGGACGAGCAGTGCCTGGTGATCGACGGTCGAAACAACCTGGTGCGCGCGCTGCGTAGCACAGCCAAGAAGCGGCTGGTGGTGACCGTCGGCGTGAACGACCTCTGTGTAATCGACACCGACGACGCAGTACTCGTCATCCCCCGCGATCGAGCGCAGGACGTGCGGCTCGCCGTCGACACCCTGCGCGAACGGGGACTGACCGACCAGCTCTGACACCGCCCAGTATCCAGCCCGTCGCCATACTACCGCGAGCAACGCTTGCGTCGATCGTCAGGTGGACCAGCTCCACTTGATGAGGTGGCGCCATTCGTGGACTTTTCCCCACCCAAAGAGTGGCGAAGTCGGAGAATTCAATCAGCGCAAGTGATCGGCACCGTGGGCAGGTGGCGACGGCACAACAGCAGGCAGGCTGCTTGCTGCTCCGAACCGACAACCCAGCACTACCGGCGACGCCGCGAGCTCGACGACCGGCCACGTTTCGTTGGTGCCGCCCCGCCGCCGCTCTTCGTCCGCTTCTTGGCGCGTGAAGGGGGAGGGCTTCCGGCCTCGGACGTCCCATGGTCTCCCTTCAGGCGACCTATCTCATCGCGAATCCGCGCTGCGGTCTCGAACTGGAGGTTCTCCGCAGCCGCAAACATCTCCTGACGGAGCGACTCGATCCGATCCTGGATGGACGGGCCCGACTCGGTACGTGACGCCGGTCGTCGGTCGCCCTTGCCACGCTCCGGAGTGACACGCGACACCGTGTAGTAGTCATTGGTACCCGACGCCGGGTTGATGTCCAGGATGGCACGCCGGATCGTCTCAGGGGTAATGCCATGCTCCGCGTTGTAGGCGAGCTGGATGTCGCGCCGGCGGTCAGTCTCGCGAATCGCCTCGTGCATCGCCGCAGTCGTTCGATCGCGATACATGATGACCTGTCCTCGCGCGTTGCGAGCAGCCCTGCCAATCGTCTGAATCAACGAGCGGGGACTGCGCAGGAAGCCTTCCTTGTCAGCGTCCAGAATCGCCACCAGACTGACCTCGGGCAAGTCGAGCCCTTCCCGCAGCAGGTTGATCCCAATCAGAACATCGTAGTCGCCGGCGCGGAGGGCCCGCAGCAGCTCCATGCGCTCTAGCGTCTCGATGTCCGAGTGGAGGTAGCGAACCCGCACCCCAAGCTCCGCGTAGTACTCCGTCAGGTCCTCAGCCATGCGCTTGGTCAGCGTCGTCACCAGCACGCGTTCGTCACGCGCCACCCGCTCGCGAATCTCGCTCAGCAGGTCATCTACCTGCCCTGTCACGCCGCGCTCGATGATCTCGGGGTCCACGAGTCCCGTGGGACGAATCAGCTGCTCCACGATCTGTCCTGCGGATCGCCCAAGCTCGAATTCCCCTGGTGTGGCGGACACGTAGATCACGTGCCGCATGTACTGCTCGAACTCATCGAATTTCAGAGGACGATTGTCGAGCGCACTGGGCAGCCGAAATCCGTACTCGACGAGCGTCTCTTTCCGCGCCCGGTCCCCGCGATACATGGCACCAATCTGGGGGATGGTCTGGTGCGACTCGTCGATGATGAGGAGAAAGTCCTCCGGAAAGTAGTTGATGAGAGTGGGCGGCGGCTCCCCCGGAGTCCGTTGGGCCAGGTGACGGGAGTAGTTCTCGATCCCCTGGACAAAACCCATCTGCTCGAGCATCTCCAGGTCGTACTGGGTCCGCTGGGCCAGGCGCTGCTTCTCCAGGAAGCGACCCTGCTTGTCGTAGTAGTCGAGGCGTTCTCTGAGCTCTTCGCGGATCGAATCGATCGCCCGCTGCAGCTGTTGGCGGGGCGTGACGTAGTGGGATCCGGGGAAGACGGCGTAGCGATCGATTGAAGCGAGCACTCGACCCCGGACCGGGTCCACCTCGCTGATGGCCTCGACCTCGTCTCCGAAAAACTCGACCCGAATCGCAGTCCTGTCCTCGTACGCGGGGAACACCTCCACCACATCGCCGCGCACACGAAACGTCCCACGATGGAAGTCAACGTCGTTGCGCTCGTACTGAATATCGACCAATCGGCGCAGGAGAACATCCCGGCGGAGCTCCTCCCCCTTGACGATATCGATCAAGAGTCCCTGATAGGTTTCCGCCGAGCCGATCCCGTAGATGCAGCTGACACTGGCCACGATGATGACGTCCTGCCGCGACAGCAGTCCGTGAGTGGCCGCATGCCGCATGCGATCGATCTGCTCGTTGATGATCGCATCCTTCTCGATGAACGTATCGGTCGTCGGGAGATACGCTTCTGGCTGGTAGTAGTCGTAGTAGCTGACGAAGTAGTGAACCGCAGCGTCAGGGAACAGATCGCGCATCTCCCCATACAGCTGTGCAGCCAGCGTCTTGTTCGGTGCAATGAGGAGCGTCGGACGCCCATAGCGCTCGATGACGTTGGCGACGGTGAACGTCTTTCCGCTCCCGGTGATCCCCAGTAGCGTCTGGTGCTGCTGACCCCTGGCCAGACCATCCAGCAGAGACTCGATGGCCTTCGGCTGATCCCCCTTGGGCTCGAAATCGGAGCGAATCTTGAATTCGGCACGCATGAGGCAGCGCTGGAGCATTCACCACGGTGCCAGCACATGCAAGAGCGCCCCGGGCCATTGTGGCGCGGGGCGCAAGTCGCACACTGCAGTGTCTTGGAGGAATCTAGCGCTTGCTGAACTGGAAGCGCTTCCGCGCGCCAGGACGCCCGTACTTCTTGCGCTCCTTCTGGCGAGCATCACGGGTCAAGAAGCCCGCACGCTTCAGCGTCCGGCGCCGCTCGATGTCTTCCGACGCCAGCGCCCGCGCGATGCCGTGGCGCATGGCCTCAGCCTGCGCACTGTGCCCGCCACCGGCAACGGTGGCCTTGACATCGTACTGGTCCGTCACCTCGAGCAGGTCGAGGCTCTGGCGAGCAATCATGCGGGCGGTCTCGCGCTCGAAGTACTCCTCGGGGCTCGTCCCGTTGATGGTGATGGTACCACTACCAGGTGAGAGCCACACGCGAGCGACTGCGGTCTTGCGCTTGCCCGTCGCATAGATGGGGCCCCCAGCGGGCGCGCTGGATTTTGTGACCGGTACTGATTGGGTCTCTGTCATCTTCCTAGAGTTCCAGAGTTGCGGGCTGCTGTGCCTGGTGTGGATGCTGTTCTCCAGCATACACCTTGAGTTTGCTGAGCATCTTCCGACCGAGCGTGTTCTTCGGCAACATGCCCTTCACGGCCTTCTCGATCGGCTGGTTCGGGTGCTTCTCCATCAGCTGCTCAAAGCTGACCGACTTGATGCCACCAGGAAAACCCGAGTGGCGGTAGTACATCTTGTCGCTCGCCTTGCTGCCAGTCAGCTTCACCTTGTCGGCGTTGATGACGACCACGAAGTCGCCTGTATCAACGTGCGGCGTGAACTGGGCCTTGTGCTTTCCGCGCAGGACGGACGCAACTCGGCTCGCGAGACGACCCAGGGGCTGGTTCGTCGCGTCAACCACCCACCACTTGCGCTGGGGAAGCGCCTCGGCAGGCTTGGCCATATAGGTACGCATCGGGGGCCTCGAAATCGGCGTGGGGCATCGCCCACGATGAAAAGGGCGGCAGTCGTAGCCGCCGGGAGCCCGCACGTCAAGCCGTAGCCACCGAATCGGCAGCCCGGTGCGATTGTGCCCTGTTCAACTGGTGCCGGCCTTGGTTGAGAGAAGGAAGGCCGGTCGGTCGGTAGCGACTCATCGAAGCGGCTGTCTCTTCGACTGGGCTGAAGTCGGTGTAGAGTGTGAGGCTACCGATGCATGCGACGGGGAACCTGCGGATTCTCGACCGTCTGGTCTCTGACGGGGTGATCTCCAGCGAACAGCGGGAACGCGCCTTGCAAGCGATCCAGACGATGGATGAGCGCTTTGAAGAAGCGTTGATCGACATCCACGCCGTCGACGAGGCCACGCTGCTGAAGTACCTCGCGACGCACTACAAGACCCGGTTCGTCTCCACCGACAAGCTGGCCAAGGCTGACATCGATCGTCACACACTCGAGAAGATCCCGAGAAAGCTGGCAGAACACCACGTCGTCTTCCCCGTGCTGTTCGACCGCAAGTCGGGCGTCCTCAGCGTGGTGACCCCCGACCCGGACGACGCCGGGGCACTCCACGAACTCCAGCTCGCTTCGGGGGTGAAGGAGATCCGCCCCTTCGTGGGTCGGCCCCGCGCGGTGAAGGCAGCCATCGCCAAGAACTACGGCGGGGACATCCATGCCTTCGCGAACATCGACTCGCAGGCGCACGAACAGTTCACGTCGATGCTCAACGTCTACGAGCGAAACCTCGTCAGCGACGACAGCCTGACCAGCTCGCTCGCCACGGACGAAGGGCGACGGGAACGAGTCCTGAACCCGGAAGACTTGAAGCGCGGCGGCCCAGCCAATTCGCGGGGGCCGGGAGGCTTCTCCAGCGCAGAGTACCTGGAGACGCTCAATGTGCTCGTGTCGCTGGTCGAGAACAGTCGCGGTGATCTGAGAGGGCACTCCGCTCATGTGGCGCGATTCATCAGGAAGCTCGCCGAACGGATCGGGATATCGGAGGTCCAGAGCGGGCTGATCACGCTCGCAGGCTACATCCATGACCTAGGAAAGATGGGGGCGTACCACCTCACGTCACTGAACGTCTCCGAGTACGAGGCGCACAAGTCCGCCGCCGAGAAGACGGTCAGCTCCCCCATGCGCATGCTCGAGTCCGTCGGACTTCCCCCGGAGGTGAAGGAAGCGCTCACCTACATGTACGAGCGCTTCGACGGGAAGGGCTTTCCGGATGGGGTCAAGGGCAAGGACATTCCGCTGGGGGCACGACTCCTGGCCATCGCCGATACCTATGCCGACCTCACGCAGAATCCTCGCAACCCCTTCCGACAGAAGCTTCGTCCTGTGCAGGCGTGCGAGGTTCTCGCGCGCTATCGCGGATCGATCTTCGATCCGAACCTCGTTGATCTGTTCAAGATCACGGTGACGGGCGACGACGTGAAGGCTCGCTTGCTGGCGAACCGCTACCGAGCCTTGGTAGTCGACACCGACCCGGAGGAGTGCACCGTGCTCGAGCTGCGCCTCATCGAGCAGGGGTTCGAGGTGCAGCAGGCGCACGCGGCTGACATTGCTTTCCGCATACTCGATCGAGCCAAGGGCGACGTCGACATCGTGATCGCGGAGCTCGACCTGAAGCCCGGCGACGGTTTCGCGCTCCTGTCCGAGGTTCGGAAGCGAGACTGGGGAAAGAAGCTGCCCTGGGTGGTGGTGACGGGGCGGACGGGGCGGACAGACGCCCAGAAAGCCTTCGAGCTCGGCGCCGCAGACTTCATGACGAAGCCAGTCAGCAGCGACCTGCTCGTTACCAAGGTGAAGCAGGTCTTGGAACGGGAAGCGGTGCAGACCGGGCGCCGAGGAGTCTCCGGATCGCTGACGGAGATGGGATTGCCAGACATGGTCCAGGTCCTCTGGCATGGACGCAAGACCGGCGCCCTGAAGATTCGTTCCGGAGGCGAGTCGGGAGAAATCCACTTCGTCCAGGGAATGATCTTCAACGCGATGTGGGCCTCGCTGCGGGGTGAAGAGGCCTTCTACGCACTGCTGAAACTGATCGAGGGCGACTTCTCGGTGGACCCGAACTTCGAGGCGCCCCAGCAGGTGATCCAGGCCAGCCCCGAGGCTTTGCTACTCGAAGGAATGCGCCGACTCGACGAGGAAGGCCGGTGAGTCGGATGACTCCAGGGAGCGCCGACTCCACGCACTAGCCAGCCCGACCGACCGCGGGGCCGACCAACGGAAGAGCGCGCAGTCGCAAGAAAAAGGCGCTACTCTAGGTTTAGTGGATAGCATGGGAGCCAGCTCTTCCGGCGGTGCCCGAGAAGTTGAATAGCTGACCTAGCGCGACCCGAGGATCCTCGTGGAGAAGAACCCGCCGCCACTGCTCGGTTTCAACAACAACGTGCGGCATCGCGGTCAGGTTTTCCACATCCAGACCGAGGACTCCGGCGTACGGCATGCGCGGCTCATGACCCACCTCTTTGCGGATGGGGGTCGCATCGTCAAATCCGCTCGCACCGAGTACTCCGAACACCTGGGACGCGACGACATGGCGCAGGTCGTCAGGCGCATGATGAAGGAACAGCACAAGGCGATGTTCGTTCGCCTTCGCGCCGGCGAGCTGGACGAGGAGATTGAGCAGGCCTGCGGTCCGCTCCCGCTTCCCCCCGCTGAGCGGGAGGTGAAAGGAGCCGCCGAAGCGACCGAGAAGAACCCGGCGCCCCCTCCGCGGCAGCGCAGTCTTTCCAACCCGAACCTGCGTCGGGTTGCGCCCAGCGTCCCACCACCAGCCCCGGGTACGCTGGACTTCGACGTGGGCTCGTTGGCAGACGAGCCGGAGCTGGCCGAGCGAGCTGCAGCCGCAGCCAGCGAACGCGCCACCCGCCCGCCCAGCAGCGAAGAGGCACGCTACGCCCAGTCCCGCCCGACAGCCATCTTCGGCGAAATCCCACAGCCGGGCTCAAGCATCTTTGGCGAGCGAAACGTAAGCGAGAAATCCCTCGACGAGGTCATCCTCAGCTATCTCGCGGAAGACCTCGACGACTAGGATCCCGCGGTTCCGCCGCCGGCGCGCGTGGAGGTGAGGATGGGATTCGAACCCACGTGTGACGGTTTTGCAAACCGTTGCCTAACCGCTTGGCTACCTCACCGAACGAGGACGAGCGTTCTAACTGCCCCACGACCCCAAATCAAGCCAGAGAACACCTCGGCAACCGCTCCGCGCCACGGGTGCTACGAGATGACCAGCATCGCTCAGAAAAAAAATCAGCGGCCCGCGAACTAGGGGGGGGCATTCGCGGGCCGCTGGGGGAAAAACACAGCATCCCAGACGGAGGGGGGGGACGCCTTGAGACGCTGTGCGAAGTCTTCGGCGGCGGCAGTGGACCGTGAGGGCCACCAACCGACACCGATAGATGCTTAAGCACGCACCGTGCCACCACAGAATGAAAGCAATTACAATCACTTGCTAGATGCAATCGGTCACGCCATTTCAAATCTGAAATATCAGCCCACCAAACCTGTGGGATTGGACGCCGGAACGAAACACTTGCGGAAGCGGTCAGCTCCCGGCCAACCCAGACCATTCGAAGCACGACAACCAGAGCGGCGGCAGTCAGCCTCGCAACTCGGCCAGATTGGCCTCACCGACCGACCGGTATCCCATCACGGGGAGGGTTATTTCGACCCAGCACCGTCCGCGTTCTGGGTACGGTTTCATGGGGTACTTCGCCGCAGTGGTCGAATCTGGCGATTTCTGTATGGTCGGGCGCACGCGGGCGATCCGGCCCGCGGCAAGGAGCTCAAGTGAAGGTCAACGTCGGTCTGGTCGGGTTCGGGGTCATCGGAGGAGGTGTGGTGAGCCTGCTGCAGCGCCACACCGAGGTGCTGAAGCTGAGGAGCGGCGTCGAGATCAATCTGAAGCGCATCGCCGACGTTGACCTGGATCGCGACCGTGGGGTTGCGGTCGACCGGTCGCTACTGACCCGCGACTTCCACGATGTCCTGAACGACCCAACGATCGACATCGTCCTGGAACTCGTCGGTGGAACGAGGATCGCCAAAGACGTCGTGGTGGGAGCGCTGGAAGCCGGCAAGCACGTGGTCACCGCCAACAAGGCGCTCCTGCACGCATTCAAGGAGGAGCTGTTCCAGCGCGCCGTGAGCAAGAAGCGGGAGCTGCGCTACGAAGCCAGCGTGGCGGGCGGCATCCCCATCATCAAGGTCATCACCGAGAGTCTCGCCGGCGACCAGATCCACGCGATGTACGGGATTGTCAATGGGACGACCAACTTCATTCTCACCAAGATGATCCAAGAGCAGTGGGCGTTCGACGACGCCCTGGCAACCGCCCAGAAGCTCGGCTTCGCCGAGGCCGACCCGACACTCGACGTGAACGGGGGTGATGCCACTCACAAGCTGGACATCCTCGCAACGACCGCCTTCAACGCCCAGGTGGATGGTCAGCACATCTATACCGAGGGGATCGAGAATCTCGATCTGCAAGATGTGCTGTTCGCGAAGGAGCTGGGCTACGTCGTCAAATTGCTCGCGATTGGGAAACAAGCAGACGACTACATGAGCCTCCGAGTCCACCCAACCCTGATCCCGGAAACCTGCAGCCTCGCGAGCGTCTCCAACGAGTTCAACGCCATCATGCTGCGTTCCGAGTTCCTGGGTGACTCGCTCTACGTGGGGCGCGGCGCCGGCGCCCACCCAACCGCGTCAGCCGTGGTCAGCGATCTGTGCGATCTGGCACTTTCCATCGCCGGAAACCAGGAATTCAACCCGCACCGCTACTCGCCGTTCAACAGCTACACGACACGCAGCCACCTGGAAGAGCGGTCCCGCTTCTATCTCCGCCTCGCCACAATCGAGCGACCGGGCATTCTGGCCGTGATCACGAAGATCCTGGGCGATCACGACATCAGCATCTCCGCCATCATCCAGAAGGAGCACCCCACCGCAGCTGACGGTCAGACGATCCCTATCGTGATCTTGACGCGGGCCGCCCTGGAGGGAAACGTGCGCGAAGCCGTCGCAGAGATCAACGCGCTGGACGTGACCCGCGGAGACACCGTCGTACTCCACGTCGAAGACATCGAACTCTAGATTCGTTGGCGTCGAGAGTCGCGCTCGGCGACATGGCCGGGCGCAACCTCACTACTCGACGAAGCCGGCCACGGCATAGATCAGCGCTGCGTTCCAATTGATGGCCACCTCATTGGTCTGAAAGCTCTGTACCGAGTCGACCCACGAGGTCCCGGGCGGGGGAGCGTCCTCGCGCTCGCGTTCCTCTCGTGACAGGTTGCCACCACCGACCAGGAGCCCCGGCCAGGCCGAGACAGTTCCGTCTGCCTCGGAAGGGCGGTGGTGAGGGTGCCGAGGAGGCAGATAACCCAAACCGGTCACCTGGGAGCGCCCGAAGTAGTTACGCCCCAGCAGGTGGTCTACCTGCTGGGTGGCGGCATCCAGGTAGACCTCCTTCGGCTCGATCCGGTAGGCGGTCTGGAGATTCACTACCGAGCGAGCGTAGATCCCGTTGATCCCCCAGTAGCGTCCTCCCACGTAGCCGAGCCCATACGGATCTTGATCGGCATTCTCCACCAGGCGATCGGCGGACTGGATGATGCTGGAAACGGCCGCCTCCAGGACTACCGGGTCCCGGCGATCCGAATCCCCACGACTCGAGGTGGCGTAGGTGACCATGCAGAGATTGCGGACATCCGACCAGTCCCAATTGTCGGTGAAGCGCGACGTGGCGATCCGTGATTCACACGCCTCCAGGGCCACAGTCTCACCAGTCAGCTCCCACATCTCACAAGCCGCCCAGCAGAGGTCATCCTCCGCTCCAGTGCGGTACTGCTGCTCCGCGAAGCTGCTGAGGTCGGGATCTTTCGATGGGTTCTCCAGTACGAAATCGAACGATGCTTGCGCAGCAGCACCGCACAGCTCAGCGAACGCGGGATCGTAGGGCGCGTAGGTGCGAGCGGCGCGTGCCGCCACTGCTGCAAAGTTGGCCGTGGCGGCCGAGCCCCAATCCGAGAAGTACTGTTCGACCCGATCCATGGTGGGCATCACGAAATCCGCGAATGCGAACGTGTCTAGCTTGTGAGCCACTGACCCGTCTTCGTGCTGCATCTTCAGCATCCATTCGAGGTTGAAGCGCACCTCATCGAGAAAGTCAGGCACGTCGTCGCCAGACTCGGGGATCTCCAGTTCCCGGGCAGACAGGCGATCGGTGAAGTGCTCGAAGGCCAGCAGCATGAGCCCGGTCGAGAATCCGGCGTTCACCGTGTACTTCCCGTAGTCGCCAGCGTCGTGCCACCCGAGAGTCGCGTCTCGCGCACCCGACAGCCCCGCCTTCTCCAGGCTGGCCGGGTCGGTGTGACAAGCACCGTGGTGGAATGCCTCGCCACCCCACTCGAAACTCACCTCGACCCCGCACCGCTGCCCGTACATGCCCAGCATCAGCGCGTCGAAGACCGACTCGTAGACGTCACTCCGCACTTTGAACGTGGGTGACGGCACCGCTCCTTCCGCGACCAGATAGTACTTGCCGGCTTCCTCGAGAGCAGAGAAGTCGGCGACCCACACGTCGCGCCGCACATCTTCACTGTAGAACGGGCCAGTCACCTCGCCCTCGAGCGCGACGGAGTCGTCGTCGGCCCGTCGAACCTCGAAGGCCGACGACGCCGCGTGCAAGGTTGCACGCTTCACTCGCCCCGGGAGATAGCCGACGGTATTGAGCCCCTGTCCGGCCAGCGCCACGCACTGCCCATTGACGAGATCCGATCCGTCAGGACAGCGCGAGAAGGGAGTCTCCTCCCCGCCAGTGCTGGTGCAACCTGCCGCCGCCATCGAAGTCACGAACGTCAGCCAAGTCCCGGTCCACTTCAAGGTAGGCATGAGCGACACTGTGGCCCAGAATATCCAGAATTGCCACGGCACAAGAAGCCACATCCTGATACTTTGGTGATTGATGCGTCCCCCTCCTAGAACGGCGCGCCGCGAACAGATTCCGCGCGACTCCTCGACGGCGATCACAGTCCGAGACATCACCCACTCCCACTTCAGTTACCCCTGGCACTACCACCCGGAGACGGAGCTCATCCTGATCGTTCGCGGTCGGGGGCTCCGATACGTTGGGGACTCCATTGGGGAGTTCGAACCGGGCGAAGTGTGTCTCGTGGCGGGAGGCACGCCCCACTGCTGGCTCTCGAAACCAGTCCCAGGGCACCCCGTACGCGCGGTCGTCATTCAGTTTCCTCCCGACGTATTCGGCACTGACTTCCTCGACCTGGTCGCTGTCACTCCCGTGTGTCGCCTGCTCGAACAGGCCGCGCGCGGTGTACTGATCGAGGGCGCCACACGTACTCATGTGACAGATCAGCTGTGGCGCCTGACCGATCCCGCAGCGAGCGACCTGAACCGTCTCGTCCGGCTCCTCTCCCTGCTCACCTCGATCGCCATCAGCAGCGATTCACGGCCGCTCTCCCTGAGCTCTGGCCATCGGCCGCAAAGCTCGCGCGACGCCACCCGCGCTGGGAAGCTCATGCGCCACATCCACGATCACGCGGCCGAGCGCCTGTCCCAGCGCGACGTCGCCAAGTTGATCGGCATGTCGCCCGGTGCGTTCAGTCGTTTCTTCACACGTCACTTCGGCAAGCCGTTCGTGGCCTACGTGGCAGAGGTACGCGTCGGTCACGCTTGCCGGCTCCTTCTCGAGCAAGACCTGAACGTCAGCGAGATCGCGTACCAGGTCGGTTTCAACAATCTGGCCAACTTCAACCGCCATTTCTTGAAACTCAAGGGCATGACACCGACGGCCTACCGAAGGATCGCGCGCTCGCTCGAGTAGACGTGCGAGGCGGTTCGGTTTCATCGAGTCGATCCGCAGCACCACGGACCATCTCGAACACGTTGCCCGAGAGCCCCTGTCCGGGCACCCACACTCGGAGAACAGCACCGGGACGCGGTGGAATGATGCCCCCCGCATTTGGCGCTATGCTGGGGAGTGGAGGGCGCCCCCGTGACTCGACAACGTGAACCCGCCGTCGCTGGACGGTTTTACTCGGCCCATCCTGATCAACTCGAGGCAGATGTGCAGAACTGCATTGGCCCAAGCGTCGCCAACGCGACGGCCCGTGCACTGGTCGTGCCGCACGCGGGCTACGTCTACAGTGGGGCCATCGCCGGCCACGGCTATCGCGAGGTACACGTACCGCGGACTGCGATCATCCTCTGCCCCAACCATACCGGTGTCGGCGCCCGCTGCTCGATCTGGCCCGCCGGCGAGTGGCAACTCCCCGGAGGCGGCCTCTCCGTGGACGAGCCTCTTGCCACGGCGATCATGGAGCAAGCGCGAGCGAGGTCAGTCCCGTTGCAGTCGGACTTTGACGCTCATCTGCACGAGCATTCGATCGAGGTCCACTTGCCCTTCCTCCGCGCGCGGCGGCGCGACATCGAGGTAGTCCCGATCTGCCTGGCGCGCATGCGATGGCCGGAGTGCGAAGCCTTCGGACACATGCTGGCATCCGCGGTGGGAGCTCCCGACGACGTCCTGATCGTGGCCAGCACGGATATGTCGCACTACGTGCCAGCGCCGCAGGCCGACCGTCTCGACCATCTCGCTCTGGAACGGATCGAGGCCTTGGATCCCGAGGGCTTGCTGCGTGTGGTGAGCGAGAACGACATCTCCATGTGCGGCGTGGTCCCCACGACCGTGGCTCTGGTCGCGGCACGGCAGCTTGGCGCCACCTCCGCACGCGTGGTTGCGTATGGCAATTCGGGACAAATCTCCGGCGATCTTGCGCGAGTCGTCGGCTACGCTGCCGTGGTGATCCACTGAGCTCTCGACCCGGTGTTTCCATGCCCCGCTGACTGGAGGTACGCTAAAGATGATGTCAGTTCTGGCCCCCGGACTCCTCGTTGCCGCGCCGCCGCTTGGTGATCCCAACTTCGATCAGTCGGTCGTCCTGCTGGCGGCCCACGGCGAGGAAGGCGCGTTCGGTTGGATCATCAACGGGCCGGAGGTGATGTCGATATCGGAACTGCTGGTCCGCGCCAATATCAGCGAGCGGGCACTGGACGTTGGGGGCAGCGTCCGCGTGGGAGGACCCGTGTCTCCCGAGCAAGTGTGGCTAGTCTACCCCGCGCGGTGTCGATTCCCGGACATCGAGGGGCAGTTCGAAGTGGGACCAAACATCGTGGCCTCCGCTTCTCGGCAGGTGCTGGAGGTGATCGCCGAATCGCGCACTCCCGATGGTCTGTTCGGCATCGCTGGGTATGCCGGATGGGCGCCTGCCCAGCTTGAGAACGAGATCCGAAGCGGCGCCTGGCTGCCCACCGATGTCGTCCCGTCGCTGGTGTTCGACGAGCCGCGCGAGAGCATCTGGCAGCGGGCGTACGAGCAGATCGGCGTGACACCCATGTCCTTCACCACCAGGACCGTCGGCTCGGCATGAAGCCCGGCCAACGAGATCCTCTGCGAGCACCAAGAAAGCGGTCGGAGCGAATCGCCGTTGCCAGGTTGCACCGCGGGGCCGCGCCGTGACAATTTGACCGCCGTGCGAACGCTGTTCTACGCGCTGCCACTGCTTGCCCTAACAATCGCCACCTTGCCCGAAGCCGCAGCGGAGCGCGCGAACGGCGGTTGCCCTGCGGAGATGGTCCGTGTTGAGGGCACCTGCGTAGATCGCTGGGAGGTGGCAACGGTCGACGCACGGACGGGGGCGCGCCTGTCACCCTTCTATCCGCCCCACCCTCGACTCCTGCGCCGGGTTCGGGAAGTGTGGGAAGTCGAGCGACTTGGATTCGGTGACCCCGGACCACGACGCATGCCGTTACCCGACTTGCCAATGGTGCAGCAGCAGAGCACTTTCACCCCCAAAGCCGTCAGCGAACCGGGAGTCGTGCCGCAAGGCTACCTCACCTACCACCTTGCGAAGCAGGCGTGTGAAAATGCCGGCAAGCGCTTGTGCACCGAGGACGAATGGCTCGTTGCGTGCCGAGGAAGCCAGGGCACGCAGTATCCCTATGGAGGCAGCTACGTCCGCTTCCGGTGCAACGTCCACCGCTTCCTTCATCCGGCCTTCGTTCTCCATGGAAACTCCAGTGCTGGACACACCGATCCGCGCCTGAATCTGATCGATGAGTCTGGACGGGACCCATTGCTGCGCCTAACCGGGAGCACGCCCGGCTGTGCGTCTCGGTGGCCGGGAGGCGAATTGTTCGACATGGTCGGCAATCTGGACGAGTGGGTCGCCGACAGCTCTGGCGTCTTCGTCGGGGGCTTCTACTCCCGGGCGACCGACAAGGGCTGCGACGCGCGCATCTCGAACCACTCACCCAGCTACTACGACTACTCCCTCGGAACCCGCTGCTGCAAGGATCCACCGGCAAACTAGAGCACTCTTCGGCCGCGTCGAGCCTAGCCGCTCCGCCCCCACCCACAAGCCGACACCTGGGTGGAGGGTCGGTGGAAACCCGGAGACTTATGGGGCAACCGATCCAGTCAGGCACGACAACCCGCAACGAAGTTTTGGGTTGTCGTACTGATTGCCCAGCGACTTCCGGACACCCCCGCAGCAAGTGCGGTCAGCCGTCGACCGCCGCAGCAAGTGCAGTCAGCCGTCGGGTGGCGCGAAGCGGCAGAGGAGGCGGCGCCCAGCGTTGAGCGCGATGAACGGCAGACCGCCCCCCAGCCGTATGTCACTCCTGAACCACCACGACCAAACGAGCGCCAGCGCGGTTGCGACCAGCAACCACCATGAACTGTCGCGGACCCACTGACGATCCCTCGTCCGGCAAGCCACGTAGCCGTATGGGGAAACGTAGAGACTCACAGCGCCAGCAACGAGTGCTCCGAGGAAGAGCCCGGCCGCCTGCGTTTCCGCAATCAACACTCGCAACGGCGCGACAGGCACGACAAACCCTATCGCGCCAACCCAGAGCCAGCACGCGGCTCCGATGAGGATCGGATTGACCAGGTATCCGCGAAGCGCGACCACAAGCGTCACCAGGACGCTGAGCACGGCAGCAACGGCGAAACCCACTCCCGCCTTTCGCAGGTCGACCGTTCCCTGAACGATGAAAGGAAGGGCCAAGCTGATGACAGGAATCAGCTGGACCAGCTCCGCCCAGATGGCGCGACGACCAGTAGTCATGCCCGTCTCCTGGCGCCGGGCGGTCCCCATCCCCCCCCCCATCCTGCGAGCGGCCAAATCCACGGCGACAGGGGTTCGGGATCGCGCATCAAGCCTCCGCACTGCGCGACAGCACCAGGGCCAGGCGTCGTACCGCGTCGTCGAGATGACTCACCGTCTCGACATCGGGTTCGTGGTCCCAGCAGGACCAGGTCGCAACCAGGAGACGTTCGATCTGGGAGAACGGAGCGGGCAACGTGCGCAGGACGAGCGCGGACTGGTGGCGCTCACCCCACGAGATAGCCACGTCGCGGCCGCTCTCGCTCGCGAGGACCCGCCCGGTCAGACGCTCGCCCCACCCCATCTCCAACGCCACCGGGTCGCCTGCCTCGCCCACCCCCCCGCGCCGCGTCAGCCAGGTACGCAAAGCCGCCTCGTCGGTGAAGTAGACGTGAGCAGCGCCTGGGGTGGTGTTCGCCCGCGCCACCGTCCACGCGGTGTGGCGCGGGCGCCCCTGGTGGTGGGCCAGGTAGTGATCGAGCAGTCCCAGCGCGACGGTCCACGATGCCCGGGTTCCCTCCGCCTCGTCCCCCTGACTCAGGCCGGAATGAGAGAGTTCGACGGAAGATCCATCAATGCGGAATGTCACGCGCGTGGCACCCGTGGACAGAACCAGCCGCCGTCGTGGATCGACCTCCACCACGTCCAGGTCGACCTCCGCGCCCAGGGCGGGCCAAGCCAGAAGGAGATGGCCACCCACCTCCACGTCACCCTCGACCCGGTCGGCCTGCCACGCCGCCAGTCCGCACGTCAGCGCCGCCCAGATCGAGTCGGCGGAACCCCGGACCGTGCGACTGATGGTGATGCAGGTATCCACTGGAGTGGCAACGCGAGCCGACAGCCAGCGGCGCAACCCGCGCCCGTTTCGTGGTGGAGCAGAGGGGGATCGAACCCCTGACCTCGGCATTGCGAACGCCGCGCTCTCCCAGCTGAGCTACTGCCCCAACGGAGGGACCGGGAGGGTACTCCGGGGCCGGGTCCTGTCAACTGGAAAAGCCTGCTCGCGAATCAGTCGTCGGGCGTTGACCCCCCCGCTCTCGTGATTACATTCCACCAGCCCTGGCCCGGAAGCCGGGGAAGGACGTACCTCGCGAAGCCACAGGACGGTCGGAGTCTCGACGACTGGAACCGCGAGCCAACCCCTTTCATTCAGGAGAACTCTGACATGGGCAAGATCATCGGAATCGACCTCGGAACCACGAACAGCGTCGTGGCGGCGATGGAAGGCAAGGAGC
This sequence comes from Polyangiaceae bacterium, assembly GCA_050304295.1. Lineage (GTDB taxonomy): Bacteria > Myxococcota_A > Polyangia > Polyangiales > Polyangiaceae > JAFGBI01. The sequence continues at coordinate 38,879 of JBNLDK010000059.1, forward strand.
CAAAGGTCATCGTCAACGAGGAAGGCTCGCGACTCACTCCCTCCGTCGTGGCGTGGGACGACAAGGGCGAGATCTTGGTCGGAACCATTGCCAAGCGGCAGGCGGTGACAAACCCGGAACACACCATCTACTCGTCCAAGCGGTTCGTGGGGCGACGTTTCGACGAGATCGACTCCGAGAAGAAGCGGGTGCCCTATGAGGTCGTCAGGGGCAAGAACGGTGACGCCTGGATCGAGGTCCGCGGCAAGCAGATGGCCCCACCTGAGATCTCGGCAAAGGTGATCCAGAAGCTGAAGAAGGCGGCAGAAGACTACCTCGGGGAAACCGTGACCGATGCGGTCATCACGGTGCCCGCCTACTTCAACGACTCACAACGACAGGCCACCAAGGACGCTGGCAAGATTGCCGGCCTCAACGTCCGCCGCATCATCAATGAGCCGACTGCCGCCGCGCTGGCCTACGGCCTCGACCGGAAGTCGAATGAAGTCATCGCCGTCTACGACTTCGGAGGTGGGACCTTCGACATCTCCGTTCTGGAGGTCGGCGACAACGTCGTTCAGGTCATCGCCACGAACGGTGACACCCATCTCGGTGGCGACGATGTCGACGTGCTCATCATGAACTTCTTGATCGACGAGTTCCGACAGTCGACGGGCATCGACGTGGGAAGCGACAAGATGGTGATTCAGCGACTGAAGGACGCCGCCGAGCAGGCAAAGATCGAGCTATCCAACAAGATGGAAACCTCGATCAATCTGCCCTTCCTAACCGCCGACGCCAGTGGCCCGAAGCATCTGCAGACCACGCTTTCCCGGTCACGGCTCGAGCAGATGATCCGACCGCTCGTGGAGCGCTCCCTCGAGCCGGTCAAGAAGGCCCTGGCGGACGCCAAGAAGAAGCCCAGTGAGATTGACGAGGTCGTCCTCGTCGGCGGGTCGACGCGAATCCCACTGGTACAGCAGATGGTGACGGAGTTCTTTGGCAAGGAACCACATCGTGGAGTGAACCCGGACGAGGTCGTTGCTGTCGGTGCGGCAGTTCAAGGCGGCGTGCTGGCCGGCGACGTCCAGGACGTGGTCCTGCTCGACGTGACCCCCCTCTCCCTCGGCGTGGAGACGCTGGGCGGCGTGATGACCGTCATGATTCCCCGCAACACGACGATTCCGACGCAGAAGAAGGAGATCTACTCGACCGCGTCGGACAATCAGACGTCGGTGGAGATCCACGTTCTGCAGGGTGAGCGAGCGGAAGCTCGGTACAATCGCACGCTGGGCAAGTTCCACCTGGAGGGGCTGCCGCCCGCGCCGCGTGGCGTGCCGAAGATCGAAGTGACGTTCGACATCGATGCCAATGGCATCCTCTCGGTGACCGCAAAGGACATGGCCACGGGGAAGGACCAACGCATCACCATCACCGCCTCGAGCGGACTCAACGACGACGACGTCGAGCGCATGGTCAGCGAGGCGGCTGCCCACGAAGAAGAAGACAAGCGACGGCGAGAAGAGGTCGAGCGCCGCAACAAGCTGGACAACCTGTGCTACACGCTTGAGAAGCAGCTCACCGAGAACAGAGACAAGCTCGATACGAGCATGGTCGGCACCCTCGAGGGCCTCATCAAGGAGGGGCGCGAGGCGGTCGAGCAGCAGGACGACGCGAAGGTGCAAAACGTGCTCGAGCGCCTGGAGAAAGAGGCGCACGCGATGGCGTCCAAACTCTACGAGGCAGCAGGTGCGACGGAAGGCGCAGCACCTCCGCCGGGGGCAGGTGGAGACTCGGCACCCGCGGGAGGCGCGAAGGGCGACGTGATCGACGCGGAGTTTGAAGAGACGAACTGATTTCTCGGTGACGGGTTCGCCAGCAGCGGACCCGTCGCACGTCCGGCCAAGCAGCCTTTCCGTCCGATCCATCCCAACGCCGCGCCGGCAGTGCAGGGTGCTGGGCGATAGGGACATGCCGGCGAGACACGGATATAGTGGCCGCCATGACCCGCTGGCTGCGCTCCTCTTCCGCATTCCTCGTCCTCTCGTCGGCCGTTGCCTGTGGAGCGCCCAAGTCGGCGGCAGGTCCCAGTGACGCCACCGCGGTCACCACGTCTGGCTCCTCCACCGGCGCCGCCGACACGGAGCCAGCGCCGGTGGCGACCCCGGAAGACCTGGTGTTCGTCGCCCGATGGAGATCGCCAGGAGCCACCGTCGACACCCTACTCGGGTGGACCAACCTGCCCCTCGACTGGCGCAGTCTCTCCGATCGGGCGTTGCCCTCGCAGGCCAAGGGGGCGGCCACCACCGTGTTCGCGCTGGATGCCCCTGTGGACCTCGTGGTCACACTGGGCGCGCAGAACATGGCGGAGCCAGAGCCGCAAGCCGTCTTCGCCGTCGGACTGCAGTCCGTGGAAGCGGCCGTGAAGTTCGCGGAGACGATGGGTGAAGAGGTCGAAGATCTCGGGCGCGGCATCTTCGCAGTCGGCGGGGGAGGTGACCTGGAATGTGTGATTGCTCCTGCCGCGGGGTCTGCCGCGGCACGGCTGGTGTGCAGCGAGGAAGCGACCGCTGTTGACGAATTGCTGCCCTACGTGACGCAGCGACTGCCCACGGAATCACTGAGCGATTCCGACATCCACATGGAGTTCCGCATCGAGCCGATCCGAAACAGCTACGGTCCGCTACTGCGACAACAAGCGGAACTTGGGATCCCCTACCTCCTCAAGGAACTGTCGTTCGACGATCCCACGTTCGATCGAGCACTGGCAAATGTGGTCCGGGGAGTCACACGGGAGGTGGTGGCTCTTGTCGACGACTTCGACAAGCTGACGCTCGATGTTCAGCTGACGCCAGACACGGAGCATCTGGAGATGACCCTCGCGGCGCAGTTCCGAGGAACACAGTCCTGGATCGCGCAGGGCATCGCCGACGCGCAGAACCGCAGCAGCGTCGCCCCCAAGGAGTTCTGGGGGCTGCCTGCCGCGGCTTCGGCAGCCAGCTTCGCTGGCCCGGCGAATCCGGATCGTGCCCGAGCGATCCGAGAGGCCACGGCCAATCTCTTCGATAGCGCGCTGGCACACCAGAAGCTGCCCCCCCGATTGCGAGAAGACGTTCGCTACCTGGTCGAGAACTGGGGGACGTCACGAGCCGTTCGTATCGCTGTCCAGGGACCGGTACCGAGCAGCCCCGCCCCAGCGGGCGAGGGGGAGCTCGCCGAAACGCTGGCCTCGCTGGAGCAACAGTGGGGTTGGCAGGCGGCAGGATACCTCGGCGAGCCCGCCGACGGTTTCTTCAGATACTTTGAAACCCTGGAGAGAGTTGCAAACGACCCGGCCGTGGCAGCGGCGTTCCGCAGCCAGTTGCCGACAGTGGGTGCGGCGGGGATCCCGTCGCTCAGCTCGAAGAGGCTGTACGGCAAGCTCGCGGGCGCGAAGCAGTACGACCTGACCCTTCCCTTCAAGGCGTGGACGGGCGGGGCAACACCGGACCGCAAACTGGTATTCGTGGTGATGCCTGATGGGAAGACAACCTGGTTGGGCTCGAGCCTGGTCGAGAACGTGCTGCTCGAAGAGATGGCAAAGCTCAAGCAGCCCGGCAAGACGCTCGCCGACCAGCCAGGTCTGGAGGAGCTTCGGAAGCGTGCACACTTCTCGGGCGGCTTCTTCACCAGCCGCCACGTGCTTCAGCCCATCCTCACGGGAAGCCTGGAGATGAAACCGGCTGACGCCGAGCGCACCTTCGCTGCCATGCCACACCGTGGGGAAACACGGATGCTCACGACGATCGATCAGCAGGCAGCAGGACCGCGCCTGCAAATCACGATCTCGGCACCGAAGGCAGTGGTGCAGGACCTGGCAGCGGGGGTGCCAGCACTGCTGGCGAACTCGGTCCTGTCAGGCCTCTAGCTTCCCGGCGTCCCATTCGGGGATGGGGAATGCCGTTTCTCCCCGTCCAGGCTCGGCATCCGGAAGCAAGGCGACGTAGCAGGTGTTCTAGAGCTGTGGCGAATCCGCAGCCCGGAACGGCACCGGCTCTGGCTCGCGAAGCACGGGCCCGCAGGCACTCTCATGACCGTGAGAGAGGCGTCCCAGTAGGTACCGAACCTCCGCCCCGTCCACCATCTGCCCGCAGCAGGCGCATCGAAAGCGATGCTGCTGGGCTACTTCGGTCTGAGATCGACCAGCCGCCAGATCCCCAGGCGTCACTCCGGTCCGTTCCGCAAACATTCTTCGGTTCCTGCCTTTACGTGCCCAACATGGCATCTCCGTACAAAACCGCAAAGAAAATCCCGACATGTCCCAGCAATAAACGGTCGGTCGTTCGTTCGTCTAGTTGGTCGCACGCCCTCAAGCGAGCGGTGGTAGCGTCTGAGCATGCTGGATGAGCTGACGAAGGACGAACGAGTGCTGCTGCTGAAGTTCGTGTGCGCGTTTGCATGGGCGGACCTGGAGGTCCGCGACCAGGAGCGCGCTTTCGTTGGACGGCTCATCGAACGTCTCGGACTCAGTGAAGACGAGAACCGCCAAGTTGGAAGCTGGTTGGCCCACGGAATCGCTCCGGAGGAGGTGGATCCCAACCGAGTTCCCCGACGCCATCGCGAAATCTTTCTGAAATGCGCACAGGAGATGATCGCCGCCGACGGGGAGATCGATCCAAACGAGACGGAGAACTACGAGCTACTCAAGGCGCTGCTGAAGTAGCCCCAAGAGCGGAATCGCACCCCTCAGCCTGCTCGACGGCCGCGTAGCGAACACTTGATTCGACCACCATTCTCCCGAGCTCAGGCGCCTCCAGAACGGTCCGTGTAGCCAGAGTGCCGACTGGGAAGGGCTCCCGGATGCGGGCACGCAAGGACCCTTCGCTGTGCATGGGAGGCCCCGCTGAGGTGAGCGGGCGCAGCTCGCCTTGCAGTCGAGCCTCGACCTGCTCCCCGTCGACAGCGACGAGGGTGTATTCCGTGCTCTGGCGGTAGGGTAGCTCGTCGGCCTCCCTTCGCTCGAGGGTGGTCCAGCGCGCACCCACCCCGATGGGCTGCGAGGGAAATGGAAGGGCTTGCTCGACCAGTGGACGGAGGCGTTCCAGAACCGACGATCCGCTCGCGACGAAGTGGTCGAGGATGGCAACCCCCTGCGAAGAGACGGCACCCGATCCCGTCACCCTCGCCTCCGCCAAATCGGCGGATTCGCCCAGTCGCTCCAGGTCTTTCACGGGAATGGGTCCCAGCTCGAGCTCGAAGCGCGCCGTTCCGTCGCCCGACACGGATACGATGCGCACGAGTAGGGGCAACGAGACGCAGAGGTCACTGCCCACCGCCACAGTCGATCCCTGGGCGGTCGACGTCAATCGAACCGTGAGTTCCTGGAGGGTTCCTGCCTCGAACGCGTAGCGAAGACGGCGGCGCGGTGGCTGACCCGATTCGAGCAGCTCAATCCCCGCGGCGTTGGTCACCGGCCGCTCGACGACTGCAGCCGACGGCCGTGGCGAAGCCGGGCCATCAGTGCTTGCTTCGGCGTCCAGCTGACTCCGTCCTGGAGCTCTAGGTGGCGCGGAGCAGGCGACAACGAGCACCAGGGCCACGCACCAACAACAGCCGGCCCTGTGCGACACCTGCCGACGTTACCCCTGCTGCTCTCCGCCCTCGGGAACGAAATCAGGCGGTAGCTGCGAGCCCTCACCAAAGAAGTAGCGCTCACATTCGGTCATCCAGATTTCCTGACCCTTGGCACTGGTCAGATCGAGGCGGAACTCGTTGATGAGCATCTTGGAATGCTCCAGCCACATCATCCAGGCCTGCTTGGATACGTGCTCGAAGATCCGCTGCCCGAACTCCCCCTTGAATGGTGGCTTGTCGAGAGCGTCTGCTTCACGACCGAGTTTCACGCACTGCACCTTGTCCGGCATGCGCGTGGTTTTGGTCGCTCGGGGCGCTCCCGTCAAGCGCCGCTGAGTTCAGACAGCGCGACGTCGCGCCATGAGCGTCACCACCGATATGGCGTCGCGGACCAGTTGCTCCCGACTTCGACGGCCCGGACGAGGAACGGTAACCGAACACGCCGGTCCTGGCCCGTTGCTGGGTGGGGGTGGCGCCGCCCGAAGAGTGTCCTTGTGCTTTGCGTCTGGAGTTTCAGCGGCGGTCAGCTGCTCGTGAAAGCTGAACATGTTGGGCGTCTCGTTGATATCCTCGATCCACTCCAAGCCCCAGGCTTCGCTCTCTGCGACCTCTGATAGCCGAACCCACTCCGCTCCGGACGGAGGGGGAAGCAGGGTGCGAAGTGATGACGCGGCCACATCGACCGAAGGCATCGTCTCGCGTTCGTCCGACTCCCAGTCGAGATCCAGCTCAAGCGGCTCAAACTCAATACGCGACATGGTTCCCTCTGTCCCGTACCGTTGCAATTGGTGTGCCGGATATCGCGAGCGGTCTCTGCAGGGGAGTGCAGGGGATTATCGCCAACATTTCGAAGGTTTGACGAAGGTGGCGGATGCTGCCGCATGCCGGTTGCTGGGGTCGATTTGGACCCGGGTGTCAAACGAGCCCCCCCCCAGAACACCCAGCTGGTGACGCGCAAGTCCCGCAACGGGCAGAAATGGCAAGAAGGGCCAGCCTGTTGGCTAGCCCTTCTTGTCGATCCGCAAAACGGTGTCTCGGATCAGATCAGGCGCCGTCGGGCGCCTTCTTGTCCTTGTCACCGCCGCACAGCTCGCTCACCGAGCTGTCGGGCGCCTTCTTGTCCTTGTCACCGCCGCACAGCGGCACTGTCACCGTGGGCGTCTGATCCTTGCCTTTTTCGCCGCCACAAAGCTGAGCGGTTGAGCTGATGTGCGCAGAGGCCACGCCAGAGGCAAGCAGGAGACCGGCGGTGACGAGCGCAAACGACCAGGCTTTTGTTGTCATGGTCAGACTAGCGTTGCGCCAGGAGGGGCTACGTCAAGTTAGACATCGCTGCTGAACGCAGCGCCGACGCGTCATCACTTGAACTGCGAGTCGGGGACAGGCGGGTCACCCGTGCGTTCCCGGCTAGCTGCGCCCGCTCCACTGGCGGTGGCCCCCTGGGACGTCCCAGTCGGACGTTTGCCGCGAGTGCGGCGCAAGGAGGTCCCGTCTTCGCGCACGTAGGGCTGCTCGACGACCAGATTCCACGGCTCTCCGTTGCGCCAGAACTGGCCGCCAATGACCGGTACTTCCTGACCGCGGGCAGCGATCACCATCGAGATCACGTCGGATTCGCTGAGAGCGGGCCGACCGGCGGCATGGGTCAGGACATCCCCATCCTGGATCCCCACGCCAAGCGCGCTGACACCACTGAGCATCAACCCGGCCGGTCGCGACCCTTCCGCCGGCACTGGTATACCCGTCGGCCGCGCCCCACTGTTGGCGACGCGCAGCACGGTCGCGGCGGGGATGCGAACACCACGATGGGGTGCGTCAACGCGGGCCGAACCCCCGCTGGTCGAGCGGCGGTCCCTCAGCGCCGGGAGATCCCCTTCCCGAGCGCTCCGCTCGTTCTTGGGGAGATCCACTGGTCTAGGAACACCGAGGTCGCCGATGGTCGCTCCGCCATCGAAATTGGGCGAGATCTTGACCGGCTGGGGGCCAGGCGAGCTCATGTCCGCCCATTGGACCAGTCGGGCCCCCAAACGCTCACCCGTACGGTCCGCAAGGCGCCTGGCCCCCGCAATAGCCAACGGCACTGGCAGCAGCAGCGCCACCGAGACCAGCCAGAGAGTACGCCCGTTCCCCAACGTCACACGAGAATACCACGGACCCGAAGCCGGCAGCACCGGCTCCGGAGCTCACTACTTGGCGACAGGTGTCTCCAGGTACTTGAACAGGGGCGAGCCCGTCGAGAGGACCAGGCTCGACTGACTGCCAACCGCCTGTTCATAGGTCTCCAGGCTACGGATGAAAGCATAGAACTCGGGGTCCTTGCCATAAGCCCCTGCGTAGATACTGATGCTTTCTGCATCGCCCCGACCGCGAGCGGCCTGCGCCTTCTCGTACGCGTCGGCGAGGGTCAAGCGGACTTCCTTGTCGGTCTCTGCGCGGATCTTCTGCGCCTCTTCCTCGCCTTCCGAACGGTACCGCTTGGCGACACGCTCGCGCTCGGCGCGCATCCGCTGAAACACGCTCTCCTGTACCTCGGTCGGGAGGTCCGTCCGCTTCATGCGCACGTCGAGCACGAGAATACCGTATCGCTTCGACTGCTCAACGACGCGCGCAGTCACCGCCTCCATCACGGAATCGCGACCGCATTCTTCACGGCGGGGAGCGCCGCGTTCCGCGGGCGGCGACGAGGCAGGAGCCGCGGGAGCCTTGTCTGCACTGTCAGCACCCTCGTCGCCCTTGGGGGTGGGGTTTCCCTCGTCCGCTCCCGCAGATTCGTCCGCCGGCCGCTCGTCCGCGTCGCCTTCCTCACTCGCGTCTTCGTCACCGCCCGGTTCGGTGGCGGGCTTGGGTTGGGGTGGGGCCGGAACCGGAGTGGGAGCCACTTCCGGAACGCACACGATCTCCCCAAATTCATTGCGCGCCAGCTCGCGCCGCAGCTCACTGTTGATGATGTCGTCGATGCGGGCTTTCGCGCCCACCTCGTCACGCACCGTCGTGAAGAACTTCAGCGGATCGACGATGCGCCATCTCGTGATGGGATCCACGACGAGAAACTTCTTGTCCTTCGTCAAGTAGCTGGACGGCGGATTGTCACTTCCCATGATCCGCCGCTCCATGCGGTTGATCTGCTGCACGTAGGGAAGCTTGAAGTGCAAACCTGCTGTGTCCGTGGTGCGCTTGTATTCGCCGAATTGGGTGACGATCGCGAGTTCGCCTTCATCGATCACGAACAGGCTGGACAGCGCCGTGAAGATGACGAGCGCCAGAACGAGCAAGATCGGGGTCAGCTGTTTCTGCATCACTTGCCTCCCGCAGCGGCTGCCGCAGTGGAATCTGCGCCCAAGGGGAGGAGCGGAAGCGCGCTGCGCGACACGTCGTCGTCCACGATCACCTTCTTGTCCACCCGTCCCAGGATCCGCTCCATCGTCTCGAGATAGAGCCGCTCTCGAGTCACCCGCTTTGCCTTTGCGTACTCGCGAAGCTGCGATTCGAATCGCTCGGCGTCGCCCCGCGCACGCTGCATACGCTCCGCCTCATATGCTTCCGCCTCGCGCTCCATCTTCGCGGCCTCGCCGCGCGCTCGGGGCTGCTTGTCCTCGGCATACCCCTTGGCCTGGTTGATGAGCTTCTCGCGCTCCTCGCGGGCACGCACCACGTCGTCGAATGCGTCCTTGACTTGCTCGGGGGGCTCGACCTTCTGCAGCTTCACTTCCAGAATCTGAAGCCCACTCTCGTACTCGTCCATCAGCTCCTGCAACAAGGAAGCCGTCTCCGCCTGCACCTTCTCCCGTCCCTCGGTCAGCAGCGCGTCGATCTTGGTCTGCCCCACCACCGTGCGAAGCGCCACCTCGGCCGTCGCGTGCAGCGTCTCACCCGGGTCCCGCAAACGAAACAGGTAGCGGATGGGGTCAGCAACCCGGTACTGAACGATCATCTGCGTTTCAACGATGTTCTCGTCACCGGTCAGCATCCGCGCCTCGTTGAGCTCCTTCTTCTCCCCGCGGAACCCAACCTCGATGCGTTCGATCTGCTTGACGTTGACGACGTCGCGTTTCTGAACGACCGGCCACGCGAAGTGCAAGCCAGGTCCTACCGTCGCGGTCACCTTACCGAAGGTCCTGACGACCCCCTGCTCGCCCGGCCCCACACTGTAGAGACCCGTGACCAGCGCCACGATGACCACCGCCAGCAGCAGGACGGGGCCAATCATCCGGCCATTCCTCTTGAGCACGTCGGAGACCTGATTCACCACCTCTGTGACGTCGGGCCTGGCTCCGTTGTCGTCGAATTGACTTCGCATGGGGTCAGTCCTTCCTAGAAATCCCTAATCAGCTCCCAGCCAGATGCAAGCCATCTGATCCCGCTCAGACGGCGAGCCGAGCTTGGTCCGACACATTTACTGCCGCACCCGCCAGTTACCCTGGAACGACCGCCCCACCTCGTCGCAAGTGGGATCGGTGACGATGAGCTCCGGTCTGGCGTCACGGCAGTACACGATCGAGTTCTGCCGAAACACGCGGCCGAAGTGAATGGCCTCGTCACGGTCGATGCCATGCACCAGCCACGCTGGCTCACGCCAAACTCCTTCTGGCTCCTCATCGTACCCAACACAGTGTTCAACGCGATAGCACCCCAGAATCAGGAGATCGCGAAGGACCTGATGGCGCCCATCGTTGACCCGACGAGGCAAGAGCATCGACCGGGGGTTGTAGGCGGTGAGAACGGCAAACTGCTGCCTGAGCAACTCCGGCAGCGCGGTCGTGTCCTGCACGATCTCCCCGTCCATGCTGACCCGCATCAGTCCCGCTTCGGTCGGCAACTCGTAGACGGTGGCAAAGTACGATCTGAGTAGGTTCTGGTCCACGGCAGTCCGGGCGGGGTTCTAGCACGCTCAGCCACGGCGACCAGAGCGGTTTCTCCGGCACGCAGGCCCGATCGTGGCGGTCCCCCCACGCGCAACTGGACAGAAAACTCCCACCACGGCGCAGGGAGAGACCCGTTCGCGCGCGCTCCCAATGGTCGGAGGCCAGCTCAGGTGAAACGGTATCCAACGCCGCGAACCGTCAGCAGATGCTGCGGATCCGAGGGATCTGCCTCAAGTTTGCTCCGCAGCTGGAGCACGAAGTTATCGATGGTGCGCTTGGTTCCGTGATGGCCGGGTCCCCAGACGAGATCCTTGATCTGATCGCGTGACAGGACCCGGCCACTCGCATCCACCAAGCACTTGAGGACATCGAACTCCGTCGCTGTGAGTTCGACCGGCACACCATCGCGCAACACCTCGCGAGTGTCCCAATCGACTTCCAGCCCCCCGAACTGAGAGCGCTGAACCCGCCCAGGCCGAGCGATCGCGTCGCGGCGTAGCGTCGCCTTGACGCGCGCCAGAAACTCCGCCAAGCCAAACGGCTTGGTCACATAGTCCTCGGCCCCCAGCTCGAGCCCCATCACCTTGTCCCCCTCCGTGCCGCGAGCACTGAGCAGGATGACCGGCACCTCCACTCCCTTGGAGCGCAGTCTGCGAAGCACCTCGAAGCCGTTGACGACAGGAAGCATCAGATCCAAGACCACCAGGTCGTGGCGCTGCCCGAGCGCCTCTTGGAGACCGCTGGCTCCGTCGGCCGCCACGTCCACCTCGTAGCCTTCCGCCTGGAGGTTCATCTGGAGCCCGAGCGTGATGCTCTCGTCATCCTCGATGATCAGGATCCGCTTGGGCTCGCTCACGGCCATTGCTCATAGGCCGCACCCCACCCCCGGGGCAAGGGGACTCGCTGCCAAATTCTCCGCGTCAGCGCTGCCAGGAGCGACATTGGTGGCTCCGAGAGCCGGAGCCGCTGCCAGGAGCGGCGACCACGCACGGCCAGCCGCGACCGCGCCTCGGAGCCCCAGGGCGAGCGCCACTGGGCCCTCACTGCAGCCGATGATCGCGGGGTTGGCCCTCAGGAATCCGTTTCGTCGATGGCCGCCGGAATGGCGAGCGTGAACGTGCTGCCCTTGCCAGGCGCGCTCTCCAACTCGACGCGACCACGGTGCGCCCGGATCACATGCTTGACGATGGCCAGCCCCAACCCAGACCCCTCGCGGACGCGTGAGAGTCGGTCGTCCACACGATAGAACTTCTGGAAAATGCGCTTGTGCTCCGCCGGAGCGATCCCCGGACCGTCGTCGCGAACGGCAATTCTCACCGTCTTGCCGCGCTGGGCGAGCGCAACGTGGACGCGCACGGGATCGCCCGCGTACTTGACAGCGTTGCCGAGCAGGTTGAGCAGAGCGTCGACCAGTGCACCGCGGTCAACGTCAGCCAGTACGGGCTCATCGGGAACCTCGACCGTCAACGCAATCGTGGCCCGCTCCATCTGGGGACGAAAAGCGTCCAGCGCCTGCTCGACGACCGACCGCACATCGGACCGGCGCCGCTCGAACTCGCGCCGACCACTTTCCATGCGCCCCCAATCGAGGAGGCGATCGATCAGCTCCTGGAGACGCATGCTCTCGCGCTCGAGACCCTGGATGCACCGCGCCTCGGCCGCCGGATCCCCGCGTCGCAGGGCCAGCGTCTCGGTGAACAGGCGGATCGAGGTCAGAGGCGTTCGCAGCTCGTGCGAGACTTTCGAAACGAAGTCGGACTGGAGAGCCGACAGATTGGCCTCTCGACGTACGAACACCCAAACGAGCGTCACGCCGGTGATCGCTGCACCGCCAAGCGCAACCACGAGAATCCCGATAACCAGGTTGGCGCGGGGATCCCCGAGAAACAGCAGCACGACTCCCGCGGCCACCAAGAGAAAGGTCGGCAGCACTACCAGCAGCAACAGCAGCACGACGATGCGGCGGTAGCCCAGCGCGAGATCCCGGTTCTCCATCGACACTACAGGCTCAGCTCGACGATCAAGGCGCGCAGCAGCTCACCAACGCTCCACGCCTGAGCAGGGCAGCCCCGGTGGCGGTGAGGCGGTTCCCCATCGGCCAGCTGCGCCACCTGACCCAGCACGGGACCGGCCTCGAGCGCGGCCTCGACGTAACCCCGCAGCTCCGACCGCAGCTCCGGGTCATCCGGAGACAGACGCAGAGCGGCACGCACGAAGGCGCCCAACAGGTATGTCCAGGCAGTGCCCTGATGGTAGGAGCTGTGCCGCTCTTCGGGGCGCCCTTCGTAGTGACCTCGGTAGCCCGGTTCATGGGGCGCAAGACTGCGAAGACCGCGGGTCGTGAGCAATGTCGTTCGGGCGCGTCCGATGATCGCTGCGGCTTGCCACCCGTCGAAGAGCTCTGGGTCCACTGCCAGGGCAATCACCGCGTTGGGGCGCACCGAGGCGTCGGCCCATGCGTCGGCGGTATCGCGCTGCTCGCTGATGCAGTCGAACGGGTACTCTGTTTCGTTGCACCAGAAGCGCTCTCGGAACGCCTCGCGCGCACGGTGACTGGCGGTGTGGGCGGCTCGGAAGATCCCGCGGTGCTGGTAGGCGCGCGCCAGGTCGCCCAACGTCTCGCAGCCCCGCGACCAGAGCGCTTGCAGCTCGACCGCGAGTCCCCGTCGAGGGGTAATCAGTTGATCGCCATTGCGCGCGTCCATCCACGTCAGTGGCACCCCCTCGAGCCCGTTGACCAGTAGACCGTCCCCCGAGACCCAGACTCCGAACTGCCTCCCTGCGCGCAATCGCACGAAGGCCCGGCAGAGCATCGGATACAGCTCGCTGCGCACGAATTCGTCGTTGGACCCCACACGCTCGACCAGCTGACGCGCAACCTCGAAGAGCCAGAGGGTCGCATCGGGGGATGGCGGCAAGGGACCGGCCTCACCGGACGGAAGTCGGAAGGGCAGCAGCCCGCTCTGGCGTCGCTGGAGGAGCGCCCGGAGCACGATCTTTGCTTCGGCAATCCGCCCCCGCGCCAGGTAAAGGCCGGGCAACGCCTGCAAGGTATCGCGAGTGATCACATCCAGCGTGGGATAGCCCGCGAGGATCGCAGGACGCTCAGCAGAGTGCGCGCAGAACGCCTCGGCCGCGACGCTGAGTGCGCGTACCGAGCGGGGCCGGCCCGGCCCCGGATCCTGGAGCAACTCGTGCTCGACGGTGGCGGCGATGAGGTCACTCGGGGAGACGTCGGGGAGCTCACCCACACCAGCCACCAGGAATTCCGTGCGCCCCGGCTCGAGCACGATCTCGAAGGCCCCGGGAGTCCACATGTCCTCCACGAAGTCCGCGTCCATCTCCCGATCCTTCGGGTACTCGAAGCGCCGCCACCAGTCAGGCGAGCCGACGAATACGCCACGGTGTCTGAAGAGAATGGCGGGCAGGTGAGCCATCGGCTGGACCTCGACCTCGTTGGGCCGCAGCAGCACGCGCTGCACCATCGCACCGTGCTCGCGCATCAGGCCGTGCAAGGGGCGGAAAGGCATCAGCGGTCGGAGCTGCATGCGTGCCGGGTCGTCGCCACGCCAGGTGTAAGCCAGCACGACCACGTTGCGTCCCCGCACGAGGGCGAGCCGGCGCTCGAAGATGGCCCCTCCGAGGTTGTATTCCCACCGCGGAATCGGATCGACGGCAAACGCCTGCAGGAGACGGTAGCCTGGAGTCGGAGCGATGTTGGGAAACTGGTGGGTGGAGAGCCGGTAGGTCTTGCCCGCCACTTCAACCGTCACCTCGCCATGACTGAGCATGACGTGACGGTCGAGCGGCGGGTCCAGCGCTGCCACGAGGATTCCATGCGTGCGCCGGGTGTGCATGAGCGCGACGGTGCTCATCGAGTACGCCCCCGCCCCGTTGGTGTGCAGCCACTCCACGTCCGCCGCGCGGTCGAGGGTGCCTCCCGTGGGGAGGATGGGGAACGGTCCGTCCCGCAAACCGCTCCATGTGATGGGAGCCTCCCTCACGAGTCCTCCCTTGACGGCAACGCCGGATCCGTCTCCACAGTGGTCACCGCAGCGGCCACGCGCCCCTCGCCGAGACGCAAGTCGAGGAACTCTCCAACGTGGACCTCGGCGGCTCGACGCACCACCGAACCGTCCCGTCGCGCCACGATCGCGTAGCCGCGACCCAGCACCGACAGGGGCGACAGCGAGTGCAGCTGGGCGCCGCGCGCGGCGACCCGCGCGCGAGACCGCTGCACCTGCAGGCGGACCGCACCCAAGATTCGCGCTCGCGCCTCCTGCAAGTTCGCCCGGGCGCGCTCAGTCACCGCACGCGGATGGCGCGCAGCCAGGCGCCGGTGCCACAGCTGGACCCGATCAGCGTCTCTCCTGAGGCGCCGTCGGGCAGCGCGCTCGAGTCGTCCCAGCAGCTCATCCACATGCTGTTGGCGTTCCGCGACGGCGAGTCGCGGGTCGCCCAGGCCCACCTGCAGTCCGTCGATGGTCGCTCGGTCCTCGACAAGTCGCGACCGCACCGCCCGGATCAGCGCGCGAACGCCTCGCACCAGCTGGTCCCGACGAGTTCGCTCGTCTGGCACGACCAACTCCGCAGCCTGGGATGGAGTAGCAGCCCGAACGTCGGCCGCGAGATCGGCCAGCGTCGTGTCAATTTCGTGCCCAACGGCGCTGACCACGGGCACCCGGCAGGCCGCGATGCGCCGAATGACACGCTCGTCATTGAACGCCATCAGGTCCTCGCCCGAACCCCCACCGCGGCCCACGATCAGCACCTCCAAGCGCGGATGGCGCTCAATCAGATCGAGCGCGCGCACGATGCTTTCGGCGGCACCTTCTCCCTGGACCTGTGCCGGCGCCAAGACAACGTGCGCACCGCCACGCCGAAACGCGACGGTCCGGATGTCGGCGAACGCCGCGCCCGCCCCACTGGTGACCACCCCAACCAGTCGGGGATCGGTGGGCAAGGGTCGCTTGCGCTCAGCCGCAAACAGTCCCTCCGCGGCAAGCTTGGCTTTCAAGCGCTCGAGCGCTTCGAGCAGCGCGCCCCGACCTTCCGCTCGCACTGCATCGACCACCACCTGCAAGCGGCCTCGCGGAGCCCAGACCGTTGCCTTGCCGCTCACCTGCAGCCGAGCCCCGTCGACGAGCAGGCGCCGAACGCGCATCGCCGACAAGCGATACATGACGCAGTCGACCACAGCATCTTCGCGCTCGTCCTTCAGCGTGAAGTAGACATGGCCGCTGGCGGCTCGGCGGAAAGACCCCACCTCCCCCTCGATCCACAGCTCAGGCGTCACGCGCTCGACGGCGTGGCGCAGCCGGCGAACCAGCTCGGCAACGCTGACAACGCGATCCTCCCTCACGGCCCCCGCTTATAGCAGGGACCGAGCAGGACTGCAGAGCGTCCCGCCGGCCCCGCGTTCGACCCGAGGCTGCTCGACCAGCCAGGAGGAGGTTCCAGCCCCTGTCCCCACTGTCCCGGTCCCGCTCGCGGGTCCATGCCGGCGGTCCGCGTGTGGACAGCCCAACCGTCCACCTGTCCCCGGGAAATGAGCGAAGTTCTTCGGGAGATCCCCGCCTCCCGGAGGTGGCACGAAAAATGGTGACTAGCGGGAACCTCCCCAGGGTCGCGTCGTCTAAGCAAACATCACCCGGGCGACAGTGCTGGAGCCACCTGACTGGCTCCGCCGCCCGCAACAGGAGCATCCCATGAACCACTGCGCGATGACGTTCGCGGTCTACCGCGGCGCTGCGCTCGAGCAGCGCACCACCACCGATCAAGACATCGTCAAGCTCGGGCGCGATCCGAGCGCCCACATCCAGCTCGCCGCCGACGATGCCAGTCGGATGCACGCTGTCATCGAGGTCGGAGGCGAACACGACGTGACTCTCATCGATCTCGGTCACGCCACGGGAACTCAGGTCAACGGAACCCCGGTCAGCAAGTGCCGTCTGCGCATCGGCGATCGCATCCAGGTGGGCGACTCCGTCGTGATCCTCGAGAGCATCACTCCGCTGACGAAGACCACGACGGCTGCAGCGCCCAGCAGAACGAACGCGACAACGAACGCGGCGGTGTCGGACCATCTGGCGCCCGGCGCTGGTCGGGCCATCAATCCGTTCGCCGTCGCCAGTGGCGACACGACGAGCAATGCGTTCTCCGCCCACCGCGGTGTCGACACGCGCAACCCGTTCGCTGCAGCGGCGTTGCGCACGAACGACCCGTCTGCCGTCCCCGACGATGCGGATCCGAGCACGTACACCTACTCCCTCGTCAAGACCGGACCCGACGTTCCAACAGAAGAGGTCGAACTGACGGGAGTCGAGGCGATCGAGGTGATGATCTTGTGGGGCAACAACGTGCTGCACGTCGCCCACCTGACGCCGCCGCGCAACTTCTATGTCGGTGAGGAGAAGCGCGCAACGCTCCCTCTCGACTACTTCATTCCGGTCGAGCAACTGGGCGCCACCCGCATGCCGCTGGTGCTCGCGGACGCAACCGGGACGCGCGTGGTGCTGCCCGCCAACGTGCAGGGAACGCTGCGCGAAGGTCAGTCGAGTCGATCGCTGGACCAGGTCCGCAGCGGCGGCACGACTTGCACCGAACTCGCAGGAGCCACCGAACTGCCACTGCCGCGTGGTGCGACCGTCCGTTTCGAGGTTGGGAACTTCGCGTTCCACATCGCCTCCGTGACTGCTGGCAAGCCGATCCAACGCGGACTGGGCACGGGATTCGACTCGGCCATCGCCACGTCGTTCGGGCTGTCGTTCGTCGCCGGTGCGGCGCTCATCGCCACCATGGCAGCGACGATGCCCGCGATGGGGCTGACCGACAGCGACGGCATCGACAAGAACCAGCTCCGCACGATGCAACAGTACCTCGCGGCAGCTGCCGAGCGGGAACGTGACCAGGTCGAGGAGCCCGCAGTCCAGGAAGAGGTCGAGCCTGGCACTCAAGGCGGCGAGGGCACCCGCGCCAAGAACGAGGAGGGGGCGATGGGCAAGGTCAACGCCGCCGTCACGAACAAGCGCTGGGGCGCCCAGGGACCCAGCAACGCCGTCGTCGAGCTGGCTCGCAAC
This sequence comes from Polyangiaceae bacterium, assembly GCA_050304295.1. Taxonomy (GTDB): domain Bacteria; phylum Myxococcota_A; class Polyangia; order Polyangiales; family Polyangiaceae; genus JAFGBI01. Next base: position 56,412 of record JBNLDK010000059.1, read on the forward strand.
CGGGCAATGGAGCGGGAAGAAGCCGAGACGTTTGGCATCATCCGCCTCTTGAGCGGGGGCGACGTCAACGCCCCCACGGTTAGCTGGGGTGGTGACCGAACCATCGGCAACGACGAGATCAGCGCGCAGGGCGCGATGTGGGGTGACGCGATCGGCGAATCCGGCGGCATGGGCGGACTGGGTCTGAGCGGGATCGGCGAGGGCGGCGGCGGACGCGGCGAAGGTATCGGTCTCGGGAACATCGGCACCTACGGCCATGGTGCTGGCTGTCTTGGAACCAACTGCAGTCAGGGCTTCGGCCGCGGCGGGGGCAAGTTCGGCACCCGCGAACACATCACCAGGACCCCCACGACTCGCACCGGGACCCCCAGCGTCTCGGGTCGCATTCCGCCTGAAGTCATCCAGCGCATCGTGCGCCAGAACCACGGACGTTTCCGCATGTGCTACGAGCGGGGCCTGGCGTCGAACCCGAACCTCGCCGGGCGCGTGGCGGTCCGCTTCGTCATCGACAACAATGGAGCCGTTTCCTTCGCGGGCAACGGCGGCGGCGACCTACCCTCCTCGGAAGTCACGTCCTGTGTGGTGCGCGCCTTCTACGGCCTCAGCTTCCCGGCACCCGAGGGCGGAGTGGTGAAGGTGACCTACCCGATCATGTTCTCGCCAGGCTGAGCAACCCCGCATCGCCCGTCGCCGAGCCCCGGATCGCCAGATCCGGGGCTCGCCCATTTCGGATACTCAGTCCTTGCGGAAGCGCTCGTATTCCTCGACGAACTCCCAGTCCGCAACCAGGTGTTTCTTCAACAGGAGCGACAGCAGAGCCCCCACTATGGCTTCCCACTGGACCCCCTGACCGAGCACGTCCGTCGGGTCGTTGCCATGCGCCACCGCGCGCAGTGCCTCGACGAGGTCCCGCGCCGTGAGCGCCTGCCCCCTCGCCGAGGTCGGCTCGGTCTGCTCCGGTGGTGCCTCCCGGGACCGCCGCGCGGGCAGCGTGACCTGGGTCCCATCCAGCAGGGTCAGAGTGATCATCTCCGGGCGCCTGCCCCGCTTGGGCTGCGGGAAGTGCCCGGACGGGACCGGCACACTGCTATCGGGTGGCAACCCCTCTGGCGGCGGGGTCGGGCGGCCCGGCTCGGTGATGACCTGCACCGCGCGCTGGGTGGCCGGCACTTCGGGCTGGATCGCCGATTCGGAAGCGTGAGCCAACGCCGAGGCCGCCGATGGAACCAGGGGCTCGGCAGGGTCGGTGCTCGGCGCTGGGTCCGGCGGGTGCGGCGGCACCGGTGGCGCAACGGGAAGGTCGCTTTCCAGCAGCTCCGCTTCAAGGGACACTGCGTGCGGCTCCTCGCCCCCCCCGACCTGTTCGGCGGCAGCCGCCTCGAGCGCCTCTTGGACCTCGAGGGCATCACCGACTTGGACCTCGAGCACCGGGGGCTCCGATCCACCCGGTTCGAGTGACGGCAGTGTGTAGTAGGCGCGAATCGCCGCCCGGATGTCGGAAGGTGGGGCGATCATGGTGCGCACCGGCAGTCCCGAGTACTCGACAACCGCATCTCGAGCGCGATCGTCACTGGGATCGTCCATCGCCACGTAGAGTGTCTCGCCGATCCCACGGACGCGACGCACGAAGATCGGGACCAGACAGAACCGCTCGGCGATCTCCTGCGGGACGAGATTGAGCAACTGACGGGAAAACTCGATGTGGTAGAGCGAAACCCAAGGCACGCTCAGCTGCTGGCTGAGGATCTGCGTCACCTGAGTCTCGCTCACGAGGCCCTGATCGATCAGGAGCGTGCCCAGGCGACGTCCATCTTTCTTTTGAATCTCGAGGACTTGCTCGAGCTGCTCGCGAGTAACGACTCCCGCCTCGATCAGTAGCTCGCCCAGGCGCACTCGCTCGGCCATCCTCCAGACAGGGTAACCGGACGAACCGCCCAGCGATAGCACTAGCGCTCCAGACACTGCCCTTATGTTCAGTTTGTCGCCCGCCGAATCGCCACCTCTCCCTGGGATACTCCAAGCACTGCGGGTTTCGGACTATGCTGACTCGTGGGACCGGTTGAGGTTTACGCTTTCATCCCGGGCCGACTAGAACAGCCATGGTGTCGTCCCCGTCGATGCTCGCTTGCCCGCAGTGCGGGACGCTCTTTGCCGTTGGACAGCAGTACTGCGCCTCGTGCGGCTTCCCCGTGGGCAGCATCGGCGGCGCCAACGAGGACGACTTCATTGGCAAGACGCTCCCCGGTGGCTACCACGTACTGGATCTGATCAGTGTCGGGGGCATGGGCCGCGTCTACCGCGCCGAGCAGAGTCTGCTGGGACGAACGGTCGCGGTGAAAGTCATCCACCCGCACCTCCTTTCGGACGAGAACTCGGCAGTACGCTTTCTGACCGAGGCTCGGGCAGCGTCCCAGCTGAACCATCCGAACTCGATCGCTGTGTTCGACTTTGGTCGAACCGACGACGGGCAGCCGTACATCGTGATGGAGTTCCTCAGAGGGAAGGACCTCGCTCGGGTCGCCTATGAAGAGGGCCCGCTGCCGTTCACGCGCATCGTGGACGTCCTGCGGCAGGTCCTCGCTGCGCTGGGCGAAGCCCATGACCTCGAGATCGTGCACCGGGACCTGAAGCCAGAGAACGTCATCCTGGAACCGCTGCGCAGAGGGGGCGACTTCGTCAAAGTGCTCGATTTCGGCCTGGCAAAGCTGAAGACCGACTCGGCGTCCCCCAGCGTGACGAGTCCGGGGATCGTGTGCGGCACGCCCGACTACATGGCACCCGAGCAAGGCCGCGGGGATCCGATCGACGGTCGCAGCGACCTGTACGCCGTCGGCGTCGTTCTCTTCCAGCTGCTCACCGGGCGGCTGCCTTTCGAGGCCGAGAGCCCAACACAGGTCGTGATGATGCACCTCTCGATCCCGGTGCCCGACCCGCGACAGGTCGCCCCGGAACGGGGGATCCCACCATCGCTGGTCGACGTGACCCTGCGAGCACTCGAGAAGGACGCCAGCAGGCGCTTCCAGGACGCCCTCGAGTTCGCGGACGCGCTGGGAGAGGCACTAGACCTCGCCACCAGCAAGCCCGCCCATGCGCTCGCCGCCACGTCCATCGTGCCCGGCTCCCTGGCGGTCTGTCCCGCCTGCGGCTCGACCGTTCCCCGAGCCAAGTTCTGCGGGGAGTGCGGTGGGTCCCTCGGGGCCAGCGCCACCCCCAGTATCCCCACCCAGGAACCCGTTTTGCCGTTACCCCTCCTCGGGCGCGACGAGGAGCTCGCCTGGCTCGACGACCGACGTCGCGAGGCGCACGGACGCTCCGTCGGAGCGCGGATCGTGGGAGAGTCAGGTTCCGGCAAGACGCGCCTGCTCAACGAGTTCCTCAATCGCGCCGAAGCTGACGGCGATCTGGTGGTCCGCGCCCGACCCGACCCCTACTGGGCCGAGGTGGCATTCAGCTCATTGCGCGAGGCGGTCGGCGAGCTGACGGGACTCAGTGAGCAGACCTTGCCACACGCCGACCTGGGCTCCGCCTCGGTCGAGGCACGTCGCGGCCTCGAGGAGGTCTTCAGCGGAAAGCCCACCCCCGGCGACCGTCGCTCCCCCATGGAGCGACGGCACGCCATCGCCGAGGCGCTGCGTTGGGCCATCGAGCGCTGCGCAGCGCAACACGACGGGCGGGTGATCCTCGCCGTCGACGAGCATCATCGCGTGGATCCCCCCAGTCGCCAGGCGATCGCCGACGTCCTCGCGGATCCTCCGGAATGCAGCCTCCTGGTCGTCGCCGGGCACGTCCCCCACTTCGATCCACAGTGGGGCCCCGAACACACTGCGCGGGTACTCCCAGGGCTCGGCTCCGACGCTTTCTCGCGGCTCCTGCCGGCACCTGGCAACCATGACCACTTGCTCCCCTCCGACACCGATGAGCGCGGCATCTTGCCCATGTACGTCGAACAGGTGGTTCGCTTCGGCGAGGAGGTCGGGGGCGAACCGCCGGCTCGACTTGCCGATTTGCTCGCAGCCCGCTTCGACGTGCTGGACCAGAACGCACGCCAGACGCTGCAAGCGTTGGCCGTGCTGGGCGATCGGGTCGAGATCCGGGTGCTCGCCAAGCAGCTCCCCAAGTCACTGAACCTCGAAGCCATCCTGGACACCCTGGAAGAGTCCGGATTCGTGGAACGCAACGAGCAGGTCGTGTCGACGGGCCACCCGTTGATTCGCGAGCTGGTGATGCTAGGCATCCCAGCAGCGGTCCGGCGCGACCTGCACGCCAAGGCGCTGCAGATCTGGGAGCGCCGAGGGGCACCACTGGAGGCCCGCGCCATTCACGCCTACCACGCGGAGGAGTCCTTCTCCGCACTGTTGCTGCTCGAGCAGGTCGCCGAGCGAGCCGGAGCGCGTGGCGACTTGGCCACGGAAGTCCTCGCCCTGCGCCGCGGACTCGAGCTGGCGCGCCAGGAAATCTCGCGCGGAGAGCTCGACGATCCGCTGCAGGCGATGCTCATCTTCGGGCGCAAGCTCGGTGGCGCCTTGACCCGCTCCGGACTCTACGCCGATGCCGAAGGCGTGCTGCGCGAGGTGCTCGACATCGCGGGCCCAGCAAGCCCGGATCGGGCACGGGTGCTGGGCGCGCTGGCCCAGGTCGCCCACGGCCGGCGGCGCGCGCAGGAAGCGCTCGGTTACATCGACCAGGCCATCCAGGCCGCCAAGCAGTCGGGCGCCCGCGAGCTGCTGGCAACGCTCGAAGACACCCGATCCGCCTGGGCTTCCTGACTCGGCACCGCCCCGCTCACTCCGCACTCCCAGCTCGGACTGCCGGGCCCCCGCCCAGGTGGTCGCGTTGCCTCGGAACAACCCGGAGAGTACTCTGCCGGCGTGGACCTACGCACACGGACGTCCCTGTTCTGTGGCGTGCTGGCGCTGGCCATCGCCATCTCGCTGGTGCTGCGCGGTCGAACCCAGCGGATGCAGTTGCTGTTCACCGCCTTCGCCGCCGACATCGGTCTGTGGTACGTGGCGCAGTCGCTCTACCAGCTCGACCGCGCAGACGTTTGGGAACGCGTGACAGCGATGCTGGCCGTGCTGCTCCCGCAGTTCGCTGTGCACCTGTTCGACGCCATCATCCCAACGCGGGAGCGGCGCTCGACGCTACTCGGCGTCGCCGGAATCCTGCTCGTGCCGATGGTCTTTCTGGTGCTGTCTTCCTGGCACCAGCAGCCGTGGGCGCGGCGAACGATCTTCCTCTACGCCTTCGGCCTCATCCTCGCTGGACTCTGGTCCCTGTCGGTCCGGGGCGCCCGCAGCCAATCGCGTACCACGCAGCGGCGGATCCGCTTCCTGGTCCTCATCGGGGCCCTCGCCGCTGCTTTCAGCCTCGCCGATTTCGGGTGGTTCATCGGCGCCCCCCTGCCACCGGTGGGCGCGGTGCTGAGCATCGTTTTCCTCTTCGTGCTCAGCGAATCGATGGTGCGCCAGCGCCTCCTCGATCTGTACGAGATCTTCGGTCGGTTGTTGGTCGCCACCGCACTCGCCTTCGGATTGGCGGGCATGTTCTACCTGTTCGTGCTGTTCCTGGGCGGTTTCGAGGAAATCTACCTGGGCGCCATCCTGGCAGCGATTGTCATCCTGGTGTTGTTTCAACCGCTCCGCGACTGGGTCGAGACGATCATCCACAAGGCGTTCTTCCGGGAGCGCGTCGAGCTGGAGCGCGCCGTCGCCACCGCCCGCAGCGAGCTCGCCACCATCTTGCGAGTTGACGAAATGAGCTCCACCGTCCTCGCCGCACTCGAGGGCTCGGGGCGCGCCACCGGAGGCGCGCTCTATCTGCGAGATCCAAACAGCGACCACTTCGAACTCCAGCGCTCTTTTGGACCGGCAGCGCCACCCCGCATCGACGCCGCTGCAGTGCGACCCCTCGTCGACCGTCTGGCGACCGCTGGCTCGGTCCGGCTCAACGAGATTGCGTACTGGGTGGGTGAAGCGCGCCGCACCGGCTGGGCCCGCCAGACGGAAGCCGATCAGCGCCTGCTCGCGTCGTGTGAGCCCCTGGGCCCCTACAAGGAGGCCCTGTGCGTCGGCATCTACGGCGAGCGCTCGTTCCTCATCGGGGTGCTACTGCTAGCCGACGACCGCATTCCCGATGCCTACTCACCGGAGGACTCGGCCCTGCTCGAGGCCCTGGCCATCCAGCTTGGGGTTGTCGTGGAAAACTCACGGCAGTACCAGCGCATGCAGGAGCGCGACCGACTCGCCGCGCTCGGACAGATGGCGGCGGGCCTCGCCCACGAGGTCAAAAACCCCCTGGGAGCGATCAAGGGCGCGGCGCAGCTGCTCAGCGAGCCGGCGGAAGGCGAGCTCGACCCGGCGAACCACGAGTTCGTGTCGATCATCATCGAAGAGGTGGACCGACTCGACCGGGTCGTGGGTTCCGTGCTCGACTACGCTCGCCCCGGACAGAGCAACGTCGGTCCCGTCGATCTGAATGCGGTGGTGAATCGCACCCTCCAGGTGATCGGCAAGGACCGCCACGACGACTGCTCCGTGCTCACGGAGTTGGCCCCGAACTTGCCCGAAGTCCACGCCGATGCAGAGCAACTGCGCCAGGTACTGATCAACCTGGTTCGCAACGCGATCCAGGCGATGGGGGGAGCAGGAACGGTCACGGTGCAAACGCGCGAGCGGCGCGGACACGATGCTCCGCCACGTGATGTCCGGCGCTGGGTAGAGGTCGCGGTGCGTGATGAAGGACCCGGCATCTCGGCGCCGGTCCAGAGGAATCTCTTCGTCCCGTTCTTCACCACGAAGGAGAAGGGGACGGGGCTCGGGCTTGCCATCAGTCGGCGAATGGTCGAGGAGATGGGAGGCCGGATTGAGGTGGCCTCTCAGCTTGGCTACGGAGCCACCTTCGCCGTCGTCTTGCCGACCCAACCGCCGACAGCCCAGCGGGTAGCGAGCCACACGCCGTTGCCCGTCGCGCTGGTGGACGACGTGGAGAATCCCGCCTCGTCGGATGCGTGACCGAGCCAAACCATGGGGCCCCTCACCGGCCCACTGGCTGAAGACTGGTCAGGGGGAAGTCACCACCTCGTGGGTAGCTTGACCGCCTCTTCGCCCCCGCCCTATCCTTGGAATCCTCGCGATGCCCGTTGTGCAGGCCGCCACCGGTGGGTCCGCTCGCTAGCCGATGCCGAACAAAACCGAGCCGAACTCCAACGCGACGGCCCCCGAAAAGGCGCTGGCCCTCCGCTTCATTTCCGGGAAGTACCAGGGAGGCGAATACCCGTTGGAAAACGGCAAGGAGATCATCGTCGGCCGGTCGAGCGACCTTGACATGGTCCTGGTCGAGGAAATGGTCTCGCGTCGCCACGCCCGGATCGTGATGCGAGGCGGGCTCATCAGCATTCAGGATCTCGGCTCGACCAACGGCACGTTCGTCAACGGCGAGAAGATCCGTCACGCGAAGCTCCGCGAGGGGGATCGGGTGCTGATCGGCACGAGCATCCTCAAGGTCGTGGCAGTGAGCCAGCGACAACCTCAGGGGACCAGCCTGGAAAGCGTGGCCAAGCGCCGCGTCACGCAGCGTCAGCAGCAGGCCGTCGCCGGCGAGGAGGCGCCGCGGATGACCGGCAACCTGCAGGAGATCCCACTGCCCGACCTGATGCAGCTGTTCGGGACATCACGCAAGACCGGTGTGCTCGCGCTGCGCGCCAGCAATCAGGTGGGGCGGATCTGGCTCGAGCAAGGGCTGATCCGACACGCCGAGATCGATAGCGCCCCCGACGTTGCGCCGCTCAAGACGATGTATCGCCTGCTCGGATGGTCGGAGGGACTGTTCGAGCTCAACCCGCCCGACAAGCGCACCTTCGACGAGCCGCTCGACGCCTCGGTCCAGGAGATCCTGATGGAGGGCTTCCGCCAACAGGACGAGCTGAAACAACTGCTGGAAAGGCTCCCCGCCCGGAGCCAGCGACTCATCCTGAGAACCCCGCTCGAGGCACCACTCCACGAGCTCGAACCCGATCACCTCGATGTGCTGCAGCAAGCGCTCAACTCTGCCAGTCTCCAGGCCCTGATGGATCGCACCAAGCAGACAGACCTCGAGACCGCACAAATCGTCCGCGCGCTCATCGACCGCGGATATCTGACCTCCGCAAACTGAGCCGCCGACCCGGCGGACGGGATCAGTGGCTGCGCGGCAAGCGCGCCTCGACGGCTCGCGCGTGCGCTTCGAGCCCTTCGGCCCGGGCGAGTGCCGTGATGGCGTCAGCCTGACGGGCCAGCGCCGCCGGCGAGTACTCGATGACCGAGCTGCGCGCGACGAAATCGTAGACGCCCAGCGGCGCGCTGAACCGCGCAGCGCCACCGGTCGGCAACACGTGCGAGGGTCCCGCGAGGTAGTCACCCGCCGCTTCGGGGGTGCTGCCCCCCACGAAGAGCGCACCCGCTCGCTCGATCCGCTGGGCCACGTGTCGCGCCTCACGGCAGTGCACGGCAACGTGCTCGACCGCGAGCCGGTTCGCCACCTGGGTCAGCCCGACGGAGTCGTTGACCACCAGCGCCCAACCGTTGCGCCGCAGCGAAACCTCGGCGATGGCGCGCCGCGGCTGCGTGGCGAGCTGCCCGTCGAGCTCGCTGCACACGGCGTCCACGAGCTCCGCCGAGGTGGTGAGCAGGAGAGGGTACGCCGCCTCGTCGTGCTCGGCTTGCGACAGCAGGTCCGCCGCCACGACCGCCGGCTCCGCCGAGTCGTCCGCAACAACGAGGATCTCGCTGGGCCCGGCGATGCTGTCGATCGAGACATCGCCGAAGACGAGGCGCTTGGCCGCTGCCACGTAGATGTTCCCCGGCCCCACGATCTTGTCGACCGCCGGCACCGACTCCGTGCCATACGCGAGCGCGGCGATCGCCTGCGCGCCCCCGGCGTCCAGCAACGCATGGACACCAGCCAGGTGACAGGCAGCCCGCACCTCGACACAGGAGTCGGGGCAGGCGACAACGATCTCACCAACCCCCGCCACGCTGGCGATCACCGCCGACATCAGAACGCTCGACGGGTAGCTCGCCTTGCCCCCGGGGACGTACACCCCCACCCGTGCCAGAGGCAGCACGCGACTGCCCAACGTCACGCCATCCTCGGTGTACTCGAAGCTCTTGAGCTGCTCGGCTTGCCTCTCGTGGTAGCGTCGGATCCGATCCGCAGCCTCGGTGAGGGCGTCGCGAACCGGATCGGAAAGCAACTCGAGCGCGGCCTCGCCGCCGTAGTCCTCGACGAGCAACTCGGAGACGACCCTTCCCTCGAAGCGCTCGACGTAGCGACGCACCGCCGCGTCCCCTTCCACGCGTACCGCCTGCAAGACCTCGCGCACGGCTGACTCGACTGCCTCGAGGTCGGTCTCGCCCCGCCGCTCGAGGCGTCGCACCGCGGTTTCGAACTCTTCCGAATCCTGGACGACCGTCTGCAGCAAGCGCTCGGTCACGTCCAGTGCCCCGCCTTCAGAGCCGCGGGGTCGTACTGACGGATCCGGGGACCGAGCGTATCCCTGAAGACCTGCTCGTCATCCATGTCGAGGTCGTCGTCGGCGAACCCTTCAGCCACCTCCATACCCAGCGCCAGGATCCGAATGAAGAGCGCAAAGCTCGAGGCGCACAGGCGTGGCTTCCAGCTCTCGGTGCCGCTCATCGCCGTGTAGACGGAGCAGTCCCCTTCGGCATCCGGACTCGCCACGTCCAGGAAGTACGGGTCACCGAGCAGGGAGCTATGACCGACGATGACCCAGCTTGGACGCCAGCCCGACGCACTGGGCGTCTCGATCAACCCGCGGGCATCGTCGAGCGCGAATCCCACCTGCTCCTCTTCAAGCTCCGCCGCGGGGATCAACCGCACCCGTTCGGCCGGGGTCCGGGTCTCCACCTCCACCGGATTGCTCTCGGTGAGAAAGTCGCGGTAGCGGCGGGGAAGCCGGAGCTTGTTCTTGAGCTCACCAACCACCGTGGGGTCCGTCTTGCCAAACTCCAGCTGGAGTCCTCGGCGCTGGAAGGATTCTCTCAGGGCAGAAACTGCCTCAGCCAGATCGCTGTCCACGTCGCGACCCTTCTCGCCCGTTGGTGGGCGGAAATCCCCGGCCACCCCTTGGGAAGCACGGAGGGACAAGTACACCCTGGCTCACGGCCAGCGGCTTGGCAGAGTATTGAGAATTCCCTCGCTTTGCCAGTCGTAGGACCGTCTCGGCGACGGTTTGACCATAGACCGGCCAGAAGTCCTGTAGATCTGCGGGGCGGGCGCCTCCGGCGCCTCGTCTCAGGAACGGCCCCGCAGCGCGGATTCGACCGCATCGAGATCTTTCGGCAGGGCCTCTGCCAGCTCTCTCGCCAGCGCGAGCTGCACTCGTCCCAGCTCGCGGTAGAGGGGCACCAGATCGGGCGTCTGAGCGCGCAAGCGGCCTAGATGCCGCCGCACGGTCCCCGCGTCGCCCCGACGTACAGGCCCGCTCAGAGCGACGGGAAGCCCCAGCTGCAACACGTTCTCACCCACGCTTCGCAGCAGCGGGCCGACCACGGCAGGCGCGATCTCAACGGGAAGGCCGGACTGGACGAGGAGCCGGCAAGCGGCGGCGGCGATCGCCGCGCCGCCATTTGCAGCGAGGGCGCAGGCCGCGTGATAGGTGACCGGGTCCACCTCGTCCCCGACTCGGGGTACGAGCCCCACCGCTCGCCCCGCCGTGCTGGCGCGCCGCACCGCTACTGCATCGCCCGCCACCAGAAGGCTGGCGCCCAGCAAACCGGGAGTCCATCGCGAGGACGGGAAGGAGACCGCCGGATGGGCACGACCGAGTCCCGCAGCGCACCCGCGGAGAGGCTCGAGCGGGCTCGTTCCGAGCGCACCCGCCACGTGAACCACCGCCGTGCGCCGGGAGACCCATGCGGCCTCCGCCAGCCGTTGCGCCCACTCCGCCACCTGGCCATCGCGCACCGCCAGGATCAGGAGCGCGTCGGTAACGCGCTGGGCGGGCAGGCCGGCGCGGGCAGCGAACAACCGCACCGTGTGACATGTCCCGCGCAGTGCCTGTGCCCAGCTCCTGCCAACCTTGCCAGCACCGATGATCGTGATCTTCACTGATAAAGTCCGTTCACCTCGGCGTAGCGCACCACGGACGCCGGCACGAGCGCGCTTGCCCGGGGGTCGAGGGGACGCCTTCTCAGCAGCTCGCGCACCTCGGTCGAGGAAACCTCTGGCAGAACCGGGGGCGGCGCGTCCGGGTGCGGGTGCCCCGCGCGCCCGAGCACGAAGAGCGGCGCGAGAGCAACGAGCCGATCGAAACGATGCCACTTGTGGGATTCGTGCAGCACGTCCGATCCGACCACGAGCGAGGGCTGCCACGCGGGATGTTCCGTCAGCAGGCGTTCGATGGTGTGCAGCGTGTAGCTGGGTGGCGCGAGATCCCGCTCGACCATCGAGACATCGACCGGAAGGGCCGCGAATGCCAGCTCGCACATGCGAACGCGGTGCTGGAAAGCGGTCAGCTCCTTGTCGAAAGCATGCTGGAACACCGGCACGACCACGACACGGTCGAAGTCTCCGATCGCCAGCGCGTATGCAGCAGCCAGCACGTGCGAGACATGCGGGGGATCGAAGCTGCCACCGTAGACCGCGACCTTCATCACCGACTGAGTGCCACCGTGACCGGCCGAGCCCGCCGCGGAGATTCGACCGCGAGCAGCGCCTACTTGACGGTCAGTTTCGGCCCTTTCTTGTGCTCGGACGTGAGCCGCTCGCGGCGCACCTCGCGACAGAGGTTGTCGAACTGGACCAGGTGGACCCCGTCATCGCGGTCTTCCAGCAACATGACGCCAAAGTGGCCCAGGTTGCCCGGCGCCAGAAACCAGCGGGACCCCACCTGCTTGACGACCGGCTGCTCGCTGGCGCCATACAACATGTAGGCTGCCGGCAGCATGTCCTCCTCGTCCAGATCATCGGCGTCGTTGATCATCACCGCGACCTGACCGTTGAGAAGCTCGACGAGCCGCGCGCCATCGCTCGGCAGCGCCTCGAAGATACGCAGCGCACGGCGCTCGCGCTCCGCCGCGACATACTCGTCGATCTCCGCAGCGCTCGCGCCGAGGCAACGCTGGGCGCGCTTCCAGATCGCCTCCTCGGAAGGGTCGCCCCCGACGAGCGACTTCGCCCATTCGAGGATCACCTGATCGAGAGCGCCGTCGACCGCCATGTACACCGCGCGGTCGACGACCACCTCACCGCTCAGAAACTGAGCAGCACGGAGCAAAGCGTCGTGATTTCCGCGAGCGGGACCGAGCAGGCCGAGGCGCATGCGGAACCCAGCATGCACTCGACGGCGGGACCAGCGCAACGCCCGCCAGCACGGGCCTCGGTCGGCCCAGCAGTCAGCCGAGCCCGAACGGTCAATCCTCTACGAGCAGGCCGAAGAGCCCCAGGCCCCCCAGCATGAAGAGGCCGTCGAACGCCCCCAGCAACTTGAGGTGGCCTGCCAACTCCGCGAGCGGGACACCATCGAGCGCGCTCCGCGTCGCCGACACCGCTGCCAGTAGCGTTGGCGCGAGCAGTGGGAAGAGCACGATCGCGAGGAGCACGCCACGCGCTCGGGTCCGCACCGTCATCACGCCAAACAGCGTCGAAGTCGCCGCAATGCCGGGAATCGCGAGCAGTGAGATGACCACCAGCGCCGGCCCGTCGCGCACCAGGTCGAGCGCGAAGAGCACGGCCGCAGTGGGCACGACCACCAGCTCGACCACGGCCAGAAACATCAGCAGCCCGCCCATCTTGCCGACGAACAGCGCGGAGCGAGGCAGCGGCGACACGAGCAAACCGCGCAGCGCACCATGGTCGCGCTCGCGCTGCCAGGCCTGTCCCAGAGCGAGCACCGCCGAGAACGCAATGGCCAGCCAGATGGCCCCCGCCGCCACCAGACGCCGGGTGTCGGCTCCTCCGTAGAACGCCATGCTGGAAATGATGACGACGAGCAGCGCGAAGTATCCGCTGGTCGTGGTGATCTCCCCGCTCTCCAGCTCGATCGCCAGGTCCTTGCGGAATACCAAGCCCACGTAGCGCAGCCAGCTGGGTCGCCGCACGTCACCCCGACTCGGGCGTTCGGCCACCGCGCTCTCCGCCGTCATCCCCGCAGCATCGCAGCAGCCGTTCAGCGTGACAAGCGCATCCAGCCGTCGAAGTGCTCGACAATCGCTCGCGCCTATCTAGGATTCCCCCGCCATGTCCGAGTGTCGTCTGGAGCACGTCCACAACTGCAGCGTCGAAAACTTCTGGAAGGTCTTTCTCGACGAGAAGTACCAGGCCGCCCTGTTCAAGAGCATGGACTTCCCGCGCTTCGAGCAGACGCGCTTCGACGACCAGGAAAGCGAAATCCATCGAGTGATCCGCGTGACCCCGAAGATCGTCGGCGTTCCGGGCCCGCTGAAGAAGGTGGTCGGAGACGGCTTCAGCTACGAGGAACATGGGACGTTCGACAAGAAGCGTCAGCGGTTCCGCTTCAAGATCAAGACGAGCAAGCTGAGCGACAAGATCAGCATCACCGGCGTCATCTATTGCCTGCCGGTCGGCGACGGGAAGAGCAAGCGCATCTTCGAAGCGACGGTCCAGGCGAAGGTGTTTGGCGTGGGAAAGCTGCTCGAGAAGCAGATCATCCATGACATGGACCGCGACTACCGAGCGGGCGCGGACTTCACCAATCAGTACCTCGAGCTGCAGGGCCTGGACGCGAGCTAGGACCTCAGTTCGCAAGTTCGTTCCGGGATTCCGCCGGGTCGACACCTGGGGTGAAGGGCCGGCGGAATCCCGGAGGCGCACTCGTCTGAACTGCGCACTCGCTCTCCCACTTGGTACACGACCCGGAACGAACTTCCGGGTTGCCGTACCAGCAGGCCGCACGGCACTACCCGCCATGCGCTGTCCGCGGCGGCGGGCACCCGCTGCCGCGGTCGCGCAGGAGCCACCGAAGCTGGCGCAGCCCCGCCCGCCCCCACCCAACACCCCAGCACATCCCACGGCTTGCCCACCCGGCCATGGCCGGGCGGGGCCCATCGCCGCGGGACCCGTGCTGGGACCCGCGCCCCATTGCGGGCGCGACTGGCGCGCAGGGGCCCCAGCCCCGCTTGCCAGCTCCAACCGGAGGCGTCGGGACTTCTGGCCAATGCTCAGCCACCGAAGACCACCCCACGACAGCAACGCCTCACGACGAAGTCGTCGCGAGGCGCAGTGGCGATGCAGGTGCACCCGCAAGATGAGCGGCGGAATCGGCCTCAGGCGCTGGCGCGCGCCTTGGCCTGCGCCTTCTTCGAGCGGGCCAGCTTCTTCTTCACGGGCGGGGCCTTGGCCTGGTCAGCCTTCGCCTTCGCCACCCGCGCACGCTTTGCAACCGCCTTGTAGACGTCGAGCAAGCGCGGCGTTGGGTACTTGGCGTAGCGCCCCTTGAGCCCCGCATCCTGGACGCGATTCTCCAGCTCCAGGATCTGGGCAATGAGCTTGTCGCGCGTCCCGAACTCCTTCTTCACCTCGGTCAGCACATCGTGCAGCCTGAGAAGCTTCTGGTTCGAGACGCTCATCAGCCCCTTCACCTCGTTGAAGCGATCGATCCACAGCTCGTCGGTTGCCAGCTGCTCGACGGCCTCGACAAGCTTCTCCTTGGTCTCGAACCGCTCCTTGACCTGCTGCAGGGGCGTCTTCTTCATCTCTCGTCTCCGGGCGCAGCGGCGCCATGGCCGCTGAGAAAGGGAGGGGCTTCTAGCAAGTCAGCCGGTCCAGCGCAAGCCCGAGGCCCCAGGCGTCGGGGACCACTGGTCGACGGGCGCCCGACCGCACCCGGACCATTGGCCGCAACTGCCCAGCGTAGGAAGCCACTGTGGAACATGCTAATCGCGAGCCGATGTCGGTTCGTGTTCGTTTTGCGCCTTCCCCCAGCGGCTACCTACACATCGGGGGCGCCCGAACGGCTCTCTTCAACTGGCTCTGGGCGAGACGTCAGGGCGGCCAATTCGTGGTCCGAGTCGAGGACACGGACCAGGAGCGCAGCAGCGTCGAGAGCGTGCGCGCGATCCTGGAGGCCCTGCGGTGGCTCGGTCTGGACTGGGACGAGGGGCCTGAAGCGGGCGGTGGGCACGGGCCCTACTTCCAGAGCGAAAGGCGCCAGCGCTACCGAGAGATCGCCGACCGAATGGTGGCCGAGGGTACCGCCTACCGCTGCTACGCGACCAAGGAGGAGCTGGACGCGGCGCGGGCCGAGGTCAAGGCGCGCGACCCCAAGGCACAATTCGTCTACCCGGGGTGGTGGCGTGACCGGACGGACTGGCCAGAAGATCAGCCCTATGTGATCCGCTACAAGTCGCCCCGTCAGGGAGTCACCGACTTTCGGGACCGGGTCTTCGGCCGCGTGACCACCCCCAACGCGCAGCTGCAGGACTTCGTGATGATGCGTTCCGACGGCTTCCCGCTCTACAACCTCGCCTGCGTGGTCGACGACCACGACATGGAGATCTCGCTGGTCGCCCGCGGTCGGGACCACCTCGGCAACACCCCGCAACAGCTCCTCATCTATGAGGCGCTCGGCTGGCAACCGCCGGAGTTCGCCCACCTGCCGATGATGCTCTCGCCAAAGGGGGAGAAGCTCAGCAAGCGGCACGCGGCCGTCGGCGTCCAGGACTATCGCGAGCGCGGCTACAGCCCGATGGGGGTGCTCAACTACCTGGTGCGCTTCGGCTGGTCCTACGGTGATCAGGAGATCTTCGATCGCGACGAGCTGGGTCGCTTGTTCGACTGGGACCGGGTCAGCAAGAGCGACGGCAAGTTCGACGAGAAGAAGTTCCTGGACGTCAACTTCGAGCACCTCAAGCAGGAACGCCTCACCGACGAGGCCACCTACGTGGCCAGTGTCGTGCCCTTCCTCGAGACGCGGGGCATCGCAGCCCCAGACCCCGAGGTGATTCGCCAGGCGCTGCCCCACATTCGCGAGCGTGCCCGCACGCTGACCGAAGCGGCAGAGGCCCTCGACTACTTCTTCCGTGATGAGCCCGAGCTCGACGAGAAGGCTCGCGGCAAGTTCCTCAAGCCCGAGGCGGCACCGCACCTGCGGGGTGTCGCCGACCTGCTCGAGAGTGCCGAGGACTGGTCGGCTCCGGTGCTCGAGGAGCGCTTCCGACAGTGGCTCGAGGCGAAAGGGCTGAAGATGAAAGAGGTGGCTCAGCCGGCGCGCGTCGCGCTGACCGGGCGCACGGCGAGCCCGCCACTTTTCGACGTCATGGTGGTGCTCGGCAAGACTGCCTCCCTCACGCGCCTGCGGCGAGCCGCAGATCTGGCTGCAGGCGCATAGCTCGAGGCGACATTCCAGATGCTCGTTGACACGCTGGTCGCTCTGGCCCTGGTGGTGACGCCACCAGATCTCCAGCTGCCCCTGGTGCGGCTCACCGAGGTTACCCTCTTCGACGCCCTGCTCAGCTACCCGCCGATAAAGGCATTGCTGCCCATCCCGGTGCTAGCGGCGCTGGCCCCACTCGTCATCTGGTTCTTCCGCAAGACGTGGCAGCAGCTGGACGCTGAGGCGCGCGCCGACTGGTCACGCCGCGAACGTGAGGCGCAGCCCACGCCCATCCCGGTGCCACGCCCGGGCCCCTCCCGGAGCCGCTGGATGTATCGCCCGCGGACCCCGGTGGCAGCCCGGTCGTCAAGCCAGAGTCGACGCCTGGTGCGGCTGCGGCGCGTCCCCGTCCGGGCGCCTCTCGCGTCCGCCCACGCTGCCATCGCCGAGGAGCATCCCCGATACGACTACCGCCCTGCCGTGTGCCTGGTCATCGTCGCGGTGGTGCTGACCCTGCAGGAGTACTACGGCGGCCGGCGCTTCTACCACGAGATGCTCCACCCTCTGCTCGTCAAGTGGGAGGCAGGCGGCTGGACCTCCCTCCAGATGGCCAAGTTCGACGAGCTCTACAGCTACGCCTGGTGGACGTTCGCGCGCATCCTCGGCTACGTCCTCGTGCCTTTCCCCCTCTGGAAGCTCCTGTTTCCAAAAGACAACCTGCTGGACATGGGCCTACGAATTCGCGGCTTCTTCCAGCATGCGTGGATCTACCTGTTGTGCCTCGCGGTGGTCCTCCCAGCGATGCTGCTGGTCGCCAGCCAGCCCGACTTCGGCACCTACTACCCCTTCTACAAGCAGAGCTCCCGCAGCTGGGCCGACTTCATGGCGTGGGAGCTGATGTACTGGCTCCAGTTCCTGAGCCTGGAGATGTTCTTCCGCGGCTGGATACTCGGCGCGATGCGCCGCTCGATCGGAGCCGCAGCGATCTTCGTGATGGCTGTGCCGTACTGCATGATCCACTACGGCAAGCCCTACCTCGAAGCCAACGGAGCCATCGTGGCCGGCATCGTTCTGGGTTCCCTCGCGATGCACACCCGCAGCATCTACGCCGGATTCCTCGTCCACATCACGGTCGCCTTTCTGATGGACTTCCTGTCGCTCTGGAAGCGGGGGGCGCTGCCCGTCGAGCTCTGGCCTGGCTAGTACAGCAGTTCGCAAGTTCGTTCCGGGTTTCCGCCGGTCCGACAACCCGGAACGAACTTCCGGGTTGTCGCACTGGATGAGCGAGCGCCGTGGTCGCTCACTTGTCACCGAGCCCCCCATTGAGCTCAACACGAGTGAGCTCTGGGACTGGCAACGCAGCTGGCCTGGTCCCTACGATTTTCCGCCGACGCGACACTGAACGCGAAGACCGGGCCAAGCCCCGGAGGACGCCTGCGTCCCGGCTGACCACCGATCCCGCCTGAGAGGTGACAACCCGGAATGAAGTCCCGAGTTGGCGTACCCGCGTATCATCGTTGCCGAGGAGCCGTCCGCGGGTTAACTTCGCCAGCCCCGCGCGAGGTGGCCATGGCTCAGGACCCTCAGGACGACTGGACTCCCCAACGCAGTGCGCTCCAGTACCAGATCACCGGCTGGGGGTCCCCGTACTTCTCCGTCAACAGCGAGGGGCACGTCGAGGTGCGCCCCGCCGGCACACGAACCAACGCCATCGATCTCTACCACCTCACGGAGAGCCTGCGCGACCGGGGTCTCGAGCCCCCGCTGCTGATTCGGTTCAGCGACATCGTCGGGCACCGCATCACGCAGATCAACAAGGCGTTCGCCCAAGCCATCGCGGAGTACGAGTACGAGGGTCGCTACCAGGGCGTGTACCCCGTGAAGGTGAACCAGGAGCGACACCTCGTCGACGAGATCGTCGACTTCGGTCGTGAATGGGACTTCGGTCTGGAAGCCGGCTCGAAGCCCGAACTGCTGATCGCCCTCGCCTCCATGCACGACGCGGGGGGGCTGATCGTGTGCAACGGCTACAAGGACCAGCAGTACATCGAGACCGCACTGCTCGCGCAGCGCCTCGACAAGACGGTGATCATCGTCCTCGAGCGCATCGATGAGGTCGATCTCGTTCTCCGCGCCTCGCGCAAGCTCGGCATCCGCCCACAGCTGGGCGTTCGCGCCAAGCTCACCGCCCGCGGCGTGGGTCGCTGGAAGAACTCCGCCGGCGACCGCGCGAAGTTCGGACTCTCCACCTCGGAAATCTGCGAGCTGATCGACCGCTTGGAGCGCGAGCAGATGCTCGACTGTCTGCTGCTCCTGCACTTCCACATCGGCAGTCAGATCTCCAGCATCATCCCCATCAAGAACGCCCTCCAGGAGGCGAGCCACATCTACGTGGAGCTGGCGAAGATGGGCGCCAAGATGGGCTACCTGGACGTGGGAGGCGGACTGGCCATCGACTACGATGGGTCGAAGACCGACTTCCACGCCTCCACCAACTACGGGCTGAGCGAGTACGCCTCGGACGTGGTCGACCACATCCAGTCGGTCTGCACCGCGGCCGACGTGCAGGTGCCCACCATCGTCAGCGAGAGCGGGCGCGCCATCGCCGCGCACCACTCGGTGCTCGTCTTCGAGGTGGTGGGCGCCAACGACGTCCGACTCGGCGTCCCCACCGAGCCGAGCCCCGACGCGCATCGTCTGCTCCAGGAGCTGTACGACACCTACGAGGGGATCCTGCCGAAGAACGTGCAGGAGTCGTACCATGACGCCAACCAGGCCAAGGAAGAGGCCCAGAGCCTGTTCAAGTACGGCTACCTCTCCCTCCGAGAGCGCGCCCACGTGGAGCGCCTCTACTGGCACTGCTGCGAGAAGATCCAGGACACCCTGGGTCGCGTCAAGTTCGTCCCCGAAGAGTTGCTCGGACTCGAGCAGAGCATGAGCTCGATCTACTACTGCAACTTCAGCATCTTCCAGTCGGCCCCCGACATCTGGGCCATCGATCAGCTCTTCCCGATCATGCCCATCCATCGCCTGGATGAGCATCCCACCAGCCGCGCCATCCTTGCCGACGTCACCTGCGACAGCGACGGGGTCATCAGTCGTTTCATCGATCTGGAGGATGAGCGACGCACCCTGGACGTTCACCCCTACCAAGCCGAGCAGCCGTACTACCTCGGCATGTTCCTCAACGGCGCCTACCAGGAGATCCTGGGAGACCTCCACAACCTCTTCGGCGACACCAACGCCGTGCACGTCCGGATCGTCGGCGACACGTATCAGGTGCGACACCTGGTCAAGGGCGACAGCATCGCCGATGTGCTGCGCTACGTGGAGTACGATCCCCAGTCCATGTCGGAAGCAGTCCGGCACCAGGCGGAGCGCGCGCTGACGCTGGGCAAGCTCGACAACCGCCAGGTGCGCACCCTGCTCCGGCACTACGAGCAAGCGCTGGGCAGCTACACCTACCTCACTGAAGAGGACTAACCCCCCAGTTCGGTCGTGGTGAACCGAACGGGGGCAATGAACGACGATCCCGCGAACGAATGGCGCCCAAGAAGGATCCGTGCGCGGCTCTCACCTTGGGTGAGCCCCGCACGGCGACGAGCTCGACCCAGGTGAGCCAGGGGACCAACCGGCAACCGGGGGCCGACCCCGCAGGGCTCGGCCCCTCGTCTCTGGAACGCACGTGGGTTCCTTCCGAACCCGGTCCAGTGCGCGGCCGTGCGCCGCTCCCCTTCGCGTCTGCAGTCTGTCAGTCGCAGTCACGTCCAAGCGGGAGGAACACGTCTTCGCCCGTGTGACGAAGCACGATCTGGGGGCACGCGCAGCGGCCACAGTCGGGCGCGGAGAGCTCGACGCGATACGCACCGGACGCTTCGGGGGGACTCCAGGGCCCCAGCGAGAGGATTTCGCGATCCCGATCGACCAGGAGGTCTTCCGTGGACCAGTCGTGACCGGTCGCCAGCTGGTAGAGCCGGATATCGCCAGTGGCGGTGAGCTCGAGGTCGGTGCAGTCGAGCACGTCGGTACTGTAGCGTTCGGCGGGGGAAAGCACCTTGTTGATCAGGAGGCGCCCGACGGTCTCGCAGCTGCCGCCAACCCGCTCCGTGGCCAGCGAGGCGTCGATGTCCACGTCCCCGCTGCGGTAGGACCACTTGGCCTGGACGCTCAGCGGCGGCGCGCCCCCCGCGCCGCCAACCCCCTCACGCACGACGAGGCTCGAGTCGTGCCGGACCTGGCAGGCCACGACCAGCACTGCCCCGCCCAGCACGAGTCCAACCCGGTTCAATCGCCCCCGCCAACGAACGTACCCAGGGCGTGCGAGAAGGACTCCCCGAGCGCGTCCTCGACTGCGTCCTCGTCCTCCCAGGTGTAGTCGCCATCGACCCAGTCCGCGTCCGTCGTCCCCTCCAGGTAGGCCTCCAGGAACGAGAGATTGAGCTCCGAGTACGACCAGCAGTCCCACTGATCGCAATCCTCGACCCACTCGAGCGGGGGAACCCCCACGTCCTGGGGGTTGCGAGCAGCGCTGAAGAACGCCTTCAGGTCGAGATGGACGGCCGGGGCAACATGGGGGATCACCGTGCGCACGGTGAGCGCCGCGTTGACGGCCTGCACGACGTCGCGAATCATCAACAGGCCCGACATCGACGTCGCGTTGGCGACCAGCAGGCTAGTTTCGTCGAGGTTGCCGAGCCCCGCATCGAGCAGGGGCGCCGCTTCACTGACCAGTCGCTGAGCGACTGCGAACTGCTCGGCGTGGAACGTTTGGCCCAGGGTCTGGTTGAAGGTGGCCGTCAGCTTCTCCTCGGTGGGGCAGGCGGGATCCTCCGAGTCACAGATCAGATCGTGAATGGGCATCGGCACCTCGGCCGCCGAGGCGAGTTGGATGAACGCGGCAGACGCCAGCAGCGCCGCCCCGAGCACCTGGGCATCCCCTTGCGAGAAGGGAACGTCATCCCCTCCCGTGAGCGCGCCGGGGAACTGGAAGACAGTGCCCGTCCCGCCTCCCGCCCGGCGGAAGTAGCACGCAGCCTCCTCCAGCTCCGGTGTCAGCGCCGCAACCCCTTGCTGCAACGTGGCGATGGTCGTCGCCGAAGGGAGGTTCGCCTCGAAGTCGTAGTCCTCCGAGAACATCGGGTGCAGGCCCGACGTGTCCACCGAGGGAGTCACCACGACGCCATCGGCAGTACCGCTCACCCGCACCGCGTACTCGACGTCCCAGCTATCCTCGTCAGAGCAAGTCAGGAGAAGGTTTTCCAGCTGATAGGCAACGTGCTGCCCGGGAGTGGTGCCGGCGGCGGTGACCACGATGCTTCCCCCATCCGTCTCGCAGGCGGTGCTCTCGACACCGTACGGCAGCGAGCAGTAGTAGGTGGTGTTCCCCTGCTCGAAGCGCAGGTCGACATAGGACAGAGGGGGATCCACGAGTCGACGGGGATAGCTAGCCGCACAGTCGAAGGTGACATTCATCACCGTCGAGGCCTGCAGTGCCGCGGAATCCTCCACTTCGATGTCCAGGTAGCTGTAGTCGCTGCTGGTGACGGTCTGTGCGGAGAAGTAGCCATAGGACCCGGTCGCTTGCTGCCCCACGTCGAAGGCGAGGGTCGCCGTCAGATCGCCCGAGACGTCCACCGAGCCCCCGCCATCCCACCGGGATCCCAGGCGCGCGATGATGCTGTCGGGTCCGAGGAAATCGGCGGCCACCAGCGGCGCCAGACCGAGGTCGGCGGCGAGCCCGTCGGCCGCGTCACCCTCGAGCATCACCAGCAGCCGGGACAGCCCGGCGCCGAACGCCGCCTCGGGAGTGTCGGCACAGCGATAGAGGTTGAGTGCCCGGGTGAAGTTTCCAGCCTCGAGCGCCGCGCGCGCGGCCGCGAGATCGGTCGTGCAATCGTCACCACACTGAGCCGCGTTCGGCGGCGGCCGAGTCGGGTCGTTCGGATCCGCGGGATCCGGTTCGGGATCTTCCCCTGCAGTGCAACCCACCGCCAACGCCACGCACGCCACCAGTCCCCACCTCAAGTTGCCCAGCTTCATGTTCCCTCCAGCGCGGCAGCCCCGCTGCCGGTCCAAAGCCAACGCCTCACCTCGGGCCACACCCAGACGGATGCCACGCAGAGCCCTGCCCAGCCCACACC
The DNA here is from genome assembly GCA_050304295.1 of Polyangiaceae bacterium. Taxonomy (GTDB): domain Bacteria; phylum Myxococcota_A; class Polyangia; order Polyangiales; family Polyangiaceae; genus JAFGBI01. The sequence goes on from JBNLDK010000059.1 coordinate 78,882, forward strand.
CGTCCGACCCGCTGTCTCAATCGAAGAAGATAGTCAGTCCCATGGCAACCACTCGCCCTCAACAGCTTTCGGAGGTCCGAGCGGCCACGACCGAAGGCTAGCCCCGAGCGTCGCCATGGTCACGGCGCGTCTGGTTCACGACGGAAACGGGACTTCACTGCCGACGGCAACCCGACCCTTCAGCCGAACACGGGCGCGAAGTGCCGGTCACTGACCGCGGCGAGGCCGACGCGGGTCGTCCCAAACGGCGACATCCGTCACGACTCCCGCTTTGCCCGCGGGGCCCCTACACATACGTTGGGGGGAGAGCGGAAACGACGGAAGGACCAGCATGAGCAATTTACGAGCATATCTTCTGATGGCCGGGGCGCTCGCCCTGGCAGCTTGCGGGGGGGACAAGGACGAGTCGACCGGCAGCAGCACGGGTGGTGCCGGCGGTTCCGACAGCACCACGGGAGGAACGAACAGCTCCGGCGGAAGCTCCAACGGCGGAGTTCCCTCGAGCAGCGGCGGGGCCGGCGGGAACCCCAGCGCCGCCGGGTCGCCTGCCACGGCTGGTGCACCCACCACCGGCGGTGCGCCCAGTGCCGCCGGATCGCCCGGCTCCGCTGGCATGCCGGGCACGGCGGGCTCGCCGGCGGGCGGAAACCCCGGTGGCGCGGGAGCACCAGGAACAGCTGGCGTGCCTGGCTCCGCTGGCATGCCTGGCTCCGCTGGCATGCCCGGCCCCTCGGGGATGGCCGGATCGGCAGGAGCCGGGGCAGCCCTACTGGCACGGGCAGAGTCATTCTGCACGGAGTACGAGACGGTGTGTGGCTTCGGGGACGCCGATCGCTATGCGGATCTCGACAGCTGCCTGGATAGCTTCGCCAACGTCTACGGCGCCATCCGCCAGGCCTGCGTCGAGACCCACCTCGGGCTGGCGGCGGGCAACCCCGCCATCCACTGCCCCCATGCGGCGGGCCAGGCACCCTGCATCTGACCCTCCGCTGAGTAGCGCGCGGGGTGGCAGTGCGTCCGCGCGGCAGCGCGCCACCCCGCGCTGTCGCTGCACCACCGCCCCGCCACGAGCGGGGCCCTTCCCCTCAGCGCGGGTTGACCTTCCGGAGACGGGGATCGATGACAATCCCCAGGTTGGTCACGTCAGAGTGACGCGGGATGGGCGGCACGGGTGAGGAGTGGAGGGGCGGAGGACGCTCACTCGAGCGACGGAACCCCGAAGCGGTCCGCACGATTCGCACGAACTGCTCCAGAGCGATTCCGTGTCGCGAGGCCGCCACCTGTTGCTCGGATGGGCTCATGCGCGCGAAGCGCCGCGCGTGGATCTCGGCTGCGTCACGACGCCCCTCGCTCAGGTACGCATACCGGATCAGCACACCGATGGCCTCGATCCAGACCGACGCCAGGAGCTCCGGCCACGCAGTTTCGTCGGGCTCCTGTTGAACGAGATCCACCGCTCGCTCGATCTGCGGCTTGATGAGCTCCAGTGGACTCTGCGCCATACCCTCCATGACTCGCTCCCGTGGCCGTCATCCAAGGCTTGGCCGCCTCACTCCCAAGCGCAAGTCGATTCCAGGTATTCGATCAATTCGTCGAGCGGGAGCCGCGAGGCGCGCTCCCTGCCGCGCGCCTGCACGAGCTCATCGAGGCTCAACCCGCGCCAGACCCCGAAGCACCGCCGCCGTTGGCTCCGCCCTGTCCGCTGTCACCGCCGCTCCCATCGAGTCCTCCGGTTCCGCCCATGGGGGGCGGCGGCGCCTCGAACATTCCGCCCGTATTGATGAAGCCTCCCGTATTGTCGAACCCACCGCCGCCACCCATGGGCGGTGGCGGCGCCTCGAACATCCCGCCCATGTTGACGAAGCCTCCCGTCGCCTCCCCACCGGTACCGCCGACTCCCCCCGACGCTCCACTGCCACCGCCACCCATGGGTGGTGGCGGCGCCTCGAACATCCCGCCCATGTTGACGAAGCCTC
>JBNLDK010000060.1:0-70785 GCA_050304295.1 Polyangiaceae bacterium
CGCACCGTTGCACCAATTGCCATCGTTGCAGGTCCCCGTGTTCGGGTCCGCTGCGCAGGCGCCAGCGCTGCAGTAGTCGTCCGTGCACTGGTTGTTGTCGTCACACGCCTCGCACGACTCGCCCCCCTGCCCACAAGCCGAAGTGCTCTGATTGCTGAGCTGGACGCACGCCCCGCTTGCGTTGATGCAGCCCGTGCAGCACACCCCGTTGACGCAGGTGCCACCCGCACAGGCAGTGCCCGTCTGCGGGGTGTTGCGGCAGTTGCCGTTCGAACAGCTGTCGGCCGTACAGGCATTGCCATCGCTGCAGCTGTCACACACCTCCCCACCGGAGCCGCACCGCGTCACGGTGTTGCCAGGCTCGCACTCGTAGGGTGAGGGCGGCGCCCCCGGGAGGGGGATTGTACGGGGCGCGACAACGCAGCCGGTGCAACACGTGACGCTGGTGCCCTCCCGGGTGCAGACGCCATTGGGATCCTTGGCCCCGCTGGTGGTGCAAGTCGGGACGGATCTTTCGCCAACCTCCCACCACCGCGCTTCACAGATCCCGTAGCCCCTTTGGATGCACAGCGGAGTGCTACCACTCGAGCAGGACGTGACTCTCTCTACGCAGGGATTCTCCGGACAATCATTGGTGGTCGGGTTGAGGGGGATGCACTCGCACAGCGTAGCCGCCTGCGAGACGACCCCGACCTCGGTACCGTCCCCTGCCGTGCAACCGGCGAAGCCCAATCCGGGCGCCACCATCGCCAACGCCAGTGCCCATCGACTCGTACGCCCCAAGCCCCGCCAAACTGAGTTCTTCATCTGCCTCTCCCAGGCTTCCTAGCCTCTAGGCCCCGGTCTCGAGGGCTACTGTCGCGCAGCACCGCATACCGCCCCGGTCCCAAAGCAAGCGGTGTCATCGACACCCCCGAGCAATCCATCTTCCGCCAAGCGTAACACGATTCTCCCCCCCAACCGAGTTCCCCGGGGCTTCGCCGCTACACTCTCACTGGATACGGCACGAGCCAGGTCCCCGGGCTCGGCCGCATGGCGCAGGAGCCCCCCGGCGCCGACCTACCGCCATCAGCAGCCGACGAGCAGCCGGCTAGTACGACAACCCGGAAGTTCGTTCCGGGTTGTCGTACCCAATGTGATCGGGTCCCCAGTTCGGACGGGTGCGTCTCCGGAAACCCGGAACGAACTTGCAAGCCGCTGTACGAGCCCGCCCTGGCACTCAGTCCACCAGCACCAACTCCAGCTCAACCTGGCGTACCTTGCCGTCCCGGGCCAGGCGAACGGGAACGCGCTCACCGGCCTTCCGCCCATCGAGCACGTTGTAGAGGTCGTCGTAGTCCTCCACCGGTTGCCCGGCGACCTCGACGATCAGATCGCCGAGGCGGTAGCCACGAGGGGTGCGTTCCACTCCCCGCAGGCCGGCCTGCTCCTCCGTCGAGCCCGCACGCACGGCGATGACCGCGACTCCCCGCACCCGAAACCGGCTCTCCACCCACCCTTGCGGATCGATGACGACGCCGAGCCCGACCTCGCGAACGCGACCATAGCGAATGAGCTGCGGCACGATCCGCCGGATGATCTCGACCGGCACCGCAAAGCCGATACCCGCCCAGGCACCGCTGCGCGAGAAGATCATCGTGTTCATGCCAATGAGACGCCCTTGACTATCCAGCAGGGGCCCACCCGAGTTGCCCGGGTTGATCGCCGCGTCGGTCTGGATCATGCCGCGAATGCTGACACCTCCCGCTCCCTCCACCTCGCGTCCGAGCGCGCTGACCACGCCGGTGGTCAGCGTGTGGTCGAGGCCATACGGGTTCCCGATGGCAATCGTCTTCTGCCCCACGTGCAGGCGAGTCCCCTCCGGCGGCAACACCACGGGCACCAGCTCCAGGTCGGGCACCTCCAGAGCGAGCACCGCGACGTCCCGCCGCGGCTCGCTACCCACCAGACGCGCTGGGTACGTCTGGCTGTCAAGCAGCGTCACCGTCAGGCTCTTGGCCTTCTCCACGACGTGCCAGTTCGTGACGATGTGACCCTTCTGGTCCCAGACGAATCCCGACCCCGATCCCGCTTCGACCTCGAAAGCGCGACGCCGAAAGTAGTCCACCACGATGCGCTTCTGCGTGACGAACACGGTGGATGGCGCCACCCGTGCGAACACGTCGATGGTGTTCTGTTCGTCGGGCGTCCGCCCCTCGGGAAGCCCCGAGGACGCGGGAGGCAAAGCCACCGGAGGAGGCGGCGCGGGAGCGGGCTCCTCGTGCGCGGCCGAAGGAACCGCACTGGTGGAACCCGACGAGACCGGACTGCGCTGGCAGCCCAGCGACAGGAGGCCGATGACAACGAGGAGGCAGCGGGCAGCAGCGCGGATCATTACGCGGGGTGTAGTCCGCCCACCGGGGTGGAACAACCCCCAGTCCACTCGCCAGGGCAGTCAACGGTCCCGGATCACGAAGCTTGCGTCAACGCGTCCGCTCACCGCGCCGCAACACGGCGGGCGCAAGCGGCGCCACTTCGAGTCACGGAGTTAGTTCGGCACCCCCGGGGAGTTCGGGTTACCCTCGATGCATGCTGAGAGACCACGATCTGAAGTACAGCGAGGCACGCCTGTGGAAACTGATCGAGGAGCGAACTCGGCGCGATGCGGACACCGAGGCAATCGACCGCCGGATCTGGGAGCTGTTCGGGGAGCGGTGGGCTGTCGTCTTCTCGGACCTGTCTGGCTTCTCGCGCCGCACCGAGGAGTTCGGGATCACTCACTTCCTCCAGATCATCTACGAGCAACGAGAGCTCCTCCTCCCCGTCGTACAGCGCCACGACGGTCTGCTGGTCAAGGCGGAGGGGGACAGTCTCCTGCTTCTCTTCCGCACCGCGCGGCGCGCCGTCGACTGTGCGCTCGACATGCAGCGCGCCTGCCGCAACATCAACGAGCGCCGTCATGAAGTCGAGCAAATCCTCCTCTGCCTCGGCATCGGCTACGGCGACGTGCTGCGAATCGGGGACGTCGATGTCTGGGGAGCCGAGGTCAATGCCGCCAGCAAGCTCGGAGAGGACACGGCCGAGCCCTACGAGATCCTGCTCACCGGTGGGGCTTACGACGCCCTCGCCGATGACCTCGGAGAACTGACCTGCGACGAGCTGGGCGCCGTGCCCGGGAGTCCCCGCAGCTATCGACTGAACTGGGAACGACTCGACCGCCGGTCGATGCTTCCGCGTCCCACGGATTGAAACGGCGCCGGGCCGCGAGTCGAGTCCGACGAACCCGCGCTCAGCCTGTCAGGGCACGCACCACGACAGGCAATCGCTCACGCCGGCCTGGAACGCCGACTGAGCGACGCAGCGCTCGCCCGTCCCACAGCGACCAACGTAGGCGCCCAGTCCGCAGGTGTCGCCACACACCTTCGTGCAGACGCCCCGCAAGCAGTAGTATTCGTTGCCCGCTCCGACGGTGCACTCGTCGTCACTATCGCAGGCAATGGCGCAGTGGCCCGCCAGGTGGCCGCCGGCGGGACACACGAGCTCATCCTCGCAGTCAGTGGCGCTCACGCACGCCCCGCCCAGCTGCCCGTCTGCCGGACCCTCTTCTGGCGCCACCGTGTCGATATCACAACTGCCGGTCAGCAGGGCGAGCAACGCGGCACCGGCAGCGGCGTCTCGAGTCGTGAACATGAGCGAGCATGGGCACGAGACTGATCCAACGTCAACGGCCCCGACGGGGTTCGAGGCTCAGCCGCGACTGACCAGTTCGCAGCGACCGTCCACGCAGGTGCCAGCACAGCGCTGGCCGCAATCTCCGCAATGGACCGTCGAAGACCGGACGTCGACCTCACAACCGTTGTCGGAATCGCCGTCACAATCGCGGTAGCCGACCTCCGTGCACTCCGCGATCCGGCACCCACCCCGCGGACCACACAGGGCGCTCGCGTGCGGAAGCGAACAGGGCTCGCAGCCGAGGCTCGCGCATCCGAACTCAGGATGGTCGAGCGCCACGCACTCCGCGCGCCCGTCGACCGCGCAGATCTTTTCAGTGCTCCAGCAGTCGGGATCGTTGAACGTCCGCGGTCGCCCCGAATTGGAGGTCGCACCCGCCGACCCCGGCGCCCCCGCGCGTCCCGGCTCGTCCCCCGACCGAGTGACAGCGTCGGCGTCGATCATGAGGCTGCAGGACACGATCGCGAGCGCAGAGGCGAGCACCAACAACCCCGTCGCGGTCCGCGGCCGCCCCCCTTGCCAGCGGAACATCAGAAAGCTCCCCTGAAACCCAGGAATCCGAACTGGGAAGACACTCCGACCACGGGGGCAACCCGCCCTGCCGCCGGCGGCCGCTCGCGCGACGCGCGCGCCACCAGGACGATGGTGGTGACCCCGGCGCCCAGCGCCACGCCTGCCGCGAGGTCGGCCACCGCGGCGCGCGTCGCGATCCGATGGGACACGGACGCACTGCACTCGGGGGCGCAACTCTCGATCGCGTTCGATTGCCGAATCAGGGCACTCGCGCCGAATCCCACCGCGACCGCAGTGGCCGCCACGGTCACGCCACCCAGCGCCTGCGCCAGCGGGGGAACGTGCCATGTCCATCCGGCGACCGGATCCTCGTCGTCGTGGGTGACAGTGAAGTCGGCGCCGATGTGCCGGTTCCGATCCGCCTCGCGCACCAGCACGCGCTGGATCCGGCGACGTCCGTCGGACATCTGGAACACGAAGTCGTAGGTGCCGGGGTTGATCTCGAGGGCCGTCCCGTCGAGACGCCCAGCCACTACCTGCCCGTCGCGGGTGACCCTGACGTCGCGCAGCGCCCCTTGCTCATCGAACGCTTCGAAGATGACTGTCGGCACTTGCCCTTCGAGTTCTTCGAGCCACTTCACGCAATCCCGCTGGACGATCTCGGGGCAGTCCTTGCTTGCACAGAGCCGCAGATTCTCCTGGGCTTCGACCAGCTCTCCCCCGATGCGCTGCGACTGGGCGCGCAGGTGGCCCTCCACACAGGCCTGCTTGGAGACCTCCTGAGCTGCCGCGCTCGCTGGCCACGCCAGCAGACTCGCCACGCCCGCCAGGATCCACCATCGGGCTTGTCTTGGGTGGCCACCACAGTTCGAGCACCACTGTCCAGTCATCGAGTCCGGAAGGGATCTCACGATTGGGCATGGGTGACAACGCCAACCACCCGCGGCCGCCACGCCCTACAGACAGTGGGGCTTGAAATGCTTGATCCCCTTGTCGTCGAAGTACGCCGGAGGATCGCACCCCGGCTTCGGCTCGGCGGTCCGGGCAGGGGTTGGGAAGTAGGGGGGGGTCGCCGGTGGCTGGGCCGAGGCTGGCTCCTTCGCTTTCGTGGGCAGGGCGGTCAGCGTGATCACGACGTCCACCGCCTGCTCCAGACGGGTGCTCCGCACCGCCGTCTCGTAGCCGGGAGCGGAAACGAGGATCTCGTGAGGCTCGGCAGACGGTTCGTGGCTTCCGACGTAAGGATTGGCGTCGAGCGGCACTCCGTCCAGGGCGATCACCGCCTGCGCGGGGAAGGCCGTAATCCGAAGCTGAACTCGCTGCGGTGGAGCGACCGTCGCGACCGGCTCCGCTGGCGGTTCGTCGCTGCGCCACAGCACGAGCCCCAGCCCCCCCAGCAACGCGAGCCCAGCCGCCACTCCCAGCGGCCATCGGCGTCGAGACCGCGCCGCAACCAGTGGGGGAGGCAGCTCGCTGACCATCGAGGTCCGCGGCAGGTCCACGACGGGCAACTGCTCGCCACTGCCCTCCGGGAGCGCGGCCAGCTTGGCCAGCTGATCGGCGACGATACGCTGAATCTGCGCGCGCCGCGCCTCGAACAGCACGGTGACCGCCGCCCCGATATCGCGACTGCGGAGCTGACTGCCTGAGATCCCCAGAAACCCATCCAGGTCCATCTGCATCGCGAGCGCGGTGGGGTAGCGATCGTCCTGGCCAGGCGCGAGGGCCCGCATGACGATGCGCTCGAGCTCCGAATCGACGTCCTCGGCCACGCTGCTGGGCGGAGGGATGGTGCCCGCCAGCACGGCTTCCTGGATCTCCTCGTCAGCGGCCTCTGCCCACAGGCGCTCGCCGGCAGCAGCCTCCCAGGCCATTACCCCCACCGCGTAGAGGTCCGTCCGCTGATCGACGCCAACGCGACGCAGCTGCTCCGGCGGCATGTATCGCATCTTGCCACCCAGCACGTCGCCCTCGCTGGCACCGTCGGTGGCGCGCAGCTGCTTCGCAATCCCGAAGTCGAGCAGCTTGACCTCGCCCTCGTAGGTCAGAAAGATGTTCTGTGGCGTCACGTCACAGTGGACCAGCTCCAGCGGATTGCCGTCGAGCCCCCGCTTGTTGTGCGCGTAGTCGAGCGCGTGGAGAATGTCCGACAGTACACGCAGGTGCATCGACTGGTCGAAGGTCGTGATGCCGGTCTTCCTCACCATCCGGAGCACCGAGCCGAGCGACTGCCCCTCCAGGTACTCCATCACGATGACTGGCAAGCCCTCGAACTCGAAGACCTCGTTGGTCTGGACGATGTGCGGATGATTGAGCTGCGCGTTGAGCCGCGCCTCCGCCATGAACATCTCGCGGTAATCCGGAATGCCGCGAAACTCCTCGCGCAAGGACTTGAGCACCACGAGCTTGTTGAACCCACCCGGCCCGCGCGCGACCGCGACGTGGACGTCTGCCACGCCGCCCCGTCCCACCCGAGCGATCACGCGGTACTTCTGGTCGATGGCCGTGATGGGTTTCGCTGCAGCAGGCATGGAAAGGATGGGGGTGGGTCCGGATCACGAGCCGGCAGCCTGATATAGCTGAAATCGTTGATGGATTGGGCAAGAAGGGCAGCCGAGGGTGCCACCGGCCCACCGAGTCAGGATACATATACAGTATTCCGTCCGCGTTTCAACGCGCCGTCCGGTGGCGATCCAAGCGGTCGATTCGCGCACCACGGCCAGACCCCACCGCTGTCGCGGACGCGAGGAACCACCGAGAACCACGTGCGTTCGTTCATCGTCGAGTCGGCGTCGGCAGTGGCTCCGTCACCAACCCCCACCGGTATGCGCGCCAACACGCGAAGGCCCGCCCCCTTCCGCCGTAGCGGTCAACGATGACGGGCACCGGCCTCGCTACGCGACGGGTGTGACCGCGCCCACACCGCACCCAACCGCTCCGTCTCGAGCTGACGAACGAGGACACTCCACGACGTGACCCGGTCTCACCGCGATCGTGACGGCCCGCGCGAGAGGCCACTCCGATCGGGCACCCTGCGCCACGTGGACAGCGGTCGTTTGTTCACTGCCATCGCCCCTATCGACACCGTGCATCGGATGTTGGCTCGCATCCTGCAAAGAAGCCGCCAATGGACACCGCTCTGCGACACTCGCCTCACCGCTACTAACTAGTTCGTGGGCAACATGAGGGATTGGCTCGCATCCTGCAAAGAAGCCCCTGCCAAGGACTATTCGGCACCGCTTTCGCGCCGCAGCGCGATGCACACGGAGCAACGCGAACGCGCATCCGACAGCACCCGGGCATTTTGAATCTCGTCACTGACAGCGCGCTCAGCACTATGATCTGACAAAATACGTCCGCCTCACGCGATCCGTCACGCCAGTCGTCCAAAGAGATCGGCCCACTACGGTCGACAGTCTGCAATCCATCGTGATACGAGTGCAGCCAGTCGCTCGAACGTCGGGACACCCCATGGTGTCGGGGACGGCTGGCGAGTGTCGAAACTGGAAGGTCGCTCTTGGGTTGAGCGACGGCCCGCGGGAGTATTCAAGATATGACAGATGGCCACGCGCTTCAGCACACAGCAGAACAAGTTCGCACCACGAATCGCTACCAGGCCGAGTATGTCCAGAGCTTCGTCGAGAAGTGGGACGAGCTGATCGACTGGCAAGCGCGCGCGGAGAGCGAGGGCGGATTCTTCATCGAGTTGCTGCGCCGTCTCGGCAAACAGAAAGTGCTGGACGTGGCCACGGGTACTGGATTCCACTCACTGCAACTGCTGAAGGCCGGCTTTGACGTCACGAGCGCTGACGGAAACGCCGAAATGCTCGCCAAGGCCTTCGAGAACGCCCGCAAGAACGACTTCGTCCTGCGCACGATCCAGGCGGACTGGCGATGGCTCACGCGCGACGTTCACGACAAGTACGACGCGGTGATCTGCCTCGGCAATTCGTTCACTCACCTGTTCCAGGAACGCGACCGGCGACGCGCGCTGGCCGAGTTCTACTCGGTGCTGCGCCACGATGGTGTCCTGATCCTGGACCAGCGGAACTACGACGCGATCCTCGAGGGAATCACCCCGCGTCACGTCTACTACTACTGCGGCAATCGAGTAAAGGCGGAGCCGGAGCACGTCGATAATGGTGTCGCCCGATTCCGCTACGAGTTCCCGGACGGCTCGACGTTCCGACTCAACATGTTTCCCATCCGGAAGAACCACAGCAAGCGTCTACTCAAGCAGGTGGGCTTCCAGGACGTCGTCACCTATGGCGACTTCCAAGAAGAAGACCGACAAGAGCGAACGCCAGACTTCTTGGTCCACGTCGCCTCCAAGCAGTACTTGGAGTAAGCTGTTCGTTGATTCGCGACACATGCTCCACTTCACTGCCTCCAGTCTCCCCCAACCCGCCGAGCGCCTTCGCGCCAGTGCGGTCGTGGGGGCGGCGTCGGCGGGTGCCGCTCGTCTGGGGCTGCTGCGCAATCATCCCGCCCTGACGTCTCGTCTCGCTTGCGAGCCCACCGTCAGGGACTTGGCGCGACTCGCGCGGCGACCACGCGTCTACGTTCTTCGTCGCGCGCGCGCCCCGGGAGCCTTTTCGTAGACACCATTCCGGCTTCGTGCGTCGCCGCGCCACCTTGACACCGGGTCGATGGGAATGGCTTCGGGTGGGTTGAGCGCTCGCACTTGAAGTCGCGCAACGTCCTCGGCAGTCGGCGCCACCGCGCGCTACCAGCCACCCATGCCGTTCCCGGAACCCGGCATGGCCAACTTCACAGGAGACGAACCCCCATGTCCGAAAAATACGCAAGGATGGCCGAAGCCCTCATCGCGGGCAAAGTCGACGAGGTCGTTGGCATCACGAAGCAACTGATTGGCGAAGGAATCGCCGCCAACAGCATCCTCCAAGACGGCCTGCTGCCCGGCATGAACATCGTGGGACAGCGCTTCAAGGCCTGCGAAATGTTCATCCCGGAAGTCCTTCGCTCAGCCAAGTCGATGGCAGGTTCGATGGAACTGCTGCGGCCACTGCTCAGCGAGGCCGAGTCGCAGTCTGCTGGCAAGTTCGTGATCGGCACGGTGAAGGGCGACTTGCACGACATTGGCAAGAACCTCGTGGGGATGCTGTTCGAGGGCGCCGGCTTCAAGGTGATCGACCTGGGCATCGATCTGGACGCACAGGTGTTCGTCGACGCCGTCAAGCGGGAGAAGCCCGACATTCTCGGACTCTCCGCGCTGCTGACGACGACGATGCCGCGGATGGGGGAAGCCATCAACGCGCTCAAGGAAGCGGGTGTTCGCGACCAGGTGAAGATCATGGTCGGCGGGGCTCCCGTTACCGAGGAGTTCGCCAACGAGGTCGGTGCTGACGCCTACGGCGCCAACGCGGCGATGGCCGTCGAAAAGGGAAAGGCCCTACTCGGCCTGGCTTGAGTCTTTGGGCGGGTGCCGTCGAGCGCGGCGCCCGCCTCCCTTCGGCGCTCTAGCGGAGGGGTTGGGAGAATCGGATGAAGCTGAACGAAACGAACTTCCTCAAGATGAACCAGAGTGCCAACTGGGCGCCTCGGTTCCGGGTGCTCAGCGACGACCAGATCGAGCGCATCTTCTTCGCCGCCCTGGAGGTGATCGAGCGCACGGGCGCCCGCTTTCACCACGAGGGTGCGGTCGACATATTCCGCAACAGCGACGCCGTCGTGACCGACGGGAACCTGGTGCGCATCCCCCACTCGCTGGCCCTGCGTGCAGTGGGAACGAACCCCCGCAAGATCACCCTGGCGGGCCGAACCGGGCGGCGATCGATGCGCCTCCAGAAGGACGAAGTCTTCTACGGCACGGGCTCCGATCTGCCGTTCTGCTACGACCGCCAGACCGGCGCCCGCAGACGAACCAACCGCCAGGACGTAGTGGACGCGGCCCGGCTGGTGGACGCCCTCAGTCACTACGACTTTCACATGTCGCATGGCATCGTGAGCGACGCGCCCAACCCAGTCACCTACGACCGCCACCAGTTCCTGGCCATGCTGGAGGGCTGCACCAAGCCCATGACGCTGACGACCGTGGATGGCGAGGGCCTCGAGGATATCTGGCGGATGGGTTGCCTGGTTCAGGGCGGTGAACATGAGTTCCGCCTCAACCCTCTCTTCGTCACCTACATCGAGCCCATCTCACCGCTGAACAACGACCGCACGGCGGTCGAGAAGCTGCTCTTCGCCGCCGACAAGGGCATTCCCGCGATGTACACGCCCTGCCCCAGCTCGGGAGCCACCGCGCCGGCGACGATGGCGGGCATGCTGGTCCAGAGCCTGGCCGAGACCCTGATGGCGGTGGTGCTGACCTATCTGAAGAAGCCCGGGATGCCCCTGATCATGGGCGGCGTCACCACCGTCATGGACATGGCCACGACGGCGTACTCCTACGGCGCTCCAGAGCTCTCACTCGTCTCCGCGGCAAACACGGACATTTCGAAGTGGCTGGGGTTGCCGATGTTCGGCACCGGCGGCGTGACGGACGCGAAGGTGCTGGATGAGCAGGCAGCAGCCGAGATGCTGACGAGTCTGTTCTACTCGCAGCTCAGCGGCGCCAACTTGGTTCACGATGTCGGCTACATCGACAGCGGCACCAACGCTTCGCTCGATGCCCTGGTGCTGAATCAGGAGCTGATTGGGATGGTCAGACGGTTCGGCGCCGGCATCAACACGGACCCGGAACACCTCGCGCTGGATCTCATCGACAAGCAGGGGCCCGGAGGGGAGTACCTGACCAGTGACCACACGTTCCAGCACTGGCGGGAGTGGTTCATGCCCAAGCTCCAGGACCGCGCCGACTGGGAGACGTGGGTCGAGGAGGGCAAGACCACGATGCTCGATCGCACGCGCATCGAGACTGACCGACTGCTTGCCGAGCACCACCCGCCACCCCTCGACGAGAAACTCCACGCCGAGCTCCGGCAGATCTGCGCCGACGCTGATGCGCGTCACTCCTGAGGAAGGACCACCATGCGCACCAACCTTACCGTGAATCTCACTCCGCGTTTCGAGCTCCTCAGTGAGGATCAGAAGGAGCTCATCTTCAACGGCATGCTCACCACGCTGAGCCGCACCGGGGCCCACGTGCACCACGAAGGGGCACGTGAACTTCTGGCGAAGCATGGCTGCACAGTCGAGGGCATCCGCGTCCGGATCCCGGTGCACCTGGTCCGGAAAGCCCTCTCCAGCGTGCCTCCCACCACGACCGTGTACAGCTGGGACGGCCAGCACCAGCTCTTCATCGAACGCGGCCGCAGCTACTTTGGCCCGGGACCGACACCACCGTACTTCATCGACCCGGAGACGCTCGAGCGCCGGCCCTACCTGCGACGCGATGCGGCCGTGGTTGCCCGAGTGTGCGATGCGCTGCCCCACATCGGGTACGTTCAGGGGCTCGGCTCGATCAGCGATGTGACCAACGGTCTCGCCGATGTCTACGAATTCGCGGACATGATCCAGAACACGACCAAGATCATCATGAACTGGGCGTTCAACCGCGAGAACCTCCGCGACCTGCACGAGATTGGGATCGCCATGGCGGGCAGTGCCGAAACGTTCGGTCGGCGCCCAAACTTCATCTACTACGGCGAGCCGATCTCGCCGCTGGTGGGCGACTTCCACGCGGTCGACAAGTGCATGTACGCCGCCGAGCACGGCATCCCCCAGGTGTACAGCCCGTGCGCCATCGGGGGCGGCACGGTTCCCGCCACGCACGCAGGCCAACTCGTCGTCGCCCTCAGCGAGTCGATGGTCGGCGTCGTGCTGTCCCAGCTCATCAATCCCGGCACCTGCGTGATCATTGGCGGCGTACAGTCGATCCTCGACATGCGGCGCTCGGTCTATTCCTACGGCGCGCCAGAGCTGAGCTTGATGAGCAGCGCCATGACGGAGATCGCCCACCACTGCGGCCTGCCCATGTTCTCTCAGTCGGGCTGCACTGACACGAAGAAGATGGATCAGCAGTCGGCGGCCGAGGCCGCGCTGTCCATTCACGCGGCCATGCTCAGCGGCGCCGAGTTCGTCCATGACAACGGATACACGGAGTCGGGCAAGACCGGCGACATCTTCCAGCTCGTCCTGGACGACGAGATCATCGGGATGGCACGATTCATCGAGCAGGGCGTCGAGGTCACCGCCGAGACGATGGCGACCGAAGTCATCCACGAGGTGGGACCCGGCGGGCACTACCTGTCGCACGACCACACGATGGCGCATTTCCGTCGGCACTGGCGCCCTTCATTGATGGAGCGCGGGACCTACGAGGACTGGGAGATGCGCGGCAGCAAGACCATGAAGGACCGCATCATCGAGAAGACGCAGGCCATCGTTCACGACTACGAGGGACCCGCAGCGCAGGTTCCGGCACCCGCCAAGCAGCGGATCCAGGAAATCCTGAACAGCGCGGAAGCGCGAATGGCAAAGAAATCAGCCTAGTCGAGCTTGCATCACTTTCCGGGGCACGTTTCTCGTGCGCTTCGCAACCAGAAGACAGGAGACACGACAAGTTGCCAGATTCTGAACTCGTCATCGGTATCGACACGGGTGGAACCCACACGGACGCCGTGCTGCTCCACTACCGCACGCGCGCGGTAGTGGCCTCGGGCAAGACCCTCACCACCCGCGACGACCTGGCTCGCGGCGTGGTGTCGGTGATCGAGCAACTGCCGATCGATCGCCCCGAGCGAGTCAAGCTGGTCGGGATCTCGAGCACCCTGGCCACGAACTCGATCGCCGAGAGCAAGACGCGGCGCGTCGCGCTCCTCCTGATCGGGTACGATGCGGAGCTGGTCGAGACCTGTGGTCTGCGAGACAAGCTCTGGACAAAGGACTTCGAGTACTTCCGCGGCGGCCACACCGCCAGCGGCGAGGAGCAGGCGCCGCTGGACCTCGATGCTCTCCGTGCCTGGGCGCAAGCGCACGCCAACGAGTTCGACGCGCTGGCGATCTCCAGCTACTTCAGCCCCCTCGACCCCTCGCACGAGGTTCGCGCCCGCGATGCGGTGCGCGAGATCTTCAAGCTACCGATCGTGATGGGACACGAACTCTCGACGGTACTGGACTCCGTGCGGCGCGCGGCCACCGCTTCGCTCAACGCGTCGTTGGTCGCCGTGATGAGCGAGTTCATCGAGGCCGTGCGACGCGCGCTCGCCGCGCGGGAGATTACGGCGCCACTCATGGTCGTGAAGGGCGACGGTTCGCTCCTGCCCTACCAGGAGGTGCTCCTCCGACCGGTCGAGACCGTCCTGTCGGGACCCGCCGCCAGCGCCGTGGGAGGGCAGTTCTTCGCCGATCGGGGCGACGCCTTGATCGTCGATATGGGCGGCACCACGACCGACATCGCCCTACTGCAGAACGGCACCGTCACCGTGTCGGACCAGGGGGCGCGAGTGGGCAACGTGCACACTTCGGTGCCAGCAGCGCGCGTCACTACGGTGTGCGTTGGATGTGACAGCCGCATCGCGCCCGAGGGCAACGACGGCACGAGCATCGGCCCCGACCGCGTCATGCCGCTGTGCCGCCTGGCCGTCAGCTCGACCGTGCTGCAGGAAGATCTCAAGCGGCTCGAGCGGCTCCCCATCTCCGCGCTGAAACCGTTCGACTTCGAGTACTGGGTACTGGCCAAGCCGGTGGACCTGGATGACCCCCGACTGACCACTCACCGCCACAAGCGCCTCGTGCGTCTACTGCAGAGCGGCCCCCAGAACCTCACCACGATCTTCCGCGAGCTCGACGTGTACCACGGCGTTCAAATGCAGGTCGCCCACCTGTTCAGCCAGGGGGTGCTCGAGGTCGCGACCCTGACCCCCACGGACTTGCTCCACTCCTGCGGTCTGATGAAGCTCTGGGACGCCGCCTCGTCGAGCCGCGCCGTCCAGCTGTTCTGCGCGATGCAGAACCAAGATCCGGACACATGGACTCAGGATACCCTGAACGAGATCGTCCGACGGATCGCCGAGCAGGTCGTCGTCTTTCTCGCCCGCTACCAGTCGGGCGACGAACTCCCGGAGCAGATCGACGACACGTGGGCGCGCTGGATGCTCGAAGGAGCGCTCACCCAACGCAAGTCGCTCCTCGACGTCTCGATCCGCTTCCCCCTCCCCCTCGTGGGCATCGGGGCACCCGCGGGGGTCTTCCTGCGTCGCGTTGCCGAGCTGCTGGACGCCCCCTTCGTGCTCCCCCCTCACCACCACGTCGCCAACGCGGCGGGGGCGGTGGCAGGACTGGTGATGGTCAGCAAGGAAGCCATTGTCTACGAGCAGGGCGAGGTCAGCAAGCACGGCTACCGCGTGCAGCTGGGAGGACGGGTCCAACATTTCAAGGAGGCCGACGACGCCCGGCGCTTCGCCGAGCACGCGGTTCGTGCCGCTGCCGTTTCCGCGGCTCGCGACGCCGGGGCAATCGAGCCGCTCGTCCACACGAGCACCCGGATCGATGGTTCGCTGCATCGCTTTCTGGCCAAAGCCATCGGAGCCCCCGGTGTCAAGCGGATCAGTCAATCCACGCGACTTCTGCACAAGAGCCCCTCGTCCGTCCCCGCGCGCGAGCGCAGCAACTGACTGGATTCGAGTGACATCCTCGCCGACCGCCCAGTTCCGGCAGAAGCGCCAGCTAGTCGCCTGCGGGTGCTTCCGCTCGGAGATCGAGACGCTGCGCTGTCCCGACGAGGTGCAGATCCGCTACCTGCCACAGAGCCTCCACCGATCCCCGGAGCGACTCCGGGAGAGTCTCCAGCAGGTGATCGATGAGGTGGCCACATCGGCCGCAGAAATCGTGCTGGGATACGGGCTCTGCTCCAACGGTCTGGTCGGCCTGCGCGCTCGCCAGCAGCCGCTCATCGTGCCGCGGGTGCACGACTGCATCGCCCTCCTGATGGGATCGCGAACCGCGTACCAGGAAGCCTTCGCCCGCCGCCCGGGCAGCTACTACCTCACGCGAGGATGGATCGACCACGATCGGGATCCGCTGGGCACACTGGAGCAGGACTACGTGCCACGGGTGGGTCGCGAGGACGCCGAGTGGGCGCTCCGCGAGGAGCTCAAGAATTACACGCACCTCGTGTATCTGCGCACCAAAGCCGACGCCATCGGGGATTACCAGTCTCGCGCGGCCGCGAACGCCCGCTTTCTGGAAAAGGAACTGGCGGAGGTGGAAAGCTCGGCAGAGTATCTCGAGCGCCTGCTCACGGGGCCACACGAGCATCCCGACTTCTGCGTGATTCCCCCGGGAGCGGTGGTGACACAGTCCTCGTTCTTCGATTGAACCACGAGAGCAACCTCAACTCGGAGCACACATGATTGTCGTAGGAGAGCTCATCAATGCCAGCCGTAAGGTGATCGCGGAAGCCATTCGGAGCGAGGACGCCACGGCGATCCAGCAAGTTGCGAGAGATCAGGCGGCGGCCGGCGCCAGCTATATCGACGTCAACGCCGGGGTCTTCCAGGACCAGGAACCAGACTACATGAGGTGGCTCGTCGAGTCGGTACGCGCCGTCACCGATGTACCGTGCTCGATCGATAGCCCCAATCCAGATGCCCTGGAAGCCGGTCTGGCCGCGCACGAAGGTCCCGCCCTGGTCAATTCCATTTCCCTGGAGCCTGAGCGTCTGG
Source organism: Polyangiaceae bacterium (assembly GCA_050304295.1). Taxonomy (GTDB): domain Bacteria; phylum Myxococcota_A; class Polyangia; order Polyangiales; family Polyangiaceae; genus JAFGBI01. The sequence continues at coordinate 15,855 of JBNLDK010000060.1, forward strand.
AGCCAGTCACGGCCATCGTGCGAGGAACCCCCCACTCCATCGTGGCGCTCTGTATCGACGAGTCCGGCATGCCGAGCACGGTTGACGATCGCCTGAGCCGGACGGAGCGTCTGCTCAATCACCTGGCCCAGGCGGGCATCCCCCCGAACCGCGTCTTCATCGATCCGCTGCTGAAAGCGATCAGCACCTCTCACACCGAGGGAGTTCAATTCCTCGACGCCGTAGCCGCGATCAAGCAGCGATTCCCCGACGTCCACGTCACCTGTGGGTTGTCGAACGTTTCGTTCGGTCTACCCCGCCGCAAGGTACTCAACCGGGTCTTCGCGATGCTGGCTGTCGCACGCGGCCTAGACTCCGCGATCATGAACCCCCTCGACGAGCGCATGATGTCGAACCTCCTGACGGCCGAGACCTTGCTAGGGCGGGACGAGTGGTGCGAGCAGTACCTGGTCGCCCACCGCGAGGATCGACTCGTCGTGTGACCTGGGCCGCGCCGTCGTCGACGGCCCGTAACGCCAACTAGATCGGAGACCAACGATGACCGAAGCTACCTACTCCGAGGCCGTCGAGGTCGCTCGCGGCTACTACAACAGCGCCGACGCGGACACGTTCTACACCACGGTCTGGGGCGGCGAAGACCTGCACCTTGGAATCTACGAGTCAGACGGCGACAGCATCTTCGTCGCCAGTCGACGCACCGTCGATCGCATGGCCGAGTTGACACCCCGGCTGCAGCCGGGAGCGCGCATCCTGGACCTCGGCGCCGGGTTCGGTGGGACCGCCCGACACCTCGCCAAGCAGTACGGATGCCATGTGACGTGCCTCAACCTCAGCGAGGTCGAGAACGAGCGCAATCGTCGCATGAATCGCCGAGTGGGGCTCGACCAGCAGATCGACGTGGTGGATGGCAGCTTCCAGCAACTCCCCTTCGCCGAGGGGACTTTCGATGTTGTCTGGTCCCAGGACGCAATCCTCCACAGCGACGACCGGTCACAGGTGCTGCGGGAAGCAACGCGAGTGCTCCGCTCCGGGGGCGAACTGGTCTTCACGGACCCCATGCAGTCCGATGACTGCCCGCCGAGCGTTCTCGATCCAATCCTGGAGCGCATCCATCTGGCTTCGCTGGGCTCGCCCGGGTTCTATCGACGCCAGGCCGGACTCCTGGGGCTCGAGGAGGTTGTGGTCGAAGACCAGACACCCAATCTCGTCCGGCACTATGCCACGGTGCACCGTGAGACGGAGAAGCAGGAGGCTTTCCTCCGCGAGAAGGGGGTCTCGGCAACCTACCTCGAGAACATGAAGCGCGGACTCTCACGGTGGGTCGACGGAGGGCAGCGCGGCTGGCTCGCCTGGGCCATCTTCGTGTTTCGCAAGCCGTGATCGGACCGGAGGGTGAACGACGAACGCGCAAAGCACGACTCAGCGGGGCGTCCCCGCTTGGAGACCAATCCGCCTGTCTTCTTCACTTCGGCCATCCTGCTGGTCGGGTTCCTGATCTACGGGGTACTGGCACCAGCCCATGCCAAGGCGCTGTTCTCGACTGTCCTGGCTGCCGTCTCGACCTACTGCGGCTGGGTCTACGTACTCAGCATCGCCGCGTTCATCGTTGGCACCCTGCTGCTAATGGTCAGCCCCTACGCGAGGCTGCGCCTCGGTCGCGACGACGAACGCCCCGAGTTCCCCACGATGACCTGGTTCGCGATGCTGTTCAGCGCGGGCATGGGCATCGGCCTGGTCTTCTATGGTGTTGCGGAGCCGATGCTGCACTTCGCGGCCCCTCCGGGGGTTGAGGGGGGCACGCGCTCCGCCGCCCACCAGGCCATGGGCATCACCTTGTTTCACTGGGGATTGCATGCGTGGGCCATCTACGTCCTCATGGCCCTGGGGATCGCCTACTTCTCGTTTCGCAAGGGGCTGCCTCTGGCCATTCGCAGTTGCCTACACCCGCTCCTCGGGCGTCACATTCACGGGTGGCCCGGACACGTCGTGGACATCATTGCGGTGTTCGGCACGCTCTTTGGCCTCGCCACCTCGCTCGGACTCGGCGCCATGCAGGTCAGCGCAGGCCTGCACTACCTCTTCGGCTTCCCCCACACGCCAGGCACCCAGCTACTGCTCATTGGCGTCATCACGCTGTGCGCAACGGTCTCCCTCGTGACCGGGATGAACCATGGCATTCGCCGGCTCAGTGAGCTGAACATCACCCTCGCCGCGCTGCTGATGGTGTTCGTGCTCGTCGTCGGTCCCACCGAGCAGATCTTGACGACGCTGCTCTCGGCGCCGCAGGACTACGCGAGCACGCTCGTCAGCCGCACGTTCACCTTCCAAGCCCTGCACCCCGAGGAGGCAGAGTGGATGCGCTCCTGGACGATCTTCTACTGGGGTTGGTGGATCGCCTGGGCCCCCTTCGTGGGCATGTTCGTCGCGCGCGTCTCACGCGGCCGCACGATCCGTGAATTCATCCTCGCGGTCCTCCTGGTCCCCACCCTGGTAACCGTACTCTGGTTCAGTGTCTTCGGCGGCGCCGCACTGGAACTCGAACTGAGCGGGCGGGTCGGCATCGCGCAGGCAGTCGACAGCGACGTCTCGACGGCGATCTACGTCCTGCTACACCATCTTCCGCTGGCGTCCATCACCTCGCTCCTGACGGCGGTGGTGGTCTCCGTGTTCTTCGTCACTTCCAGTGACTCCGCGTCCTTCGTGGTCGACATGCTCACGTCAGGAGGACACCCCAATCCCCCGGTCTGGCAGCGCATCTTCTGGGCCACGGCCGAGGGCGCCTGTGCTGCCGTCCTCCTGTACGCCGGCGGCAAGCAGGCGCTCCAGGCGCTCCAGGCAGCCGTCGTTTCGATTGGACTGCCGTTCTGCTTGATCCTGGTGGCCACGGGCGTCTGCTTGGTCCTAGCGCTGCGGGAGGAGAAGAGGCCTGGTGACTCCGACGAGTGAGCCAGTCGAATTGGTCTTCTCTGACGGATGCGCACCGACTGTCCGACACGCGCGAGTCCATCCGACGCTTGGCGCACATCCTGCAAAGAAGCCCCGCATCTGGCCAGCAAGGGAGGATGGCGCTCATTTTCGTGGCCCTGGGCGCTCGATTCGGTACCTTGACAGTAGGTGGGCGGCGCCTCCTGGAGCCCATCCCCATGCAGACCCGGCGTTGCCTGCGCTCCCACCATCGAACCACCGCGGAAGGACTCGACCGCACGAGCCCACCCTCGTCGCAATCACATGAACCACCGGGCAAGACGCTACTTCGACGGCACTATCACGACGCTCCTCCTGGTCTGCGCATACGCGCAAGCACGCGGCGTGAACGCGTTGATCGTCGCACACCTGCTCCCCACTCCAGCAGCAGTCGCAGCGATCCCAATGGCGTCGATCGCCGCAAAGTCGGCCGCTCCCCCACCCCCGCCCGCCGCCGCCCCCATCATCGCTCGCAATCCCTTCGACTCCTTCACTGGCCCCCTGAACAGCAAGGAGCTGATCGTGCCTCCTCCCGACCCGATCATCACGGATCCGCTCCGAGCGCCCAAGTGCGACGGTCTGCGCGTGGAGAGCACTGCCGTGGCGAACGATCCCACATGGTCCACCGCGGTCGTCCAGGCCAGCAACGACGAGCGTGGACGCCTGCGCCGCGTCGGCGATCCTGTCGGAACCATGACCGTCGCCTACATCGGCTACAATCGCGTGCAGCAAGGCCCAACCGTCTGGTTCGCGGACGGCAGCGGTCTCTGCCAGGCTCACGTCTTCGACGCCGAGGTAAAGGCACTCAAGCCCCCACCGCAGCGCAGGCGATCCACCCGGTCGTCACCCCCCTCGAAGCAGGCGGCCCGACTCCAGCGCACACCGCGGCTCCCACGCAACATCGCCCGCAAGATCCGCCGGGTAAACGCCACCGAATACGTCATCGCACGCAGCGCGGTCGACACCATCCTCGACCAGCAAGCCAAGCTGATGCGACACGTGCGAGTACGCCCCCATCAGAAGAACGGCAAGGTAGCCAGCCTGAGCGTGAACCGAGTTCGCCGGGGAACCCTGCTCAGCGAACTCGGGATCCGCAACGGTGACCGCATCCGTTCCATCAACGGCTACTCCTTGACCAGCCCCGAGAAGGCCCTCCAGGCCTACTCGCGACTGCGCACATCGTCGGAACTATCGCTGGAGCTGATGCGCGGAGGCAGACCACTCACCATCGAGTACCGGATCCAGTAGTCGCGCTACGGTTCGACGCTCGCCGCCTGGTCGCCAACGTCAATCTGGATCGAGTCAGCGTCTGCGTATTCCGGCGACAGCGTTGTCTCGACCAGCTCCTTGAGCGAGTCGAGGTAGCCGGTCATCAGCGCGCGCATGTCGTCGTAGTACGGCGTGTGGAAGTACAATCCAAGGTCGCCGGACCAGGTCTTCAGCTCGTCCACGTCCGCCAGCACATCCAACCGCCACCGACCATTCGGGAAGGGCACGCGCGCCACTGACCCGCGCGATTCCTGGCGGGGGGGCATCTCGGGTACGCCATGAATCCCACCTTCTGATCTGTCGTTCTCGCGCCCAGCGGCTGCCCGTCCCCCGAAGCCCGACTAGACGAATTCGGGCTAGACGCGACCCACGGGGCGCATCAAGAGGACCGGTGCGCCGCATGCCGCGGAGTGGTTGTTGCCTGGGTCGACGTCCGTGTACTCCCGCTTGCCCTCGCCTTCACCTTCACTGGGGCCTTCGCGCGCGCCGGGGCCTTCGCCTTCGCCTTCGCCTTCGCCTTCGCCTTCACCTTCGCCGGTGCCTTCGTCTTCGTCGGTGCCTTCGCCTTCGTGGGAGCCCTCGCCTTCGTCGGTGCGTTCGCCGGGGCCCCTCCGCCGCCCGCCGCGGCGCCCCGCGTCGCCGACGACCGGAAAGCCGAGGGCAAGCCAGGAAGGATCCCGGCGTGTGTCTTCATCGCGACGAGTTGCTCCTGGTAGGCCTCGCCGATCAAGCGCGCCACCGTGTCCTCGAGCGACGCTTCATTCACCGCTGCCAGTTGCTGGAGCATCCTTGCGGAACGCGCCGCCACCCGAACCATCAACGCTGCCATGCCCAGATGATTCACGAGATGGCACAGCACCACAAGCGCAAGGCGTCACCACCACCTCGGCTCGGTCAAGGCAAGGCACAACCGCAGTCCGACCAAGTCTCCATGGCGAAGTCGCGCGGAGCGGTCCCTCCGCCGACGGAATTCACCCCGCAGACACCGTCGTTGCTGGTGGCGCAAGAGTCCGCAGGATCGCATCCCTCGGTTTCGTAGCAGGACAAGTACTCGTGACAGATGACATCATCCCCCGGGTTGCCGTCGTCGCAGTGGTCGCAAGCCTCACCTGCGTGTTCGAGACAGCTGCCCCCCGGCGCCGCGCCCCCCGTTGCCGACGCCCCACCGGTCACCGGAGCTCCACCGGTCGGGGCAACGCCCCCAGCTGGCTCCACTCCACCAGTGGGGGCGACGCCGCCCGTCGCCGTCGCTCCCCCGGGGGCCGCTCCACCAGTGGACGCCACACCGCCCGTCAGCGGCGCTCCCCCAGTGGGCTCTGCGCCACCAGTCGGTGGCACTCCACCCGTGGGAACAGCTCCACCAGTCGGGGCTGCACCACCGGTCGTGGCGCCGCCCGTCATCGTCTCGCTGCCACCGGTCGCCGTACCGCCCAGCGCCGCTCCCCCACCGCTGCTCGGAGGATTTCCCCCGGTGGAGACCAGCGCGCCTCCAGTCGATTCCGGCCCGGCACCGCCACCATCCAGAAACTGCAGTGCGTCCTCGCTCGTGGCGCAGGCGACGTGGGCCAGACCACAGCAGATCAGAACAAGCCCCAGCGGCGACAGCTCTCTCACGAGACGCTCCTTCCCGGCCGACTTTCCCAATGTAGCACGAACTGCGGGAGGCGAGGCGCACGCGCGGGACGCGGTCCGACAATGCACACTCGGCGACCGCCTCACTCGTTCACCCGGTTCCAAATCGTGTCTGACGGCGTGCCGACGAGTACGCGCAGTACCCACATCCTGCGCTGGTCCAAACCCCGAGCGCCCAAGTCGCTCCGTGGGCTCCACTCTGTCGGTGGATTCTGGGCGCGCTGCCGACCGACACGGACCACGAAGCACTCACTTCCACTCGCACCAGCCGCGTGGCACGTCTCGCAAGCGGCAGCGTTATTCGGGTGCCGGCCTGATTGCCACGGCTTCGATGGCTCGTGCGACTGTCTGGGCCGGGAGTAGGCACTGAGGCGGGAGCGGGTCCGGGCGCAGCTCTGGGTCCGAGCGCAGCTCTGGGTCCGAGCGCAGCTCTGGGTCCGGGCGCAGCTCTGGGTCCGGGCGCAGCTCTGGGTCCAGGCGCAGCTCTGGGTCCGGCGATTCTGAAATCGACCACAAGTCTCGCTCCGCGACGAATGAACGATGGGTCCGCGGCACCCAAAGCTCGTCGCGACTTGCCCCAGACATAGAACTGAGCTCACCATGGCCCCATGGCGAGGCTCGAGCGCGCATCCGACGACCGCTCGGAGATCGCCCACGACCGCCCCTCGACCCGCCCAGCACACCTGCGTTCCACCGCACTGGCGGAGCAGCACAAGCTCGAGCGAGACGAACTGCAGAGCGATGCTCTGCGACTCCGGTGGCTCACCACCTACGCGGCAGCGCTATGGCCAGCGTTCGGGCTACTCGACTGGATCGTCGTCACCTTCATTACCCCTGGCAATCTTGCTTACTACCTGGGGATCCGTGCCCTCACGTCGATCCCGATCGTCACCGCCATCCTGCTCCTGTGGCGCTGGCCCAACCCCAGCCGCATCACGCTGTCGCTCCTGGATCTGATGATCTTCTGCCCCGCCACTGTCGGTGTGGCGTTCATGTGCCTGGAGTACCACGGCATCGCCAGCCCCTACTTCGCTGGTGTCATCGTGATCACCGTCGTTCGTGCCTCCATTCTCGCCGATCCCTGGGAACGAGGCACACTGCTGGTCGGCCTCCCGGCCCTGCTATTCCCCACCGTGCTGCTCGGGGCAGCGCTGTTCGACACGGCCGTCGCGGCCCAGTTCGGGCGTGCTCGTGATCTGGGAATGTTCGCGCAAAGCCTGTTCTTCATCTTCAGCGCGGTCGGGGCGTGCGTGTACGGTGGACACACGGCTTGGGTTCTGCGGCGACAGGTATTCCAGTCCCGCGCCATTGGACGCTACCGGCTCAAGGAGCGGATCGGTCGCGGCGGCATGGGGGAGGTCTGGATTGCGACCCACGCCGGGCTACGGCGCGACGTCGCGCTCAAGATGTTGCGACCCGGAACCGAGCACAGCGAGTACTTCGTTCAACGCTTCGAGCTCGAGGTCGCGGCCACCACCCGCCTGACGCACCCGAACACGGTCCGCGTCTTCGACTATGGCGTGACCGATGACGGGATCTGGTACTACGCAATGGAGCTTCTGGAAGGGTGCAACCTCGCAGAGCTCATTGACCGCGAGTGCCGCCTGCCGTTGACGCGCGCCCTGCACATCGGCCAGCAGCTTGCTCGGGCCCTGGCCGAAGCCCACGAACAGGGAATAGTGCATCGAGACGTGAAACCCGAGAACGTATTCATCACCAGGGCAGGCAACGAACCCGACTTCGTCAAGGTGCTCGACTTCGGTATCGCCAAGCTTACCGACGCGACAGGAACCCCCACCCTGACCGCGACCGGCTCGATCTTCGGAACTCCAGCCTTCATGTCACCGGAGGCAGCAGCAGGACGCCCCTCTGATGCCCGTTCCGACATCTACTCCTTCGGAGCCGTGCTCTTCTTCATGCTCACCGGGCGTCCCCCCTTCGAGAGCGAGTCACCGGGAGAGCTGATGATGCTGCACATTTCGGCAGAGGCGCCCGCTGTTGCGGAGCACGGCGCCACCGTTCCCGACCCAGTCGACGCGCTGGTGCGTCGTTGTCTCGCCAAGTCGCCCGACGACCGCTTCGCCAACGCCAGCGAGCTAGCGAGTGCTCTCGACACCTGTCGAGCCGATGCCACGGCCATCGACCAGCGCGACACCCTCCCGCCAGTAGCCGGGTGACGGCCGCACGCCCACGTGACCCTTCCAGTACTTCGACCTGGTGACTCGCAAGCTGGTCGCTAGACCCAACGTCACGTTTCGCGGGGGGACCCGAGAGAACGCCACAGTCTATTCCAAAAGCGCGGAGCCCGACTGGCGGGGCACAGGGGGCGCCCTACAGATCCCTCACCGGAGGAGCGAAACCGAAACGGTTCCGCAACGGGCCGGGAATGTTGGCAGCGGTAGCCTGGTTGAGGATGGCATGAACCCATCCGAGGAGGTGCAAGGACGATGACGAAACGGTCTAGCTTGTCGGTTCCTCTCAAACTCTGCATCGAGCACGCTCGGCGGCGCGAACGCCGGCAGCGACGTGCTGGAGAACGGCGCCGCCGCCCCCCCATCCCGACGGGTGAAATGGACGAGCGGTAGCACCACCGAGTCCCCCAGTTCGGGTGTGTTGAACCGAACTGGGGAAGTGGACAGTGAGCCCGTGTACGGATCGAGCCGGAAGACGAACCTTGCGGGTCTTTCGCCCGGGGTGAGCCGGAGCGGCCAGGATCGACGCGACCGAGAGTGCTCTACTAGCAGCGCGCCGCTCTCAGGATAGACGTGAGTCGGTCCTCGAGGGCGGCGCGAGCCAGCCGAGGGTCAACGCACGACTTGCTGACCCCTGAGGAGCGACGCCACCTGGTCGCGATGAATGCGGCGCGCCTGCTATCGCGCCACGGGCCAGATTCGACGAGCCACGCCAGGGTGAGTTGCTGAGCGCCCCCTGCCAGCCCCCGCCCACGGCAAGAGTGCCAGATGCGCGCTCGGACCCATCTTCGCTGTGGCTACTGCAGCACTGCCGGTGACGGAGATCCGGTGTAGACCGGATCGCAGCGAGGCTTGTCGCGATCGGGCGGACAGTTGAGTCCTTGGTAGTACGACAGCGAGTTGGCAGGCTGTGCGTAGCCGCTCGGAAGCTGCTGTCCCGACACGGAGCCGAAGTAGGTCAGGCACGCATCCCTCCACCACCGGGCCTCGAAATGCTGGATTTCGAGGAACCGATCCACCTCACTGAAGCGCTGGTCGTCCACGCGTCCAGCAACGACCCCCCAGTCGTCGCGCATCGTACCCACTGTGTCGACTCCCACGCTGTAGCGATGCACGAGTTCTTCCCAAACAGTTCGACCGGAACTCATCGTGTGCCCCCAGCCAACGTGGTGGAAGAAGAGAAGGAACTCGTCGGGAACCGTCGCCACGTCTTCGAACCCTTGCCGAACGGGGGCGAAGTACTGCTCGATCGCGTTGCTCCCCGCGACCGTCCTGTCAAAGCCGATACCCTGGCCATCCGCGCGGTGATAGTAGACGGGATTCCACTCCGCTCGACCCAGGTTGCTGACCCACGGCCCAGGTCCGTAGTGATGTTCGGAGGCCATGATATGCACCAGGCCGAGTGGCGTCATGTAGTCGACCACGGCTTGGCGTGAAGCCATCATCAACTCGGTAACGGGAGCAACCACGACCGGGTCGTTGGAGAAAGTCTGGCGCACCCATTCGTCGGCGACAGACACAGCGGACAGGTCGGGATCCCACGCCATGCGCCCGAACACGTACCAGTTCGCCTGGTTGAAGTGCGATCCGGTGAAGTTCACGTCGTCACCGACGTTGGACACGCCCGCGATTCCGCTCGTCGCGTGACCATCGAGCGAGCCGTCGATCACCCGTGCGACCGTCGACCCTGCCCCGTTGGCGAAGGTATCGGACTGGAGCACCTCCTCGTAGAGCGGCCCCAGGTAGACCAGGTGCGTGTCCTGACCGAGGTACTCCTTGGTGATCTGGAACTCCATCATCAGCGGAGTCTGGGGCATGCCGCCGAACAGCGGATGGAACGGCTCGCGCGGTTGAAAGTCGAGAGGTCCGTTCTTCGGCTGGACAAAGACGTTGTCGTGGAAGGATCCATCCAGCGGCTTGAACTCGTCATAGGCCTCGCGGATCCGGTCGACCGGGCTGTCCTCTGCGTACACGAAGGCGCGCCACATCACGACGCCGCCATGGGGCGCGAGAGCGTCAGCCAGCATATTGGCACCGTCAGCGTGGCTCCGCCCGTAGTCCTGCGGTCCCGGTTGCCCCTCGGAGTTGGCCTTCACCAGGAATCCGCCAAAGTCAGGAATGCGGGAGTAGATGTCCGAAACCTTGCTCGCCCACCACTGGGCCACTCCGTTGTCCAAGGGGTCGGCGGTGTTCATCCCACCGATCTCGATCGGTGCGCTGAATCGGGCGGTCAGGTAGACGGCAATCCCGTAGGGCCGGAAGACATCCGCCAATGCAGCCACCTTGTCGAGGTACTCCGTGGTGAGCACCTGCGCGTTGGCGTTGACGTTGGTCAGTACTGTTCCGTTGATCCCGACTGACGCGTTGGCGCGGGCGTAGGTCTCGTAGCGAGGAGACAGGCTCCCGGGAAGCGCGTTCCAATCCCAGAGCGAGCGTCCTGCATAGCCGCGCTCGACGGAACGGTCGAGATTGTCCCAGTGGTTGAGGATCCGCCGCTCGATCTTGGGACTACTGCTCAGAGCCAGCCCGCTGATGGGCTGGTGGCGCTGCAGATGGCGCAGCAGGGCAAAGCTCCCGTACAGCACGCCCACATCGGTGTTCGCCGCCACCGCGATGACGTCTTGCCCGTCGACCTGCGTGACCTCGACAAGGTAGCCATCCGAACTCAACGTCGTCAGCCGCGACGCCAGGGGAGAGCCGGCAATGGTGGGCGACGAGGTCGGGGTGCCGATCACCACGGCCCCCGCGCCCTGCGGAGTTGCGCTGGTGGTGACTGTTGCACCCGTCAGACCGCCCAGCCCTCGGACGAGCTCGCCCTGCGCCGCTTCGAGAGTCGGCGAGCTTCCCGCATTGACAACGTGGGTCAGGGCAGCCTGGTACTGCGCCAAGAGTCCAGGCAGCGGCACGGTCGGGTAGCGGAGCCACAACGCCGAACCATCCTCGTCGGGAAGATCCGTCGGAATGACGTAGGTCTCCGAGCCACCGGTCCCCACGACACCGCCGGTCCCACCCGGCATGCCGCCGGTTCCCCCGCCAACCACACCGCCAGTACCTCCCAGCAACGTGCCGCCGCTGCCCGCACCGGCTCCGCCCAGTGCCTGTCCCCCCGTCCCTCCGGCAGGACTGCCACCGCTACCCCCGGCGCCGCCCAGCGGCCCACCTCCGCCCGTTGCGGGAAGCGCTCCGGTGCCACCACCGGACCCGCCCATGACCGTGAGACCACCGCTGGCATCGAGTCCACCCGCAGCGTCGATACCGCCCACAGCGTCGAGGCCACCGGTCGCCCCCGACCCACCCGGCTCGCTTCCTCCCGACGAGGATGAGCAGGCGCTGACACAGGCCGCGACGACGATGGTGATGACGCTCCCGCGCACCGCGTTCATCGCTCCACCCTCGAACCGTCGCTCGCTTCTCAGCATCTCGCACTTCATGAGTTCACTTCCTGTTTCAGCCTTCCCAGTTGACCGTGGCCCAGCCCTGACCGGGAACCTGGAACTGGAGGGTAGTACCACCGACGGCGACCGTCGTCTGCGCCGCCTGAGAACCGGAGTTGTGCACCACCGTGACGACACTCCCGTCGGGGTTCCGGAACGCCACGGCGTCCCCACCGCTCGTACCGAGGCGCACCGCGCCCGGATCGATGAAGTACGACAAGTGCCGGAACACGTAGTAGGCAGGTGTCGCTGTCAGCGTCTTCGCGCTGCGATCGACGACGAGCAGGGCGTTCTGTGGCCACGCACGATACTCGTCGAGGTTCTGCCCGGCGGTGTCCAGCACCATGTTCCACGCGCTGTAGATGTGCACCCCTGCATTGAGCCAATCCCGGATCAGGCCCCAGCTCTCGACTGCGTAGGCGTGATCGTTGGGCGGCGAGTCGGGGTTGAAGGTAGCGGACTCCCAGGGGTAGTTGCCGCACTTGTGCTCGGTCTGCATGACCAGATACCCCTGATTCGACAGCGTCTGCACGTGCCCCATCGTGTTCCACTGCAGGCCCACGCCAACCGTGTAGCCAGCCGCTGTTCCGGTAAGACCGCCCATGTGGTCGTTGTAGGTATCGGCATTCGACAGCGTGCCAAACCAAATCTCCGTATCAAGACCACGACTCTGGAAAGTCGGCCCGAGGTACTCCCCGACGAAGGTGCCCAGCAGTCCCGGATCCCACAAGCAGGATGGATAGCGCGTCGCATACCCGGGCTCGTTCTGGGGCTGGACATGATCGATGTGAATGCCCTCGCCCGCATACTCCTCGACGAAGCGCGCAAAGTACAACGCGTAAGCCTGCAGCGTCTGCGCGTCGCTCAGCATGTGACTGGTGAACGTCTCGTTCGGGTCGGTGCCGTTGATGTTGTTGCTGTCCTTCATCCATGCCGGAGGACTCCAGGGACTTCCCCAGAACTGGAGCTCCGGGTTCACGGCCTGCGCGGCCTTGATGTAGGGAATCAGCCGCTGCCGATCCCGGTCGATGGAGAAGCTGTCCATCGCGTAGTCATTCGGAGTCTCGGCAAGCGTGTAGCGGTCCATCGCGTAGTCACTCGCTCCGATGGGGATCCGTCCCCAGGCGAAGTGAGCGCCTTCGCGGGCGTCGAAGAGCAAGCGAAGGGCGAGATCAATCTCGGCCGGATCCAGCTCCGCCAGAGCGTCCCACCCGGCCTCGTTGAACGTCCCCCCAAACCCGATCCACGTCTGGTAGGTGGCGTTCTCGTCAACCGCGATACTGGCGTTGCCGCCACCCACGGTTGGCTCTCCCTCCTGCCAGTAGCTGCCCGGACCGGAAGTGACCAGCCCCGGCCGCTCGACAGGGGCACTGCCCCCGGTTGCTGCTCCTCCAGAGCTGGTGGCAGCTCCGACGCCCCCAGTGCTGCCACCAGCTCCGACTCCCCCGGTGCTGCCACCAGCCCCGACTCCCCCCGTGCCGCCACCAGCCCCGGCGCCCCCGGTGCCACCAGAGACTCCCCCTCCGCCGGACCCGACCACCATACCGCCCGTGCCGCCACCTCCCGAGGTCGACGCGCCACCACTCACGCCCAGGCCGCCGCTGGCCCCCGATCCACCAGCGGGACCCATGCCGCCCGACTCGGGGATACCGCCGGTACCCGCGCCAAGACCGCCGACACCAGCCGTGCCGCCCGTGACCGCCGCTCCGCCGCCGCCGGCGGCCGTTTCGCCGCCCCCTGGCGACTCGGAGCCACACGCCACGGCGAAGCACGTGAGTCCCAGTCCCGCAACCTTTGTTCCCAGGTTTCCCATCTCGTACCTTTCAATCACTCCGCGCCCAGACGCCTGCGTTCCCAGTTTGCCGACCAGCATGGGGAGGCAGCCCGGATATTCTCAGTTATCCCCGGAAATCACAGGCTTGATCGGTTCTGTCAGTCCGGTTCGTGACGCCAAGCCTGCGCCGTCGATCCGCGCATCCCACCGACTGCGCCGATTCGTCGGTGTTCGTCGCGCGGATCCGCGCGGAGAGGGACCGAGGCGAATCCCGAGACTGCGCGCCAGAATCGAGACTCGCACGACGCGCCGCTAGCCCCAGACGACCTTGCCTGGTTGCGGCGCGGGGACCACCACGAGCGAGGCCCTGGGCCGGACATGAATGCTCAGCTCCGATCGAAAACGACGGTGCTCTCCCGGCCCGAGGGCGGGCTTGTACTGCTTCGATGGAGGCCTGCACGCGCGGCCGCACGAACGGGGCGGAAACCGGACAGCCGCACACCACAACGAGACATCGCAGCCTTCGTGCTCGCATCTTGGTGTGAGATTGAACCCGACGACGAGAATCCGTGATCGCTCTGCAGGCACCGCCGACACGAAGTGAGTGATCGGCTGGTGCGCGAGCAGCGAAGACGCACCGCTTCATGGCTGGCATTGGCTGGCGACGGAGTTCGCAACGGTGTTCGACACGGGAAGTATCATTGGGGGCCGGTACGAGGTCCGAAGCGTTCTGGCGCTGGGCCACGGCACCGCCGTCTACGAAGCGGTTCACCTGCCGGTAGCGCGCCTGGTCGCGCTGAAAGTGGTCGATTTTCGGACCCCCGCTCATCCCGAAACGAGGCAACTGTTTGTCCGGAACACGCTTCAACAGCTGGCCCTTCGTAGTCCTTACGTCGTCCGGATCCTGGACGTCGGGATCCACGCGCACTCCGCCTTTGTCGCGCGGGAACTGCTGGACGGCCGCAATCTCCAGCAACAACTCGCGCTCCAGGGTGCTCTACCCAGCGAAGACGCCACCACGTTCGTGCTCCACGCCATCCTGGGCCTACGCGCAGCACGGGAGGCGGGCATCCCTCACCGCGAGGTGATCACGGAGAATCTCTTCGTCGCAGCCCAGTGCGGTGAAATGCTGGTCAAGATCCTCGATCTTCTCCCCCGGAGTGGACCCGACAAGCCGAACTCCGCCGCGCCGTACCAGGCGCCTGAGTGCGTTGTCTCCGACTCCGCCTGCGCCGATGACCGCTCGATGGTGTGGAACCTAGGTGCGGTACTGTACGAGTTGCTCGCGGGCACGCGGCCTTTCAGCGACCCGCGAGGGATCGCCCGGGCCGGAGCCAAAGACGAACCCGAACCGCTCAATCAGGTAGCAGCCCATGTCCCCACTCCGCTGGTCGAAGTGGTGCATGGAGCCCTGTCCCGGTCCCCTCGTCGACGCCCAGAGAGCATCGAAGACCTCGCCGCAGCGCTGATCCCCTTCGCCCATCCTGGGCTCGTGGTCAGACGCCCCCCCAGCACGAGTCTCATTCGTGAGTTGGCGGGCGCCCCAGCGCGGACGGACGGCCACCGCAAGCGTCGATAGCCTCTCGGCAATCGGCTGCTCCCCAACGCCGTGGACTCGAGCAAGGTTGGAAGCCGGGACTACCTAAACAGTCGCCCAAGCCGTCGAAACATCCGCTCCGCCGGAACGGGTGGCGGTGGGAGGCTCCCATCGGGACGGGTGGGCACCCCCAGCTCGCGCAGGACATCGAGCAACTGTCGCCCCCGATCCAGTCGAACGGGAAGAGCTCGCCCCGTTCCCTCGTGCACTGCCTCCACAGCCATCACGCAGTGCTCGTCAAAGGAGAGCAATATTCGGACCGCACCTCCGTCCCAGAGGGACCGGTCCTCCACAACGACCGTGCACAGGTACTCGTTGTCCGTGATCGACTCCGCGTCTCCCTGAAACAGAGGAAGCAGCACGCTCCCGAGAAGGTCGGCCGCCACGACCAACTCGGTCTCGGACGGCAAGCGGGTGTGGCGCGGCACCACGACGTCGAGCCGCGGCCCCGGCAGCGCGCGCGCAATGCTCATCGGCAGAATGTCGCGCAGTGCCGGGCCGGCGCTGAGCTCCGCACCGAGCAGAGCAGCGCCCAGCGCGACCGCTTCCTCCGCATTGATGCGCTTGCTGGGGCGCCTGCCAAACAGCCGTGCCACTGCGTCCTGTACAGCGAAGATGCGGGTCGATCCCCCGACCAGCACAACGTCATCGATCTGCGCCGGGGTGATCCCGGCCCTGCCCAAAACATCACAGGCGATGCCCACCGCTCGATCGACGAGACCGCTGGTGATGGACGTGAACTTCTCACGGGTCAGCGTGGTTCGGAGATCCAGTCGAGGTTCCTGGGTCAGCTCGACGATCTCGATGGCCGCCTCGTCCTCGCTGGACAGCAGCACTTTGGCTACCTCTGCCGCCTGACGGAGACGCGCGATTTGCTGCAGCGTCGGATCGAAGATCAACCCCTCCCGCGCCTGGAACTCGGCCAGGAGGTGAGCCGCAATGAGGTCGTCGAAGTCGGTACCACCCAGGAAGTTGTCGCCCCCCGTCGCCAGGACCTGCACCTCGTCGTCTTCCACCGCCACCACCGAGCAGTCGAAGGTGCCCCCACCGAAATCCCAAACCACTAGGCGAACGCGACCCTTGAGCTTGCTGCCGTAGGCAACCGCCGCCGCCGTCGGCTCGTTGACGATGCGATGCACGACCAGATTCGCCTCTCGGGCAGCGCGACGCACCGCCTCCCGCTGTGCCTCGCTGAAGTACGCCGGAACCGTGACGACAGCGGCCCGCACCCGCTCACCGAGGGCAGCCTCCGCGCATGTGCGCACCTCGTCGAGGATCCGCGCGGCGATCGTATCCATGCTCACGACGCGTTGTCCCAGACGCACGCCGAAACGCTGACCATCGGCCTCACCGATGGGGTAGGCGAAGTGAGTCTGCAGATCCTGCGCAACGTCGCTGCGGTACGTACGGCCGAGCAGACGCTTCGATCCATGCACGGTCCGCTCCGGGTACAGCACCTGCCGATCGACGGCCCGCTGACCCACGTGGAAGCTCCCGTCCAGATCGAAAGTGATCATGGAGGGGGTCACTGGCGTTCCGGTGCGACCAGGGATCACGACAGGTCGTCCATCCTTGACATGGGCGACGACGGTGTTCGTGGTTCCGAGATCGATCCCGATGACCACCCCCTCGGTCGGGAAGTGCAGCTGCTCCACCTGCACTTCGACGTCAGCCTCTTCCTCTTCACCCGGCTGGCCCTCCCGGGGAGCAGCCGGGGGCAGCGACGGCGGCTCCTCGCGCGGAATCGGCGGGGGCTGGCGCGGCCAGGTCGGCGCCTGATCGCGGGGACGCAATGCCGCTGGCAGCGGGGGAGGCCCGGGGCGAACGCCGCTGAGACGCGCCACCAGCGCTGGGTCCACCCCGAGCGCCAGCAGCGACAAACCCATCCCGCCGGTGTCGACCATCAGCACGCGCGCGACTCCGACCCCCAAACGGCTGTCATCTGGACCCCGTAGATCGAAACGCAGCTCGCGGCCTGCCTCCGCTGGCCGCGTCGTCACCACGAAGAGGGTGGAGCTCGAAAGCTCGCGCAGCGTCCCCTCGTGATCGGAGTCGAGGGACACCCAGCGAACGTCGGTCAAGCGGGGCGGAGGGAGCATCGGTGGCAACTCGGAAAGGTGACGCCGTTCCCGCGGGTTGTCATCCAGTACCCGAACTCCACGAACGACCGACTCAGGTCCGGCGTCCGCGACGCGGCGCGGCACCGCACCCGGCGCTGGCGCGGATCGCCCGGGGCAAGTGGCGAAGGCGTCGCGAAGTGACCAATGAGTCACGCTCCTTGGCTTGCCGATCGTCCCTGGCCGCTCCTCGTGGGAACAGTAGGTCCATGAGACCCTCGTCCCCACTCGCTGCTCTGCTGGCGATCGGGTTGCTCGCCGGCCCCGCTGCTGCACAATCGCTGCGCCCGTTCACCCTGCCCTGGAACGACGCCAGTCCGGGACCGCTGGACCAGAGCAGCCTGAATGGGGCAAGCGGAGCCGTACTGACTCCCCTCACGGTGAGCAACGGTCACCTGCATCGGGATGGCGATCGGTACCGGATCTGGGGAGTCAACATCAGCTTCTGGGGTGGCGCTGCGCCTTCCCACGCGGAATCCGCAGCGATGGCGGCGAGGATCGCCAAGCTCGGCTTCAACGCGGTCCGGCTCCACGGCTGCGACACTTTCTTCTCCTACCCCACCCCGAACTCCCTCATCGCCTACCAGGATGACTCGAGCTCGAGCCTGAACGAGGAGGTATTCGAGAAGCTCGACTACCTGATCGCCCAGCTTCTCGAACGAGGGATCTATGTCGACTGGAACCTGTACGTCGGACGCCGCTTCCTGCCGGGAGATTCGCTCGATCCCGCCGCCCCGCTGCCCCTGCCGACCATCAGCGCCGCGGAGGGTGCGCCGAGTGGATCGGACGGGCGACCCAAGGGACGTGCGACTGCAGCGCCGAACGCGGGGCCGTCTTCGAGTGCATCGCGTCCACCAACCAGTCGGTGAGCTGCAGCGACCTGCCGCTCGGCATCGCCCCCGACAGCAACTGCGTCTCGGTTCTGCTGGATGCCCTGCGCTGTGCCGCCAATGGCGAGGAGTGCGTCCGCTGGGAACGCGATCTGTGGGACGATCTCGAGTCTGGAGACGGGCGGATCCCGAGAATTTCCGGCCGCAGCGGCAGCTGGGAAACGCTCGCCGCCAACCCGGGGCGGACCACGCCCGACCCCTTCACGCCGCTCGCCGAGGGGGCGCTGGGCAGCAGTTTCTCCGCCGCATTCTCGGTCGCCGCCAGCGAAGCGGAGAACGACTGGGCGAACGCGGTGCTGCCCTTCGCGAGCTGGACTCCGTACGACGCCTCCGAGTACGCGGGCGTCGAGTTCCTCGCGCGGGGGACTGGGCCGCTCTACGTCCGACTCGATGCTCCAGCGAGCAGCGAGCTCACCTGGCAAACGAAGAAGTTCGAGCTCTCCAGGGAGTGGGGACTCCATCAGTTGCTCTTCGACGACCCGGCCATCCTCGCCGACTTCGACACGTCGCAGGCCCTCACGCTGCGCTTCGAGCCGAGCTGGGACGCTCCCATGCCATACGAGTTCGCGGTCGACGAGGTCGTGCTGCTCCGACGACCCGCCTCGTCCCCCACGGGCGCCGGGGGCTCTGCGGGCGGCGAGGGAACCGCCCCGGGCGGCGCCGCGGGCCGATCGGGCCACGGCGGGAACGGGGGGCACGGGCCGGCCACCAACGGGTGGAACGCCCCTGGGAGGCACCGCGACCGGCGGGTCCCCCCTCGGTGGAGTCGCCACCGGTGGGGCGCCTACCGGCGGAACACTGACCGGGGGGAATGCCGTCGGCGGCCTTGCCACGGGGGGACTCCCTGGCGCGGGCGCTCAGCCCGGAGGCGGTGAGGTCTGCACCGGGTGCTGCTGCGAGATCCCTGCCGGTTCCCACTCCACCGGAGCCCCCTGGTCGCTCGCGGTGCTTGGGGGCACTGGCCTGTGCGGCGCGCCGCCACCGCCACGGTGCCAGCGATCGAACCCGGACCTCAACGCGGGACGAACAGGCGGCAGGTGCCACGCGGATGGACAGGCCCCGCAAAGAGCTTGCAGCCACCACACTTCCCGGCTCCCTTGGGAAGCCACTGGGAGCAGGCCTCGCAGGTCCGGCGCGGATCCGGAGCGGGTTCGAAGTAGTCGGCACGCTGACGAGGACCGAGCTGCGCCTCGTCCAGCGCGCTCGTGTCGGTGCACGTGAAGGCCATCTCGGCGTCCTTCCGACACCCGACGAGACTTCCCACGGCGACCACGCCAGTGCCCAGAAACCAGCGTCGGCTTCGCTCCATCTCAGAACTTTCCCTCGCGGTCCAGCACTTCGCCAATGACCCCGACCCGAGTCGGAGCATTCGCACGGTCCGAAGGGGGCACCGTGCGCAGATACGAAACGAGCGCGTTCACGTCGTCGTCCGGAAACCAGTAGGAGTCCTGAACCGGCATCATCCGCACCGAGCGCGCATCCTTCTTCACACCGTGGCGAATCAGGCGCGCCAAGTCGGCATCGGAGTAAACCGCCAGGAGCCCCCGAGGTGTGATGTTCGGACCGCTCATCGTCCCCACGGGTCCCATCGCCAAGGTGCGACTCCCGCCAGATCCTTTCCGTGGCACTCAGCGGCCGCGTAGCCGCCGAGCGCCTCCGCAAGGTGCCGACCGCGCGCTAGCACTTCGGGGTCACTGGATCGCGTGACGCGCGGCGTTGCGACGTCGTACACGCGGTCCATGCTCGCGTCGAACGCGCGCACCTGGATCAGCACGTAGAGCCCACCACCGGCAACGACCGCGACCAGAAGCGCCCCGACCCCAAGCGCCATCCACTTCAAGGTCTTCCACATCCACGGACGCCTGGGGCCACCGTCCAACAACGGCAAGGGGGGCACCCCGGCGACGCCCTGAAACCGCGACAACGCCGTGCGCCTCCGCACCCCGGAGTGCTGCGCTTGGGACTCCCTACAGGCGCTGTCTCCCGCGGATTCCCCAGCGAGGATCCTGGGTCCGGCCCATGCGTCGCAGCCGCTGGAAAGGACCCGCCGGTGACCCCGTGCAGCTTTGGACATCTGCTGGGGAGCGGCACGTCACGATAGGATTGCTCCACCGTGAACACCAAGCTCCTCATCGACGCCCTGATGCACCAGACCACGGTGCTCATCGCACAACTGTCGACGGCCGCTGGGATCCGGGCACCGCTGGCGCACCTGGCGGACCAGGTCTTCCTCGAGCTCTCCCGCGAAATCGAGGCGCAGGGAGTGGGACGGAAGGTCGTCGCGGACATGTTCGGCCTGGCGATTCGGACCTACCAGAAGAAGGTGCAGCGGGTCACCGAGAGCGTCAGTGCCCGCGATCGCACTCTGTGGCAAGCGGTGCTCGAACACCTCACCGCAAAGGGTAGTGCGTCCCGCCGAGAGCTCCTGCGAGCATTCGATCGCGACGACCCCATCGTCGTGGGATCGGTTCTGAATGATCTCGTCTCGAGTGGTCTCGTGTATCGCACCGGAGCCGGAGAGACGGCCATCTTCGGCCTCACCAGGGAGCACGACCTGGCGCAGACTCTGCGCGAGCAGCGACGCGAGGGGCTGGGCCCGATCCTCTGGGTGGTCGTCTATCGCTCGGAAGGACTGACGAAGGCCGAGCTCCTCCAGCGACTCGCGGTGGACGCGGAAGCCCTGGAGGAGACGCTTGCTGCCCTCTGTGCGCAGGGTCAACTGCGCACCAGCGGTGAGGGCGAGAACGAGACCTACCACGCGGATACTTTCCTGGTTCCGGTCGGATCCGAGCAAGGCTGGGAGGCCGCCGTGCTCGACCACTTCCAGGCCGTCGCTCGCGCCATTGCCCACAAGGTTCGCTACGGAGTTCCCCAGTCTGCCACCGACGACGTGGTCGGCGGGGCCACACTGACCTTCGACGTGCACCCCGGACACCCGCATCGGGAGGCGGTTCTGGGGCTTCTGCGGCGAGTTCGCCGTGACGTCAATGAGCTGTGGGACCTGGTCCAAACACACAACGAAGCGCATCCATGTCCCGACGAGGCGAAAGAAGAGGTATCGTTCTACTTCGGGCAGTCCGTGACCCGACCCGACGACGAGACACCATGAATTCCCTGGCCTGGTTGTGCGGCGCTCGATGGGCGAGCGCGATTGTCGAACGTCTGGGCGATCGCGTGCGCTTGCCCGGTGTCGGGGTCCCGCGCTACGGGAGGCGCACCTATCGGCTCGGCTACGTCGGCTCGATCGGCCTGGTGTTGGGAGTGGGACTCGCCTGCGAGACCAGCGACCGACCCCACACAGGTAGCAACTCGAACTGGCTCCAGCCATGCGTCGCGGACGCCGACTGCGGAGACGGAGACTGCCATTGCGGCGTCTGCACACCGGCGTGCGAGAACGACGCCGACTGCGCGAATCTCGAAGGCGGAATCTGCAGTCATCCCAGCGAACCAGCTGCCTGGACACAATGCGAGACCCGAGATCCAAGCCGAGGGATCTGCCTACTCGCCTGTCAGCCTGGCGGCTGTCCCAGCGACCTGATGTGTGTCGGAGGGAGCTGCGTCAACCTGCCGCTCCCCGAGTCCGAGTTCTGCGCCCCCGTGGCAGAAACCGCGGCCGCCACCCGCCTGCAAGAGGAACTCCTGCTCGAGATGCTGCAGGCCGCCCGGCGCGGCCAATCGCTCGCCTGCGGCACCGCACCCGCGCCGCTCGCCCCCCAGCTACTAGTGGACGGCCGCCTCGTCTGCGCCGCTCGCGTCTTCGCCACCGATCTCGCCGCCACGGGCGGAGACTCCATGATCGATTCGGCAGGACGCAGCACGGCCGAGCGCCTTCAGCTCGCGGGCTACGCCGCGCTCGAGTGGGGCGAGGCGTTCGCCTACGCGCCGAACGCCTCCACGGCGTTCGATCTACTCGCAACGGGCATCGATTCCTGTCCGCTGCTGGTGGATGAGGTGCTGTCGGAGGCCGGCGTCGGGTGCACCAACAGCACTTGCGTGGTCACACTGGCGGAGCCAATGCCCTAGCCCACGCAAGAAGCGGAACGGCATCTCCGTGGTTCAGGGTCCGGAGCAGCCGCTCCTGGATCGCCAGCGTGACCGTCGACGATGCTCACGCCACCGCAAGGGTAAGCTCGCGAGCGCCGCCAGCCCGAACACCAACCCGGCCCCATTTCCCGGGTGTCGACGGCGGCGGGCGGTCTCACCCACGCGACAGGAGCATCCGGATTCGACGTCCGGGTCCGCCTCACGCCCCGACCCAGCGCTCCCGATCGTCGCGACTCCCGCCGCGCTGAGGGCCGAGCCGGTCGCCGGGGAGCCCCCTAGGGCGGAGCTCGCTCCAGTACCCGGGATGCCCCCGCTGATCGCCGATGCCACGCCACCCGCGCCGGGCATCCCGCCGCTCGTCGCGGGACCGCCACCAGAACCCGCGCCAGTCGGGGCACCGCCGGTGACACCAGAGTCGCCACCAGTCGCTCCCGGAGCGGAAGAGCCGCCGGTGAGCACACCGCCGCCGGCCACTCTTCCACCGCTCGACTGCCCCCCGGTGGCCTGCGCCCCGCCGCCGGCCCCGATCGGACCGCAGGCGGAATCTGCACCGTTGCAGTCCTGATCGACACCGTCATCGCACACCTCCAGCGCGCCTGGGTGGACGTCGCCTCGGGTGTCGTCACAGTCGGTGTCCGCGCGCACCCCATCGCCATCGTCGTCGGGAGGGAGCGCGCACAGATCGTCACTCCCATCCGCCATGACCGTGCAGCCCCAGCGACAGTCCTCGACCGAATCCACTCCGTCAATGCAGCGCCGACGACTGCCACCGTCCGTCGCACAGGTCCAGAGCTCCTGGGTGTCCGCCGGACATGACGGTAGCGGCTCGTCGTCGCACGTGTAGCCAGGAATGCCACGATAGGGTCCTTGCTCCCCCCACAGCGAGGGTGTCGTCGACGAGCAGGATCCCTCGTAGGGGTCGAGCGGTTCCTGGACGTAGCTGCCACCGGCGGAGCGCGGCTGGAAGTGCAGGTGGGCGCCAGTGCTACACCCCGCGCTCCCGATGTGCCCGATGACCTGTCCGCAAGCGACGGTATCCCCCACCTGCACGGCAACGCTGCCGTTGCGCAGGTGGGCATAGGTAGTGTCGTATCCACCGTGGTCGATCACGACATAGTTGGAGAACCCGCCCCCGGGAGTGTTTGTGCCGCAGCCATCCCCGCCGCAAGCCGTGCACCGATCGTAGTTGCCATCCGACGCGACCACGACCACTCCGGCCGCAGCTGCAACTACCTCGTTTCCGTTGTCGATCGCCGCGTTGCCTCCCCGTAGGGAGTAGTCGCTCCCATTGTGACCAGAGTAGGTGGTGTCCCCACAGGTGTAGTCGGTGTTGTCTCCGTGATCGAGGTAGTACCAGTAGTTGATGCAATCGTCGCACCCGATGGGCGTACTAAAGGGTTGTGCCCGCGCCACCGCCGGTACAGCCACCCAGCCCGCGACGAGCGCAGGAAGCACCCATCCCGCAACTCCACGACTCACCGCCCCACCTCCCGCGAAACAGTCTCACGTTTCCCCCCGGGGGTCTGCCATTCGACCCGATCTCTGGTGACGAGCACGCGACTGGCATCACCTGGCGGAGCCTGATAGCCACTCCCCCAGGGTTGGCCCACGCGCAGCTCACAGTTGGTGAAACAGCGAACACCTTCAGCGTCGGCGATCCAGACACCCGACACGCCGCCGATGGTCGAACCTACGAAGACAATCGAGCCGTCCGCCTGGGGAGCAAGACGGGTGGCGCTACCGCGAAACGAGGCGAGCCGGCGGTCCTCTCCGAGGGAAGAGAGTCGATGAATCTCTACAACCTCGCCGAAGCGCGCAGTGTAGACGAGGGAGCCATCGGCCGCGCGTGCGGGCAGGCCGTCTGCCTCCCTCGCCAACAGCGAATTCGACCCGTCGTGGTGCACCAACCGGAGTTCCCGGCGCAGGGTCACGGCGACCATCCCCATCCGAAACTCGATCGCGTCGACGTACGCCTCGGGAAGCGGCGCCACGGTCCCGTCTCCAGCCCGGCGCGCCAGCTGAACCCGAGGCACCGCATCGGGACCAGACACCACCCCCAGCTCAAGCGCGACAATCCCTGCCCCAGGCTCGGGGCCAGAAGCAGTCCGGCCCACCGGCGCGTTCTCGACCTGACCACAGGCCACCCCGACCAACCCCGTCACCACCAGTGCGAGCAACGCCACCACCTCTGGGCGAGCGCCAGGTTCGCGAGCTCCCACACTCGGCACGAGATCGAGTTCTTCGTGCACGTCGCCTCCTCGGTCGTGCATCAGCGTGCCCCCCGCGCCGCCGCCGGAGAAGATGTCCAATTCGACATCCCCGGAGGCCCCCGGGACGCTGCCAGTGGAGTCAGTCGGCACGGCACGGGTTCACCCCTTCGCCCGAATCCCATCGCCGAGGGGCTGCAGAAACGCTGGGCGACTCCGCCCATGCGGAGGAAGTTCGCATTCGAGCGCGGCATCACGGTGACCGTCATGTCTCCGTTCGAAGACGCTGCGGTCATGCGCACGTCATACATCCACGCTCCTACCTCTCGAACGCGTCGCACCACCACCCCACCGTCATCGTGAACACCGAGTCGACGTCCGACATATCCACAGTAGGGGGAAAGACTGTGGGCAACCGAGCTCACGTTCACTGGCGAGAGTCGCCACCACCACCGCCCCGGCACGCGGCCCGGCTCGACCAGCTCCCGCCGGGTCTAGCTCCTCGCTGCGCGTTCCGAGGCTCCGGTCGGAAGGACCCGCGCTCAGAGGCTGCGCCAGCCGACAGCGCGCACGTTCAAGTCGTCACCCCGACGCGCCCAGACCAGCGGGCGCAGCGCCTGACCTTGCCTTGCCGCAGAAGCCCACTTCCACACCGACTGGGACGGCCCCGCTGCCGCGTCCCTGCGCCCGGCCATCGCGAAGATGGGCACGCAGTCGTCCTTGAGCACGAGTTGGCCACCACGGTGACAGGAGTCGCAGACCGGAACGAAGAGCAGCTCTGATGGCTCGGCCACCGCACTTGCGACCCGGCGCACGGCCGCAAGGCGACAAGCATTGGCCCGGCAGGCCCGCACGGCGCACACCGGCCCCAGCAAGCCACCGTGGCGTTCATAGTGAGTGATCCAGGACTCACAGCACCCGCACTTGCCGTTCGGCAACGAAGCAACGCCCTCGACCTCCACAGTTCCTCCGTATCTTCTTTCATCCACCGGGGAAGGTCCCCAGGTGAGCGCTAGCAACGCCGGCAGCTCGTGGGGACTCTGCATGCTCGCAGTCCGCCGAGGGCCGGTCCATCCACCGAATGCGCACCCAATTCGTCAGGAATTTGCGTACGTCGCATCGCTAGGCGACCCAAGGATCTCCAGGTTCCAGTCGCAAGCTGACGGCCAGCCGCCGTACCGGGTTCGGCAAAGCGCCCGGGGCGGTTGCGCTCGAGACTCAAATCGGCTTGTGTTTGCGCCCCACCGAGAGCATGGGAAGGCTTGCCGGATGCTGGGTCACGAGAAGATCGGCGCAGGTCCCGTTGCTGCCATCGTCTTGAACGACTGGCTCGGGGACACGAGCATCTGGGACGCGGCGCGTCCCTACTTGGACGAGGAGCGCTTCACCTGGGTGCTCGCCGACCTTCGTGGATACGGACGCTCCCGAGGTCGGGTGGGAGCGTATACCGTGATCGAGGCGGCGGAGGATGTCCTGCAGCTCGCCCAGGGGCTGAATCGACCGCGGGTCGCCATCGTGGGGCATTCGATGAGCAGCCTGGTCGCGCTGCACCTGGCGCAACAGCATGGGGATCAGATCGACCGCGTTGTGGCGCTGACCCCACCCCCCCCCACGGGTCTCGGGGTAGACCCCTCCACAGTGGAGAGCCTACGTCGGCTCGGCCACGCTGACGACGAGATGCGGGCGCAGGCGCTGGCCGCCATGCAGGGCCAGCGCCTGGGTGCTCGATGGATCCCATTCCTGGTGGACCGCTGGCGTCACTCTGACGCGGACGCGGTCGCTGGATACGTCCCTGTCTTCACCACGGACGGGCTTCCTCACCCGAGCCATCCCATCTCGATGGAGGTGCTGATGGTGACGGGCGAACAGGATGCCGAACCGATGCGGCGGGCAGCAACCGAACGAGCCTACGCCACGCTGTGCCCGCGACTGATCGTCACTCCGCTCGCCGACAGCGGCCACTACCCGATGAGCGAAACACCCCCGCTCCTGGTAGCGACCATCGAGCGCTGGCTAGCAGCCATTCCCACAGATCCTAGCGAGCAACGCTTGCGTTGATCGCCAATTTCAGATGGCGCCCAGGCGAGAGCGGCTGCTTTGTTCGGAGTACCCTTCACCCAAGAGGGGCAAGAACAGAGAATTCAGTCAACGCGACTGGTTGGTGCTGTGGGTGCCGCCCGCTCCCACGTCGCCCCACGTCACGTCCCGCCGAGCAGCGCGTACACGTCAGTGTTGTCCAGGACAGCAGCCACCAACTCGGCCCGGGGTCCCCGGGCGAAGAGAGGCACGGGCGTCGACGAATGCCCACTGAGCCCATAGGTGTGCGCGGGAACGACACCCACCTGGGGCGCGGCCTCGGTCACCGTCAGTCCACCCGTCTCGTGATCCGCCAGCACGACAACCAGGGTGTCACTGCTTCCGTCAAGCCAACTCAGCACGCGGTCCACGGCTTGCTCCAGCTCCAAGGCGGCGTCGATCACGCCCGCAAGGTCGCCATTGTGACCGGACTCGTCCGTCCCCTCATGCTCGATGAAGAGAAAGAAACCCTCGGGGTCGTGAGAGAGGATCTCCAGCGCCACCTGGGCACGTTCGGGCAACGCGGGGGATACGTCACTGGCGAAGGCACCGAAGACATGGCTCGATCCCGTTTCGCTGGTATCGAAGGAGTCGAGCGCTGTGACGAACAAGTAGCCCGCCGCCTCGACCGTCGACTGTCCCGGCAGGTTCTGAGTTCCGCCAAAGAGGACGTTCGGACGACTCCCGGTCAGAAGATCGCTGGCAATCCCGGTGTAGTCGAAGCGGTTGGTCACGTGAGCGCCGAAGGCGGCGGGACTGGCATCCACGACCGGTGTCCTGATCGTCACGAGTCCTGTCCGTCTGCCAACGGCCGCACTCTGCTCGAGGACCGTTGGGTGGTCTTCTCCAGCCACAACGCTTACCACCCGGTTGTCCACCTTGTGACCCGTGGCCATGGCGGTGGCGGACGCAGCCGAGTCCGTCGTGTCCCCCTGCGCGTTGTCGGTGGTCATGCTGGCCGCAGCAGGAAAGGTTTCGAACGAAAGTGGTGACGTGACCCACGCGGCGCCGCTCTTGAACATGCGCGAGGCCCGCAACTGCTCGAAGCCCATCCCATCTCCCAGCATCAAGACTACGTTCCGGGGAGGACAACTCGCCACTGCCTCGTCGTGATCATCGCAGTCGGGGCCAAAACGCGTAGCGTAGTCGTCGCACCCGACAAACACTTCGTCTCCATCTTCGTCCACACATCCACCGACACCTGCCACCCCGCCCGCACTCTCGCCCCCCATACCGGCAGCGCCTTCCGACCCGGCGCCGCCGCGACCCGCTGTCGGCAGGGACAGTCCCCCCGACCCCGTCGCACCTTGCCCAGCCACGCCGCCAACGCTTCCGACCGTCCCCAGCTGACCCGCAGCGCCCGCCGTTCCGGCCGCGCTGCCACCGGTCGCGCTCCTGCCGCCGGTCCGCGTCGGGCTCGCTCCCCCGACTCCGCCCACGCCGGGCTCCGGCCACCCGCCGTCACCTGGCAGCGCAGCGCCGATGCCACCCGCCATGGCTGCGGCCCCCGCCCCGCTTGCACCCAGTCGCGCTCCGCCCTGGCCACTCGGCAGCGGTGGTTCGCCCGCAGCCGCCTCCCCGGCCCCCACCATTCCCTCGCCCGCAGCGCCGCCCCGCGCCTCCCCCGGCCCCGGTCGCCCCTCCGCGCCACCGGGTGCGCCGGCGCGCCCCCTTCCGCCGCGACCCAAGCGTACCGCCCCCGCCTCGCCGCCAATCCCTTCCGTTTCAAGTGACGTCGATGTTCCGCCGCTCCCGCCGCACGCCACCCCCAGCCCGGGCCCCACCGCCACAGCAATGAGCCAGGCCTCGCCCCAGCCCCCCAACCAGCTCAGGTATCCCACGTTCTGGCACCATGTCCGATACCAGCCGCGACGACAAGAGGCGGTTGAAGAGAAGCCCCCCAAGCGCCAGCGTAACAGCGCAACACTCGCTGCCACACCCGTTCGTCCACAAGTGACGTGACCGAAATGTCAGGGAGTTCGACGGCACGTCAGCGCCGAAGCGTGGGTGGGCCGCATCAACGGTACCGTGCTGGGTCACGAGGGCTGGGGGGCACCGCGTGAGAGCCCCCCAGAACCGTGGTCTCCTCTCGCTGGAGCCGGGCACCAACGCAGCCATTCGTGCTCGCTGGCACACGTGGTGCAACGACCAGCATTCACGACGCCAACCCAGCGGCGCCAGGAAAGGATTGGCATGACCACCCCGAGAACTCCGACTGCATTGCTCACTCTGACCCTTGCGGTAGGTCTTGGGGGTTGCTTGGAGGTGGACACAAGCCCCGGCGCTGGCGACGACGGAGCCAGCCTCGACGGCAGCGGGCCCAGTCTCTCCGGAGGTCTCGGGTTCGACAGCAGCGGGAATGTGGATGGGTACGTCGAAGCCGAACTAGGCAGGCTCGAGACGGCAACGGCCCAATCGGACGCCGCAAGCCTCGACCTCTCGACCATCGCCGACGTGCGTCTGCTCGGCTACGCGACATCGCCAGAGTTTCACCGCGGGGAACCGATCGAGGTGAGTCTGCTCCCTCTCGATAGCAGCGGCCACGGCATCATCGACGCCAACGTCTATGTGAGCATGAGCGTCGAATGCGAGGTAGGCTTCGGAATGAGCGGTTCGATACGCATTCGGGAAGCACGCGATCGGCGCCCCGACCTACCCTACCAGTTCGGTATCGGGCTCGATGGCAGCGGCAGCAT
Organism: Polyangiaceae bacterium; assembly: GCA_050304295.1. GTDB lineage: Bacteria > Myxococcota_A > Polyangia > Polyangiales > Polyangiaceae > JAFGBI01. The sequence continues at coordinate 44,747 of JBNLDK010000060.1, forward strand.
GACGACCTCGGATCCACACCGCCTGCGCGTTCCCGCCGGGCAGCGATTCGTCGACACCATCGCGCGCGCCTACCCCGGAAGCGAGTTCGGGCTGGTCGAATTCGACAGCGATGTGGTGGAACGCAGCGCACTCACTGGAGACCTCGACCGGATCCAGCAGGCGATGGCCAGAGTCAGCGCGCAGGGCAGCACCCGCCTCCACGACGCCACGCTGACCCTGGTCCAAGACCTCGCTGCCACGCAAGACGGCACTCATCAGCAGGCGGTCCTCTTGCTCTCGGACGGCATGGACACCGCCAGTACCCACGACGAGCACGACGCGCTCGCCGCCGCTCGCGCCGCCGACATCCCGATCCACGCGATCAGCCTCGGCGGCGCCTTGGACGTCTCCGGTCTCGGCTTCGTCGGTGACCTCCAGAAGTATGCATACGAGACAGGCGGCCTGTTCGTGCACGTCGACGCCGCAGACCAGCTGGAGCGAAGCTTCGAGAACCTCGCACTGGGCGCGACCGAGGGCGAGATAGTGCTCGACGTAACGCTCGCCGGCGGCATCTACCTCCCCTTCTCGAGCTGCACGGTCCACCTCGACGTGCACGCCGGAGGCGCGACCGCACAGACATCCTTTGCGCTCGTCATGCCATTGAACTGACATGCCACTTGCGGCGATGGCGCCCCGCCCCAATCGGTCACAGGGGTCTCGAGACGAGGGCTCGTGGCGCCCTCTCCCCAAGACCTGAACGCCACTCCTGGCGGGACGTGTCACTCCGGCACCTCAGGGACATCGGCAACGTATCTCGGTGCAACCTTGTCCTGGTACTACCCCCAGCGGCGCGCGAATTCGGGTTCCTTGAAGCCAACGAGCACAAACCCGTCCCCGAGCACCAGAGGGCGCTTGACGAGCTTCCCATCGCGCGCCAGTTCCTCGAGCGCCTGCGCGTCGGACATCGTCGCGAGCTTCTCCTTGAAGCCACCCTGCCGGTAGGACTGACCCGAGGTATTGAAGAGCTTGGCAACGGGGAGCCCGCTGAGTGACAGCACCTGCTTCAGGCGGCTCAGGCTCGGGGGCTGCTCGACGATGTTCGACACGTGGTACTCGACCCCGTGCGCGTCCAGCCACTTCAGCGCCTTCCTACAGGTACTGCACCCTGGGTAGCGAAACACTTCCAGCATATCCCAGTGAGTAGCGCCCAACCCGGCTGACCGCCACCCCGGTTGCCACCAGCCACATCCCCTCTACGATCGTGCTATGGGCGTTGGTCAGTCATGCGTCACGCCCCCATGCTGCACCTCGCTGCGCTGCTCGGCGCTGGAACCCTGGCCTCGTCCGCCGGGGCGACCCCCGAAGTGCACGCGGAGCGGGTCGCTCGCGAGGCCATCAAAGTCGATGGTCTCGCCGCAGACTGGACAACCGCGGAACGGGTCTCGGGCTTCGTGCAGGTGGATCCTGATGCCGGGGCTGCGCCCGTTGCACCGACGCTTGTCGCCGTTCGGTACGACGATCGCGCCCTCTACGTGCTGGTCGAGGCGCTCGAACCTGATACTGAACGAATTCGCGCCCGGCTGACGCCTCGGGACGCGGACAGCCCCTCGGACTGGGTGACGGTCTGGCTCGATCCGCAGCACGACGGACTGACCGGCTATCGCTTCGCGGTGAACGCCCGGGGCGTGCAGGCAGACTCCCGCATCTCGGCCGCTGGGGCTGTTCAAGACGCCAACTGGGACGCGGCTTGGGAAGCCAAGGTCACGCGCAACGACGCCGGCTGGGTCGCGGAGTTTCGCATCCCGTTCTCGGTGCTGCGCTGGGACCGGAAGGCCGACACCTGGGGGATCCAGGTACGCCGCTCGCACGCCACCGCGCGCAGTGAGAGCGTACTCGCCCCCGAGCCACGACTCGCCACCCGACGCCTGGAGTACCTGGCCGCGCTCACTGGACTCGAAGGCGACCGCCACTCTGGCCACGTCGAAGTCTTGCCCTACGCGGCTGGAGCGATCGAGCACGATGCGGGTGAGGTGGCGTTCGCACCGCGGGTAGGTGGGGACGTCCGGGTGCCACTCGCGGAGTCAACGACCCTGCGAGCCACAGTGAACCCCGACTTTGGGCAGGTCGAGGCCGATCCCAGCGAGCTGAACCTCTCTGCCTTCGAGACCTTCCGCGCCGAGCAGCGACAGTTCTTCCTCGAGGGACGTTCATCACTGGAATTCCCTCTCGCCGAGCGCGACGGAAGCGAGATGCTCTACTACTCGCGACGCATTGGCGCACAGCCCGGACGCGACCTCGAGATCGAGGCGCCGGACACAGTCGACAAGTACCCACGACACTCCACCATCGTCGGCGCCGCACAGGTCGTGGGACGCGAGCGCACTGGAGTGGGGTTTGCTGCCCTCACTGCCGTAACCCGGCCGGAATCCGCCGAGGTAACGATCGACGGGACGACCCAACGGCCGCTGGTGGCGCCACTCACGAGCTACGCTGTCGGTCGAGTGCAACAGGAACTCAGCGGGGGCAGCCTCGTCGGTGCCACCGCCACCCATGTGCAGCGTCATCCCGAGAGTGAGCTCTCCCAGGAGCTCGTCGACAGCGCAACAACGGGGGGGGTCGACTTCGACTGGCGACGCGAGAATCTCGCCGTCATCGGTCACGTGGCGGCGTCCCATCTGGCAGGAACTGCGGCCTCCATCGACAGCGTTCAACGATCGTCGGCGCGCTACCTCCAGCGTCCCGACGCGGATCACCTGCACTACGATCCAACTCGAACAACACTCTCCGGCTACAGCGCAGAGTTGATCGGAGGCAAGCTGGACGGGACGCCGTTTCGCGGGGGCTGGGGAGTGCGCGCCCGCAGCCCCGGATTCGATGCCAACGACCTCGGCTATCTTCGCACGGCCGACACTCAACACACCGAACTCTGGGGCGAGTACCATCAGGACCAGGCGAACGGCTTCTACCGCTACTTCAACATCTCCGCCTCCGCCTGGCTCGATAAGACATTCGGAACAGAAGTGACCGGCAGCGGCTTGTTGCTGGGAACCTCCTGGGACTTCGTCAACAACGTGCGAGGCTACATGAAGCTGATGCGGCGCAACGCCGCCACCAGCGTCACTCTGCTGCGCGGTGGCCCCGCGTTCGACGTACCAGGCAGCTGGCAGTTCTGGTGGGGAGCGGTCGGCGATGATCGTCGTCCATTTTGGCTCGCGCTCGACGGCAACTTCAAGCTGCAGGAGGAGGAATCGTTCGCCTCCAACGCAGTGACCCTGTGGGCGGTGGCGCAACCGACTAGTGCCCTCCGGTTTTCAATCGCGCCCCGCTGGTACCGCGTCATCGACGATCTACAATTCGTCACCGACGAACCCGAGGTCATTTTGGGCCGGCTGGTGCGCGACGAGATGGACCTGGCGTTCCGCGCAACCTGGGCTCTGGGACTGGGTCTGACCCTCGACACCTATGTGGTTCCGTTTCTGAGCGCCGGCGCCTTTCGCCGTTTCTACGCGGTGACAGACCCCCGCGCGGCCACCTACGAGGACCGCATCGCGGTGACCGACTACGACGGCGACGACACCGTGCAGTTTCTCCAACTGCGCTCCAATGTCGTGCTTCGCTGGGACTACTCCAGCGGCTCGCGGTTTTACCTGGTGTGGACCCACGAGCAAACGCAGGACGACGCCGGATACGGGACTCTGGTCCTGGATCGTGACCTCGCCAGCCTTGCCGGAGAGCCCTCGTTCGACATCGTCATGCTCAAGGTGGAGCAGCGCCTGAGCTGGTGATCGGCGGTATGCCCCGAGCCGCCGGGAGGTCAGAATTTGGCGTCCAGGACACGCCCCGACGAAGCGAACTCGCGCATGCGAACCCGCAGTATCGAGGGCGACCACTCAGGCAGCTGACCTCCGGGACCCGGTCAAGGATCTGGGGAAAATATCCCCGGCTGGACGCGGCGCCACGCCTGGCAACACTCGCGGACGCTTGCTTTACCATGCGCCGTCAGCGAGACTGCAGCGCCCTTCGGAGGAGATCATGCCGATCAGCTCATTCACCAGCTCGCCGACCCTGATTCGCCCTCGGTCGAACCAGGGCGAGGACTACGACGCGCTCGACAAGGCGATCGAACTTTACGGAGAAGGCCGCCACCTCGAGTCGGTCACTCGCCTGTTCGGGCACTTGTTTCCCGATCGCGGCGACATCGACCTGGCGCGAAGCAGCTTCAGCTTCCCCCAGGGGTCCTCGCGCGTCACGGTACGGCTCGAAGGTACGACGCTGTTCGTGCGGGTGCCCGTGGTGAAGCTGGCGGAAGGCAGCAAGGCCACCGCCGCGTTGCGCTTTCTGCTCACCCGAATCAGCGGATCGGGCCAGCTGCACCAGCCACGCCTGCACGGCGACGAAGTGTACCTGGAGTTCCGCGACGAGGTCGCCCACCTCCACCCCGTCAAGCTCCTCGAGGTCTTGCGGCGAATGCCTGTCGAGGCCGATGAGAACGACGACTGGATGATCGACCAGTTCGGACTCGAGCCGCTCGAGCGGGAGCCCATCGCTCCACTGTCCGACGACGAGTTCGAGCGGGCTCGCGCTCTCTGGTACACGCACTGGAACGAGATCGACGAACTCCTCAAGGAAGCGATGCGCAAGCGCTCGATGTTCTTCCTCAACGAAGTCACCGCCCTGGCGCACTACCAGCCGATGCGGGCGCTCCCGATCAACGGTGTCCTGCTCTCGCGCCTCTCGGCGGCTGCGAGCACGTACAACGATAGCGCTCACGACCCCATGGAGCGAGAGAAAGTGCTCGCGAAGTGCATCAAGGAGATGAAGGCGCTCGCACCCGAGACGCTGCGCGAAGAACTCGGTCACGCGCAGTTTTGCATCTCCCCCTTGGCAACCGGAAGCCCCAACGTGCTCGCCGAGTACCTGGGCCCGAGCGACTACGGGGAAACGGTGGCCAAGGCCCGCAGCGTGGGAAAGAATATCGAAGCCGCTGTCGCGCTCATCAGCACGTACAACTTCCTGCTAGCCCGCTTCTCGTGGCCGGAAGAGATCGCGTCCGAGCTCCAGGACGGGTTGGCCGAATCGTCCGGCAAGCCGTGGAAAGAGGCAGCCACGATCCTCTTCGGGCTGGGTCGAGAGCTGGCATCGCACTTCGAGGACAACGACGAAGACGAGGACGAGGACAACGACGAGGACGAGGACGAGGACAACGACGAGGTGGAGGAGTCATGAACGACATCAACGAACTCGAGGCCCTGGGCGTCTACCAGATCTTCACCGGTGGCGGCACGGGGTCGGGGTTTCTGATCGATCCCCAACACCTCCTCACCAACGCCCACGTGGTTTTTCCGTACCGCCGGGTGGCGGTGGAACTCCGAGACAAGCGCCGCGTCGCCGGTGAGGTGCGGCGGGTAGCACCGCGGCGTGACCTCGCCATCGTGGAGCTGCCTCAACCCCTCGACGGCGCCATCCTACCCTTCGATGGCGACGAACTCCGATCCCAGCAGGCGCTCCGCATACTGGGGTTCCCGGTCGGGCTGCCGCTGTCGGTGACGGAAGGGGTGGTATCCCATGCGCGGCAGCTGCTCGACGGACAGCACTACGTGCAGACGGACGCAGCCGTAAACCCGGGCAACTCGGGCGGCCCCATGCTCGACGAGGCCAACCGCGTGGTGGCGGTCACGACCTGCAAGCTCCGCTCCGCAGAGCTGGTTGGGTTCGGCATTCCAGCTCCCGATGCCGCGCGCTTCGTACAGTCCTTCCGCGAGCAGTCGGGGGTCTTTGGTGTCGAGTGTCCGTCCTGCGAGGCACTACTGGAGAGCTCCGACCGGTACTGTGACGATTGCGGCTCCGACCTCGACGACCTCGATCTGGACGACTACTTCGAGCCCCCGGAGCAGCACCCGGTCGTGGCCTTCGTCGAGCAGGCGCTGGTGCAAGCGAAGGTGGACCCGGTGCTGGCGCGGCACGGTCGCCTCAATTGGTCCTTTTACAGCGGCAGCGCTCCGATCAAGATCTGGTGCTGCTGTTCGGAGCACGTCTGCTTCTCGTCACCACTGGCGCAGCCGGGGAAGAAATCCCTCGGGGATCTCTTCCGCTACCTGCTATCTCCGGACCACCAGCCCCTTGCCTTCGATCTCGACGAGAACGTGATTCGCCTCAATCTCACCGTACACATGTCGGACGTCTTCACCGGCGCGGGGCACGACCTGCTCGCCCAGCAGATCGCGGACTTCGTTCAGAAAGCCGACGACTACGACAACGCGCTCATCGATCGCTTCGGTTGCCTCCCAGCCCCCGAGACGCAGCTCACCTTCCTCAAGGAAGGCAGCCACTGATGATCGGCACGTCGACCCGGTCCCTGCTCGCGCCTCGCGTGGCGCGCGGAGACTCCGAGTAGCTTCTCTCGGCGAGCTACCAATCCCACCTGAGCGCCAGTTCATATTGACGACCAACGGAAGCGTTGCTCGCTGTGGAGGGAGCATCGCCCAACCGGCGCATTGCCATGGCGCATCGGTACCGCGAACCGCCACTCGGCAGTTGCAGCCGCCAGGGTCCTCTGAGCGGCCAACATCCGCGTCCACCGGCGCGCCCCCGCACCAGCGCCATCGACAGCGCCGACTGGGTGCAATATTCCGCAGGCTCCGGACAAGCGACCATCGAGAACACTCGGAACCAGCACCCGCGTGAGAGAGGTTCTGCCTCGGCGCAGCTGGATACGCATCCGAGGTGGCGTTCAGCCCGATCCACGGTAGATCTGTGATAGGCCTCTGATGAATGCGCGGTCTCGAACTTCGGATGCAACCATGCAGCGCAGTCTGACTCCTCGCTACGTGAGCCTGTTGGTCGCGCTCCTCGGCGCCTACGGTTGCAACGTGTACACCGAAGCGCTCCTGGGCGAAGCCGAAGTGGGAGGCTCGGAGACGGGTGGCGAGGAGACCGGAGGCACCGACACGGGCGGTGGCTCCACTGGAGGCACCAACACCGGCGGTGCAGCCACTGGTGGCGGGGGAACACGAACGGGAGGAACGGGAAGCGGAGGCGTCCCTGGCGGCGCGGGGCCGAGCGGAGGGCGGCCCCCAACTGGTGGAGCCGCCAGCGACCCGGGCGGCTCCGCCGGCCGGAACGCAAGAGGAGGAACGAGCCCCGGGGGAACTCCCGGCACCGGCGGCGCCGGAGCGATGGCGGGTTCGGGGGGCGCCGCCGGAGCGCCCGCCACAGGGGGAGTGGACACTGGCGGAACAGCCACCGGCGGCACACCGGGGGAGTGTGGCGACGGCACCGTACAGGCGAGCAACGACGAGACCTGTGACGACGCCGGCGAGAGCGCCGACTGCGACGCGGACTGCACCGCTGTGGAGTGCGGTGACGACGTGATCAACGCGACCGCCGGAGAGGAGTGCGAGCCCAGCCTTGCGAGTGACTGCCGTTCACAAGACTGCAAGTACAGCTACCTTCACCACCTGGCGCACCGCTACAGCTTCGAGGGTTCTGGTACCGTTCTGATCGACTCGGTGAGCGGCGCGGACGGCCAGACCCACAACATGCAGATGACCGGGACGGGCCGACTCGAACTTGCGGGCTCCGGGAGCAACCAGTACGGCTCGCTGCCCAACGGTCTGGCCTCGAACCTGACGAACGCCACCTTCGAAGTGTGGGTCCGCTGGGACGGCGGCGGCGACTGGCAGCGCATCTTCGACTTCGGCTCTTCGGACGCCGGCGAGCCCAATCGCGGCTCGGGACTCACCTATCTCTTCCTCTGCCCGTCCTCGATGAATGCCGTCATGCATGCCTGCTTCAGCACCAGTGGCCAGTCGGGGGAAATGTGCGTCGACGCCGCTCAGCCGCTGGACAGCGGGGTGGACCGTCACGTGGCGCTCGTCATCGACGATGACCGCGACACGCTGACGCTCTATCAGGATGGAACTCTGGAAAACGCGGAGCCCTTCACCGGAAGCCTCTCCGGCCTGGACGACTTCAACAACTGGCTCGGACTGTCCCAGTTCGACCTCGACCCAGAATTCGGGGGAGCGATCGAGGAGTTTCGGATCTACGACGCCGCACTCTCCGCCAGCGAGGTGATGGACAGCTTCCAGGCCGGCCCCGACGCGTAAAGCCAGCCAGTTCGAAACCAGCCTCGAGCTAGAACTGGAGCGCGTGCAGCAGGTCACGCGTGCTGCGGGGCCTGAACGGGGCCTTGACCCACGAGCCTCCGGACGTTCCTTCTCGCGGAACGCCATCGAGCCGGCGCCGGATCAACCGGCGCCGGGCGTCTCGTCCACGCGCCCAGCACGGACGCTTCACGGTTCCGTACCGCCCGAGCTGCTTCCCCCCGCGTCGACCACCGCGTACAGCAGACCCTCGGCTGACCCGACCAGCAAGGTGCCGTCGGGAGCCAGAGCCGCGGGTGAGTAGAGCGCGTAGGCGGGGGCCTTCCAGTCACACAGCGCGGCGATGTCGCGAGACGGGGCGCCCAGGCGGGCAGAGTCGCCGAGGTAGAGCTCCCAGCGAAACACGCCGGTGATCGGCTCGATGGCGTAGACGCTCCCGGCGAAGCGCGGGACGTACACCAGGTCCCGGGCGGCAGCCGGCGACGACCACTGGGGATAGGTGCACCGTCCCACCTTCTTGCGATGCACCATCTGGCCATCCTTCGCGGAGATCCCGACTACGTCGCCCGAGTAGGGCTCGCCATAGACAAGCATGTCTCCGACCAGCGCGGGGGTCGAGCGGATGTTGCCCCACTGCCCCGCGCCACTGGCTCGCCACAGCATTCGTCCGCTCCCCTTGTCGAGAGCAAGCAGCGCTGGCATGGGATAGTAGGTGTCGCGCGCGAACGGGATGAAGAGCGCGCGCTCGCCCACGACGGGAGGCGAGTAGACCTCGATGGGAACGTCAGGCCCCGCACCATCCCAGGCCGGGCGCCACACCAGATCGCGCCAGAGCTCACGCCCGTCGCGGGTCAGCGCGATGGCCTCGCCCCCCTCGGAGACCGCGAAGATCGCATTACCGTCCGACGCCGCGCCGCCACGGATGGCGCCCCGCAGCTGCGTAGTCCAACGGGGCTCCCCGCTAGCAAGCGCGTAGGCACGCAGGTATCCCCCCGCGTCGCCCACGACGACGAGATCGTCGAGCACCAGTGGGTGAGAGTAGACCTTGCCCTCACCCCCCTGGGCCCACTGTTGCCCACCGGTGCGTGGGTCGAGCGCGCGGGTCGCCCCATCGTCACAGGTGACCACGAGGTGGCGGGGAGTGGCAGCGAGTCCGTTCGCGTCCCGCGGCAGTCGCGAGAACCAAAGCTGGGTACCCGTCTTCAGGTCGAGGGCGTACACACCATCCCGCGCATCCGGAGCGTTGTGCTTGTCGCCGCTCGAGGGAACGAAGACCACATCGCCCAGCACCAGTGGCGAGTTGAGCCACGACTGGATGCCGACCTTGGCCTGCCAGGCAACCCGAGGTCGTTCGATACCCGGCGCGCTACTGAGACCGCTGCGGGACGAGGACCCATGGAACGTGGGCCACGAGTCCTGGGCAATCAACGCAGTGGTGTGAATGGGCGGGGGCTCGAGCTCGTCGGTCTCGCTGTCTTCCGCCTCTGGCACGTCAACGACCACCGCCCCCACCGTCGGAAGCTCAACCCGCGCAGGAACTCGGGACCGCGTCGTCGGGTTTGCACCCTGGCACGCGACGAGGGCGAGAGCGCCGGTAGCGATTGCGCGAATTGTCACGACGCCAGTGACATCCGGCGTCACCGTGCGTGTCAAGTGCGTTTGCGCGAACACGATGTTCACTCCAATTCAAGCTCCAGCTCGAACGCGCTGACCCAGTGGTCCCACAGCCACCTCGATTCGGTTCAAGGAGCAAGAACCGTCGCCAGAGCACCGCACGTGCGGCAGCCATCGCCACTACTCGTCGCAGAAGAAACGGGAAACGAACGCGCGAACCGCGCTACCCCGGTCCCTGGAGACGGAGCGGCAGCTCCAGGCCCGCCCGCGCGAGCAAGGACTCGTCCCGAAGCAGACTGGACGTCGGGCCATCCGCGAGGACGCGCCCCTGCGCCAGGACCAGGGTGCGCTCGCAGCAATCCAGCACCAGGTCGAGGTCGTGCGACGCGACAATTCGCGTGTGCTCGAATGCGCGGAGCCATTCGATCAAGCGGCGGCGAGTGGCCGGATCGAGACCCGCACTCGGTTCGTCAAGCAGCACGATGTCCGGATGCAGGGCGAGCACGGTGGCGATGGCCACGGCGCGGCGCTCCCCCCCCGAGAGGCGATGAGGAGGTCGCTCTGCCAGGTGCTCGGCGCCAACACTGGACAGCGCCTCGCGCACCCGGTGCTCGACTTCCTCCGCCGGCACGTGCTGGTTGACAGGTCCGAACGCGACATCCTGGTGTACGGTCGGCATGAACAGCTGGTCGTCAGGGTCCTGAAACACCAGCCCGACCCGCCGCCGCACTTCGACGACCGTGGCCCGCGTTACCGGCCAGTCACCAACCCGGACCTCGCCAGTCCTCGGGAAGTGGACCCCGACGAGGTGCAGCAAGATCGACGACTTCCCTGCCCCGTTGGCACCAACCAGCCCGACCGACTCCCCGTGGTGAATGGTGAAGTCCACCCCACGCAGGGCCTCATGGCCATCAGGGAAGGCGAAGTGCACACCCCGCATGGAGACTAGGTGGTGGCTCACAGGAGCAAGTTCCCGATGGCTCGAGGCAGATCCACGGCACGCACGAGGACCAGGTATCCGATGCAAGCGGCAAAGACCATCACGTCGCTGCGGCCCAGCGGCGTGCGCATCAGCGCGGGGAACTCGCCAGCGAATCCCCGACAGACCATCGCCGTGTGAACTCGCTCGGCCCGAGCGAGCGCACGCAGTAGCAGCTCACCGAGCAGTCGGCGAGCGGTGCGCCAGTCGGGACGCGTGCGCTCGGGGGCGCGGAGCGAGTGTGCCCGCAACACCCGAGCGACCTCGTCGATGAGCACGAAGACGTAGCGGTGAAGTAGCGACAGCTGGGCAACGAGCACGCGCGGCATCCCCAGTCGTCCGAGCGCGTTGGCCACCGCGTCCATCCCCGTGGAGGCGATCAGCAACAGGACGACAGTGACCGCGAGGAGCACGCGCTCGACAACGGACAGGAACGACACCCACCCTGCGCTCAGGACCACAGGACCCAGCTCGAGCATGGGCTCGGTCTCGAAGACCGGGTTCCAGATGCCCACCAGGATCGCGAAAGGTGCAGCAAGAGCGACGCGGCTCGCGAGCGCACTCCAGGGAACGTCGCCAAGCGCCAAACCGACGGCGACCATCACCGTCAGGGGCAGCGGCTGCAGCACTTGGTGCCGACCGAAGGAGGCAACGGTGACGAGAAACGCGAGCACGACGAGCACCTTCGCGCGAGCGTCGACGCGCGCGAGCGGAGTGTTGGCGCGACTCGCGTCGTCGAGGGAGCGGAGCTGGGCAACCGCGCGCTCGATCGGGGTCACCGGGCCTTCTGACCTTTGTAGCGAGCTCGTGCCCAGCGCAACCCAAGCCCCATCCCCAACGCGGAGACGAGGACAACCACTCCCCCCAGCACGCCCGATGTCGAGGTACCGGGATCCGGTGCCGGCCACCCACTCGGCTCGGTGGCGTCCGACGACGCGCTGAACGAATAGTCGGGGAACAGGGACGTCGCGCGCTGCACGTCGGCCAGGGCTCCGTGTAGCCCGCGGCTTGGCGCGGGCAGCTCCGCCTGTCCAGAAACCCGTTCGGCGGACCACTCGAGCCCATCCGGACGGGTGGAGGCAAACCAGGAGAGCGTACCGCCGACCAAGAGAGTCGCCACCGCGAAGGCAAACACCAGCGGGCGAAGAGATCGGGTCTCCACGGGAACCCGCCTCAAGAGATCCGGCCGCGCCTGCCACACGTACAGCAGAACGCCAGCCGTCACGAGCCCCTCAACGACACCGATCGCGAAGTGGATGGGAAGCATGAACGCCAGAAACGAGGGGAACGGCAGCTGGGCGATCCCGGAAACGGTCGTTTCCAGAGCGACGGCAAATGCGCCGAACTGGAGACCCACGATCGCCGCGACCAGCGCCGCGATGGTCAGCTTCCGAGAATGGACAGCCCCCCCCGCAATGGGCCAAAATAGCAGCGGGTAAGCGACAAAGCAGGTGAACACCCCCAGGTTCACGATGTTGCAGCCCAGGGCGAGCAGCCCGCCATCGGCGAAGAGCAGCGCCTGCACGCCCAGCACGGAAACCATCACGAGAAAGGCCGCGTGGGGACCCAGCAACGCAGCCAGCAACAGGCCCCCGCCGAGGTGTCCCGACGACCCAGTCGCGGGGATCGAGAAGTTGAGCATCTGGGCCGCAAACACGAAGGCGCCAAGGACACCCATCAGCGCTGGTGGACTCGCCTCCGGGGCGCGCTGGATCGCGCGGGCGGAGTACGCCGTAAAACCGGCAGCCAGGAGCCAACCGACGCCGCCCACGGCAGGAGAGATCAGGGCGTCTGACATGTGCATGGGTCTAGGGTCTCCTCCCCCAGAGGGGACTGCGATTCTCGGGGAGCCCGGAGGTCGTCGGAAGTAGCACGGTCCGGAGGGAAGAGGAGCGACGTAGTCGCGAGTCGGTCGCGCTCTCCAAGCGTTGTTCCCGCCGCCGAAGCGTATAGCACACATACTTCGAATCGTGCCACGCCGCAAGAGCCGGCCCGTCGGGCGCAATCCAGGGGACGGCTGGCAGGACGGGCATCGGTACGGTGGGGGACTGCCGAGCAGGAGCGCCCCAGTACCAACTACTCCGACCGCACCCGGTTGGGTGGCGCGCCGAGCACGGACAGCAGCCCCGCGAGCAGCAGCGGCGTGGTGATGACGACCAACACCGACAGGTTGGCATGAGCGTGGAAGAATGCCGCGCCAACCACTGCCAGTAGAATGAACGCCACGCCGGCAAGCATGGGACGCCGCCAGGTGAACACTGTGCAAGCCCCGAGCACGAGAGCGGGCATCAGGTGAACGAACCACCCCAGGCCCAGCGGCTCGTCACTCGCGGACAGCACCAACAGGATGCCCTCGCCAACCACCAGCAGCCTCGCCAGTGCCAGCGGGACAGGTCGGGGTCGGGACGAAGTGGCCATGCTTTCCAACCTGTCCATCGCTTCTGACCACCACAACCCGCTCCCACAACGGAGGTCCCATCCTTGCGACGGTTGCAGCATGTTCTTCGCTTTCCGCGAAGCCCTGCCGCTCACTGCCGGCAGGGTCGCGAGGGATCCACCGGGGCTCGGCCGATCGCGGTTCTCGAGTCACAACTCCCGACATCGTTGGAATATTCGCTCCGCGCCGGTCGGCACGGCGTCGGGTCGGCGACACCTGGTCACATGGTACGCTCCCGCCCATGCCCGATGAGGCCGATCCGCGCTCCCGTTTCGACAGCCTGGACAACGTCGCCCTGTGGCGAAGCGTGGCGGAGGGGACCGCGGGCGAAACCGGTGCGGCCTTCTTCTCCCAGCTCACGCGCAGTCTCAGCCGCGCGATGAACACCTTCGGAGCTTGGGTGACCGAGTGGCGTCCGGACGAACGACGCCTGCACTCCTACAGCATGTTCCTCGACGATGCCTTCGTCGAGGGGTTCAACTACGACATCGACGGGACCCCGTGCGAGCGGGTCGTCGAGCAGAAGGGCAGCCTCATCCACATCGAAGACAGCATCATCGACCTGTACCCGCACAACCCGGTCGTCGTGCAGACCCGGGCCGTGAGCTTCATGGGCGTCGCGCTGCTCGACTTGGACGGGACCGTGCTGGGGCATCTGGCGGTGCTCGACACGCAACCGATGCCCGCCGAACCGCGGCTCGAGGCACTGTTTCGCGTCTTCTCGGCCCGGGCCGCAGCGGAGCTCCGGAGGCTGCGCGCCGAGCAAGAGCTGCGCGAGCGCGAGGCCAAGTTGGCTCGCCTCGTTGACGGCGCCATGGACGCCATCGTCGATCTGAACGGGGAGTTCGTGGTGACTCACGCCAACGCGGCGGCGGAGTCCGTCTTCGGATCAAGCCCGGGTGAGCTCGAGGGCAAGACCTTCTTGCCAATGCTCGACGACGACTCCGCGAGGAAGCTGCGGGGTCTGGCGCGCGCTCTCGACGCCCGCCCGCGCGGACGCCGCGCCAGCTGGGTCGCGGGGGGCCTGACAGGTCGCTCGACAGGAGGAGAACTCTTTCCCGCAGAGGCGTCGATGTCCCGATCCCAAGACGGCCATGGCGCTGCCCACTACACGCTCATCCTGCGCAATGTCAACGAGCGCCTGGAGGCCGAACGCGCCATCGAGGTGCTCGCCAGCGAAGCCGAGTACCTTCGCGCCAGGCTGCCGTCAGGGGGCAAGGCGACGGGCATGATCGGGGAGAGCCGCGCGATGCTGGCCATGCGCGCCAAGATCGAAGAGGTCGCCGCCACCGACGCGACCGTGCTCGTTACGGGGGAAACCGGAACCGGCAAAGAGCTGGTCGCCGACGCCCTGCACGAGCTCAGCACGCGCAGCGGCAAGCGCCTGATCAAGGTCAACTGCGGCGCCATTCCCGAAAGCCTCATCGAGAGCGAATTCTTCGGCCACGAGGCAGGCGCGTACACGGGCGCGACCCGGGCGCGGGAGGGACGCTTCACCCTTGCCGACGGCGGGACCCTCTTCCTCGACGAGGTCGGCGAGCTGCCCCTTGGCTTGCAACCGAAGCTGCTGCGCGTGCTGCAGAGCGGTCAGTTCGAGGCCGTGGGTAGCTCGCGAACCCGCAGCGTAGACGTGCGCATCGTCGCCGCGACCCACCGCGATCTTGCCGCGGAGGTCCAAGCCGGACGCTTTCGTGAAGACCTCTACTACCGCCTGGCAGTCTTTCCGATCCACGTACCACCACTGCGCGAGCGCAAGGACGACCTGCCGCTGCTGGTGCGCTCCCTGTTGAAGAAGATCGCCGAACGCATGGGCAAGACGCTCGAGGCGCCGTCGGACTTCGCGATCGCCCAACTCGCAACCTACGAGTGGCCAGGCAACGTACGTGAACTGATCAACGTTCTCGAGCGTGCCGTGATCACCGCTCGCGCTGGCGTCGCCGACTTCGGGCGGGCGCTCCCGGAGGCGCCACGGTCATCGCCTGGGCCAACGAGTACCGCGGGAGAAACCAAGGGACCGCGCGTGCTCACCTTCGACGAGCTGCGAGACCTCGAACGGCGCAATTTCGAGCTCGCCCTCGAACAGTGTGCGGGCACGATCGCCGGCCCGTCGGGAGCAGCCGCGCTACTGGGCATGAAACCATCGACGATGCGCTCACGTCTCCAAGCTCTCGGCGTCAAATAGGGTGCGAGATCTCGCTCCCGCCGACGCGAGATCTCGCGTCGCACGAGATCTCGCGTCGCTCGAGGCAACCAACAGATCTCGTATCTTCCCGACAATACACTTCTTTGGGAGATGTGGCGCGGGTGGCACGGGCCGTGCTGAAGGGGTCATCGAACTCGGGCCTTGGGCCCAACATACAGGAGACGGACACATGACCCAGCAGCAAACCACCATCCTCAACGGTCTCGACACCGACGCCATGGGCGCCACCATTCGCGCCATCGGCGACCAGCCAGTCATCGCCAGGTTCCAGTTCCGCGCCGAGAATCAGTGGCTCGGCGGCGGGCACAATCAGACCACCATCGTCGACTTCGACGGCGCTTGCCAGCGCCACGTTCACGTACGACCGCACGTAGTCGACAGCGATGAGCCCACGGTGTTGCTCAGCGCCGACCGGGCGGCGAACCCCGCGCAGCACGCGCTGCACGCCCTGGCCGCGTGTCTGTGCTCGACGCTGGTGATCCACGCCACCGCACGCGGCATTCGTCTTCGCTCCGTGGAGTCGGCACTCGAGGGAAACGTCGATCTGCACGGTGTCCTCGGGCTCGATGGCAGTGTCCGCAACGGCTACGAGGGCATTCGGGTCGGGCTGAAGGTGGACGCGGACGCGCCGTCAGAGGTCATCGACGAGCTCATCAGGGTTGCCCAGGAGCGGTCACCCCTCTTCGACATCATCTCCAACCCCACGCCGGTGACCATTCACCGCGTCCAGTGATCCGAGGACGTCAACCCGATCTTGTGCCCCAAGGACAGAACCATGCAACCGTTCACGATCACTCGACTCGACTCCCGTCCCTCCACTCACAGCGACATCCTGCGTTCCCAGCAGCAGTCCTGGAACCAGTTCTCCAGCGGCTGGCAACGGTGGGACGACTTCACCATGCGCTTCCTCGCCCCCCAGGGCACAGCGATCCTCAACGCGCTGCAGCTCCGGCCGGGAGCTCGAGTCCTCGACATCGCGACGGGTACCGGCGATCCGGGACTGACGCTGGCCACCCAGAGACCCGACGTCCGAGTCACCGCCCTCGACGCTTCCGAGGGGATGCTGCGCGTGGCACGCGCCAAGGCAGAGCGTTGCGGACTCGACAACTTCGACACCTTGGTGGGCGACGCCTGTGAACTCGGGTTCGCCGACGAGAGCTTCGACGCCGTGTGCTGCCGCCTGGGCTTCATGTTCTTCCCTGACCCGCAGCTGGCAGCCGCCGAGATGGCCCGCGTACTGCGACCAGGGGGCGTGGTGGCCGCAACGGTCTGGGCAGGGCCGACCCACAACTCATGGCTGACAACAATGCTTGCCGCAGCCAAGAAGCACGTCGATCTCCCCAGTCCACCACCTGGAGCTCCAGGCATGTTTCGCTGCGCAGATCCGGGGGCGCTGCCGACCCTGCTCGCGCAGGCCGGGCTGTGCGTCGAGCAAACGGAGCTGCTGACGGGGCAGATGCAGGTCGCCAGCGTTCAGGAATACTGGCAGTTCATGAATGACGTGGTGCCCCCCATCGTCTCGGCGCTCGGCAAGGCGACGGCGGCTGCGGTGGCTGCGGTCAGATCCGAGGTCTTCAGTGCGCTCGATGGAGAGTCAACAGCGGCTGCCTCTGCAGGCTGGGGCGCGCACTGGGCCATCGCGCGCAAGTGAACCGACCGGCGCCACTCCGGTCACCCAGGAACCCCGATTCCACTCGCGGAGTCGGGGTTCTGACGTCGCGCGTGGGTCTTCGGTGATGGTCCGCCGGGCGAGCGGTGCGGAAGAGACCCCGCATGCCCCCCTTCTGTCAGCAGGTTCGCTACAGCGAGAATCGCTTCACGATAGCTGGAGCCGGCATGGCGCCACTCTCACGATGAGCTTCGCGACCAGCTCTGAAGAGCACCATCGTGGGAATTGACTGAATGCCAAACTGGGCGGCGACCTTGGGCAAGGCATCGGTGTTCACCTTCCCGATCACGAGCGCACCGGCGCGCTCCCTGGCAAGCTGCTCGAGGACTGGCGCCACCATGCGACAGGGTCCACACCAGGGCGCCCAGAAGTCGACCAGAACCGGCAGCGGCGACTCGCCGACAAGTTCCTGGAAATCCGCATCGCTATCGACATCGACCGGAGCCTGGACCGTGATCGGAGCTTTGCACTGACCGCATTTGGGCCCCTCCAGGAGGCGCGCTGCGGGGACGCGATTGGTGGAGTGGCAGCTGGAACAGCTCAGGAGCATGGCAGGATGAAACGTAGCCGCTCGAAGGGTCGCCGCAACCCCTCGGCCACCCGCACGTCGGCGCCCTACCGACTCGGCGCACTGCCAACCAATGGCCCCCACGAAGACCCCGGGTGGATAGCCAGAACCGGGTTGGTACCGCTGGGGGACCGCTCTCGCGTCCGCGCTCGCGCGCATCACCCATCGTCGCTGTCAGCGCCAGACTCGGGTAGCTCACGCAACCTGACGAAGATCTCCCGGCGGGCGCGCTGGGCGCGCGGGCTGGTCGGGTCCCGTAGTGCGCTGCGGACAAGCTGGCGAAACAGCCCTCGGTCGGCGGCGGGGTGTTCCTCGAGCAAGGCACTGATCGCGACGTCGCCCCCCGTGAGCAGGCGCTCCCGCCAGGCTTCGAGTGCCTGGGTGCGCAGGATCTCGGCACCGCTCGGCTGCCCCAGTGTATCGAGCGCCCCCGCGATTCCATCGTGATCCCGCTCTCTCAGGAGGGCCCCGATCCGGCGGATGTGGCGCGCGCGGGCCGCGCGCTTCATGCCACGGGCTAGGTTCAGCGCCTCGCGAAGCTCGTCATCGAGGGGAAGCTGCTCGAGCGCGGCGGCGCTGAGGGCGGTCAGTCGCTCCCCAAGCGCCGTGATCGCGCGGGCATCGCGCTTCTTCTGACTGCGGCTGGGGCCCCACTCGTGTGGGTCATCGTCCGTCTTGCCGTTCGCCATCGGACTTCGTTTGCCACAGATGCGTCGGGTCGGAAACGTCCAAGCCTCCCTTTCGAGCCGAAGGCTCCGACCAGGCGTTCCTCCCGGTCCCGAGGCGCCACCACCATCCGAGGTTACGGTATCGCCGACCGCGCCGAACCCGCGCGGCCCAGCTGCAACGCGGACAGGTGGGGTCTACTGGACCACGGTTGCCCAGCCGTCACCGGGCATCTCGAACTGGAGATTCCGGCCACCCACGGAGAGCACGTAGGTCGTCGCACCACCAGAGTTGTACATCACAGTGACGATCGTTCCGTCAGGGTTCTTGAAGGCCACCGCGTCACCGCCACTGGTCGCGACCACCGTGGCCCCCGGCTCGATGAATTGGGAGAAGTGACGGAAGACGTAATAGGTCGGAGTGATGTTGAGCGTGCGCGCCGCGGTGTCCACCGTCAGCAGCGCGTTCTGCGGCCAGCGGCGCTGGGAGTCGATCCCGACACCGTCCGTATCCAGCACCACGTTCCACGTGGCGTAGGCGTTGACGCCCGCCGCGATCCAGTCGCGGATGAGGCCCCAGCTCTCCACTGCGTAGGCGTGGTCGTTCGGCGCGGTCGCCTCGATGAACCCACTGCCCCAAGGATAGTTGCCGCACTGGTGCTCGGACTGCCAGACAGCGCGGCCGTACTGCTGGGCGCTGGTGGCGTTGCTCCGCGTGCCCCACTGGAAGCCGAAGACCTCGATGTAGCTGCTCGCCGCGGCGTCGCCCATCACCGCGTTGACGATGTCACTATCACCCGTGCCGCCGTTGAAGGTACCGAGCATGACGCCCACGTCGAGGCTGGCGTCCGCCAGCGCGGGGCCGAGATGGAGGCCAACGAAATCCCGGTAGGTCTCTGGAGCCCACGCGCACGTCGGGTAGGTGCCGCTGTAGCCCGGCTCGTTCTGCGGAGAGACGATCTCGATGTCGATCCCGCGCTGCGCGTACTCCTGAACGAAGCGAACGAAATACTGAGCGAACGCTTCCAGGGTAGCCGCGTCGCCCTTCATCGAGCCGCCGTCGAAGGGCGAATCGTCATTGAACGGGCCATCCTTCATCCAAGTCGGGGGTGTCCATGGGCTCGCCCAGAACCGGAGGTCGGTCCTCACCGCCTGCGCTGCCTTGACGAAGGGGATGAGGCGCTCCTCGTCGCGGGCGATCGAAAAGCTGGACATGGTCAGGTCGGTCGAGCCCTCCGGCACCTCGTCGAGCGTGTAGCGGTCCATCCCGTAGTCGGAGGAACCCATCGGGATGCGAGCGATGGGGAAGTGGCATCCGTCCACCCCGAAGAGCAGCTGCAAGGCGCGGTTGCGATCACCCTCGCTGAGCATCGAGAGGTACTCCCAGCCCATCTCGTTGAACGCGCCGCTGAAGCCCTCCCAGCTTTGAGCGGTGGAGGCATCGTTGACCGTCACCGTGGGTGTTCCACCAGCTACTTCCGTCAACGTCCCGGTCGTCACCCAGTAGGCACCGCTGGCCGAAGTGACCAGTGGTGGGGGTGCTGGGGGCGCGCCGCCGGTGGCCGTGCCGCCAGCACCCACGCCGCCCGTCGGCGTGGCGCCGCTGCCACCCGTCGCAGCCGTGCCGCCGGTGGGACCAGCACCACCGCCGCCGGTGGCCGTGCCGCCAGCACCCACGCCGCCCGTCGACGCGGCGCCACTTCCACCCGTGGTTCCGGCGGTTCCCCCCGTCGGTGCCATTCCTCCCGTGCCACCGGCAGGCAGAGCTCCACTTCCTCCCGAAGGCATGACGGCTCCGGTGCCTCCGACCGGAGCCCCACCCGTGCCGCCAGCCGGCAACCCGCCACCCGTGCCCGCCTCCATTCCCCCGGTGCCAGCGACACAGTCGGGATCCGTGGTGCAGGCGGGGTCGCAGACGCTGTCGGCGACGCAGGTGTCGTCTGCCGGCTTCGGATCATCGGAGCCACCACCGCAAGCTCCCACGAGGGAGCTGGTCAAGACGGTGAGAGACAGTACCTTCAATGCTCGTTGGCTCATCACTGGGCTCCAGAGAAGTGGACCGCTTCGAACTGTGTGCAGGTTGGTAAGATGGCGCTTCTAGCGGAGGGTGGCCGTACCTTGCTCCCGACTCCGCCGCCGTCGGCCAAGCAGGCCGAGCGCGAGAAGTCCCGCTAGCAGACCTCGCGGGGTCGAGTCGCGCTGGGAACCGACGCGACATCCACAGCCGCCGTCGTCGCCTTGCTTCGACTTGGCGGAGGTGGGCGCTCCCTCGCAAGACCCGCTGACGCAGCTCTGTCCTGGAGCGCAGCTCTGCCCACAGACGCCGCAGGAGACGACGCTCGTCATCAGGTCCGCGCAATCCTGTCCACACTGTGTCAGTCCCGGCGCGCAGGAGGAGGTGCAGACACTGGCGGAACAGACCTGTGGGGCTGGGCAGGCAACACCGCAGTTTCCACAGTTGGTCACGTCGCTGGTGGTGTCCACGCACGCGACCCCACACAGTTGCAGCGGAGCCTGACAGGTCGAGCTGGCGCCACCGGTGGTGCTCGTGGCGCCCACTCCGCCGGTTCCGATCGGAGCACCGCCCGTGGTTGGGGCGCCACCGGTCAAGACGGTCGTTCCGCCAGTAGCTCCGGCAGCGCCGGTGCCGCCCGAGGTTGCGCCGCTACCACCCAATCCACCGACCGCCCCCGTGCCTCCGATGGGCTGGGTCCCCCCGACCGCTCCACTGCCACCAGCACCGCCGGAGCCCATCCCGCCGGCTCCACCCGTCCCAATGACGGTGCCGGCCTGCTCGAACTTCATCCAGTTGAGGCGCATCGAGCCGCCGAAGACAGCGTAGATGGTGTGGACCCCCGTGGTCGGCGTCAACGAACAGGTCTGCGTGTCCCAGGACCCACCCGTCGCCGCGATGTCGCAGGTGCCGAGCAACGTGCCGGTCTCGGAATCCTCGCGCAACTCCACGGTCGTGGCGCTCTGTGCGTTGACGCGCAACTCGACACCGTCCACGCCCGCGTCGGTGAAGTCGACGTTGTTGTAGTAGATGTAGCCACCATCGACCGCAATCGACTGCCCCATGCTCTCGTCGTTGCTGTCTTCCTTGGTGGCCCCCGACTGACCGTCGTAGTCTTCTCCCTCCATCTCCATGAGGGCGTCACGTCCCGTCAGCGGACGCTCGCGGCTGAGGATGATGAGAGCCGCACCCTGGCTGGGCAGGTCGAACGTCGTCGTGTACGAATCACCCGCCGTCTCGGTTCCGACGGGTTCGAGCAACTCCAGGTGTTGCTCTGCGCGCATCTCCCGCCACTGCTCCTCGGTCGGGTTGTTGGGGCGACCTTGGCCGACCCAGACGCCGTACGGATTGCTGTGGTCGGGATCGATCCCGAACTTCGTGACGTAGATCTGTTCCCCGGCGAAGGGCAGATTGTTCACGTTCAGGGTCACGCTCTCGGACCCGGTGGTGTTGATGGTCGAGAAGTAGTTGTAGACGATAACGGCTACTTCATCGTCGCTCGTGGAGATGGTGGCCATGCCGTCAACACCGTCGCTGTCCCCCGTGCCACCGGTGACCGACAGCTGCCGCGAGCCGAGATAGTTGAGCATCTTGAACGCGTTGAAGGCGGCCTTGCGGACCCCCTGGAAGGTCATCATCCCGAAGACCTGTCCAAATGGCAGATTCCCGCCCTGGCCCAGGATGTAGGAACCCGAGGGACCGCTGGATTCATCGAAGATGTCCGAGATCACCCAGTACGAGAACACCGAGAGAGGCGGAGTGTCGCCCTCGACCTGATCGGCGAGTAGCTTCACGCTCTTGAGAATGAACGGGGCGTTGGCGTGGCTGTCCATGCTCACGCAATTGTCGGCATCGGAGTTGCCCCCTTGCCCGGTGTACGACGTGTTCCACTCCGTATTGAACGAGAGCATCTCGGTAGGACTGTGCCCGGCACTCGTGATGACGTTCACGCGGCCATTGTTGTCGTCCCTGCCGAAGGTTGCGTTGGCGCTCGGGCCCGAACCGCCGGGGTAGGCGTGCGAGGCAAGAAACGACACGCGAGCACCACTGCTCTGGACGTGCTCCAGGAAGTCGCGCATCTGACTGGTCGAGCCCTGGGTCGTCACCGGACCGCCGATGAGGATGTTCGGTAGCGCCGCGATGGCTCCGGCTACCGCGGCGTCGTACATCTGGAAATAGTCGTCCATCGTGCCGGTCCAGAACCCCGAGTAGTTCGGCTCGTTCCAAACCTCCCAGTACCACTGCGACACGTCGTCAGCGCCGTAGAGGTCCACGGCACGCTGAACCACCGCTTGGATGAAGTCGCTGTAGGTGTTGTAGTCACCGGGAGGGTCCTTGTCGTTGCCATTGCGCGCTAGCGCCCTGGGCATGAAGCTGAGCTCCATGCCGGGACGCATACCCGCGGCGGCAATGCCGGCCAGAACCGTGTCGTAGTTGTCCCAGTTGTAGTTTCCCGGCCCCTGGTAGATGTCCATGTCATCGTTCAGGATGCCGTGGCCACGCACGCGCTTCATGCCGAGCTCTCGGTTGGCGATCTTGAAGTGCGTCTGCAGATCCGCCCGCAACGACAGGCTGGCCGTGCCCGTACCGACCATCTCGGACCAGAAGGGGGGATTGCCCCGCGGACTGTTCGAGGCGTCGACGGTGATGGTAGCTGCACTCGCTACCTGCACGGCCATCAACGCCACGAGCCCGATCGAGCAGGCCGACGCGCCACGCGCGAGATGGCTCGCAAGCCGACTACCGCTGGGGGCGCCTGATCTCGATGTTTCGCGGCTGGAAGTCCTTCCCATCTCTCGTCCTGGCTCCACGGTTGATGACGATACTCGTCGCTGGCCTGTCATCGGTCTCTCCTCAGTGGGGGAGCAAGTGCGACCCCGCCCAGCGAGCCTGCCAGACCTACCGCCGTGTAACAGAGGCGCCGTTTCTCCCCCGTAACCGCAAGCGTGCAGGATAATAGAAACTTGCCCCCGCGCGCCGGGAGGTCAAAGAATTCAACAGAGCTGCAATTTCAGTTTCCCAGCCGGCTCGTCGCCCCGCTTCGGGGCAACCGACGACACGAGTGCGCCGGGACTGGCGCAGCCGCCTCTTCAGAACTCGAGCTCCTCCCTCACGACCCTCTCGCGGTCGTGGCGCGCCCTTGGCGACGCTCCAGTCTTTCGTGAACCCACACCGACAGGAGCGCTCCGATGGCGTAGGCAACGAGATCCTCCACGGAGAAGGTGGTGCCCAGCACCGTGCGCGCCACCACGTTCCCATTCATCCCCAGCAAGTCTGCTGTTCGGAAGTACTGGGCCACCTCGACGAGGCACGCGAAGAGGAACACCCCCAATCCCAGCTGATGAGGGCGCAGCACCAGCAGTGTCGCGATACCGAAGTGGACGAGCGGCACCACGAGCACATCGCCAACGTAGGGCCGGACGAAGCGGTCGTGAGCGAAGAGCGCGATGCAGAGCTCCACCAGGAAGAGGCCGAGAGCCAACGCCAGATACAGCCTGTGCAACCGCATGCGTCCACGATAGGTCGCCGAGCTCCCTCGCGCTGAAGCCGTTGGGGAACTCGCGTGTAAAAACTCATGCAAGGCCGTAGTTGGCTACCGGCCACAAGCCCAGGACCGTACCATCGCCAGAAACCACGGCAAGGTTGGCGGGCGCGAGCCTACGACTTCTCTTCCCATCCCCGAGAAGACGATCCCGCCGGAATACCTCCTGCTCGCAGTGGCGTTCCCAGTCGGGATGAATCGGAGCATCATCGGTATCGTGTTGCGTGTCGTCGGTGTGGCGGGGCTGGTCGGGCTGTGCGCTGCGGTGGGAGCCAGCGCTTGGGTGCGTCGGACCGGAACTCGCGGGATGTACGAGAGTGCGGAAACCGTACCCTCCCGGCCGGTCGCCATCGTTTTGGGGGCGATGGTGTTTCCCTCCGGGCAACCTTCGGACGTGCTGGAAGACCGGCTAGCGACAGCCCTCGACCTGTACCGTCGAGGCAAGGTCCGCAGGGTGTTGGTGACAGGGGATCACCTCACGCCGGAGTACGACGAGACCAACGCGATGCGCGCCTGGCTCATCGAGCGCGGCGTGGCCGATCGCGACATCTTCATGGACCACGCCGGCCTCCGCACTCTCGACAGCATGGAACGTGCATCTCGCGTGTTTCTCGTACACGAGGCGATCGTGTGCACGCAGCGCTTCCACCTGCCGCGTTCTCTGTTCCTCGCTCGCCGCGCTGGCATCGATGCGGTGGGCGTCGTTGCCGATCGACGCCGCTACGTCGGACGCCACCACGACCAGGGAAGGGAGTTTCTGGCCCGAGCCGTCGCATTTGCGGATAGCTATCTCCTCGGTACGCGCGCCCGCTGGCTGGGTCACCCCATCCCGATCACCGGAGACGCCCACGCCACCCACGATGCGTGGTCGACCGTGGCCGCCAGGTAGCCCCGAGCCTACGTTCTGACGGAAGGCGACGCCCGCGTTGATCGCCAGTTCGTATTCCCTGCATCGTCTCGGGCGGAGCGCCTTCCAAGCTCCCGCTGGCTCGAGACGTCGAAGTGGTAGATGTCCCCCCACTGGAACTGCCCCCAGCGCTCACCTCACCGGTCAGCAGGCTGCCAGCGCCGCCTGTGGCCGAGATACCCCCGGTCACCGAGCCACCCGCACCTGAAAGGCCCCCGGTCTCGACCGCTCCCGCACCGGAGTGGTGATCCACACTGGATCCGTCGGGGCCACCACACCCCGAGGCCGCCAGCATCGGAACGGCCGCGAACAGAACTCCTAAGATTCTGGGCCGAGCCACGCTCCGCTCTTGCGACACGAAACGATTGGTCCCAAGTTCCCTCCGGTGCGCTCCCCGCCTGAGGACCTACCACAGAACGACTGGCTCCTGACTGTCGACGATAGTGAAGCAATCGGTGTTTGGCTGCACCCATCGGATCATGTTGTACCAAAACTGTGATGTCTGATAGAGGTCCTGCGGCAGGAAGCCCTCACAGTTGGGGTCAACGCTGCCTTGGCCGCTCCATTGATTCGTGTACGTGATCCATTCGTCGGCGTAGACGAGCACACGCCCGGTCCCGACGATCTTCCCCACGAGCCAGTTGTTCACGGTCGCGTCTGTCGTGGTCGTGACGGCGACGAACGCGTCAGCGGGGGCCGTCACGGGATGCCCGCCATCAATGCCGATCATCGTGACACCCAGACTCAGGTTCTGGATCACCGGATCGCTGCGGTTCCACTCTACGATCTGATATGGATTACCGCACTGGTAGCACATCTTGTTCTGATCGGCGTTTTCGATGATGCACGGCGGTGAGATGTTCGGCTCCTCGTAGGCGACCCCGGAGAACGCCAGAAGTGAGTTCTTCGCGTTGATCTCGGCGGCGTCAGCCGAGTAGCCACTCAAGGAGATGACGCCTCCGCCCTGGTTCTCGATCCACTCCTGGAAGGCCACCAGTTCTGCGCTGCTGAAGGTCCACCAGGGCCCGTTGACAGAGTCGTTTCCGAGACTGGCCAGGATGATGACATCGTACCCAGCTAGGAAGTCCGCTGTGAATTCCGGCTTGTCCAGGTAGTTGGCAACACGAGCCGTTCCAGCGCTGCTCGACTCGAGCCAGTCCTGGAATGCGGAGTCGTCGCCGTCTCCCCAGGCGCCCGGCTTGCCAACCACGGCGACGTTCAAGGTAGGGCAGACGCAGTCCTCGCCGTCGGTGCAAGGGACAACCTCGGCACCGCCGGCCGCCACCGCGTCGGGTATCAACAGATCGGGGACCCCGGCGTCCGGCACCGAGCCCCGACCGCCACTGGTGGAGGTGGA
>JBNLDK010000061.1:0-163002 GCA_050304295.1 Polyangiaceae bacterium
GAGACCAACCTCCGTAGCAGCATCAATCACTGCGGAGCCTGCTTCGCCGCCTGCAGCACGGTGCACGGCACCGCCGAGTGCCGCAACTCGCAGTGCTCGATCGTGTGCGATACGAGCTGGGGCAGCTGCGACGGCAGCGCCGACAACGGCTGCGAGACCAACCTGGAGCGCGCGCTCGCGCACTGCGGAGCGTGCGACCATGCCTGCGTCAACGACCACGGCAGCACCGTCTGCCTGTCCGGCCAGTGCGCCCCCACTTGCGCCCCGGGCTTCACCAGCTGTGACGGGGACCCCGCAACCGGTTGCGAAACCAACCTGGACGCGGACGTCGACCACTGCGGGGGCTGTGGTCAAGCCTGTCAACTGCCTCACGCAACTCCGTCGTGCGAGGCCGGAGCCTGCGCCGTCGCCGAGTGCCTGAACGGCTGGGTCGACTGCGATGGCGATCCCACGAACGGCTGCGAAGTCAATCCGGACAGCGATCCGACTCACTGCGGCGGCTGCGGTCAGGCCTGCAGCGACAACAACGGCACCCCGAGCTGCATCGCAGGCGTCTGCGACATCAGCTGCAGCGCGGGATTCGAGGACTGCGACGGCGAACTGGCCAACGGTTGCGAGGTCGCCCTCGGCACGGCCAGCGCAACGGCAGTTGGCGACGTCGCGAACTGCGGCGCCTGCGGAACGGTCTGTCCCTCACCCGGTGGGGAAACCCCCAACTGTGTCGGCGGCGTCTGCGGTATCAGCGACTGCCCGGATGGCCGCGCGGACTGCGACGGCGACGCTAGCAACGGCTGCGAGGTGAACACCGAAACGGACGCCGACAACTGCGGCCGGTGTGGTGGCGGGTGCGATGCCGCGAACGGAACCGCTGCCTGCTTGGCTGGTGTGTGCGTGGTCGCGAGTTGCGAACCCAATTTCGACGACTGCGACGGAACCTACGACAACGGCTGCGAGCAGAGTCTCCGCACCACTGCCCACTGCGGAGCCTGCGACAGCACGTGCGCACCCACCAATGCTGTCGGCAGCTGCGGCACCGGAACGTGCGAAGTCTCCAGCTGCACCGGACCTTATGCCGACTGCAACGGGAACGCGGGCGACGGCTGCGAGATCAACACCGACACCAACGCCGCCAACTGCGGTGCCTGCACCAACACCTGCGACGCGACCCACGGCTCCCCCTTCTGCGATGGTGGCATTTGCGGGATCACCTGCGACGCCGACTGGGGCAACTGCGACGCCAACGCGGGTACCGGCTGCGAAACGTCGCTGATCGGCAACGACGTCCATTGCGGCGCTTGCGGCAATGGATGCACCGCCAGCCACGGTTCGGCGTCCTGCAGCGGCGTCACCTGCATGGTATCGGGCTGCACGTCCCCCTGGGGCGACTGCAACAACTCCTACGGGGACGGATGCGAGACGAACACCAGCGGGGACGTCGCCCACTGCGGGGCGTGCGACAGCGCTTGTAGCACGAACCACGGCACGCCCTCGTGCAGCGTGGGCCAGTGCAGCATCACCTGCAGCGGAGACTGGCGCAACTGCGACAGCAACGTGGCCAACGGCTGTGAGACCGATACCAGCACGGCAATGCTGCACTGCGGCTCCTGCAACGCGCCCTGCGACTACGAGAATGCCAGTGAATCGTGCAGAGCAGGACTCTGCAGCCTCGACGCCTGCGACCCAGGCTTCGGCAACTGCGACTTCTCCAACGGCAACGGCTGCGAGGCCAACTTCGCGACCGACCCGCTGCACTGTAGCGCCTGCAACGCCGCCTGCGACCTGCCCCACACGGTCGAGGGCTGCAACGCCGGCGCATGCACGATTGCGTCGTGCGTCACCAACTACGACAACTGCGACGGCTCCACCGCCAATGGCTGCGAAGCAGATCTCCGGTCGGACGAGGAGAACTGCGGCGCGTGCGGGACGGCTTGCTTTGCCGCCAACGGAACCGTCCAGTGCCTCAATCGCAACTGCACCATCACCAGCTGCACGGCACCCTGGGAAAACTGCGACGGGAACTACGACAACGGGTGCGAAACCAACACCAACACCAATCGCAACCACTGCGGCGTCTGCGGCAACGCCTGCCCCACGAGCGGGGGCAACTGGATCTGTGTGGGAGGCAGCTGCGAGGTATCCTCCTGCGTGCTGCCCGATGCCGACTGCGATGGAAACGCGGGCAATGGCTGCGAGACCAACACCAACACCAGCGAACAGCACTGTGGAGGCTGCGACAGCCCCTGCGCCCCACCCAACGCGACGGGACTCTGCTCCGCCGGCGACTGCACCGTCTCTGGCTGCATCGGCGACTTCGAGGACTGCGACGGAGCCGTCAGCAACGGGTGCGAGATCGACACATCGAGCAACGTCAGCCACTGCGGGGCATGTAGCAGCCCCTGCAACCTCCCCCACGCGACGGAGAGCTGCATCGCCAGCACCTGCACCATCAGCTCGTGCGACGGATCGTGGTTCGACTGCGACGGCAGCGATGCCAACGGCTGCGAGCGCGACCTCGCCAATGACCCACTGAACTGCGGCACCTGTGGCAACGTCTGCGACAGCACCAACGGTACGGCGACCTGCGTCGACAGCGTCTGTGGCATTGTCTGCAGCCCAGGCTACGCCAACTGCGACGGCAACGTGGGCAACGGCTGTGAGGCGAATCTCGCCACCACCAACACTTGCGGCAGTTGCGCGAACACCTGCACGACCGCCAACGGCACCCCGGCTTGCTCGGGGTCACCGGCCAGCTGTCAGATCGGCTCGTGCACCGCTCCCTTCGACGACTGCAACAGCTCCTCCGGCGACGGCTGCGAGACCAACACCAACATCAACATCAACCACTGCGGCGCCTGCAACAACGTCTGCAACAGCATCAACGGCACAGCACAGTGCAACCTCGGCAGCTGCAGCATCGTCTGCACGGCCCCCTACGACGACTGCAACGGCGTCGGCAGCGACGGCTGCGAGACCAACACCAACTTCAATCTCCAGCACTGCGGCGGTTGCAACCAGGGTTGCTCGTTCGCCAACGCCAACGCCAACTGCAACACCGGGGCATGCACCATGGGGGCGTGCCTGACCAACTTCGAGAACTGCGACGGCTCGGCGACCAACGGCTGCGAGGTCAACACCACCACCAGCACCGCTCACTGCGGAGGCTGCAACCAGGCGTGCACGAACGACCATGGCGGCACGAGCTGCGTCGGCAGCGCCTGCAACCCGACCTGCACGAACGTCGCCAACAACCGGTGGGGCAACTGTGACGGCAACGCGCGCAATGGCTGCGAGACGAACCTTCTGGACCCATTCAGCTGCGGCAGCTGCACCACCGTCTGCAGCTACCCCAACGGGATCGCCGACTGCGTCGAGAGCGGGGGCGCCCGTTGCGCCCTGGCCGGATGCACGAACAATCACGATAACTGCGACGGGAACGACGCGAACGGCTGCGAGCAGGATGTCAGTAGCGACCTCGCCAACTGCGGTGCCTGCGACTACGTCTGCGGCACCGGCCACGCGGACCCACAGTGCGTCAGCGGCGGCTGCGTGCTCAACTGCGATGCCGGGTACAACAGCTGCGACACCCTCGACTCGACCGGCTGCGAGACCCACACCGACAGCGACCCGCTCCACTGCGGCGCCTGCAACAATGCCTGCGACCCGGAGACCGCTCCCTACTGCATCCAGGGTACCTGCTCCGCGTTCGACAACATCGCTCTTGTCTCAGTGTCGAGCGATGGGACAGCGGGCTCGGCGCTGAGCTTCACCCACTACCTGGAGACAGGCCCCGGGAACAATCGCCTCGTCGTCGTCGGCGTCGCCGCTCGCGGCAACGACGCACCAGGTGCCCAGCCGTCGAGCGTGTCGTTTGGCGGCACCGAGATGCTCTTCGTCCGCGGCGACTACTCCAACAACCAGGCCTGGTCAGGACTCTACTATCTGACCGACGAGCTGCTGCCAACCACGGCGCCTCTGGACTATTCACTCGACATCGCGGGGTCGGAGTCGGCAGTGCTGGCCTACCTCGCCGAGCTGACCGGAGTGGACCAGGGAACCCCGATCCAGGCGAGCGCCGGCGGGGCCTTCAACCAGTGCTACAGCGATTTCCCCACCGTCTCGATATCGGTCGCCACACAGGGATGGGCGCTGGATGTCCTCGCCGGATGGGGCGGCGCGACCACCGGCACCGAAGGCCCGGGGCAGGTCTCACTCGACGAGCAGGCGGCCAACGGGGTCTCTCTGTGGGGCAGCCGGAAGGGGCCAGTGGCCGGCCCGAGCACGACGATGACCTGGTCCGGCGACTGCTCGCAGTCCGCCCACTCTGTCCTGTCCCTCAACCGAGGCATGCTGTAAGCCAGGACAATCGTAGGGATCTTCCGCCCCCTTGGCACTCATTGCGCTCATCCAATCTCATGCTTCGCGCGATAACCAGGAACGAACTCCCGTCTTGTCGTACTAGGGTGGGTATCGTGGAGCCGAAGATTGACGATACCCGGATGGGCTCGATCACCATTGCGGGGGAGACCTTCGAGCACGACGTCCTGATCCGCCTCGGCGGCAAGATCAAGAAGCGCAAGAAGAAGCTGTCCAAGGAGATCTACGGAACCAGCCACATGATCTCTGGAGAGGAGGCGGAGAACATCTGCGACGATGGCGCCGAGCGCCTCGTCGTCGGCTCCGGTCAGCACGGAAACCTGCGACTCAGCGAGGAGGCCGAGGACGTCTTCCGCCGCCGCCGTATCAAGGTCGAGGTCCACCCCACGCCCACTGCCATCCAGCGGTGGAACGAGCTCGAAGGGGCCGTGATCGCCTTGTTTCACGTCACGCACTGAAGATGGCAACGATCGTCGTCCACAAGAAGACCGGGCAGCGCTACGTGCTGGTCGGTACCGCAGCTGGCCTCGTCGCGGATACAACACTCGCCGGCGCCACCGACGAGGCCCTGGGGCTCGCGTTCGTGTGCGGCCCCAGCGGCAGCGTCAAGGTGGTGCGCGTCCTCGATCTGATCGTGGTGGAGGTCGACGGCCAAGCACCCAGTGACGTGCTCGCCGAGTAGCCTACCCATCGCCGACGGTGGCGAGCAACGGCCGGTCAGTGCTGGTGGGCGACGGGCGCGGACGCGACCGTCGGGCGCTGCTCCCCGAGCCAGGCGATCCAGGTGTCGACGCCCGCGCCAGTCACGGCCGAGATCTCGATCACCCGCGGACGAGGCATGGTTCGCGCCAGCGCGTCGTGGATCTTCTCCCGGCTCACGTGCGGGAGGTGGGGCAACAGATCGACCTTGGTCAGCAGCACGAGATCGGCCTTGTGGAACATGACCGGGTACTTGAGTGGCTTGTCCTCACCCTCGGTAACGCTCAAGGTCACCACGTTGGCGGCCTGCCCCAAGTCGTAGACCGCCGGACAGACCAGGTTGCCCACGTTCTCGATGAAGAGCAGCTGGGCCTGCTTCCAGGGCAGCTCGTGCAGGGCGTCGTGCACCAGCCGCGCGTCGAGATGGCAGGCTGTGCCGGTGGTGATCGCACGGGACTCGATGCCGGCCTCGCGGAGCCGCGCGGCGTCGTTGTCCGTCGCGAGATCGCCGCTGACGGCCAGCACGCGCCGGGCGTCGCCGAGGGCGCGCGCCGTCGCCTCGAGAACTGCGGTCTTGCCCGCACCCGGGGATCCCATCACGTTGATCGCCACGACGCCGTGGGCCGCAAAGTGCTCCCGGTTGTGGCGGGCCCGGCGATCGTTGTCCGCAAGAATGCTCTGCTGGATCTCGATCGGGACCATCTCGGAGTCGCCGCACCCACACGTGTCACACATCCGGAACCTCCAGCTCGATCCGCATCAGATTCAGCTCCTCTCCTGCCACGAGGCGCGCGGGAGCGCCACACGCCGTACAGGTCAGGACCTCGCCCCCGGCCACGTCACGCGCGCAGTCCGAACATGACCAGCGAGCCGGCACCGGGTCCAGCACCAGCTCCGCCCCTGCACAGGCCGTTTGCTCTCCCGCCACCTCGAACGCGGTCGCCAGCAGCTCCGGGACCACTCCCGAGTACTCGCCGACCTGCACCACCACCCGACGAACGACCGCGCCCGGTCGAGCCACGAGGTGCTGCTCCACCTGTTCGAAGAGGGCGAGGACAAGGGAGTACTCGTGCACGGGCCGCGGAGCATGACAGGGGACGGGGACCCGAGCCAGGGCGGAGAGGGCGCAGCGGCAAGTGGATTTCCGGGCAAGACTGCGAGTCTTTCTTCGGCAGTGTCACTTCCGGAAACACAGTCGCGATCCCCGGACGCGCCCCCGATACACACGCAAATACAGGCATTCATTGAACTTTTATCGGTTTCCCGGGGACCGTCGCGAATGTTTCGGAACGTTGCGGGGAGAAACGGGAGCGAAAACCAGGCGCAACGCGCGCACAGGTAGTCAGGGGTGGTCCGGCGCCAGGGCCAATGGTCGGCGCCCACTTTCTCGACCCCCAATCTCGGAGAAGACTGTGATGCGATTCGTTAGCCTGTTGACGTCAGTGGCATGTGTTGGCGCCCTCACCATCCCCGCCGCAGCGTGGGCCCAGGAAGCGGAGCCGGCCGAAGAGACAGCAGCGGAGGCCGCCGAGGCCGCCCCGGAGGAAGCCGCCGCCGAGGCGACCGCCGAGGCCCCCTCGACCACCGAAACCGCCCCCGCGGAGTCGGAGCTGCAGCCCGCTTCTGGAACGGAGGAGGCCCCGGCAGCCGAGGCAGCACCCGCTGCAGCCGCCGAAGCGCCTGCCGAGGAAGAGGGCTCCAGCGTGGATGGCTGGTTCCGCGTGGATCACGACTCGCTGAATCTGCAGCTGTGGTTCGGTGCCACGCACTCGCTCGGTCCCATCGATATCGCGACGGACGTGTACGTCGATTCGGGCAGCTTCGGTGAGTTCGACATCGGCCCCTGGTTCGAGGTGGGACTCGGCGGCGACAACAGCCTCGGGATCCTTCCGATGGCCGGTATCGGATTCGACTGGGCCGCCCAGAAGACCGCCACTCTCATCGCGCCGCAGCTGTTCCTCTATCTCACCGTGGGGCCCGTCTACTGGGAGTCCTGGACCCAGACCTTCCTCAACTCGCCGTTCGAGGACGGTGCGGACGACGACCTCTACCTGAGAAACTTCATCCTCTTCTCGCTCAGCGATCACATCGCGATCGGACCTCAGGTGGAGGCGACCCTGGCACTCAACAACGACCGTGACACGCTCGGAAGCCTGCCGGTCGGTGGGAGGACCAACCTCCACTACGGTGAGAACAACACCCTGGGTCTGTTCCTTGGCTACGAGACGAACGAGGACGCGAGAACCGTCGAGACCGGAGCGGAGTTCGACGCCGCAACGGGTGAGTTCGTCAGCACCACGGCGGAGGACCGCGGAGTGGTTGGCCGAATCACCTTCATTCGTACCTGGTAACACCCGGACGTTGAGCACCGGGGCGGGCAAGGGGGTCTCGTCCCGGTGTGCAGCGGCTCGTGTCGCCTCCCCCTGCCCCACCAGGCGCGCTCACCGAACGACCACGGTCTTGGCCACCGTGACGTGGTCGCCGGAAAACGGAGGAACGGTAGCCGAGCGGAGGAAGCGCGCGACGCAGCCGCCCGTCGTGGTGCCCGCGAACGGGGGCCCGTTGACGGTCGCACTGGTGACGCGCCCCGAAGGCGCGAACGTCACGATGACCCGCGCCACCCCCGACGGATCGTCCACCGATCGACACGTACCCGCACTCACCGCCGCTCTGTCGAGCGCCCAGCTGGCAGCGTCAGGGTCAAAGTCGATGGCGGGCGCCGGAACCGGCGCCTCGTCGATGAACCGCGTGGCAGCAGGGGGCGCATCCGACTCAGGCTCGTCCGTAACGGTCGACGCCATCGGAACCCGGACGCGGCGAAGTGCTTCGGCACCAACGGCCAGGGAGAGAGCCTCGGTGTCGATCCCAATGCGACTGGGCCCCACCACGATCGGGACCGAGGGCGCAGTGCCGAGCTCCGCGGGGGTCATCCAGGCGGCCATCGCCACGCCGGTACCCGCCAGCGTGACGAACAGGGCCGCCGTTGCGCGCGCCACGTTGCGGCCCCCCGTGCGACGCCGGCGAGGCAAACGCACCGTGGGCACCAGCTCCTCGTCCGGATCATCGTCCGCCGGCAGCGCGTTGACGATGTCGCCCAGGCTGGGCAGGAACGAGTAGTCCGTGCGCGGCACGACCTCGATGGGAACCACTGCGGATTCCTGGACGAGCCGTCCGAGCGAAGGGGCGGAGCTGGGAGAGAGATCGAACCGTTGGTCGAGCGTCATGGCACCCTCGGATGGCCGCCGCCAGCGCCACCGTTAAAGTGGGACCAGGGCGGGTCGAAGTGGAGCCTGGGGCCCCGTGTGGGATACTTCACTACACTCGAAGCGAACGGCAAAGTTCGGAGCGGGTGGTCACCCACTCGTCGACCTCAGAGACCGATGGCAGCCCGCTGGGCGCGCAGGCGGCGCGAGTCCGCGCGACGCCAAATGAAGCCGTCCAGCACGTAGTGGGTCAGCTGAGGCACCGTGAGCACGGGAACGATGAGGGTCAGCGCCAGCCCCCCGAGCGCGAGCGAGCTCTCGCCGAAGAGCCAGGGGCGGTCGTGCCAGACGAGGTGGTCCCACGCGAGCTCTTCGGCAAACGCGAGCGCCACCAGCACCGCCAGGAAGGAAGCCAGGCCACCGACAGCCACCCGGGACCCGACCGTTCCGGGCGCGTCCTTCCGACGCTCGCGAGCGTAAGCCCAAAGCAGGGCCAGGTACGGGACGCCGTGCACGATCACGTTGGTCACGGTGAAGTCGAAGTCACTGTTCGTGGCCACGATGCCGACGTACCAGACCGCCGCGGTCGTCACGACGACCACCAGCTTGCCAAGATGCAGCGTCCCCCGCCAGGCAAGGAGCACCTGCCGACCCAGAAACAGGCCGAGCGCCGCCACGAAGAACCACAGGACAAATGGCTCCACACGCGCGGCCGACCCAGCGACATCGATGAAGTCCCCGTCCTTCATCCACACGAAGCGCGCCCGATCGAGGTTCCCATGCCAGTACACGATGGGGTAACCGGTGGCCGCGTAGACCGCGGCATCGTCAACCCAGCGATCGAGGCGCCCAAGCTGGCCAGCCCGCGCGCGATACACGGCCACCCACCCCACCTGCTGGCGGATGAAATGGAACACAGCCGCGTAGGCAACGACCGTCCAGAACAGTCCCGAGCTGACGAAGTGCAGGCCAATCCCGACCGCGTAGCACGCGATGGGTACCGCGATGTAGCGGACGGGACGCGCCTGGAGCTCTTCGCCGTCGAGGTAAGTGCGGAAGATGGTGGAGTAGACATGCGCGACGTCGACGAGCAGCACGAGCGCGAGCCAGACCCACGCGGGAGACTCCGCCGCCTGATGCCAGCCGAAGACGCGCCCGAGCGCGACCAGGACGAATGCCAGCAGGGCGGTCCCCCCGAACACGGCCAGGTCCACCTGCGCTCCCCAGAGCCAGGGTCCGAGCGACAGGGATCGACTCCGCGGTGCGACGGCGCTCGTCACGACCTGATCCTACCCCGAACCTCGAATCCGGCCCACGACCTCCCGCGCTGCGCGAAGTCCCTGGTCGAACGCCTCCTCGAAGAGCGGAAGTCCCGAGAGATCGCAGTGGGCCAGGTGCACGCGCCCGACGGGCTGCGCCGCCGCACTCCTTGCGCTGCCCCACAAGAACCCAGGCGTTGCGCGGATCATGGCGTGCCCCCAGCGCCACACGTCGATGCGCTCGATGCAGTCGACCAAGTCCTCGTGTGCGCGGGACAGATCGGCGACGATGGCATCGCAGCAGCTCGCGTGGTCCTGCGCCTCGAGCTGTGTGCGGGCGATGGTCGGCTCCGCCATCCGGGGCAAGTAGTAGGTCCACACCGTCGGCCCCTGGTCGCGCAGGGTCTGGTGAGTGGCCACGACATAGCCGAGAGACGGGCTGTCGTAGAGGACATTGTCCCAGGCGAATGGGAAGCCCACGCTACGTGGTCGACGAATCAGGTGAAGGTTGGCGGTCATCCACACGCCGTAGGTGAAAGCGTCGAGAAACGCCGGGGTCTGCTCCCGCCATGGCGCCAGTACGTGGCGGGCGACGAACTTGGGAATGGCGAGGATGGCGTAGTCGGCGCGAATCCGCTCGACGGTGTTCGTTGCAACGTTCAGCACCGCGAGTTCGACGTGCCGAGGTTGCACCGCAACGTTGGCGACCACGCGCCGCACGCGGAGGCGGGCTCCCGCGGCGCCTGCCAGGTGAGCGATCAGACGACCATTGCCCTCGGGCCAGACGAGAAAGGGAGCCGAAGCGTCCCCCGGGTTGCGCACTCTCGACGCAAAGTAGAAGAGCATCGCCCAAGCGCTCGTCGTGTCGAGAGCGCAGCCGTAGTCGTCCTGACAGGCATAGCGAACGTACCACCTGAGCAGGTGAGAGCGGAAACCTCGCTCCTCTAGCCACTGAGCCGCCGACAACCGATCCAGCGCACGCGCCTCGTGATCCGTCGAGCAACGGCGCCGGGGCAGTTCGAAGGCGCGCCGTCCGTGAGGATCGCGCCACGCGATCCAGTGGTCGACCTCGCGCTGGAAACGGGCGAACTCCGCGCGGTCCTCGTCGGTGGCGAGTCCGTCGGGCAGAAGCCCTTCGTGCCACTCCCCATCGTAGAACACCCGCTCCTCGGGCTCGCGCACGAGCATCCGGGGGCGGGGAACCAGCCGTCCTCCATCCGCAACGTCGAGTACCTGCATCTCCTGCAACAACGCGACGAGATCGGTCTGGTCCGCCGCTGGCAGCGGCAGGTAGTGCGCCGCCCATGGGTACGGAACAACGCCATCGCTACCATAGGCAGCGGTACCTCCCGGCTGCGCCTCGAGGTCGAGCACCTCGAACTCATCAACGCCGTTCCGCGCGAGCTCCCAGGCGGCGGCAAGCCCACTCGCCCCCGCCCCCACCACCGCGACTTGGACGCGTCGTTCCGGTCCGGTCGCCTTCCCGACGGTTCCGTCACGGATCCGATGCCCCAGATCGTTCGACCCGCCCCGGATTGAACCGGCGAAGCGCGGCGGTGGACGGCGGCGGCAAGCCTGCACCGCCAGCGGGGCACCCAGGAGGAGGGTCAGAAGCTCGCGGCGCGAGAGGCCCATGGAGGGGAGTCAGACCATTCCCGTGCCAGCTCGTCAAATCCCGCGCCCTCGGGCGCAACCCACGAGCGCGTCCCGCACGAGCTGGCCTCAGTCCCCCGGACGCGCGACCGCCGAGATCTCGGCAGCCGCCACTAGTCGCGAGTAGCCATCGAAGGGATCCGGCGCTGGCTGCAGCGGACGCCCCGGGATGGGCGTCAGGCGCCGCTGACCCTGGAGTGCATACGGCGCTAGACTGCTCATCTTGGCGCCCTTGTCGATGCGCACCCCGGAGCGACTACCGAGCAGGTCGACGAAACGCTCCAGGTCGCGAAGCGGGTGCCCGGAGGCACCCGGAATCGCCGAGAAGTCGAACGTCCGAGCATCCACGCGCCCGAACCACTTGGCCGTGTGGAAGTGAATGTCGAGAGCCTGGAACGCTTCCCCCCCGTGATCTCGATGCACCTGTAGGTCGGTCGAGCTCGGCACCACCGCCCGGAACGTGCTGCTGGAAGGGCGCGGTGCCCGCGGTGACTGTGAGTGCGCACCGCTGCCCACTTCTCCCCTCACGAGGGCAAGAATCGCAGCATAGGGGATGCGCATTTCACGTCCGCGAACTCCGAGCACCAGCTCGGCGTCCTCGAGGCAAGCACTCGTGAGCACGACGAGTCGGCGGTCCGGATCCCAGGCACTGCTGACGTCGACGGCGACCACGGGAAACCCCTCCCGGCGCAGGCGCGCGGCCAGTAGCTCGGCCTGCTCCTCGTCCCCCACCGCGCGGATCACTCCCCACCATCCAGGCTTGATGCGAGAACGCAAATCGTAGGCAACGAGACCGGTCGCCTCCGCGAGGCGCTGAAAGCTTTCGTGGCTTCCGTCGAACGATGGGCCAAGCAGTACGAGCAAGTGGACCCTCCGAGATTCAGCTTAGTCGGACCATAACCGGGGGCCGAAAAATCGCGCGTCTATCCCGCCCGCTAGCCGAGATTTCGCTGAGATTATATGAGGATGAGCAACATCCGACCGGTCGCGCGCCCACCGCCGAGGGCCGCCACGGGGTCGCCGCGCACCAGGGGATCGTGATACACCCCGAGGTCGAAGCTCGCATTCGGCACGGAGAGAGGCGGAAATCCATGGACATCAACTGGATGCTTGTCGTGAAGGACCTGGTCCTGTCGCTGGTCTACTCGATGATCGGCATCGTGATGTTTGCGATCGGCTTCCTCATTATCAAGTTGGTGACCCCCTTCTCGTTGCGGAAGGAAATCGAGGAAGACCAGAACACGGCGCTGGGCATCCTCATCGGCTCCGTGATCCTTGGCATCGCCATCGTCATCGCCTCCGCCATCGGCGGCTGATCCGTCGTCCGCCCGCGAGGCTTGGCCCGGCACCCCCGTGCGCCGCCGGGTCAACGCGCTCGCGCTGCTGACGATGGTGCTCGTCATCTCGGCCGCGGGGCTCGTCTACGAGCTCGTGATGGCGGCCGTCGCCAGCTATGTGCTGGGCGACTCGGTCACCCAGTTCTCCACGGTGATTGGCGTCTACCTCTCCGCCCTGGGGCTCGGCGCCTATTTGTCACAGTACGTCCAGCGTCGCGTGGACCAGCGGTTCGTCGATGTCGAGCTAGCCACGGCGCTGGTCGGCGGACTGAGCGCGCCGGGGTTGTTCTTGGCGTTCAGCTTCACGGGGGCGTTCCACCTCATCCTCTACGCAACTGTCTGCGCAGTAGGAGCGCTGGTGGGTCTGGAGCTGCCACTGCTGATCCGCATCCTGAAGGAGGAGTATGAGCTGGATCAGCTCATTGCGCGCTCACTGACCTTTGACTACGCCGGCGCGCTGATCGGCTCTCTGGGGTTCTCGCTACTGCTGGTGCCATGGCTGGGACTGGTTCACACGTCGATCGCCTGCGGCCTGATCAACGCCCTAGTCGGGCTGGCCTCGACCTGGGTCCTTTGGCCAGCGGATCGTGAGGAGCGTCGAGGCATGAGGCGGGCGCGGGCGCGGGCAGTCGGGGTGACGGCCGTGCTCGTCGCCGCGTTGATCGGTGCGGGACACGTCGCCGGCGTGGCCGAGCAGGCGATGTACGCGGATCCGATCACTCTCGCGCGCCAGTCGACCTACCAGCGCATCGTGGTGACCTCGTCGCACGGAGCCACGCGCCTCTTTCTCAACGGGAACCTGCAGTTCGATTCCCGCGACGAGCATCGCTACCACGAGGCGCTGGTCCACCCGGC
Source organism: Polyangiaceae bacterium (assembly GCA_050304295.1). Classification (GTDB taxonomy): domain Bacteria; phylum Myxococcota_A; class Polyangia; order Polyangiales; family Polyangiaceae; genus JAFGBI01. The sequence continues at coordinate 13,381 of JBNLDK010000061.1, forward strand.
GATGGCGATCGCTCGCTCCCACGGTCGGATCGCCATTGGCGGCGGCGGCGATGGCCTGGCCGTCCGCGAGATCCTGCGCTGGCCTGACGTCGAGTCGATTCTCCTCGTCGACCTAGACTCGGCGGTGACCGATCTTGCCCGGAGCGAGGAACCCCTGGTCAGCTTGAACCAGCATTCGTTCGCCGACCCACGGGTGTCGATCGTCAACGCGGACGCGATGGTCTGGTTCAGCGAGACGAAGGAGCAGTTCGACGTCATCGTTCTCGACTTTCCAGACCCAAGCAACTACTCGCTAGGCAAGCTCTACAGCCGTCGCCTCTATGACGACTTGCGACAGCGTCTCGCCCCCGGCGGCGTCCTGGTCGTGCAGAGCACGTCGCCGCTGTTCGCTCGCCACGCCTTCTGGTGCGTGGTGACCACCCTCGAGCAGAGCGGATTCGCCACGCTGCCGTACCACGCCTTCGTCCCTTCCTTCGGCGAGTGGGGCTACGTGCTCGCCACCCACGAACCGGTAGCCTGGCCGGTCATACTACCGCGACTTTCGCTCCGCTATCTCTCCGCCGAGGTCCTCGCCACCCTTCCCCACTTTGGCCCGGACATGTCTCGGGTCGCGACCCGGGCCAATCGACTGAACAACCAGGCGCTGGTTGGATACTACCTCGACGCATGGGGTCGCTTCTGACTCGCGCCCCGACTCTCCGGAACCGAGAAAAGGACTACTGCGAGACGCTGCAACGTTGAAACCTGAGGAGCGAGCACGCTATCGGTTCCCTGCGAGACGCGAGAAAGGATGCCTGGTCACTTCGAGGTCGGCGACGCGACAGTCGCACCAGATGAGCAAGCGCGATTCTCGATCGCTCTGCGGCCGTCCCCTGCCGGGAAGAGAGCTGGCCAAGATGCTCTGAGTGCGTCGCCCGCGCGACCCATGCCGATCTCGGCCGAGGCTACGCTCCTCGCACACGGTCTGGCAGCGTCTCTGGTCCTGGTCACGAGCTGCACCGCCCTTGGGCGCCCCGCGCTGGGTGCGCACCACCGCCCCCCCGAAGGCGCCAGGGAGAGGCCAATGGGCACCGACCCCTCGGCGCCGCCCCCCACCTTGCCCCCGGCGATGGCGCAACCACCACCGCCGCAAACGACCCTCCCCGCCGTGGCTTTTCCCACGGTGAGCGAGCAGCGGCTCGACAATGGCGTGGCAGTCTGGGTTGCATCGCGCCCCGGCTCCCCACTGACCACCGTGACCCTGGCGGTCAACGCCGGTCGTGACCACAACGCGACCGAGGCGCGCCTGGCCGCCCGCGCCGCAGTCGCCGGCGGAGCGGGGCAGTTCTCGGCGAGCCAGTTGACGCAGCGGCTCGCCGCCCAGGGGACGGCGCTCACCGTGGAGTCGAGCGCCGACACTGTTGCCTGGTCACTCACCTTGCCACCGGAGCATCTCGACTTCGCCGTCGAGGCTCTCAGCGCGGTGGCGCGTCAGCCCCGGTGGGTCTACGCCGAGTTCGCGCGCGTCCGGGACCAGCAGATGACCCGGATCCGAGAGCTCGCCAGGCACGATGACACGTGGGCCGCCCTCCGGTTACTCCACCGAGAGCTCTTCCCTTCGCACCCGTACGGCGAGTACGACAGTACCGCCACCGAGCTCGGCAACGTCGGCCTCGCCGACTGCCAGCGCTGGTACCGCGCTCACGTCCGTCCCGACAACACTTCCCTCGTGGTCGTCGGCCCCCAGGCTCCCGCCGCTGTGGCTCCCCTCGCCGAAAAGCATCTCGCCGCCTGGACCGCCACCCAGGAACCGCTCGCTCCCGTCCCCCCCCTCCCGTCCAGCCCTCCCAAGCCAGGCGTGCACGTCATCGATCGCGGCCAATCGGAGCGGGTACAGATACTGGTCGGATGGCGCATCCCCGGAGCTGGGACCGAAGAGCACGCCTTGGGGATCGCGGCGCTCCGGTTGCTCTGCGGCCCCCAAGGTCGCTTCGTGCCACGGGGCACCGAGCGCGTCTCGGACTGTTCGACCCGAGCCTACTCGGGCGAGGTTGGCCTGGCGCTGGTGAGCGTGACCACGTCGCTCCCCACGGCCACCAGCACGGCGAAGCGCCTGATGAGCGCAATTCGTCACCTCGAAGAGGAACCAGTGTCCGCGGAGATCTGGGAAAGCAACGTGCGTGACTTGCTCGGTCGTGCTCCGCGACGTTGGGAATCGAGCCACGGGCTGGCGGCAGTGCTGACGCGTCTGACAATCCTCGACGTGCCGCAGGACTGGCCCACGGAGGAGACACGCCACTGGCGCGAGAGCGACGCGAGCCGTGCCCGATCCTTCGCCCAACGCTACTTCGGCGAGGGTCGGAGCGTCGTCGTGGTGTCCGCGGACGCGACCAACGTCGCTCGGAAGCTCACCGCGCTCGGATCGGTAGCGGTCCACGACCCCACCGATCTCCGCACGACGAAGACCGTCCATCGCGAGAACCGCTAGAACGCCGAACAGCTTGCCCGAAGCGGAAGACACCTGCCCAGCAGGGGCGAGGCGCCCGGAGACAGGTGCTTCCCGCTCGCCCTGCTGCGCTCCGTCGGTGTTCCAGGTCGTTGATTTGGAACAACGAACAACCTGCTTGTTGGTCTGGGGACGGGGCGAGACGCGCGCGCATTCGCAACCGAAGATCCACTAGCCAGCCAGCCGCCCGATGCAACTGTGGTGGGAAACCTGTGTTCAGGCTGGGTGGGTACTGTGGGGGCCTGGTGGGCACCATGCGAGAAACCTGTGTTCAGGGATGCGAAAGTTCAGGTGTTTCACGGATTTGCCTCAAATTGACCGACCTATTGTGGTTTTCTGTTGCCCCACCCCAACAGGTTGGGGTACATCTCTCGCCCACCTGCTTGGTTCTTCAGGTGAGCAAGCGTGCAGACCACCAGCTGTTGTTGACGCTGGTGGGGCATCAATTGCTGACCGTATCTTCAGTACGCTTCCTGAAACAATCTAGCGCCTCTGAACACGAGGCAAGCGAGACACCGAGAGTAGTGAAGCGAAGGGGGTGAGCCGTTCGGCCGATTTGGTCGGATGTCGAGGGTTGCTCCATGCCGAGCGCTTCAGACGGCCTTCAGGCCGGTCTCGCAGCGAATATTGGATGGCACAGCAGAAACGGGGTCGTGGAACCCCGAGCGAAGGAGACGACAGAGGGATGGCGCAATCGATCGTGGTGGGTCAGGGATCTGCTGTGAGTGGCAAGGACGGCGCGGGCAAGGGGCGAGGATCGCGTAGTGGACCGCGTTCGAACCGTGCCAAGAAGCGACGTGGTCTCGTGCTCGAGCGGCGTTTCACTTCAGCCAGTAGCAGTCCGTTCGACAGCGTGCTGTGGGAGCGTCGGGAGAGCGCCATCTACAACCCAGATGGATCGCTCGTCTTCAAGATGGAGGGCGCAGAGGTTCCCGCGCCTTGGTCTCAGCTCGCCACGGACATCGTCGTCTCGAAGTACTTCCGTAAGGCTGGCCTCCATGGGGACAAGACCGTGGGCGAGACGAGCGCCCGGCAGGTCGTCTATCGGGTAGCCCATACGATCCGAACGGCGGGCGAGAAGATGGGTGGCTACTTCGCGACCAAGAAAGACGCGGACACCTTCGAGGCGGAGCTCACCTACCTGCTGGTGAACCAGTACGGCGCGTTCAACTCCCCGGTGTGGTTCAACTGCGGCCTCTTCCATGAGTACGGCATCGAGGGCTCCGGCGGCAACTGGGCCTGGGACGCCGAGAGCGACTCGATCCTGGAGACGGCCAACGCCTACGAGCGACCCCAGTGCTCGGCCTGCTTCATCCAGAAGGTCGACGATGACCTGATGTCCATCTACGAACTGGTGAAGCACGAGGCCCGCCTCTTCAAGTACGGCTCCGGAACTGGCAGCAACTTCAGCGCGATTCGGGGCAAGCAGGAAAAGCTTTCCGGCGGCGGTACGTCGAGCGGTCTGATGAGCTTCCTGGAGGTCTTCGACCGGGCCGCGGGGGCCACCAAATCCGGAGGAACCACCCGCCGGGCCGCCAAGATGGTGTGCCTCGACATGGACCACCCCGAGATCGTCGACTTCATCAACTGGAAGGTCCGCGAGGAAAAGAAGGCCCGCGCCCTCATCGAGGCCGGCTTCGAGAGTGACTTCAACGGCGAGGCCTACAGAACGGTCAGCGGTCAGAACTCGAACAACTCGATTCGCGTCTCGGATGACTTCATGCGAGCAGCCCTCGCCGGCGGAAAGTGGCAAACCCGGATGCGCACCACCGGTGACGTGGTCGACACGCTCGACGCCGACGACGTCTGGCGGCAGGTCGCCGAGGCCGCCTGGTGGTGCGCCGATCCCGGCGTCCAGTACGACACCACCATCAACCGCTGGCACACCTGCCCCAACAGCGGAGACATCAACGCATCGAACCCCTGCTCCGAGTACATGTTCCTCGATGACTCGGCGTGCAATCTTTCGTCGCTGAACCTGACCAAGTTCCTCGACGACGACGGCCACTTCGACGTCGACGGGTACCGCCACGCGATTGAGCTCTTCTTCCTGGCGCAGGAGATCCTCGTCGACCTTTCGAGCTATCCGACCCAGGGAATCGCACAGAACTCCCACGACTTCCGTCCGCTGGGGCTCGGCTACGCCAACCTCGGGACCGTGCTCATGCAGCTGGGTATCCCCTACGACTCCGACGAGGGCCGCGCGATGGCCGGAGCGCTGACCGCCATTCTGTGCGGACACGCCTACACCACGAGCGCCAGGATCGCCGAGAGCAAGGGCACGTTCGCGGGCTTCGACAAGAACCGTGAGCCCATGCTGCGCGTGATGCGCATGCACCAGGAGGCCGCCTACGCGATCAACCGGGACGAGTGTCCCGAGAGCCTGTGGCGCGCCGCCTGCGAGGCGTGGGACTGGGCAGTTCGCGAGGGTGAAGCCTACGGATACCGCAACGCCCAGGCCACCGTGCTCGCGCCCACTGGCACGATCGGTCTCTTGATGGACTGCGACACGACGGGCATCGAACCCGACTTCGCGCTGGTGAAGTTCAAGAAGCTGGCCGGCGGCGGCTACTTCAAGATCGTCAATCAGTCGGTGCCCAACGCCTTGCGCAAGCTCGGCTACTCGGAAGCTCAGGTGCAGGAGATTGTCGCGTTCGTCTCCGGCACGAACACCCTGCTGGGGGCTCCGCACATCAACCGTGCCAGCCTGAAAGAGAAGGGCCTCGACGACAGCGTGCTCAACAAGATCGAGGATGCCATCCCCGGGGTCTTCGATCTCAACCTGGCATTCGGGCCCTGGATCGTCGGCAAGGAAGTCTACGACAAGCTGGGAGTCGACGCACAGCGGTTGAACCAGCCAGGTTTCAGCCTCCTGCGCCACCTCGGCTTCTCGGCCACCGAAATCGCGGAAGCCAACGAGGTCATCGTCGGGCGCATGACGATCGAGGGCGCCCCATATCTGGAGGATGAACACTACCCCGTCTTCGACTGCGCCAATCGCTGCGGCAAGACCGGTCGGCGCTTCCTCGCGCCGATGGCCCACGTGAAGATGATGGCTGCCGCGCAACCCTTCCTCTCGGGAGCGATCAGCAAGACCGTCAACCTCCCCAACGAGGCAACCGTCGATGACGTCCGCGAAATCTACGAGACGGGCTGGAAGTTCGGCCTGAAGGCGGTCGCGTTGTATCGGGACGGATGCAAGGCCAGCCAGCCCCTCTCCACCGGCAGCGACAAGGAATCGAAGGAAGAAGAAGTTGCCAGGCCGCTTCCCCCGCCTCCCCTGCAGCCAACCCTGTCGACCGCCCCGAAGGGTACCCGGGTGCGCATGCCCAAGAAGCGTAGCGGCTTCACCCAGGAAGCCCACGTCGGGGGCCACAAGGTGTTCCTCCGCACGGGTGAGTACGAAGATGGATCGCTGGGCGAGATCTTCATCGACATGCACAAGGAAGGCGCCGCCTTCCGCTCACTGATGAACTGTTTCGCGATGTCCGTGTCCATCGGACTGCAGTATGGGGTCCCACTCGACACGTTCGTCGATCAGTTCACGTTCACGCGTTTCGAACCCCACGGCGTGGTGGGCGGGCATCCCAACATCAAGTTCGCAACGTCGATCGTGGACTACATCTTCCGCGTCATCGGCGTGGAGTACCTGCAGCGCTATGACTTCGCCCAGGTCAAGCCCGTGGACGAGCCCACCCCGCTGGAGGATCCCACGCAGCGAAACATGGAGGCCGATCAGCCAGCACCCCCCGATCCCATGGAAGCCCTGGGCAGGGCCGGTGCCTCGGAAGCGAAGGGCGCGCTCGACGCTCAGCTCGAAGAAATGATGGGCGATGCGCCCGTTTGCGACGGCTGCGGGCACATCACCGTCCGGAACGGCGCCTGCTACAAGTGCCTCAACTGCGGCAACTCGATGGGCTGCAGCTAGTCTCCGAGGCACGCAGCGTAGTGCAAGATCGGCTCGCAAGTTGGCGCCCGGCGGCCCTGGACCGCTGGGCGCCAGTCACCCAGATGTCGGACGGGCCTGGCACGATCGAACGGCGGAACGGAAGTTTGACCCGCCAGCCGAACCATACGAGCGCGGCGGGATCTGTGCAATCTCGCGACAGTTCTAGTAAAAGGTAGGCGAAGCGAGAGGGCGCTCGACCGAGCCGCATTCAACCGGTGGCCGGAGGAGACCCAAACGCAGCCAGGCACGTCAGAACAAAGCATGCGCGGGAAGAGCCCCGCCTGGAGAATCGCGATGACCACTCGCTCGCTGACCTTCAAGATTGCCCTCCCCTCCGCACTGGGTTTGCTCATTGCGCTCGGACTGACCTTCAGTGCCTGCAAGAAGGACGAAGAACCACCGCCGCTGCCTACGGCTTCCGCCGACGAACCCGAAGAGCCCACCCCAACCCTGACTCTGCAGCCAGAGGAGGACGCGGGCGACGACGCGGACGCCGACGCCAAGCCAAAGGGTCCATTCAAGCCGGCGCAGAGCCTGGCAAACTGCTGCGCAGCACTCAAGCAGAACGCTGCCAGCGCTCCGCCACCCACCAACACGTATATGCTCGCGGCCGCGGGGATCTGTGACGGAGCCGTGGCCAGCGGACTCGATCGCAACGCAGCCCTCTCGCAGATGCGCGCCGCCGCGCAGGGTGCTCTTCCCGGCGCCTGCTACTAAGCGCGGCGCTTGACCGGGCGTCATCACTTGCTGTGGTGGCCCCAGCTGGCGGCCGCGACCTGGTTGCTGGGATCGGGGTGCAACACCACGGATCCGGGGTTGTCGACCTCCAGCTCGCGTGTCCCGGCGGAACCAGCAGCAGCAGCGAAACGTCCCCGACCCGTCCCGGCGGTTTGCCAGCCGGGTTGCCGTTCGATCGAGCACTGCGAGGGAGGCCGTTGCGTGGCGGCGTGCCCCTCGGGAGAAGTCTACGTCCCGGCGACGGGACCGGCGGGGTTCACGATGGGCCGAGGGCGACTCCGCTACGGATTCGGCAAGATGGGCCAGCGCCCTGGTGGCACCGAGGCGAGCGACGCACCGCACGTGGTCGTGCTCACCAATCCGTTCTGCATGGACCAAACCGAGGTCACGGTCCGGGCGATGAAACAATGCGTGGACGCCGAGCGTTGCCGCGCTCCAACTGCGCCCAATCCCTACAAGACCTACCCAAGCCAGCTCGATCACCCGGTCAATCAGGTCACGTGGACGATGGCAAAAGCGTTCTGCGCCTGGCAGGGCAAGTCCTTGCCCACCGAGGCACAGTGGGAGTGGGCCGCCACCGGTGGAGAGAGCATCGACTACCCGTGGGGCAATGCCGCCCCGACCTGTGAGCACGCGGACTTCACGAACGAACCCATCTCCCATCCAGCGGGAGATTTCGGCTGCCACGGCGGGGGCCCGTCCCCGGTCGGTACCCACCCTCGCGGAGACCGCAGCTGGCCTTCGGGGCGGATCCACGACCTCGCGGGCAACGTCTGGGAGTGGGTCGAGGACTCCTACCTGCCCTTCGCCACCAGCACCGTGACGGATCCCATCGTCACCCGGGCCACCGGCATGCACGTTGTCCGAGGCGGCGGCTGGAATCGTAGCGCGGCCGGGATCCGCGCCTGGTTTCGCGGGGGAGCCGTCACGGAGTACGCGGTTCCGGGGCTCGGTTTTCGCTGCGTCCGCAATCCTCGCCCGTGAATGGCTTCTCTTGCCGACGAGTGATCACCCATGGACCCCATCCTGTTTCCCTTGTTCATGCTCGTGGTCGTCCTCCTGGTGTTCGCGGCCGTTAACCACTTCTCTCGCGATGAGCGGCTCAAGCGGCAACTCCGCGCAGCAGAGTCCGTGCCGATCGGACAGGTGAACCGCGACAGCGTGGTCAAGATTTCCGGACAGGTGAAGCAGCTCGACCGCTTGCTGGAGGCACCTCTCACTGGGCGCTCGTGCGTCTTCTATCGAGTCCTCGTCGAAGAACGGATCCAGTCCGGCAAGAACTCCCGCTGGCGAACCCTGATCGATGAATACGAAGCGACTGATTTCCTGGTGACAGATGCTACTGCGGTGGCCCGCATCAACGTCGCTGGCGCCGACCCCGTGTTGGTGCTCGACGCCCACTTCACGTCGGGCACGTGGAACGATGCGGAGCCAGCACTCGAACGCTACCTCGCGCGCTTCGGGGAGAAGAGCACTGGTCTGCTCGGGTTCAACCGGAAGATCCGCTATCGCGAGGCCGTTCTCGAGCCCGGCGAGGGGGTTGCCGTCCTCGGAGCAGCCACCATGGAACTCGATCCGGACTCGGCTGGGCACGCGGGAGGCGGATATCGGGCCCGCCCGGAACGACCCGTCCTAGCCCGGCCCGAGGAAGGGTCCCTGTTGCTCAGCGACGACCCCTCGGTGATCGACGGCCAGGCGCAGCGCTTCACCCCGTCCGCAAACCGTAGCAGTACGAGGCGACCTCTCGTTTGCCCTCACTGCGGCGCCAGCGCGGGCTTCCGCACCCTCCCCACCACGCACGTGTGCCTCACCTGCCACCGGTCGTTCGATACTTGACTCAGCAGACTCCACCGCACATGCCATGGCCCACGCCCCCTGGGGCACTCACGATGCGTGCCGCCGGAAGCTCCCCGATCTCCCGCCGGCGTCAGAAGGGGACCGCGTACATGGGAACCGCACCACCGTCGGTGCACCAGACGTCCGTGGCACAGTCCGCGTCCGCGCAGTCGGGGAACTCATCACCGTCGTCATCCAGCCCATTCGCGCAGTCGGTTTCGACGGGGGCGGCGTAGCGCTGACCGACGCAGTTCGGGGCATCCACACAGTCGAGATCACCGCAGTCCGTAGCGAGATCGTAGTCGTCGTCGATGTTGTTGGTGCAATCCTCGAAGGGAACCCCGTAGAGGTCCCCCATGCATGGCGAGGTGCCCTGACAGTCGAGGTCCAAGCAGTCGGTACTTCCGTCTCGATCGTCGTCGATGTTGTTGGTGCAATCGACTTCCATCGGGATTCCGTAGGGCACAGCTAGGCAGTTCGGTGCCGTGAGGCAGTCCGCATCGGCGCAGTCGGTCGCGCCATCAGCGTCGTCGTCCACGCTGTTCTCACAGTCGTCCTCGAAGGGCACTCCATAGACGGGCTGGCCACACATGGAGACACAGTCGGGGTCGTCGCAATCGACGAGGCCGTCGTCATCGTTGTCGGCCTCGTCAAAGCAGGTGGTAGCGCAGTTCACCCCACACTCGCTGTCTGGGTTCGCGCCCCCTCCGCCACTGACCCCGCCGCCACTGGCCCCTCCGCCACTGGCCCCTCCGCCACTGGCTCCTCCGCCACTGGCTCCGCCGTCAACCGCTCCGCCGCTGCTCGCTCCGCCGTCAACCACTCCGCCGCTGCCGGCTCCACCGCTGCTCGCTCCGCCGCTGCTCGCTCCGCCGCTGCTGGCTCCACCGCTGCTGGCTCCACCACTTCTGGCTCCGCCGCTGCTCGCTCCGCCCGCGATCGCTCCGCCGGTGTTCGCTCCGCCGGAACCTCCGCCGCCACTGCTCTCCGAGATGTCGCCACCGTCCGTGTCGCCACCACACCCAACCAGCAACGTCGCGCCAATGGCCAGCGAAGAACTGACAACCATGCGGCGTCGGGTAGCATCGAGCTGGCGCACCCGCTCCTCGATCAAAGCGCGAAGTCGTTGGGCTGGCAGGGTTCGAGACATGGCACGCTCCTCGGGCTCCAGCTTACCACGTGGTCAGCTTCGTGCCCTACGCCCCCCAGCCGGGCGCCGAGCGTCACGACGTCCGCTAGAATCGGTGTTCCAGGTCTCGTTTCGGCCGCGAACCGGGACTGTGACCCCTCACCGAATGCCGTTCCCTCACCCGCAGGTGGCCCCTTGGCGTCAAACAGGGCAGCCAAGAGGCTCGCTTCCCGAGTCGGGTCCGCATGGAGCGGAACCGACTCGGGGGCAGCCGCGATCGAGAGGATGGCCTCCGGTGGTGCGGCCCCCTGCCCCACCCTTCGCACTCCCCCGACTGGCGGCCTCGGTCCCCACCGTCGCGGCTGTCACCCAGCGCCACAGTGCCCATAGTCTGTGCACCCCACCACCGCCACAACATGCCCACGGCGACGCGATCGACCAGCGCCTGGACAGTGCAGGAGCTCGACGGGAGTCACGCGTGGACACCTCTTCTGGAACGAGGATCGGAAGGATCCAGCAGCGTGCGGAATCGCAGTGGCAAGCCACGCCTACGGAATGTTGGCGGATTTGACCTCCCACGCACTGTCGGTGCAATACGTGCAACCCGACCCGACGAGGACACCCTTGCCAGTCGCGCCCTCGTCGCCCTTCAGCCACCAGTTGAGCCAGGCCAGGTTGATCCGAGTGAAGTCCCCTCCGTTGGGGCTGCCCAGATCGCCGCCATGGCCAATGTCCTTGCTGAACAGCATGACCGGATACTCCAGCGCGCTGATGTTGTCGTAGTCCCGCTCCCCGTTCTCGTAGGCAATGTCACTCGGACCGCCAAGAATGATCAGCACCGGCGTGTGCACCGCTTCGTAGAACCCCGGGATTGAACCAGTCAGACCGCTGCTCGTGATCCCCCAGGTCGTCATCCTGGGATCGCTGGACGTGCCAGCCGACATCAATCCGCCGCACGAGAATCCGTTGGATGCGATCTTGCTCGTGTCGAGGCTCTGGAAGTATTCGCTGCACGGCTTGTCATTCTCGGCAATCGCCCAGGTAATGTACGCAAGCAGCGGTCGCGCCATACCCTCCACGTCGTTGGACATGCCAATAGAAGGGGCATTCCCATCCGGCGGACCGTCGGCAACGACGAAGTACCCATGCGACGCAATCTCACCCATGGCCGTTGCGTTCGAATAGCCCTGCCTGCTGCAGGCACCATTTCCCCAGACGAAGATCGGGTACTTCTGGTCACCCCCCATGTCTGCGGGTCGGTAGATCGTGCCCTCGTTGATTCCATCGTCGGAATTCGTCTCGACGATGACGTCATGGGGACCGCTACCTGACACACTCCTGCCCGTCGCTTGCGACGGTGTGCAAGTACCCGTGAAGACTCCGCCAGTCGCTGGGGTTCCGCCGGTCTCCGCCCCCCCCGTTTCTCCGGCTCCGCCCGTCTCAGTCCCTCCGACCGCGGGCGTCCCTCCGGTGTCCGCCCCTCCGGTGTCCGCCCCTCCGGTCTCCGCTCCCGCCGCGGCAGCGCCACCAGTCGAAACGCCCCCCGTGGCGGTTCCGCCGGTCTCGGCCGACACCCCACCCGTCGGAAGTGCCCCACCCGTTTCGGCGCCACCAGATGCCGGAGGATTGCCACCACCGCCGGTCGGGAGTTGCCCTCCTGCGCCAGGTGACCCGCCCGTGACGGTCGCCCCGGAACCACCGGTGCCAGAGGCCGGGACGGCGCCAGTGGCACCGGCGCCACCCGTTGTCTCCCCGTCCTCGCTCGCACCGCCATCCGAACAGCCATATCCGCCCATGGCAGCGCCCAGAACACAGGCAAAAACGGTGATCGTTGAGAGGTGGTCGGTTCGCATCAATGCACTCCTGGACAGCTGCCTGGGCACGAGCCCACCCCGCAGTCGCCGAGCCCCCCCGAACTGGTCCAAGAAAGTGAGGTACTGGCAGCCTGGATTTCTCCAGCCTTCTCGGAGACAGCCGTGGTGCGCAAACGCCAATGCCCGCAGTCGCCGGAGCTTGGTTCGTGGCAATCCTTTCCGCCGACCCTTCACTCGAGGTGTTGGGTCGGCGGAAACTCGAAACGGATTTGCGAACTGCGATGTGGGTTCAGCGGACGGCCTACTGGAAGGTGATGCCGGTCACGCCGTTCGTGATGCTCCAGCCAGCATCCGAGTCATTCTGACTGGTAACGGGGTTGCCCTGAATCGTGAGGTTGCTGAAGTGGACACCGTCGATCGTACCGGACGTCCCCTGACGACCGTGAAGCTGGATACTGCGGTTTCCATACGAAGTGACGTTGGTGAAGTACGTGTCGATGTACGTGCTCTGGTTGGCAGCGGCGCGCCAGTCCGGCGGCTCGTCCAGCGCCAGCTTGATGAAGATGCCCGCATCTTCAACGCGAACGTCCTCGAACGTCGTGTTGCGGATCACAGCAGTGTCATAGCCCTCCATGGTCAGCGCTCGCCCAGCCTTCACGATGTCGATGTCTCGGAACACCACATCGTCCATGCTCTGACCCATGCTCTTCGTGCCAATCTTGCAGCCGACCGAGTTGCTGTAGGCCACCACGTGCTCGTGGAGGATATTGCTGGTGTTCACGGTACCGTTCGGTTCCTCGTTCTTGGTGGCCATGCTGTCGTCACCCGTGTAGAGGAAGGCATTGGAGAGCACACCATTCGTGGATTCGTCGAAATCGACGCCATCCGTGTTGTTCCAGTCCGTGTTCGGTCGGCAGTTGATCATCTTGTAGTTCTGGATTGTGACGCCATCGCTTCGATAGATGAGCGTGTTCCAGAAGCTGGAGTCCCGCACGGTGACTCCGTCGACCAGAATGTTGGAGCTCTGCTCGATCTTCAGAAGATTGACCTTGGTGTCGTTCTGCGCGCGAATGGCTAGGCCATTGCCATCAATGACGCCGCGACCGAGCAGCTTGGTGTTGCTGACCTGGTACATCCGGATGGCACCGTGCGAGCAACCCTCGATGTTGATCCCACCGCTGCCAGTATTGAAGTCGCTGGTCGAGTTGGAGCCGTAGAGGAGAGCCCCACCGGCGAGGTACATCGTCATGTCGCTCTTGAGCCATAGCTCACCCACCGTGTAGCGACCCGGTGGGACGTAGAGGACGTTCTGAGCGGAGCCAGAAGCATCGTCAATGGCCTGCTGGACTTGTGACGTGACGACCGTGGCACCCGTGTTGTCCACCCCGTAGTCGGCGAGACTCCGCACGTCGGGATCATCGAGTCGCGGAGGGTTCACTTCTGGGGGGTCCAACAGGATGAACAAGAGCTCCCGCGAATCCACCTGAAGGATGAGGTAGTTGGGCCCGCTGCTGAAGCTCAGAGTGTCGCCGTTCTGAGAGGTGGCTATCTGCCTGCTGCGCGGGCTCAGCTGGTGCGAATTGAAGCCACCATCGACAGTGACATCGATGTCCACCGCGTCGGCAGTCGTCATCGAGCAGTACGCATAGTGCACCTGCATCTGTGGAGCGAACTTGCTCATCTTCTCGACGAAGAGGGGCGTTCCGTTCACGGTGACGGAGTAGGTCGAGCTTCTCTCCGCCCCCGGCAGGTCGGGGAACACTTCACAACCGCTGACGACGGCCCCCCCCGTGCCGGTGGTACCACCGGTCGGGGCTTCACCACCGGCGCCTGCACTTCCTCCCGGATCGCTCCCGCCAGTTACCGCGGTTCCACCTGTGTTCGGATCCGCTCCACCGGTCGCACCACCAACTCCAGAGCCGCCGGTTCCGCCCGCCCCACCGAGGGTCGAGCCACCCGTGCCGGGGTCCGTCCCACCGACGGCATTGCCGCCCGTCGCGATCGCCCCGCCGGTACCACCGGAGGGAAGCGCACCTCCCACCCCGGACAGTCCGCCGGTACCACCAACGTATCCCCCCGTACCGGTCGCCCCACCGGTCACCGCCACGCCACCGCTGCTTTCGGCCCCCACTCCGCCACTTCCGCCGCCTTCGGACGAGTCCGAGGAGCACGCAACTTGGAGCCCAGCCAGTAGAAACGCGATCCAGGCGAGCCGAGCCATCGCGACGCGCATAGGCGCTCTCAGAGCCATCTCGATCATCCTTCCCTGCTGTCCCGAGGAACTCGCCCGCGACGGGATCTCTTCGATTCGATCTCGCAACGAGCACGAGCCGCAGGCGCCATCGACCGTCGTTGTGCCCACAGCAGGACGCATGGATCATGGTATCCCTCGCGGGGCAGGAGCGGCAGGGGACTACCTTCACCCTCTAGCTCCGGAATCTTGCACCCTCAGCGAAAGCATCGCACCTGCAGGCGCTCGCAATTCCGTGTGCCACAGCAGGCATGATGGGTTGCTCGCTGTGGTGCTCGATCTTCGCCGATGACCGGACAGTTCGCGGCTCGACGGTGTCCCCTGCTCGCCCACCGCGTCGCGCCGCGCGTCCGCTCGTCTCGAATGGACGCCTCGCTCTCGGTCGATGACGGTGTGCCTGCCTCCGGGAAACTCGCGAACTGGGTCTTCGCCGCCCAGCTGCTCAGTCTCGAAGCCCGCCCCCCTCTGCGAGGTCCCTCCCCCCTCCTGGGCGACCGGAGAAAGGCGTTTCCGCCTCGAGCAAGCTGATCGGTGTTCTAGCGGTGCTCGAAGCCTCCCCTCACGGATCGCTGCTTTCCCCCGGGCAGCTCCAGCACGACTCCGGATCCCGACTCCGTGCGCCCGACCCGCCGCATCCAGCGCGGACAGCCCCGGACCGGCGCGCTCACCAGGAGCGCGTAGTCCTCGCCTCCCGCCAACGCCAGCTCCACGGGGGTGCAACCGAGGAGCGGAGCTACCTCCCGCAGCGCAGGATGTATCAGGGTCGTCAACGCATCGAGCTCGATGACCACCCGCACCGAACTCGCCGCCGCGAGGTGTCCGCAGTCGCCAGCGAGCCCGTCCGACAGGTCGATGGCGCTCGTGGCAAATCGACCCACTCGCCGTCCTCTCGCCACCTGCGCCTGCGGTCTCCGCCACGCCGACAAGCAGATCGCCTGAGCTCGCCGCGACGTCCGCGGACGTTCGGAAAGCTGCAGCAGTCGCAGCCCCCCGGCCGCTAGTCCCACCTCGCCGATCAGGTAAACGGCCTGTCCCGGTATCGCCCCAGAACGTAGGACGGGCCGGCGAGCCTCCCCGATCACGGTGGTGGTGATCGTCAACCGATCACCCGTAGCGATATTGCCGCCGGCAACCGGGCAGTCGTGCACGGTGGCCGCCGCTGCCTGCCCGCGGCCGAGCGAGCGGAGGTGGCGCCGGGTCAGCTCGGGGGGAAGCGTCAGGCTCGACAGGGCAGCGAGCGGTCGTGCTCCCATGGCAGCCACATCGCTCACCGCGGCCTGAAACGACCGCCAGCCCACGTCGGCGAGAGAGAGCCAACGCCGGTCGAAGTGCACACCATCGACGCAGCTATCGACCGTCCACACGAGCCGTCGCTCACCCTGGTCCAGCACGGCGGCGTCATCACCAATGCCGACGAGCACCCTTCGCGACCGCGTGTCGAGCAGGGACCGGAGGATCTCGATCGCCGCCCGTTCGGGGACACTCACCCCTGGTTGCTCCGCGCGCAGGGAAGGGTCACGACGAACACCGCGCCCTGGGGGTCGTTGCTCTCGATTCTGACCTGGCCATCGTGCCCCTCCACAAGGCGCTTCACGATCGACAGACCGAGCCCCGTCCCTCCCTGCTCGCGAGTGGAGCTGGAATCGACCTGGTAGAACGCATCGAAGACCCGAGCCCGCTCGGACTCGGGGATCCCGATCCCCGAGTCCGCAACTCGCACCTCGAGGCCCTCTCGGGTGGCCGCGAAGAGGGCGTGAGCCTCCTCGTCCTCCGCGGGATCCATCACAGCGGGCGCAGCGGAGAAGGCAACTGTCCCCTGACCTGGAGTGAACTTGATGGCGTTCTCCCCCAGATTCAGAAACACCTGGCGCAGGCGTTCGGCGTCGCCCCACACCTCGGGCAGGCTGTCCGCGAGCTCCAGGACGAGCTCGACTTCCTTCTTGTGTGCGGTCGGCGCCAACGTGGCGTGCACGTCGGCCAGGACGCGCCGGAGATCAGTTCGACTCTTGCGCATGCCCATCGTGCCACTCTCGAGTTTGGAGAGGTCCAGAAGGCTCTTGATCAAGTCGAGGAGCTGCTCACCCTTTTCCCGAATCGTGCCGACGAACTCCTCTTGGTCCCCCGATAGCTCGCCCGCGATACCTTCCTGGAGCATCTCACTGTAGCCGATGATCGAGGTCAGCGGCGTGCGGAGCTCGTGCGATACTGTCGCCAGAAAGTTGCTCTTGAGCCGATCGAGTTCCTTGAGTCGATCGTAGGCCTCCTGCAAGCGACGGTTCTTTGCTTCGAGCTCGTGGTAGCTCTCCCGGACGCTCGCCAGGTGCATCTTGCTGGTGAGCAACGACTTGTGCCCACTGAAGAGAATGAGATCGAGCGTTCGGCGCAGGTGATTGGCGATCTGGCTCACCGTCTCGTGCCGGGCACGCGGCATCTGCCCAAGCAGCGTCCGGGCCTCGCTCCGATCGATGTCCGGGTCCACCTCCAGCAACGACTGGGGCACCTCCTTGATCCCCAGGGGGAGGAACGGGCCGAAGATCATCCGCCCCAGCTGCCGATTGTCATAGCTGATCGACACGACCCGATACGCGGCGCCGGTGAAGCACTCCACCACCTCGTCACCATCGACCCCCGGGTCCACCGCCTTGACCCGATCGACCACGGCCTGCACCGCCCGCCGACCCTGCCGAAGCGTGCCGAGATAGGTGTAAAGAGGCTCGCTGTGCGTCGCGTCAGCCAGCAGTCGCCCCTCTTCGCTGAAGACCCGAAGGGGAACGCGGAACAACTCGTAGAAGCTCGTCGCCAGCTCCTCGATCGCGGACCGGTCGACCAGCTCCTCGAGCGGAGCTCCCTTGCCGAGCGTCAGCTCGTCCACCCCGTCCAGAAAGGCGCTCTCGGCCATCAGCGCGGCGCCTCCTCGGTCCGGTTCAGGGCTCGGCCACCGACACACGCTCGGAGCAACTCGGCAACGGTCTCCCGCTGCCCCAAGCTCGCGGCCACCTGAGCCATGAATCGCTCGGAGTCAAACCCGAACTTGCGGCGCAGGTCGTGCTGCGCCTCGAGCGAGCTCCACGTCAGGTGCAGCAACCCAATGAAGCTCTCGA
This sequence comes from Polyangiaceae bacterium, assembly GCA_050304295.1. Taxonomy (GTDB): domain Bacteria; phylum Myxococcota_A; class Polyangia; order Polyangiales; family Polyangiaceae; genus JAFGBI01. The sequence continues at coordinate 30,684 of JBNLDK010000061.1, forward strand.
CGACTCCCACGCCCTGCGTCGCCACCGCCAGGTACACGGGCTCCTTCCCCTGCGAAGCCAGCTTGGCGATCTCCTCGTCGCTGCGGATATCCTTGAGGTCGCGCTTGTTGAACTGGATGATCAGCGGCATCTGCTTGAGGTTGATGCCGGTGGCTCGAAGGTTCTCCTTCAGGTCCATGAACGACTCAGCATTGTGCTGGGTCTCCACGACCTGGGAGTCCGCAATGAAGGCCACGCCATCTGCCCCTTGGACGACCAGTCGCCGAGTCGATGCATGGATGACCTGGCCCGGAACCGTGAAGACCTTGAGGCGGACCGCGAGCCCACCCACATCCCGAAAGGCCAGAGGAAGCAGGTCGAAGAACAGCGTTCGATCGTCGCGGGTTTCGAGCGTCATCAGGCGCCCGGTCGTCTGCGAGTCCGCAGCCGCGTGGAGAGCCTGAAGGTTGGTCGTCTTGCCGCTGAGGGCGGGACCGTAAAAGACCAGCTTGATGGTCAGCTCACGCGAAACGAAGTCCAGCTGCACGTTGGGCACCCAGCGCTAGAGGCGACCTGGATTTCACCAGGACTCTCAGACTACTCGAACTTCACGACTTTTGGACCCGGGTTCGGCAATCCGCCGAAAACTCCGAGTGCCCGAGCCCCTGCCAAGTCAGCCGTTCAGCTGGATCCTCCCGCCCACCGCGCGCGAGCGTCCGCGATGGCCTCTTGCACCCGCTGCTTCGCGGGCCCGCCAAACACGTGGCGCCGTTCGATCGCCGCGCATGGGTCGAGCGCTGCCCGTGCGGCCGGATCCACCAAGCTTTCATGGGCGGCACGCAGTACGTCCTGCGGCAGATCGGCAAGTTCGGTCTCCCGACGCTCGGCCTCACGCACCAGGCCACCCACGACGTGGTGCGCTTCGCGGAACGGCAAACCCTGCTGGACCAAGTAGTCGGCTAGATCCGTCGCGCACAGGTGACCCCGGTTCAGCGCATCGCGCATCCGTTCGACACCGAAACTGGCGGTCGCCACCGCGCCCGTCAAGGCGCGAAGACTCACCACGGCGTCAGCGAACGCATCGAAGATCGGCCGCTTGTCCTCCTGCAGATCACGCCCGTATCCGAAGGGCAGGCTCTTTTCCAGCGCCAGGAGCGTCGTGACCGCCCCCATCAGCTTGGCGGCCTTCCCACGAACCAGCTCCGCCACATCCGGATTCTTCTTCTGGGGCATCATCGAAGAGCTGGTACTGAACGCGTCGCTCAGCACCACGAAGCCAAATTCCTGGCTCGACCAGATCACGATCTCCTCGCCAATCCGCGACAGGTGCACGCCCAGGATCGCGAGCGAAGCGGCCACTTCCATCAAGAAATCGCGGCTCGCAGTCGCGTCGATCGAGTTCCTCGTGGGAGCGGTGAACCCCAGCGCTTCGGCGACCTCGGCGCGAGGCAGCGGGAAGCCCGTTCCCGCAACGGCGCCCGCCCCAAGGGGGCACTCGTTGAGCCGCCGAACAGCGTCAACCAGGCGTCCCCGATCCCGCCACAGCATCTCCTGCCAGGCCATCAGATGGTGCGAGAGTCGACTCGGTTGACCCCGCTGGAGGTGCGTGTACGCGGGCATCAGCACGTCGATGTGGCGCTCCGCCTGATCCAGAATCGCCGACGCCAGCGCATCCGCCGCCGCCAGCGTCTCCTCGGCTCGACGCCGCACGTAGAGGCGCAGGTCCGTCGCCACCTGGTCATTCCGCGAACGCCCCGTGTGTAGCTTGCCGCCGACGGGACCGCAGATCTCGATGAGCCGTGCCTCGATATTCATGTGCACGTCTTCCTTCCGCGGGTCCCAGACGAATTCGCCTGCCTCGATCTCGCGGCCAATCTGCGTCAATCCGTCGATCAACTGCTGCGCGTCCGCCTCGCCGATCACTTGCGCGCTCGCCAGCCCTCGTGCGTGAGCGATGGAACCAGCCAGGTCCTCGCGCCACAGCTCGCGATCCACGTCCACACTCGCGTTCAGCTGCTCCATCGCGTCGTCGACAGCGACGGGCAATCGCCCACCTCGCGCTACCGTCATGAGTTCTCGTCTACTCCTCTGTCCTGAGCCAGGTTCTGCTGGATCCGGTGCAGCGCTTCGGTGACCTCGACGAGCTGAGAGGCTCCAGCCTCGCAGGCCGAAAGCTCGGCCTCCGCACCAGTCGCGCCCGACTCGCGATCGCGCTGCACCTGCGCCAGCACTTCGATGATCTCGCGATGCAGCTCCTGGCTCGCGGTAACGACCCATGCGTCCAGGCGGTCCGCAAACTCGTTGACCATCTGATCGATCTTGGGAGCCACCTTCGCCGCCGCCTCGCGGAGCACCACCGGAGCCAGCTCCCGAGCTCGGCGGCGAATCTCCGCTTCCGTTCGGTCGCGGTTCCACAACGCCAAGACCGGCGCGGCAGCCAGGAGAAGAACGCCCAACAACGCGTTGGCAAATAGCATGCCCATCCCGAGGGAGAACACCGCAAAGATCCCCACGTCGTAGGCGAAGGTGTCGACTTCGATCCCCGGAGCTTCGAGGTTCGTCCCCAGCGCTTCGCTCACCCGCTTGCCAACGTCTTGAGCGTCGTCGCGCACGAGCGCCGCCATTCGATCAGCGAGTTGCTCGAGGGAGGTGGTGATCTCCTGGGACTCGGCCTCCGCCCAGTCGCGAAAACGGCGCTCGAGGAAGGCACCCAGGTGCTGCCGCAGATCCTGCCCGCTGGCCTGGGCGACCATCCCGGGAAGCTCACTGACGAGGTCCTCGCAGAACCGGTCGAGGTCGCGGCGCGCCCAGGCCTTGACGGCGGCAGTCTCCTCCCGAATGGTCAGCCGACGCTTTTCGAGCGTGTCGGCGTGCCCCGCCAGGTCGGCCTCAAGGAGCGCGAGCCGCTTCGTCAACTGGGCTGCCGTCATCGTGGCGGCTCGTCGCCGCGCCTCGATCCCGCGGCCCAGCACCGACGCCGCAGCGAGCCCCTCTCCCACCGCGTTCTGCAAGATGATGCTTCCGCGCTCATCAGCGAGAAACTTCAAGAGATACTCGACAAGAGGCTCGAGCCCCCCTTCTGCAGGGCGACCCGCAAGGTGCTGCTGAGCGCTGACTGGGAAGACCGCCGGCGCCTCGACCAGATCGCGCAGGCGGTCACGAACATACGCCAGAGCCTCCTCGCGCTCGTCGGCGGTCCAGATGTCGGACTTGGCGACAACAAAGAGAATCTTGTCCCGGGACTGCCCAAAAAGCTGGGTCTCTAGAAACACGCGCTCGCTCTCCTTCACGGGTTGCCCCGCGTCGAGAACGAAGAGCACCGCGTCCGCCCGCGGGATGTAGTCGTAGGTGATTTCGGCGCGGGTCAGCGAGAGGTCGTTCACGCCGGGTGTATCCACCAGCACGATCCGCTCGCGGAGCAGTTCCGCCGGATACGCTACCTCGAGATAGCGAACCGCGTCCTCGGCGTGGGAACCGCCGATGGCATAGGTGCGCACCGCGGCGAAGTCGACAGGACGCTCCTCACCACCATCGAGCAGGACGCGGGCCCGCGGTTCCTCTCCGTAGACCAGGTGGTGAATGGCCGTCGTGGTCGGAGTCACACCGACCGGGAGCACCGCTTCCCCGAGCAGGGCGTTCACGAACTGCGTCTTGCCGTGGTTGAATTCCCCAACCACGACGAGGTGGAATCGGTCCTCCTCCAGCTTGCGGATGATGTCGACCAGCACCCGTTCCGCCAGCGAAGTCGCGCCAACGTCCTGGGCCACCCGGCACAGACGGCCCAGGGTCGCGGTGAGCGCGGCCTGCTTCTCGCGAAATTCTTCCAGCATTGATCCCTCAACCCACGATCTTGATGATCTCGTGGACCCTTTCATCAACGGCAGCCATCGTCAGCCCATCGTCGCCCAGCCCCACATGGCGTCGAAACAGCTGGCTCTCACCGAACGCCTTGAGCGCCAGGGCCCGCTTTGGTAGCCAGGGGTGAGTCGATGTGACCTCGGCAAAGCGGCCAACAGAAGCGTTCGCCTCCTCGTGCTGCTCCAGGAAAGCGTCCATGTTGAGCTCCTCGTAGAGCTTCCGCGAGCCAAGCGCGAGCTTGGTGATGGTGGTGAACGCCACGTCGAGATCCTTCACACATAGGGCACCAGCTCGGTCGCAGGTCACCTCCGCCCGCCGCGACCACGCGCGCAACCCCAGCACCGCCGGCAGGCCAATCCCACGCACGAACGCGCCAGCCACCTGGGTCAAGTAGTACATCGCGGTCAGGTACACCACGTGGCTGTTGTGGATGTGGCCACACTCGTGACCGATCACGTTGGTCAACTCGGCGTCGCTCATGTGGTCGACGAGGGCGGAGTGCACCAGAATGAAAGAGTCGTCGTCGGTGCCGTAGGTCGCAGCGTTGAGCCGCGGGTCATTGACGATGTAGAGCGTGGGCACAGCGATCCCGAGGGTATCGGCGCAGTGCTGAGCGATGCCGTGCACACGAGGAAACTGCCGAGGCCCAACCTTGACTGAGTGGCCGAGCAGTTCGGCCTTCCCGAAATTCTTGAAAGCACGAACCGCCGCCGCCATCACCATCTCGATCGGCTTCGCCGACTCGAAGGCGCGACGCGTGGTGCGGTCCCAGCGGTAGGCGTAGGCGTGGGGATCACCAGCAACGCCGACGGAACGGTCGGTTTCGCGCCTCTTCACGAATGAGTCGAACTCCAGCTGGGGTGCTCGTGCCATGGGGCTTAGGATGGGGCGGCCCTGCGCCGAAGGCCAGCAGCACGCGCGGATGAGTGCTGGACCCCAGAAATCCACGGGTGAGGGCGCTTGACTACGGGGCACCTTGCCGCATCGGCGCCCACTTCTGGATTGTTCTCCCAGGCGCGGCCGGCGCTCCACCCGGATCCCGTCCGGCCCCAACGCGGAGCCCGTCGGGCGTCAGCGGATCTCCGCTTCACCCGAGCAGGGCGTCCCAGAGCTCGTCGTACGTGCGCGTCCGCGCAAACTGGGGGAACTCCTCCGCCACGTTGTCGGGACAGCGGAACAGGACGCCGCGGTCGGCCGCCCCCAGCATGGTGGTATCGTTGTAGCTATCGCCGGCCGCGTGAATGCTGAAACCCAGGTCCCGCAGGCTCTCCACGGCTCGCCGCTTACCGTCAGGGATGCGCAACCGATACCCGGTGATCCGACCGTCCGCGTCGACGACGAGCTCGTGGCAGAACAGGGTGGGCCAATCGAGCTGCGCCATCAGGGGCGACGCGAACTGATAGAACGTGTCGCTGAGGATGATGACCTGCTCACGAGAGCGCAAGCGATCGAGGAACTCGCGCGCGCCAGGCAGCGGCACCAGCGAGGCGATGACCTCCTGGATGTCCCGTAGCTTGAATCCGTGCTCTTCGAGGACGCCGAGGCGCCAGGTCATCAGCTTGTCGTAGTCGGGCTCGTCGCGGGTCGTTCGGCGGAGCTCGGCGATGCCGGTCTTCTCGGCAAAGGCGATCCACACCTCGGGAACGAGCACGCCTTCCAGGTCCAGAGTGATGATGCGCGGCACGACTGGGGAGCATACCCACCAGCGGGCCAACGTCGAGCCCTGTCTGGCGTCTGGTTGCCGCGGGTCGGGCGTGGCAAATTGGGACCGATGGCAGAATCCCAGCGGTGTCCCAGCGTCCTCGTGGTGGGCGCCGGTGATCGGGGCACCGTCTATGCAGATTTCATCCGGAACCACCCGGACCTGGGGCGTGTGGTCGGGGTGGCCGACGTGGACGCAACGGCCCGGCAGCGACTCGCATCCGCCCACGGACTCCCGGCAAGTGCGCAGTTCGCCGACTGGAAGCACGCACTCGCTGGGGGCCGCCGTGCCGACGCCGTGATCATCGCCACTCAGGACCGCCAGCACACCGCCCCCGCCCTGGCCTTCGCGGCTGCGGGCTTCCATCTTCTCCTCGAGAAACCAATGGCGCCGTCGGCCAATGAATGTCGCGCCATCGCCGCTGCCGTGGAGCGCGCCGGAATCGTCTTCGCGGTGGCGCACGTGCTGCGCTACACCCCGTACACGCGGCGGTTGGTGGCCGCGATCAGCGCAGGAGCGATCGGGACGGTCGTTGGTGTGCAGCGCCTCGAACCGGTGGGATGGTGGCACTTCGCCCACAGCTACGTGCGCGGCAACTGGCGTCGCGAAGTCGACTCGAGCCCCATCCTTCTGGCCAAGTGCTGCCACGACATCGACTGGATCCGCCATGTGGTCGGCGCTCCGATCGAGGCCGTGTCGAGCTTTGCCAGCCGCTTCGAATTTCGTCCCGAGCGCCGCCCGGCGGGGGCCGCGGATCGCTGCGTGACCTGCACCATCGAGTCGCGGTGCCCTTACTCCGCTCGTCGGCTCTACCTCGAGCGAGCCTCGGCGGGCGACTTCGCCTGGCCAGTGTCGGTCGTGACCCACGAGCGGACCCCCGCGGCCGTCTTGCACGAGCTGGAGCGAGGACCCTACGGCCGCTGTGTCTATGCCAGTGACAACGACGTCCCCGACCACCAGGTAGTCAACCTCGAGCTCGCCGGCGGGCGCTGCTGTTCCTTCACGATGAGCGCGTTCACGCCGTTCACCGGCCGCCGGTCAACCGTCTTCGGTACTCACGGCTGGCTGAGCGGCGACGGCGAGCGGCTCGATCACGTGGACTTCCTGACCGGCGAGCACCGCGAACTCGACATCGAAACCAGCTCGGGGCGCCATGGCGGCGGGGACGACGCACTGATGCGGTCATTCCTGACCGCGGTCGCCAACCGGGATCCCACCGCGCTGCTGTCGGGCGCTCGAGAAACACTGGAGACACACCTGGCGGTCTTCGCCGCCGAGCGCGCCCGGCGCGAGCGCAGGGTGGTGCGCGTCACCGACGCCTGAGCAGATTCGTCCCCGCGACCCGCGGTGCTCGAGCCATGCTCCGCCCAGCCTTTCGCATCCGGCGAAGTCGAAGATTGCAGTCTGGCTGTCTCCGCATCGTGACCCGGCACCCACATTGCACTGCCGTCGCGGTGTTTGGTCTGGTGCTGGGGGTCGTCGTCGGTATGACGTCGATCGGCAAGGGACTGATCGGCACGCCAGACCTCATCTTGCTGGGTATCTCCGCACCGGTCGCGGTGGAAACGGTTGGGATTGGTGGCGTGTTGATGATGGTGGCCAGCGCCCTGCGACACTACCGGAACTACGGATGGCACCCTCGGGTTGGGGTGCCAAGCCCACGGAGCCGCCGACCGCGGAGCGCGTCGACGACATCACCACCACGGTTCATGCCGCATCCCCGGCCGTGTTGCGCTGACGGCAGCCATCACGAGCGCGGGGCGCTCAGCTCGCGCACGAGCGCCGTCGCCCGCCGCGCCCAGCGGCGGTCGTTGCGGCGCACGTAGCGGGGCGCGTCCGCGTGCTCGCGGAGCGCGGTCTGCAGCCGCTCGACTGCCTCCCGACGCTCCCCGTGCTCGACGAGTCGCTCCGCCAGCACGACCACGTGGCGAAGTCGAGGCTCGCGCCGAGCCAGGGTGCGCAGCAGCTCGAGCGCCTGGTCGGCCGCCCCCTGCCGCTCGTACGCCTCCGCCAGCTCCGGGTAAAGTGCGAAGTCGCGATACCCCGGGTTGAGCGACTCCAGCCGCTCCAGCGCCTCCGTCGCTTCCTCGTATCGCCCGAGCTCGAGGGCACAGACCCCAGCCCCGTACAGCGCGTCGTGTTCCTCCGGTCGTCGGGCGAGAACCGCCCCGAAGTGCGCCGCCGCCTCCGGCCAACGCCCTGCGTCACCCAGCGCCTGCGCCAAGGTGATTCGGGAAGCGATCGTCGGGGTCCGTTCGTACCGAAACTGCAGCTGCTCGAGGCTGGGTGGTCGGCGGACTGCACTCAGCACGCGCTGCTGGAGCTGCCGCGCGTCGTGGTCCCGCAGGCGGACGAAGAAGAGATAGGCGAGCGCCCCTCCCGGCACACCAATGATGACCCACAGCCAGTAGGTTTCCGCGCGACGCTGCCAAGCGTCGTACAGCATCCAGATCTTGAACGGGACGACAACGAGCAGCAGGAGGCGAGCCACGGATTGAGTATATCCGGCGATCTCTAGAGTGGGATGCCGGCGTGTCGGCGCCCGCGCCCGTGCCCCCTCAGGCGCCCGCTTCTCCAGTGGTCGCCGCCGCGAGATGCCGCGTAGCCCGGCCGAGGGCGAAGCCCCTGCCCCATTCTCACTGGCGCGCCTCGACGGCACCAGGCGCACTCGCTATGCTTTCGAGGTCCCGGTCCCGACCGACTACCGTCGCTTCCTTGCATGCCCGAAATCTTCGGAAACACCCAGGGGCTTCCCCCCAGCGCCATTCGCTCACTGGAGCGCATCTACCGACGCCGCGTTCCGCTCGACAGCATCGCCACGGCAGAGCTCATCCGCTCCCTGGCCGACGCATCGCGGGAAACCAACCGCCAGGTGGGAGCGCTCGTCCACCGCTCGGGGCAGATCGAGCACGTCGTGGTCGGCGATGCCGCCAAGCTGATGCTGCCCGACATCGGCCGCCTGCGGGCAGCTCAGGGACGATTTCGCGCGCTGCGGTTGGTTCACACCCACCTCTTCGGTGAGCCGCTCACCCGGGACGACCTGACTGACCTGACGCGCCTGCGACTCGATCTCGTGGCCGCCGTGCTGCTCTCGCCAGAGGGCGATCCCCGCTCCTTCACCTGGGCGTACAACATCCCGACCCGGGACTCCGACCACCGCTCTTTCGAAGTCGTCGGACCCGTTCCCCACGGGCGTCCCCAGCCCGACTTCGGCGCGCTCATCGCCTCCCTCGAGGACGAGTTCGCGCGCCAGGCGCGAACCCGCGCGATCCGGGGCAAGGACGGGCGCGCCATCATCGTCCACGTCGGACTCAAGCGCGGCGGCGGGGAGCTCTTCAAGGCCGAGGCTCGCCTCGATGAGCTGGAGAGCCTCGCGGCCACGGCGGGAGTTGAGGTAGCGGACCGGGTCATCCAGCTGCGCGACCGCATCGATCCGAAGCTCGTGCTCGGGCGCGGCAAGCTCGAGGAGGTCGTCTTGCACGCGATCGACCTCGATGTCGAGACGCTCATCTTCGATTGCGATCTGACGCCAGCACAGGCGAGCGGCATCGCGGCACGAACCGATCTCAAGGTGATCGATCGCTCGCAACTGATCCTGGACATCTTCGCACAGCGAGCGGAGACCCGCGACGGCAAGGTCCAGGTCGAGCTCGCGCAGCTGAAGTACGCCCTCCCCCGCCTCGGCGCCCGCGACGACGCCCTGAGCCGCCTGACGGGCGGCATCGGCGGCCGCGGCCCGGGCGAGACCAAGCTCGAGATCGGCCGCCGGCGCGCCCGGGAACGCATCACTCGCCTGGAACGCGAGCTGAAAACCCTGGGCAAGCAGCGCGCCGAACGTCGCCGGCGCCGAACGCGTGACGCGATCCCCGTCATCGCCATTGTCGGCTACACCAACGCCGGCAAGAGCACGCTGCTCAACACGCTCACCAACGCAGGAGTGCTCGCCGAGAATCGCCTCTTTGCCACCCTGGACACGCGCGCGCGACAGCTGACGCTGCTCGACGGGCGCCGCTGCATCCTGACCGACACGGTGGGGTTCATTCGTGACATGCCGAAGCCGCTCTTCGCGGCGTTCCGCGCCACGTTCGAGGAGGCCGCCGACGCCGATCTGCTACTCGAGGTCGTCGACGCCTCCGACCCCGAGCACGCCGAGCACCTCGCCACCACGGAGCAGCTACTGACCGAGCTCGGACTCCGTCGCTTGCCGCGGGTCGTCGTGCACAACAAGCTGGATCTCGTCGCCCCGGCTGAGCGCTTCGCGCTCGAGCAGGACGAGGAGAGCGTGGCGATCTGCGCAACGCTCAAGGATACGACTCAGCACCTCCTGCGCCGAATCGCGGAGGAACTCGACGCCGCCGCAGCAGCGCAGCAGGCCGCCCACGACGACCACGACTGGTGGGACGAGACGGACCCACCCCGACCAACCATCGGCGTGGACTCGGTCGTGGCTCGCTGAAGCGGCTTCCGCTTCAGGTACGATAGATCGCCGCGCCCCAGTGCAGCCCCGCCCCGAGCGCGAGGAAGCAGATCAACTGTCCGGGTCGCAGGCGGCCGTCTCGGCGCATCTCGTCGAGAAGAATCGGGATCGTCGCGGTGGACGTGTTGCCGTAGCGCGCAATGTTCGACGGCACCTTCTCGATGGGCACCTGGAGTCGCTCGCGAATCGCCTCGTTGATCCGGTCGTTGGCCTGATGTGCAACGAACCAGTCGACCTGATCGATGGTCACGCCGGCGGCGGCCAGCGCCTTCTTGACCGACTTCGGCAACTTGGTAACCGCGTGCTTGAACACGTCGCGACCCACCATCCGCGGCAGGATGGTGTCCTGCTCGAGTGCCACACCGTTCACGTAGGGGCGACTCCGGAACCCCGCGGGGATGAAGAGCTGGTCGACGTAGCGACCATCCGTGTGAAGGTCGAGCCCGAGGATTCCCGTGGCGCCCTCCCGCTTCTCCAGGACGAGCGCCCCCGCCCCGTCGCCGAAGATGACTGCGTAGCCGCGGTGCTCCGTCGCACGCTCGAAGTCTCCGGGAGTGCGCTGTGCACCCTCCTTGCCGTCCAGCACGTCCCAATCGCGCCACGGCATGAAACCCGCGTGCGCCTCCGCCCCGACGAGCAGCACCGTGCGCGCAGCGCCGGAGTCGAACAGTCCCTGGGCCATCTGCAGGCTGAACAGCATGGCCGCACACTGCGTGCGCATGTCGAGCGCCGGGATCCCCGGGCAGCCGAGAGCAGCGCCGACCAACGGTCCCGAACCAGGAAACACGTGGTCGGGCGTCATCGTGTTGAAGAGGATGTAGTCGATTTCCTCCGGCGCCTTGCCGGCATCCGCGAGTGCCTCACGCGCCGCCTCGATGGCCAGGTCGGACGCGCCCTGCCCCTCGGGACAGAAATGACGTTGCTGGATGCCGGTTCGCTGCCGGATCCACTCGTCATTGGTGTCCATCACGCGAGAGAGGTCGTCGTTCGTGTAGGGCCTACCGGGCAGATAGCGTCCAGAGCCAACGATACTGAAACCAGAACCAGACATTCTCGAGCCGATCGTCACGACGCTCGGAGCAGCGTCAGCGGGTTCGGGTTTGGTAGTCGAACCCGAGCGGTTCGTCACAAAAAGATTGGGTTACCGGGCGACTCCGGCCCAAAGGCCCGCTCCAAAAAACGAAGCGGCGCCGCCCACCTAGACTGCAAGCAATTAAAATCACAAGACAAAATCAATTCCAGAAAGATTTCTCATCCGTAGCGAGTGTCGTCCCGACGCGGCCGACGATTGCAGTCGAGCACGCGCTTGCGGAGCCGAATGGCGTCCGGGGTGACCTCGATCACCTCGTCCCGGTCGATGAACTCCATCGCCGTCTCGATGGTGAGCAGGTGCGGCGGAGCCAAGATCACGTTCTCGTCTCGTCCGGCAGCCCGGATGTTGGTCAGCTTCTTCTCGCGGGTCACATTCACGTCGAGGTCGTTGGCCCGATTGTGCTCGCCGATGATCATGCCCTCGTAGACGTCCGTGTTGGGGCCGACGAAGAGCACCCCCCGGGGCTGGAGGTGGAACAGCGCGTACGGCGTGGCCCGACCCGGACGGTCGGCCACGATAGCGCCGTTCATGCGACGCAGCATCGGACCCGAGTAGGGCTCCCAGCCGTCGAAGATGGTGTTCAGCAGGCCCGTGCCCCGGGTCTCGGTCATGAACGACGAACGGAACCCGATCAACCCGCGGGACGAGACGCGATACTCGATGCGCGCCCGTCCGAACCCCAGGTTGCTCATCTTGACCATCTGCCCCTTGCGCTCGCCGAGCCGGGTGGTCACCGCCCCCACGTACGCCTCGGGCACGTCGACCACGACCCGCTCCACCGGCTCCATGCGCGCGCCACCGACGTCGCGAGTGACCACCTCGGGCATCCCCACGCAGAACTCGTACCCCTCGCGGCGCATCGTCTCGGCAAGGATGGCCAGCATCAGCTCACCGCGGCCGAACACGGTGTAGACGTCGGGCTCGCTCGTCTCCTCGACGCGCAGCGCCAGGTTCCGGCGAGATTCCTTGAAGAGCCGCTCCCGCAAGTGGCGGGACGTGACCCACTTGCCCACGCGACCCGCGAAAGGAGAGGTGCTGACCAGAAAGCTGACCTTGATGGTCGGCTCCTCCACGGTGATCCGTGGGAGTGCCTCGGGCGCCTCGGGATCGGTGAGAGTGTCGCCGATCTGCACGTTTTCGATACCCGCGACGGCCACGATATCGCCCGCCGCCGCCGCGTCGACCTTCACGCGCTTCATCCCCTCGAAGCGGTAAAGCGCGCTGATCTTCTGCGTCCGCGTCCCGTCCTCCTGGAGCACCGTGAGCTGCTGGTTGGTCTCGACACGCCCTCGGGCGATACGGCAGATCCCGAGTCGTCCAACGTAGTCGTCGTGCTCGGTGTTGTGGACCAACAGCTGCACCCGCCCCATCGGATCTCCCTTGGGCGGAGGGACCCGTCGGACGATCTCGTCGAGCAGTGGCCGCAGATCCTCGTTCGAGTCCCCGAGATCGACCTTCGCCACGCCGTTCTTGGCGACCGCGTACAGCGTCGGGAAGTCGGCCTGATCGTCGCTCGCCTCCAGATCGCAGAACAGGTCGAAGATCTCACTCAGCACCTCGTCGGGACGAGCATCTTGCCGGTCAATCTTGTTGATCACGACGATCAGCGGCAGTCCCAGCTCGATCGCTTTCTTGAGAACGAAGCGCGTCTGCGGCAGCGGCCCCTCGGCGGCATCAACCAGGAGGATCGCGCCATCCGCCATCTTCACCGTCCGCTCGACCTCACCACCGAAATCGGCGTGGCCGGGGGTGTCGATGATGTTGATCAGCACATCTTCGTAACGAACGCTCGCGTGCTTGGCCAGGATGGTGATGCCACGCTCCCGCTCGAGATCGTTCGAGTCCATGACGCGGTCCTGGACGACCTCGTTTTCACGGAACACGCCCGTCTGTTTGAGCATCGCGTCGACCAGCGTGGTCTTGCCATGGTCGACGTGGGCAATGATGGCAACGTTGCGAATACGCTCGCGGTCGGTCACTGACATGGTGCGGGCGGGCCCTAACCCGAAGCCACCGCCTGCGCAAGCCGCACCGACGCTTTACCGCTCGGGGACCTCAGGCGCCCGCGGGCGCCGGGGTCGTGACCAGGTAGACGATCGCGCGGCGACGCCCCCGATTCGCCACCAGATGACCGACCTCGCCGCGGGTGACCATGACGTCCCCTGGCCCCATGCGCCAGACCTCGCCGCCGGCAGTCACTTCCAGCTCGCCCGCCTCGCACGCCACGTACTGGCGGATCGAAACCCCCGGGCCGGGCGCCTTGAGACGCGCTCCGGCGGGCACCTCCGCCCGCTCGACGCAGAGCCCAGGCACCGGTTCGACCAGCAGGTCTCGCACCGTGATCTTGCCCCGCGCGCGGCGCTGCAAAGTGTCTCGGGGATAGAATCGCACCACCGCTCGAGGTGGGCCGATCAGCTGCTCAATCGACACACCGAGCGCTGCCGCCACCTTCACGAGCACGTGCAGGGTCGGATTGGAGCCCCCCGTCTCGATGTTGGCCAGCGTTGGCCGTGGCACTCCGGACAGGTCAGCCAGCTGCCGCTGGGTCAGGTCGCGCGCCTCTCGCGCGCGTCGGACGTTGGCCGCCAGGTTGGACGATGTTTGGTCCATGGTGACGACACGATAACGCATTTCCGAGACAACCCGACGCCCGCGTTGACCGACAGCAGAGCATGTCATGGCTCTCGTCCACCATTCGCCTCGCTTCATGGATTCCAGTCGTACTGGTCGCCTGCCACCCCACAGTGACCCGTGCTCGGAATGCCGCCCGCGAGGCGCGCTACCCCGACACGATCGCCGAGCTGCAGCGGCTCGAACCCCAGCTCGAGCGCCACCGAGCTCGCTGGCAAGCCCAGTACGCCCTCGAGCGAGGCCTCGCCCACCTGGCGGTCGGAGACGTCTGCCGCGCGCTCGAATGGCTCGGCTGTGCGTGGGCCTGGTACGAGTTGGATCCGCACCTGCTGACACCCGTGGAGAGCCGTCGCCTGGCGAGCGCCTGGCTAGCGATGGGACTGCTCCCCGGGGCCAGACCCGACGACCTGCAAGCCCTTCCCACTCCGGACGAGAGCTCACCGGCGGGAGACGATGCGGTCGATGTGGATGACCTCGTCCCAGGCGCTCTCGTGCCCGTCATAGTGGACAAGGAAACGATCGGACGCGACGACCCCGACGATGGACGCGTTGTAGACCGAGCCCCGCCAGCTCACCCGCACCCGGTCACCGATCCGGTAGGGCGCCTTCGTCGCCGCTGAACCGCTCGGACTGGGGGGGATACCAGCGGCCCGTGCCACCTTCGGTGGCGGCGGCGGCGGGGTGGCTGGCCCCAAGACGCGACCGACGATGCGGTCGAGATTCACGTCTTCGTCCCACCGGGACTCGTAGCCATCGAAGTGAACGCGAAACCGTGTCTTGCCCTTCTTCTCGATGATGTACGCCGGATACGGAGGCTGGTCCTCCTCCCACTCGACGAGCACGTACTCGCCCACCCGGTACGGCTTCTGGCACCCGCCGGCGGTCAACGGTAGCGCGACAAGCGGCAGCGCGGCCAGCACGGGTGCCATCGCCCGCACCAGCAGTCTCTCCCATACCCGCTTCACGTCTCGTCCTCCGCGCGAGCCACGATTGCCTCCGCTGCCTTGCCGGATAGCCACTGGGTCACGCCCAGCAATACCAGCACCACGACCCAGCCGCCAACGGTGACGGGCCAGGGAACGACGAGGGGCTGGGTCGCCGAGGCGGCCCCCGAGAACAACGCCAGCGCGGTGGTTGCGTTGAACGCAACGTGCATCGCTAGCGGGGGCAACAGGGAGCCGCTAGCGCCTCGGAGGTAGCTCAGCACCCCACCGGCGAGCAGCAGCGCGGGCGCGTTTCGCCACTGGAGCAGGTGCAAAACCACGAACGCCACCGACGTGGCCGCCACCGCCGTCGCCACTGAGCCGGACCGGACGAGAGGGCCGAACAGAGCGCCCCGGATCAGCAACTCCTCGACCAGCGGTACTACGCAGGCCACCACAACCACCAGCGCGACGGCCTGCGGCCACCCGTCGGCGTTGAGCAGCAAGGCGCGCTGAGCCAGATCCGTCTCGGGGGGTGGCACGAGCTGCTCCATCGCCAGCCGCAAGGACTCCGCCGGGATGTGCAGAACCGTGCCCAGCGCCACGGCGACCGCCGCCAATCCGGGGTGAGTGGGACGGATGCCCAGGGCGGCCAAGGCCGGGCGCTCGGGGGAGTAGACGCGCAAGACGAAGAAGGTGGCGAGCAGCAGCGCAATGGCCTCGACGGCGCCCACTGTCACGATATCCGTCTGCGCCTCCGGGCGGAGCGCCACGAGAAGACCAAGCCCAACCCACAGCAGCAGCACGGCGCCCATCGCCCAGAGCAGCGCCTGGCCGGCGGTCAGTGGTCGCTCGTCCATCAGCGGCCACGCAGGTGAGGCTGAACGCCGCGCTTGGCGACGGTGTCCGTGGCCTGGACCGCAACGGTGTCGGGGCAGTCGATGTTGAAGTGCAGTCCGCGACTCTCGCGACGGGCCAAGGCGCTGGAGATGACCAGATCTGCGATCGTGGCGATATTGCGCAACTCGAGGAGATCGCGGGTTACCAGGTGCTTCCAGTAGTACTCACGGATCTCTTCCTCCAGCAACTGCACCCGACGCGCCGCCCGCCGGAGTCGTCCGTCGCTACGCACGATGCCCACGTAGTTCCACATCAGGCGCCGCAACTCGTCCCAATTGTGAGTCACGACGACCGCCTCGTCACTGGGCACCGCCGAGCCGATTTCCCAGTCGGGAACATCCGGGAAAGGCACGCTGCGCAGCGTCTCGATCTTCTCCGCCAGCTTGTCCGCGGCCCGCCGTGCAAAGACCAGACCTTCGAGGAGCGAGTTCGACGCAAGTCGGTTGGCACCGTGCAACCCCGTACATGCTGCCTCGCCCAGAGCCCAGAGCCCAGAGACCGTGGTGCGCCCCCGCATGTCCGTCGTGATCCCTCCGCACATGTAGTGCGCCGCAGGAACGACGGGGATCGCCTCGGTGGCGAGATCGTAGCCAAACTGCTTGCACTCGCGGTAGATGTTCGGAAAACGATTCTGGACGAAGTCGGCGCTCTTGCTCGTGATGTCGAGCAGCACGTGCTCCGAACCGGTACGCTTCATCTCGAAGTCGATCGCCCGCGCCACCACGTCACGCGGAGCCAGATCGGCGCGGGGGTGGTGACGGGTCATGAATGGCTCGCCGCTGGGGAGGCGCAGCACGGCGCCTTCACCCCGCAAAGCCTCGCTGACCAGGAAGTTTTTGGCCCGAGGATCGAACAGGCAAGTGGGGTGAAACTGGTAAAACTCCATGTTCGCGACCTCGGCCCCGGCACGATAGGCCATCGCGACTCCGTCACCGCTCGAGATGTCGGGATTGGAGGTGTAGAGATACGCCTTGCCGGCCCCCCCGGTGGCGATCACCGTGGCACGCGCCCGCATCGTCTCGATCCGCCCCGCGCGGCAGTCGAGTACGTAGGCCCCGATGCACTCGTCCGACTTCCCGTAGCGGGTCTTGGTCACCAGATCGACGCCCATGTGACCCTCGAGGACCCGGATGTTCGGGTGCTCGCGCACCGCTCGGCTGAGCACTTTCTGGATCTCACGCCCCGTGATGTCGCCGGCGTGGGCCACCCGGCGCGCGGAGTGTCCGCCCTCGCGCCCGAGATCCAGCTCCCCGTCGGCCTTCCGGGACAGCTCGAGTCCAAGGTCGAGCAGCCACGTCACGGCCTCCGGTCCCTCGCGGACGCAGACGTCGGCGACGATTTCGTGACAGAGCCCCGCCCCCGCCTCGAGGGTGTCGCGAATGTGCTGCTCGAAGCTATCCTGTTCGCTCAGCACCGCGGCCACACCACCCTGGGCCCAGGCAGTGGCGGTCTCGTCGAGGGTGCGCTTGGTAGCGACGACCACCTCGCCGTGTTCCGCAGCGCGCAGGGCAAACGTCAACCCGGCAACGCCACTGCCAAGGACGAGGTAGTCGGTGTTCGATGACATCGGGATCGAGAGGGTTCGCGCATGCTTACCGCCTGGGGCATTTTTGGCAATCCACGACTCGCCTCGCTCCGCACGTCGCACTAGATTTCCTGGGCGCCGCAAGCTGTGAATCCGTGAACGACCAGGAAAGCCCAGCAATCCAGTGAAAATCCTCGTTCCATTCAAGCGAGTGGCGGACCCCGACAACGCCAACCAGGTGCGCGTCGCCGCCTCTGGCAAGCAGCTGGACACGAGCCGTCTCGAAGGGAGGCCCAACCCCTTCGACCACTACGCTCTCGAAGCCGCGCTGCGCCTGACCGAGGACGGCACGCGCCCCAAGCAGCGTCTCGGCGAGGTCATCGTCGTCACGCTGGGCACCGCCGACACCGAGGCGCGCCTGCGCAACGCGCTCGCCACCGGCGCCGACCGCGCGATTCGCATCGACGCCGACGACGAATCGCTCGACGGTCGACTGGTGGCGCTCGCGCTGCGGGAGATCGTGGCCGAAGTCCAGCCCGACCTGGTGCTGATGGGCAAGCAGGCAGTCGACGGTGACACGAACCAGGTCGGCCAGTTCCTCGCCGAGCGCCTCGACTGGCCGATGGCCACCTTCGCCGGCACCATCGTGGAAGAACCAACCGGGTCGCTGCTGGTCGAGCGCGAGGTGGACGGCGGCCTCGCCCGAGTACGCCTCGGACTGCCCGCCGTGATCACCGTCGATCTGCGCATTGTCGCCCCGAACAGCGTGTGGTCCCGGCACACGCCCCGCAGCCATGCCTACGCGGAAGGAGTGCGCTTCGCCCCGTTGCTCGCGATGCGTCAGGCGCAGCGCAAGCCGCTCGAAGTCCGCGCACTGTCAGACGTGGTGCCCGCCCCAACCCTGACCACGCGATACCTCCGATTCGCCGAGCCGCAGCACCGCAGCGGGGGGCAACGCGTGGCCACCGTCAGCGAATTGGTCGACAAGCTCGCCAACGAGGCAAAGGTGATCTGATGGCCACGAAGGTACTCGTGGTGGCCGAGCTGGACCGAGGGCGGGTGCGCCGCACCACGCTGAGCGCGATCTCCTTCGCACAACAGGCAGTCGTCGCGGCGGGCGAAGGAGACTTCAGTATTCTGGCGATGGGCTCTTTGATCGCGACCGACGAGCTGACGGGTTTCGGAGCCGCCAGGCTTCTGGTGGTGGACGACCCCACGCTCGAGCCCTACCTCGCGGAGCGCTTCGCACCTACCATCGCCGCGGTCGCGGAGCGCGAAGGGTTCGATCTCTTGGTGGCCACTGCGTCGGCCTTCGGCAAGGACCTGATGCCACGCGTCGCGGGGCGACTGGACGCCGCCTATGCAGGAGACTGCGTAGGCGTCAGTGAGGAGGCGGGCGACCTGGTCTTCGAGCGGGCGCTGTACGCTGGGAACGCCCGGGGCTGGTGCGCGCTGACGACGCCAATCCGCATCGCAACGGCCCGGCACGCCGAGTTCGAGCCCGCAGCGCCCACCGGCGGCGCAACACCCGTCGAGCGGCTCGCCGTCGTCGCGCCGGGCGCGGCTGCGGGTCGAATCGAGCAGGTCGAGTTCGACCGTGTCGAGAGCGATCGCCCCGAGCTCGGCGACGCCCGCGTCGTGGTCGCCGGCGGGCGCGGGCTCAAGGACCGCTTCTTCGAGCTGCTCACCCCGCTGGCCGACGAGCTCGACGCCGCAATCGGTGCCACCCGGGCCGCCTGCGACGCGGGGCACGCACCGGGCGACCTCCAGGTGGGGCAGACGGGCAAGGTGGTCGCCCCGGACCTGTACATCGCGGTCGGCCTCTCCGGCGCACTTCAGCACGTCGCCGGTATGCGCGGATCCCACGTGATCGTCGCGATCAACCGAGACCCAGAAGCGCCGATCTTCGAAGTCGCCGACTACGGGCTGGTGGAGGACCTCTTCACCGCGATTCCGGCCCTGACCGCAGCGATTGCGGCCCACAAGTCTGGCCGGTAACCGGCCGCTTGACAGAACGACCGCCAGGCTTCATTCTCCCGGCCCCTTTCGCCATTCGGGGCGTAGCGCAGTTTGGTAGCGCGCACGGTTCGGGTCCGTGAGGTCGGCAGTTCGAATCTGCCCGCCCCGACAATCAGAGCAAGGAAGGCGGCGAGTTCCTCGACAGGGGGTCTCGCCGCTTTTTGGGTTCGAGATCCTACCGCCCGCGCCGGTGCAGGCTCGGGGCGAGCGGTGGTGGCGAGTCGAGCCCCACGCCTGCTGCTCAGAGACGGTCCAGGCCGGCGCGCAGGGAGCCGACCAGCTGTCGCACCGCCTCGACGCGACCCTCGGGCCCCGTTGCGGCAGCGATCGCGCGCACGATTGCCGTGCCCACGATCACCCCGTCGGCACCCTGATCGGCCACCAGCCGCGCTTGCTCGGGCGTGTGAATGCCGAAGCCCACCGCCACCGGGAGGCTCGCCCGGGCGCGCAGCGCGGCCGCCGCCTGCCCCGCAGTCGCCAGCGGCGCCGTCCCACTGCCGGTCACCCCGGTCAATGAGACGTAGTAGATGAAACCCCGTGCGCCAGCGAGCACCCGGGGCTCGCGGCTCTCGCCGGTCGTGGGAGCCACCAGCGGGATCACCGCCAGATCCGCTGCCACAGCCGCGCGCCGCACATCAGCGCCTTCCTCGGGAGGCAGATCGACGAGCAGCAGCCCGTCTGCGCCCGCCTCCGCGACGGCCGCCGGGAGCAACTCGGGACCAAACGCCACGACCGGGTTGTAATAGGTGAAGACTACGATCGGCACGTCGCTGGCTGCGCGCACCCTCCGGGTCACCTCCAGGGTGGCCCGGAGCGAGCCCCCCTGCTGAATCGCGCGATGCGCCGCAGCCGCGATGACCGGCCCGTCCGCGGTGGGATCGCTGAATGGGACCCCCAGCTCGAGCAAGTCGGCGCCAGATTCTGCCGCCGCCACCGCACAGCGCACCGTATCGTCGAGGCTGGGGTCCCCCACCGTCAGGTAGGCGATGAGCGCCGTCTGACCCGCGCCGCGGCGCCTCGTGAACACCTGCTCGATGCGCTGCGCCGTCACGACTCACCCCCGACCTGGGCCAGCAGGGTGGCGAGATCCTTGTCGCCTCGCCCAGAGAGACTGACCACCAGATGCACGGGGCGCCCACGCCGCTCGGCTTCGCGCTCCGCGATCGTCGTCAGCCTCGCGAATGCGTGTGCCGTCTCCAGCGCGATCAGGATGCCCTCGGCGTGTGCCACCTCCGCCACGGCGGCAAGCGCCTCGCGGTCCGTGGCGTTGAGGTAGGTGGCGCGTCCCGAGCGCATCAGAAAGGCGTGTTCGGGACCAACGCCCGGGTAGTCCAAGCCCGCGCTGACCGAGTGCGCCTCGAGGATCTGCCCGTCGTCGTCCTGCAACACCAGACTCCGGGAACCGTGCAGCACACCGACACGCCCGCAGGTGAGTGTGGCCGCGTGCCGGGAGGATTCGACCCCCTCGCCGGCCGCCTCGACGCCGTACAGCGCGACCTCGTCATCGAGGAAGGCGCGGAAGATGCCGATCGCGTTCGACCCGCCGCCGACGCAGGCCACCACCGCGTCGGGGAGCCCCAGTCCGAGAGCCCCCGCCTGTTCCCGCACCTCGTCGCCAATCACACGCTGCAGCTCGGAGACCAGCGCCGGAAAGGGGTGCGGCCCCGCCGCGGATCCCACGCAGTAGTGGGTGTTGCCGACGTTCGTCACCCAGTCGCGCAGCGCCTCGTTCATCGCATCCTTCAGGGTCCGCGAGCCCGACCGGACTGGGATCACCTTCGCGCCAAGCAGGTTCATCCGGCCCACGTTCGGAGCCTGTCGAGCCACGTCCAGCTCGCCCATGTAGACCTCGCAGGGCAAGTCGAGCACGGCGCAGGCAGTGGCCGTGGCCACTCCGTGCTGCCCCGCCCCGGTCTCCGCAATGATGCGCCGCTTGCCCAGTCGCTTGGCCAGCAGCACCTGGCCGAGCGCGTTGTTGATCTTGTGGGCACCGGTATGACAGAGGTCCTCCCGCTTCAGCCACAAGCCGGCGATCGAACGTCCATCGGGATCCAGCCGGCGCGCCAGGCGCTCCGCACGGTAAAGCGGGGTGGGTCGTCCAACGTAGTGATCGAGTAGCCCCCTCCACTCGTTCTGGAAGGAGGTGCTGGGGAGGTGCTCGTGGAACGCTCGCTCGAGCTCCTCGAGAGCCGGCACGAGCGTCTCGGCGACGAAGCGCCCGCCGAACTCGCCGTAGTAGCCCGACGTGTGGGGCAAGGGGGCAGCGGAAGTCATGGGGGGAGTTTGCTCGTGGTTTGGGCTTTGTCCACGGGTTGTGACGCGAAAACCGGCCTCAGGTCGCAGCGAACGAGCTCCGGGCCGGGCTGGGCGCGGAGTTTTTCCTCGCTACCCGTCGCCTCGCGGAGCGCGGCCACCACATAGCTGCCGTCAGAACCGTCCCCACGAGGGATGCGAGCTTCGTGCAGCCGCGGCGACTCCCCCCGACTCCGCACCACGACCTGGAAGACCCGCTGGGTCCCATCCTCGTTGGGGTACTGGAAGACAAGCGCGTCGTACTGAGCGCGAGCTTCGACAAGCTCCCGGCCCCCCCCGGGACGCTGGACGACGTACAGGCGCGACCGCCAATCGAACGGCGCTCCACTCGCGTCCCAGCACGGCTTCGGATCGTAGGTACCCACCACCTCGCCACCAGTCAGCGCGTCAGACAGTGCCACCACTTCCCCTCCCTGAACGGCCGGCGCGCAAGCCCCCGCCACGAGCAGGAGCCCGAGCCCACCTCCCGGCCACCACCCCCGACCACGCTGGATCACGGCGTCCCGCGGGCGGCAGACACGAAGCGGCGCACCCGATCTGGATCCTTGCGCCGCGGCTCGCCCGCCAGCTGAACCCCACTCGCCGTATCCACCCCCCAGGGGACGACCACCGCAACCGCCTCCGCCACGTTGTCGGGTCCCAGCCCACCGGCGAGGATCAGCCGGCGTTCCCTCGCCAGTTCCTTGACCAGCGCCCAGTCGAAGCCCACGCCCGTACCTCCGAGCATGCCGGGCACCTTGGCGTCGACCAGGAGCGACTCTCCGGGGCTCCGACGCGCACGCTCGACGTCGTCTGGACCGCCAATGCGCACCGCGAGAAATGTCCCCTCCGGTACCTGTGTCAGCGCCTCGGTTCGCTCTCCGCCGTGCAGCTGGAGCCAGTCGACTCTGGTCGCCGTCCGCACCCGCTCGAGTTCGTTCGGTTCGTGCTCGGCCACGACTGCGACCGTCCTGACTCGACCGCGAACCGCGTCGGCGATCTGGCGAGCCGTCGACTCGTCGACGAACCGGACAGAGCTGGGAATCAAGTTGATGCCAATGGCATCAACGCCAAGTGCCACAGCCATCTCGGCGTCGGCCACGCAAGTGATCCCACAAACCTTGACGAACCGTCTCACGCGCTCCTCCGCGCCACGAGATCCCAGGTCGACAGCTCAGTCGATCTTGAGCAGTTCCTTGACGGTGGCGATAACCTGGGGCGCCTGAATGGGCTTGGTGATGTAGGCGTTGGCGCCCAGCTGGAGTGCCCGCTGGCGATCTTCCTGGGAGCCTTCGGTGGTGATGATGACGATCGGGGTGTCCTTGTGAACCGGATCGCTGCGCACCCGCTTGACGAGCTTGAGCCCATCCATGATCGGCATGTTGATGTCAGTGACAATGATGTCAAAGCGCGCCGACGCCAGCTTGCGGAGACCGTCGACACCGTCGTCGGCCTCGGTCACGCGGAGGTTCTTCACCCGGGCCAGTGCGAACACGAGCAACTGCCGCATCATGGGCGAATCTTCGACGATGAGACAGGAGTATTCTGCCATGGGAGCCGCTACACGCTGAGATCGAGGAATGCTTCCAGTCCGGGGAGCTTCTGTTCGGCCTGAACGTAGAGACTGGCGCTGACGAGCGCCGACGCCGCGTGCTGGCCGAGCAGCTTGAAGAGCTCGAAGTCGATGGTCGAGAAACCCGTCTTCTGGGGCAACGTGGCGAAGACCGCGATCACCCCAACGACCTTCTCGTCGATTGAGAGAGGAATGACGACCGCCGGATTATCGACCGACCCCTGACTGGGGTCACCTTTCTCGTCGAAGGCCGCCGCATTACTCCGAAATGCCACGCCAATCCGCGAGTCGTCCGCTGGCAGCGGCTTCAGGTCGTGGCTGCCCACCCCTTCCGAGGCAATCGGAACGAGCTCCTTGCCGGAGGGTGTGGCCAGGTACATGCAGTAGCGCTCCGCACCGACCAGCTGCGCCAGGACTTCCTTGATTCGCCGGGTGACACGGCGGGGCGACATGCTCGAGTGAAGCTGGTTGGCGGCCACGAACAGATTGGCCATGTTCGCGAACTCTCCTTCGACCTGGGCGAATCGCTCGCTGAACATCTCCGATTCCGCCGTCACGCGCTGGTTCTTCTGCAAGAGTTCCTGCTTCTCGACCTCGAGGGTCTCGATCCGCTCGACGAGTTGTCGAATCGCGTCGTCTTCCTCGAGCCGAGCCCGGAGGCGCGCGTTGTCGAGCTCGAGGTCCGTGATCCGTCGCCGCATCCGGTCGAGTTCCAAGACCAGATCCTCGGCCAGCCGCCCCCCGCGGGGAAAATGCCGCAACAGCTCCTCTCGCTCCCGATTCAGATCCGGGGGCTGGGAGTCATTCTTCGAGCCCTGGTCGTCGCTCATGTCTTGCTGCAGCCCACGATACAGTGGACCCAATCGCCACCGTAGCACGATTGGCGAGAAATCGACCACGAGTCACCCACCGGCCCCCCCCAGCTGGGAAATCCACTCCCTGAGCTCCCCGGTCACGACTCGAGGGGTTCGGCGCAGGGCGCCAACGTCCGCGGAGCCGGTCAGCAACATCGCGCTCCGAACCTCGCTCTCGACCTGCTCCAGGTAGCGACGCGCCCCCTCTGGTCCCCCGTCCGTCAATTCGCGGAGAACGTGTCGCGCGATTCCCCCCGCGGAGGCGCCGAGGGCGATCGCGCGGGCTACGTCGAGCCCCCCACGGAGCCCCCCGGTGGCGAAGATCGTCTCGAATCCGAGAGGCGCGGTGATGGCGACGCTGGCCGCCGTGGGGATCCCCCATTCCCAGAAGGCTTCCCCCAATCCCCGCCGCGCATCGCTCGCCCGGTGGGTCTCGACCGCAACCCAAGACGTCCCCCCCGCCCCGGACACGTCCAGGTGCCGGACCCCGACCCGATGGAGCCGGGCCGCGACCTCGGCGGAGATGCCACAGCCGGTCTCCTTTGCCACCACCGGGACCGGCAATGTCTCGACCAGCTCGGCGAAGCGCTCGAGCCCTCCCCGGAAGTCGCGGTCCCCATCGTCCTGGACGAGCTCCATCGCGGGATTCAGATGCACGCACAGCGCGTCCACACCGACCGTCCCCACGAGGTCGACAACCTGCTGGTCGCTCATCTCGCGAGCCTGAACGATGCCCAGATTTCCCAGCAGCAGCACCGATGGAGCCACCTCGCGAACGAGGTAGGAGGAGGTGGACTCGGGTCGCACCACCATCGCCCGCTGGCTGCCCAGCCCAAGCGCATAGCCCCCCGCTTCGGCCAGTTCCGCGAGCTGCCGGTTGATCGTGCCCGCCCGGGCGTTGCCACCGGTCATGCCGGCGATCAGGATTGGCGCACGGAGTCGCTTGCCCATGATCTCGACGCTGGTGTCGATGTGGTCGAAGTCGAGATCGGGGAGTGCCTGGTGGACGAGGCGAACGCACTCAAACAGCGTGGTCGTCTGCTTGAAGCTCACGTCCCCGCGTGCCGTCAGGTCCAGATGGTCGGTCTTGCGCTGGGAAATGTCACTCATGAGTCACGCAGCCCAGTCGGGCTTGGAAGCGGGAGTGTGGGCCGCGGGCCGGTCCGTTGTCACGTGGGATCGCTTCACTAGTACAGCAGTTCGCTTCTTGCCGCGGCTGCACGCACGCTCCGCGAAGAAAAGCGCCCCCGAATCGGCCGCCCTGGGCAACCGTTCCGGGGGCATTGACACCGTCGACCGGAAACGCCTACGCTCCCGCCGAAAAATGCCTGCCAAGACAAGGACTTCCGAGAATCGGAGGAGGGGCCGGTCCAAGGCTACTTCCAAAAAGGCTCAGCGCTCCGGGCGCGGTCCAGCCAACGCCAAGGCCATCTCCGGGAATCCGTTCACGGCGCTGGCTGCGGGCATCAAGCGCGATGTCGACGAACGGCTGGAACAGCTCCTCGACGAACGCGTCGAGGCAGCCCAGTCCGTTGGCAGGGAGTTCGTCGAGGTGGTTTCGGCGGTGCGCGACCTGTGCCTGCGAGGCGGCAAGCGCCTCCGCCCGGCGTTGCTCATTGCCGGGTACCGCGCCGCCAGCGACAACGCGGATCTCGAACCAGCGGTCAATGCCGGCGTCGCGCTCGAGTTGCTCCAAGCCTACTTTCTCATTCACGACGACTGGATGGATGGCGACACGGAGAGGCGAGGCGGGCCTGCCGTCCACGCACTGCTCGGCAAGCGGTTCCGCTCGGCCGCGCTCGGTGACCGCGCCGGGATCCTGGCTGGCGACTATTCGGCAGCCCTCGCCTCGGAGGCGATCGCCCATCTTGAAGTCCCCCCGGCCCGGCTGAAGCGGGTGTTCTCCGCCTTCTCCCAGATGCAGCTCGATGTCGTCGCCGGGCAGCAACTCGATCTGGTCGGACGCACCCGAGACATCGAGAAGGTCTACACGCTCAAGACCTGCGCCTACACGGTGAGCGGCCCACTCCGCATCGGCGCCATGCTCGCCGGAGGCTCCGACCGCACCTTGGCCACGCTCGAGCGCTGGGCGCATCCGATCGGCATCGCCTTCCAACTGCGAGACGACCTGCTCGGCGCGTTCGGCGATCGCAAGCAGATGGGCAAGCCGGTGGGCAGCGATCTGCGGGCGGGCAAGCACACGGTCCTGCTGGCGACGGCGTTGCGCCGAGCCCGGGGGCGGGATCGCGAGATCCTCAAAGGGACGGTGGGTAACTCGCGAGCGTCGGCCGCTCGGCTGCGCCAAGCCGTCGAGGTGCTCGAGCGCAGCGGGGCCCGCCAGGCGGTCGAGGAGCGCATCGAGGAGCTCGTCGCCCAAGCGCAGCAGGCGCTGGACGCCGGCCGTCTCTCACCAGACGGACGGGCACTGCTGGAAGGTGCCGCCCACGTGCTGACGGCTCGGGTGATGTAGCGTCCGTCCGGTCTTGCCGGCCGCCGACCCGAAGCGGGGCGTCTCCCTCTGTGCGCGGGTGACTTCGCCAACGAACGGGCGGTCGGTTCCACGATCGGGCCCGACCCCGGGACCCGGTGCGACCATCCTGGTCTCGGCGTTGGAGATCTGCGGCGTCCTCGGTTAAGAGAAGCCCCCCAATGGCCCGGGCGAGCGGCAAGGTAATTCTGTTCGGCGAACACGCCGTGGTCTATGGCGTGCCAGCGATCGCTGCAGGCATCGACCGCGGCGCCCATGCGACGGCCGCGCCCGCCCCCGAACCCACCCTGCTCATCGGCGAGCGCCACGTCGTCCCCGGCGACGGCTCCGATCTGGGGGTGGCCTACTCGGAGCTGCTCCGGACGCTGGAGGCCCCCTCCCTCGCGACGCGGGTCGACTCGGAACTCCCACCAGGGTGCGGCCTCGGTGCCTCGGCCGCGATCGGTGTGGCCATCGCTCGCGCGGCCATCGACGCCATGGCGGGGCAACCCGTGGCCGCCGACACGGATCGAGTCCTTTCCGCCGCGGCGGCCTGGGAACGGGTCTTTCACGGCAACCCGTCCGGCATCGATGCGGCCGCCGCCGCCCTCGGCACCGCCATCTGGTACAGCCGCGTGGACGGAGCGCAGCGGTTGCATCTACGGCGGCCCCTCACGCTGGCCATCGCCATCGCGGGACCGCCCGCGCCGACCAAGGAGATGGTGGCGGGGGTGGCCAGGCTCAAGCAGCGACGCCCGGAGATCGTGGACAAGGCGCTGACCGGCGTGCACTCGATCGTCCGCAACGCGCGCCTCCTGCTCAACGACGGTGATCTTCCGTCGATCGGCAAGCTGATGGACCTCAACCACATGCTGCTCAGCGGACTCTTCCTGTCCACGGAGGAGATCGAGCGCGCCTGCACCCTGGCGCGCGACGCTGGCGCGCTCGGCGCGAAGCTGACCGGCGCGGGGGGCGGAGGGGCTGTCATCGCGCTCGTCGAGGACCCGGAGCCCGTGCTGCATGCCTGGCGCGAGCAGGGCTTCGAGTCGTTCGCCACCACCGTGTCCGCCGGGTGTCACTGCGGGGGAGGACACCTGTGAATCACGGCCACGCTCGGGCGACCGCCCACGCGAACATCGCCCTCGCCAAGTACTGGGGCAAGGCCGACCCGGAACGGAACCTGCCCGCGGTCCCCAGCCTGTCGATGACCCTGGACGGGCTGCGCACCACCACCGACGTGTACTTCGACACGATGCTGGCCACCGACGAGCTCGTGCTCGACGGCGTGTCGGTCTCCGGGCGCCCCCTGGAGCGGGCCACAGCCATGCTGGATCGCGTCCGGGCAAGCGCCGACTGCGCGACCCGGGCACGCGTGGAGTCTGCCAACGACTTCCCCACGGCCAGCGGGCTCGCGTCGAGCGCCTCCGGCTTTGCCGCCCTGGCGGTGGCCGCAAGCCGGGCGCTGGGGCTGCACCTGGAGCCGGGGCGCCTGAGCGCCCTGGCACGCGCCTCCTCCGCTTCGGCAGCGCGCTCGATCTTCGGCGGCTTCGTGGCGCTCGGTGCGGGCGCCAGCGAGGCAGAAGCGGTGGCGCCTCCGGAGCACTGGGACCTCCGGATGGTGGTCGCAGTCACCGAACCAGGTCCGAAGGCGATCGGCTCGACTCGGGGCATGGACCGGACCGCGGCAACGTCACCCTACTACCCCGTCTGGCTATCAGCAGCCCCGCCGATCTTCGAGGAAGTCCGGCGAGCCGTACTGGCGCGGGAGATCGAGCCGCTAGGAGAAGCCGTGGAGCACAGCGCCCTCCTGATGCACGCCAGCATGATGGCGGCACGTCCATCGATTCTGTACTTCGCGCCCTCGACCCTGTCGGTGATCGCACGGGTGAGACAGCTGCGCGAGGACGGCCTGCCCGCGTATTTCACGATGGACGCCGGTCCCCATGTCAAGGTCCTCACACTGCCGCGCTGCGTCGAGCAGGTTGAAAACGCTCTCGCCGCACAGCCCGGCGTGCACCAGACGATCCGCTGCGGACCAGGACCCGAAGCGCGCGCCGCCCCAGGGACCGAATCGTGATCGCGCGAGCCCCGGGCAAGG
This sequence comes from Polyangiaceae bacterium, assembly GCA_050304295.1. Classification (GTDB taxonomy): domain Bacteria; phylum Myxococcota_A; class Polyangia; order Polyangiales; family Polyangiaceae; genus JAFGBI01. The sequence continues at coordinate 59,075 of JBNLDK010000061.1, forward strand.
TCGTCGTCTCCGGCGCGTACGCAGTACTGGAAGGAGCCCCAGCCGTCGTGGTCGCGGTAGACCGCTACGCGACCGCGGACACCTCCCGGGCCCCCGATCTCGTCACTCCGGAAGTCGCCGTTGCCCTCGGCGACGAACCACCACCCTGGTTCGACGCCAGTCCACTTCGCGAGGGCGGGCGAAAGCTTGGCCTCGGCTCCAGCGCCGCGATCCTGGTCGCGTCGCTGGCAGCGCTCGAGCTCGAAGCTCGCGGTCCGCTCGCGGATGAAACGCTGGGCGCCCTCGTCTTCGAACGCGCCCTCCGAGCGCATCGCGCAGCCCAAGGCGGCGGCACCGGCATCGACGTCGCGGCCAGCTGCCACGGCGGCACCATCGTTGCCGAGCGCCGCGGCGGCTTGCTCACGGTCACTCGAGCCGCGCTCCCGGCCCAGCTACACCTCGAGATCTGGAAAGCGGGCCAGCCGGCGTCCACCCCCGCACTGCTGGCGCGCGTGGAGGAGCTCAGGAGTCGCGCCCCGGAACGCCACCGAGAGCTGCTCGACGCGCAAGGAAGCGCCGCCCGAGCCGGGGCGCAAGCGCTGAGGAACGACCACGCAGCCGACCTCGTCGCAGCGCTCGACGCGCAATGCGTCTGCCTCGAGCGCCTGGGCACGGCTTCCGGAGTCGCGATCGTCACCGAATCGGTGCGCACGCTCCGCACGGTGGCCTCCCGCGAAGGAGCCACCGTGCTCCCCTCGGGTGCTGGAGGCGGTGACATCGCCCTGTTCGCTGGTCTCTGTCCACCCACCCCGGAGTTGCGTGCGCTAGCCACCCGGGAGGGGCTGACCCGACTCGAGCTGGAGCAGGAAGCGCGCGGCGTTCACCACGTGGACCCGGACGACGACCCGTCGAACTGAACCCGGGGCCGCCACCGCCCGCAGCGCCCAAGGCCATCACGCAGTTGCGGGTCAGAAGCTCGGGAGGTACCCGATGGGCAAAGTACTGCTGGGAGTGGTGGGAACGCTGGCGCTGACCACAGGCTGCGCCAGTTGGCAGAAGGAGCAAGTCCGAACCGCCGTGGTCCGTGAGCTCGACTGCTCCGCCGAGCACGTCGTGGCTCGGGGACCGTTCGACCCGGCGACCGAGGACGGCCCCGTCCAGCTGGCGACGGACGAGCGAATCTTTCGCGGAGCCTGCGCAATCGCCTGGGACGAACGCTTGGTGATGGCCTGCGACCGCAAGCGCCACACCTGTCGCCTGATCGATGTCGGACCTCCCCGACTGGCCCCCCCCCCGAGGCTGTAGCTGGTCCGCCCCGCGCGATGCGGGTCCCGAGCTACGGCCCACAAACGGGGAGGCCGACCATCATTTGCCGTCAAGGCTGAACTCCAGCACTCGCGTCTGCCCCCCGACGACCGCTTGCGAACAAACGAGCTGGAGCCGCTGCGCCGACGACGACAGCTCGAAACTGACCCAGCCGCGCTCCCGCTCGCCCTGGGCGAGCCGATGGTCGCGCAGACGCGGTTCGCAACCATTGAAGGTGGGAGTGGTCACCGCACCATTCGATTCGCGGACCTTGCAGTGAAACGGATTGAAGTGAACCTCGTCGGGCGAGCGCCCCTCCACCAGGAGCTCGACCCCCAGCAGAACGTTGCCCTGCTTGAGATGCTCGCTGCTGCACTTCTTGATCCCCTCGACCGTGACCATCAGCTCGGGCACCTCGGCCCGTTCACCGATCGCAAACGACTTTCCCTGTCGCGGCTGATTGAGCCCCACTCCCCTCGACAACGCCGAGGCATAAGGCACCGGCTGATCGTGCGGCGCCCGATCACAGCCAGCAGTCGCCCCCAGCAGGACCACGGCGAACCAGAGCTCCCTCGCTGTCGATCGTGTCATTGTCCAGGGATCCCAGCGGCAGGTCACGCTTCCGCGTCAACCCGTCGCGTTGATTGGGTTCTCGATGCTGGCCCCCTTGGCGAGGGGCCAGAACTCCCGAAATGGCGCCAAAGTCTCCACCGAGCGCGATTTCCACTTCGACGATCATCGCCACCGACATCGCCACTGCGAGCCTTAACACGCAAGCCCACCTCCCCCATTCCCGAAATCACTCGCCCCCCCTCGAATCGACTCGTTCGGGAGAGGTTTCACCGCCGAACGAGAAGCGCTAGAAGACCCGGCATGCGTCCCTTGGTTGCAAGCCTCGTCGGTGCCACCCTGATCGCCGCCACCACGGCCAGTGGCTGCTCGCGGGGCCAGTCCACCAGCGAGAGCCGCCCCCATCCCTCCGCGTCTTCCTCCAGCAGATCCGTGACCCCTCGCCCGGCACCCACACCCTCGGCCCCGCCATACACCGGACCTGCCGGCACGCTGCGCGGCACGGTCCACGTCGTCGGCGACGATCCGCCAGTCCTGGAAGACGTGCTGCGCCGCATCCCCGATGACTGCCCCGGGGCACGAAACGTCTATGGAACGCTGTTTCGCAAGGGTCCAAGCGGCGAGGCCGCGGACGTCCTGATCACGGTTACCGACTACCCGCACTACGTTCCCCCAGCAACCGACCACGTCACAGTGGTGGGCAAGGACTGTGCCTGGAATACGCGGACCGTGGGAATGACCATGGGACAGCACCTGGAAATCGTGGCGAAGGACGCCAAGGGATACGTTCCCAACCTGATCGGAATGCCAACGCCCGCAAACATGATCCCCGTCCCGGGTGGGGCGTCCGCCCCCCTTCGGCCGCATCGGCCGGGACGCCACGGGCTCAACGACCTCGCCCATCTGTTCGCCTATGCGGACGTCTTCGTCGTCAAGTTCTCCACCCTGGACGTGACCGACACTGACGGAACCTTCGAGATTGCCGGAGTGCCGGCTGGCAAGGCCACCGTGAGCGCCCTGCTCCCCGCGGCCCTGCTGGTCGATCAGAAGCCCATCACCATCGCGGCCAACGCGACGACCACCATCGATTTCGAGCTCAAGTTCGACGAAGCCGAGTATCAGCGGCAGCGAAAGAAGACACCGCCCCCCGCCCCCAGTGCATCGAGCGCCGCTGCCCCCAGTGCGGCGCCCAGCGGCCGCTGATACAGCCATCGCGATGGCGCCCAGCGGCGTTCGCCTGGCGGCCGAGTCGGCGCAGTGGACACCGGTCTCGACGCATGGCGGACAAAGGCTCGGCGATGGCTCCAGCGCCGGTCTGTCGCGAAGACGGCGCGCCCTTCGCCAGATTGGCGCTATCTTCGCCAAAAATAGCTCACTTTCGCCAATATGGCGCTCATTTCGCCAATATGGCGAAGCCGCGGGCAACAACGATCCAGATGCCCTGAAACGCCCCCATCGCCGGAATCTCGGAGCGGCAGGTTCAAGGCCGAGGAAGAGCGCCTGGAGTTCGGCCGACAACGTCACTCAGCAGCGGCTCCTCGGCTGCCGGCAGCGGGCCGTAGGCCGCACGCCACGCCTGCGCCGCCTCGGTTCCCACCACCCGCCCCAGCAGCTCATCGAGCAGCAGCGCGCCCAGCGGGCTGAGTGGATTCGGATCGGCCTCGAGCGCCGCCGCGACCGCCTCCAGCAAGCCGACGTCCCGCTCCAGATCGGCGGCCACGAGCGCCGCCACCCAAGCATCTCCACTGCGGGGGTTCGATTCCAGCACGAGCAACGCCTGCTCACGAGCCAACTTCGGGCGAGCCAACGCCGCCGAGCGCAGCGCCACCTCTGCGGGGGGGATCCCGGCTCGCACGGCGAGGCGCCGCGCTCGGTCGAGGTCGTAGTCGCGAAGCGCTCGGTCGATCGCTTCGCGAGCGACCCGAGGCGCCAAACGCGGCGCCGACGAGCCTCGCAAACGGTCGAGACGACGGCGAGCCTGGTCGGCCAGTGCGCCCTCCTGGTGACGCTCGGCGAACGCGAGGGCGTGCTGCCAGACCACGGGGTCGTAGGGCGTGCGCAAGACCAGCGCCCTCATCCAGTGGCGGGCTGCCTCCAGCTCCCCGCAGGCTTCCTGGGAGCGGATCACCAGCAACGACGTCTCCACCTGGTTCGGATCGAGCTGCGCCGCGCGCTCTGCTCGCTGCAGTGCCAGCCTCGACTCGCCCCGTTGCAGCGCGCAGCGTGCGCGCTCGCGCCAGAGCGGTTCGTACTCTGCGTCCACCGCTTCGCCCGCGAGGAATGCCCGCTCCGCTGCCGACGGGTCGGAGCCACACTGGAGGGCGCCCACTCGCGTCCACGCCTGGACGCTCCGTGGATCATAGTCGATGACCCGATCGTAGACGACCAGGGCGCGCGCCGTCTGCCCGGAGGCCTCCAGATAGGCAGCGCGAGCGTAGAGGGCGTAGGCCTCCTGGCTCACCACGCGCCCACGAACCTCCCGCCCTTCGACGAGTCGTGTGACGCTACGCCGCGCACCACATCCAGTGGAGAGCGTCAGTCCCGAGACCAGCACAGCTAGTACGACAACCCGGAAGTTCGTTCCGGGTTGTCGTACCCAATGTGATCGGGTGCCCAGTTCGGCGAGCTGCCGTACTAGCCCTACCGCCAACCGCCACGCTCGTTGGCGGCAGCTCCCGGGTGACGGCGTCCCACGGCTCGCGCTGGACGCGAGAGCGAGCCGGCCCCAACCGTGCGAGCCATGAGCGGCCGTTGAGAGCACCCGGTCTGCCTTCCCGCTCATGCTACCCCGCGGGGAGGCTGGACGAGCGACCCGACCGCACCCGCCGTCACGCCACCTCGCCCAGCGCGGCCACCAGCGCATCGTTCTCCTCCCGGGTGCCAACCGTGATTCGCAACTGACGCGCCAGCCGTCCACCTGCGCGGTGAAAGCTGCGCACGAGGATCCCCCTCTCGGCCAGCCCGCGGTGGACCTCCTCCGCCGGGCGCCCACACTCGACCCACAGGAAGTTCGCCTCCCGCGGAGCGACACGGAGACCGAGACGGCTCGAGACGATCCCCGCGAGCCGCTCGCGTTCCTCGCGAACACGGCGAACGAGGTCACCGACGTCGTCGGCTAGCTCATCGAGAACGAGGGTCGCCAGGCGCTGTGACAAGCTATTCAAGTTGTAGGGCTGCCGCACCTTGTTCAGCCCGGCGATCAGCTCCGGGGCGCCCAACATCCATCCCACACGCAGGGCCGCAAATCCGATCTTCGACAGCGTCCTGAGCACCGCCACGTTGGGGTGGGAGTGATAGAGCTCGAGCTGATTCCGCGATGCGTAGTCGACATACGCTTCGTCGATGACGAAGAGGGTCTGGGGCGCGGACTCGATCAGCGTCCGCAAGCGATCCCACGACGCCATAGTCCCGGTAGGATTGTTCGGGCTCGCGATGAACACAAGAGCTGCACCCGCGAAATCGAGCGCCCGCTGCAGCGACGAAACGGGGAGGTCCCAGCTCTCATCGAGCGGAACCTCGAGCACCTGCATCCCCCGCACCTGGGCGCTCATCCGGTACATCACGAACGTGGGCGTGGTGGTCACGACGGTCGGCGCCCGACCGCTGGATCGGTTGCAGGCGGTCAGCAGGGTCGCGATCACCTCGTCGGACCCCACACCCACCATCACTTCGTCGCGTGTCACCCCGCAGCGGCGAGCGATGGCGTCGCGCAGCGCCGGCGCTGTCGGATCCGGGTAGCGCTCCCAGTTGGCGCCAGCAACCTCGGCAAGGCGACGGAGGGAAGACTCCCCTAGCAAGGGTGGCGCCTCGTTGGCGTCGAGGCGCACCCGATAGGGTGCGAGATCCGGAACGTAGGCGCTGAGCTCCTCGAGCTCAGGACGTAGCAGCGACGAGTAGTCCATGGTCGTGGGCACGGTCGAGACAGCAGTCAGGTGGCGAGTGTAGCGCGCTCTGCGGACGATAACAGCGCCGCGGGAGCACCCCGTCAATCGCGGTCGCCAGCGCCCGCGACCGGGCACGGTGTGCCATGGTCAGGCCATTCCGTCCGCCACTGGCGCTGGGACGGGGTTCACTCGCCGCGCAATTCGTTCAGCACGCGCTCAGCCATCTCGACCGTGATGGTGCCAGTGGCCACGAGGCGCCGTGCCACCACGTCCACTTCGTCCTGGCGCGCACCGACCGACACGGCCACGGAGCGAGCGTGCAGCGTCATGTGCCCACGCTGGATCCCCTCGGTGGCGAGCGCCCGGAGAGCGGCCAGGTTCGACGCCAACCCCACCGAGGCGGCCACGAAGGCCAACTCACGCGCGGTGGAAGCACCCATCAGCTGCAGGGCAAGCCGTGCACCGGGGTGCACGCGGAGGGTTCCCCCCACGGTTCCCAGCGCCATCGGCAGCTCGAGCCGCCCCACCAGCTGGTCCCCCTCGCGCCGCCAGATCGCCAGCGGCTCGTAGCTACCGTTGCGCGCAGCGAAGGCGTGAGCGCCGGCCTCCACGGCGCGCCAGTCGTTGCCCGTGGCCATGACGACAGCGTCGACGCCGTTCATGATGCCCTTGTTGTGGGTCGCTGCGCGATAGGGATCCGCCTCGGCAAACCGCGACGCCCGGACGATGGCATCCATGATCTCGGATCCTCGAGACGCGGCGTCCCCGTCGCCGCGTCCTGGAAGAGCAGCCGCATCAATCCGTCCCGTCACCCGCACGCAGCGCCGATCCGCGAGATTGCTCAGAATCCTGAGACCGACTTGGCCAGCGGCCAGTTCGGCCAGCCGAGGCGCGATCGCTTCCGCGATGGTGTTCACCATGTTGGCTCCCATCGCGTCGCAACAGTCGACCAGCACATGCACCACGAGCAGTCCGTTGCCCAGATCCCGCACCTCGAAGTCACGGGGCCCGCCGCCATAGGGCTGGAGCCCGGGAGCCGCTTCGATGGCACGAGTCATCAGCTCGTCGCGCGCCGCCAGGATGGCATCCGTGGCCACCGCGCCGTCTGGCACATCGTAGAGCTGGACCTGCCCGATCATCAGCGACTCGTCCTGCTCGGCGACGAACCCACCTCCCGAGCGGATCATCTTCGCGGCGTTGGATGCCGCGGCGATCACGCTGGGCTCCTCGACTACCATGGGAGCGAAGCGGTCAATCCCGTTGATCCGCACGTTCAGCGCCACCCCGAAGGGGAGAGCGTAGGTACCGAGAACGTTCTCGACCACCTTGTCCGCAACGGGGGGATCGATGCCTCCGGCCTGGACGGCAGCCACGAGAGCGCCCAGGTCGAGCTCAGCTCGCCGGGCAACCTCCCGCCGGCGCTCGTCCACCGAGAGCTTGTAGAACCCAGGCACACGGGAATCGGCCATGGCTGAACCCATCACCCACGCTCCAACGAAATTCAAGCCGCCATTTCGGCTCGTCTTCCGGGCACGCCGTGCGCTACGCTGAGCGAAGGGGGTACCTCGTGAAGCTCTACACCTTCCAGCAGGCAGCCAATCCACGCAAGGTCCAGATCTATCTGGCCGAGAAGCAGCTCAACATCGACACCGTCGAGACCAGCATGCCGGGGGATGCCCACCTCCAGCGCGACTACCTCGCCAGGAATCCAGCCGCGGCGGTCCCCATTCTCGAACTGGACGACGATCGCACCCTCACCGAACCGGATGCGATCATCGAGTATCTCGAGGAGCTCTACCCCGAACCCAGCTTGATTGGGACGGACGCCTGGTCCCGCGCGATCGCTCGGGAGATCACGACGATGGCAGAACGTGGCCTGATCGACGCGGCGCTGCTAGCGATCGAACACTCTTCCGCAGAGTACGCCGACCGGGTGGATCAGATACCCGCCGTCGCCGAGCACGCCAAGGAGCGCTTCGCCAGCGTCGTGACACTTTTCGACCGTCTCCTCGCCCACCACGACTACCTCGCCGGGGACCGGTTCACCGTCGCTGACATCACAGCTTTCGTCGGACTGGAGTTCGGCGCGGAGGGCGGCTGCCTGGTTCCCGCAGATGCGCGGAACGTCGCGCGGTGGTTCCAGCAGATCGCGTCCCGTCCGAGTGTGAAGCTCGGCTCGTGAGGACGAGGGTTCACCCCCCCGCAAGAAGCGCGGCCGCGGAGACCTCCGGGCCCAGCAGCAACGGGTAGAAACCCCACCAGATCACCAGCAGCGCGGCGACCACCAGTGCAACGCTGACAAAGGCCGACTTCATCGGGGTCGCCACGGGTGCACCGGGCCCCGGCTCGCGCATGTACATGTAGACCATGACGCGGAGGTAGTAGTAAGCGCCGATCAAGCTGTTCACGAGGCCGATGATGACAAGGGCGTACAGCTCGGCGTCGATCGCCGCACGGAAGACCCCGAGCTTCCCGAAGAAGCCGGCCAGGGGCGGTACCCCGGCGAGCGACAGCAAAAACACCGAGAACGCCAGGGCCGCGGCCGGGTGACGGCGGCCGATCCCTGCCAGGTCCTCGTAGCTGACGGCTTCGGCGCCACGCCGCCCGCACAGGATCAGAGCGCCGAAGGCCCCGACCGTCGACACGGTGTAGGCGAGCAGGTAGAAAAGCACGCTCGCCTGGGCGGAGTCCGACCGCATCGTCGCCACCACGCCCACGAGGAGGTAGCCAGCGTGCGCGATGGACGAGTACGCCAGCATCCGCTTGACCGACTCCTGACGACCCGCCACGAGATTGCCCACGGTCATCGTCAGGACCGCCAGCAGAGCCAGCACCGGAGGCCATCCGGTACCCCAGCTGGCGAGCCGCTCGTCGGCGAACCCGACCAGCAGCACGCGCAGAAGGATGGCGAAGGCGGCGCTCTTGACGGCCACCGCCATGAACGTGGTGACGGGAGTGGGCGCGCCCTCGTATGCGTCGGGAGTCCACATGTGGAACGGCACCGCGGCGATCTTGAAGCTCAGGCCCGCCAGGATGAGCGCCATGGCGACGATGGCCAGCGGCGCCGAGGTCGCCGTATCGCCCTCGCCAAGCGCCGACAATGCCGACCCGATCCCGACCAGATCGGTGTGACCAGTCGCGCCATAGAGGAGCGCCGCTCCAAACAGCATCAGCGCCGCCGCGAAGCCGCCCAGCAGGAAGTACTTGAGCGCCGCCTCGATCCCCCGAGAGCTGCGACGCGCCCCCACCATCCCGTAGACCCCGAGCGACATGGTTTCCAGCCCGATGAAGAGGGTCAGAAGATCCCCCGCCGCGGCCAGGGCCATGGCCCCCAGAGTCGCAAAGACGAGCAGTGGAAAGAGCTCACTTCGATCGATCTGGTGCTCGGGGAGGTAGCCGCCAGCCAGCAGCGCCGCCAATCCACCGCCGAGGCAGAGCAGGAACGCGAAGAACATGCTGAAGTCGTCGATGATCAGGTAAGGCGCGACCTTCGACCCAGCGGCGAGGGTGTCGGGACCTACCATCCAGACGGCGATGGCAAACACCGCACCGGCAAACAGCACCACGGTGGCACCGAGCGACAGCTCGGGAGCGCGCCCGGACCCAGCATCGACGATCTTCACGCTCGGATCAGCGCTGGGGACGGGCTTGCCAAATGCCTCGGCCAGCATCAGCAGCAGGCCCCCGAGGGCAACGACGAGCAGCGGCGAGAGCACGAACAGCAAGCTCACTGCGCACCTCCCTCAGAGTCGTCGGCAGCGTTCTGCGCGGTCTTCTCGTCCTGGATCGGTGGCTCGGGCTTCTCCGGGTAGCCGCTGTCGAGGGGCCCACCGCGTTTCGGTCGGAGCCGCGCAGTCGTACCAGTTTCCGGCATTTCCTGGTGAGCCTTCCACCCTGCCTCGAAATCCTCGAGCGCAGCCTGCACGCTCGGACGCATGCGATCGAGCAAGAGGTTCGGGAACAACCCCACGACGAAGACCATCGCGACGAGCGGAGCCAAGGCCAGCGTCTCGCGCGTGGTCAGGTCCGTGAGCTTCTCGTTCTTCGGGTTGGCGAGCGGGCCGAAGAACATCCGCTGAACGAGCGACAGCATGTACACCGCCGCGAGGATGACGCCGAGCGCCGCAGCAGTCGCTTGCAGCTTCGCGAAACCGCCGAGCGACTGCGACACGTAGGTCCCCGTGATGACCATGAACTCACCCACGAACCCGTTCGTCCCCGGAACCCCGATGCTGGCCATGGTGATGATGACGAAGATGACGGCGTAAGTCGGCATCACCTTCGCCAGTCCGCCGAACTCACGAACGTCCCGCGTGTGTCGGCGATCGTAGATCACCCCGACGAGGAGGAAGAGCGCGCCGGTCGCGATACCGTGGTTGATCATCGTCATGATGGAACCCTCGATCCCGGCCTGAGTGGCGGAAAACAGGCCCAACATCGCGAAGCCCATGTGCGCGACGGACGAGTAGGCGACCAGACGCTTCACGTCCCCTTGCTTCCAGGCAACGAGCGCGCCGTAGATGATCCCGAGCCCGATTGCCACGCCCGCCAGATTGGCACCCGACTCCCAGGCCGCACCGCCAAACATGCCCATCGCAAAGCGCAGATAGCCGTAGGTTCCGAGCTTGAGAAGCACCGCCGCCAGGATGATCGATCCCCCGGTCGGAGCCTGCACGTGGGCGTCTGGAAGCCAGGTATGCAGTGGCCACATCGGAACCTTCACGATGAAGGCAGCGGCAAAGGCAGCGAAGCACAGGAGCGCTGCGTTCTGTGGCAGCACGATGCGGCTCAGGGCCAGATAGTCGAAGGTCGGATACCCGGCGAGCTCGTTGTGCCACCACACCAGATAGAGGATGGCAGCCAGCATCAGCACGCTGCCGGCCATCGTGTAGAGGAAGAACTTGTAGGACGCCTTGATCTTCTCCTGCCCACCCCAGATTCCAATGATGATGAACATCGGAATCAAGAGCAGTTCCCAGAACACGTAGAACAGGAACAGGTCCAGCGCGACGAACCCACCCAGCATGGCGCCCTGCAACATGAGCAGGGCGAAGCACAGCTCCTTGGTTCGCTTCCGGATCGACCCGAAGCTGACGTAGGCAGCGATGGGCGTGGTGAAGGTCGTGAGCAGCACCAGCCAGAGGCTGATTCCATCCACCGCGACGTGATAGCGAATCCCGAACGCCGGGACCCACTCAGCGATGTACTGGAAGTGCCAGCCGACGGTCATCGGCACACGGAGAAGGTACAGCGAAGCGACGAAGTCGATCGCCAGCACCGCCAGCGTCACGGTCCGCAGCAGCTTCGGCGCCTGGCGCGGGAGGAACAGGATCGCTGCCGCTCCCAGCAAGGGAGTGAAGACGATGAAGTTCAGTAGGTGCGGCCACTCGCGCGGAGCTCCTTCCGCCTGCTCCTGGAGCGGCACGTCCGCGGGCCAGAGCCCAGTCACCACAACGGCCGCCAGCATCAGCACCACGCCCACCCCGATGCGTTCCAGTGAGGACCGTCGAGCCGGAACGGCGTAGCCAATCAGAAATGCAGCCACGTAGGGCCACAGCCCCAGCAGGGCACTCCCAGCGGGACTCATCGCTCACCTCCGTGGGCCGGGGCTGGCCGCGGTTTTACGGGTCGTCTCGTGCCGTCGGGCAGCACGACCTGCGTGGGTTGGTCGCCGTCCATCTCGATCACCAATCCCTGCGCCTTCCCCTCGTCGACGTCAGTGGGGCGATGAAACTCGAATCGCCTCGTGGCCGTGAACCCGAAGGCGTTCTTCACTTGCAGGCTGACCTGCTTGGTTGCGTCACGTTCGAGCTCGAAGGTGAACTCGCGCGCGCCGTCGAAGAGCTCCTCGTCGTCGTCTCCGCTGGGCTGAGCTTCCTCATCACCCTCGCCCTCGATCCACCGGTACTGGTAGCCGAAGCCAGGAGCTGCCACGAGCCGATAGGCCCCCTTCTGCACGTCCACGAAGGCCTGGGCCGTAGCGTGGGGACGTCCGAAGAACCAACCCAGACCAGCGAGTCCCATTACCATCGCCGCGGCATAGGCCTGCACTCGGCCGGTTTGGAACAGTCGCAGCAGGGTCCCCACGAAACGCACGACGCCGGAGGTGAGACCCGCCACGATGCCATCGACGATCCACTTGTCCACCCACACGGCGACATCGGCGAGCGTGTCCACCGCGCCAATCACCGTCTCCTCGTAGATCTCGTCGATCCAGTACTTGTTCAGCAGCAGACGGTGGACCGAGGAAGCTTGCTCGGCGATCTGACGAGCGGGGGCGCCGCCTTGCATCACGTACATCCAGTACGCCAAGCCCAGCCCCAGCAGTCCCACGCCGATGCTGATCGCAACCGCAGCCCCCGCCAACTCGGGCGCGTGGGGATGCGGAATGAGCTCCTGCCCACCGAAGGACACGGCCGAATGGAAGACCGGCTCCAGGAACTGATCGAGAGGCGCGAAGTGGAAATCGGGAACCAGGACGCCCACCTGATGGGGACTGAGGACCCCAGCCAGCAGCGCAAACCCACCGAGGATCATCAAGGGGACCGTCATCTGGAGTGGTGACTCGTGAGGCACGGGCCCCTCGAGCGGCCCCTGGTGGTGCTCGTCGTGGTGGTCGTCGTGATCGTGGGGATCGGACTGGTACCGCTTGCGAATCTTCCAGCCCCGGAACTCACCCCAGAAGATGCCAAGATAGAGTCGCCCCATGTAGAAAGCGGTCAGCGCCGCCCCGAGGACACCTCCCCAGAAGAGGAAGCTGGGACCCCAGGTGGGCCACGAATGGGTCGCCGCATCCGCGGCGTCCGATCCCATGGCCACCGCCGACACGTGGGAGGTCCACGCCCTGAAGAGGATCTCGTCCTTGGAAAAGAAACCCGCAGTGAGGGGGAAACCGGCGATCGCGAGCACGCTCGCTAGGAAGGTCCAGTGCGTGTACGGCATGTACTGTCGCAGGCCGCCCATGTTGCGCATGTCCTGGGACTGTTCGGTCGAGTGGATCCGCGCGTGCATCGCGTGGATCACCGACCCTGCCCCGAGGAAGAGGCACGCCTTGAAGAACGCGTGGGTGAGGACGTGGAAGAACCCAGCGGTGAACGCCCCCACACCGACGCCGAGGAACATGTACCCAAGCTGGCTCACGGTCGAGTAGGCGAGGACCTTCTTGATGTCGTTCTGAACCAAGGCAATGGTCGCGGCAAACACCGCGGTCAGCACACCGACGAACGCAACGACGAAGAGCGCAAACGGGCTGAGCGCGAACACCGGCGCCATGCGACACACGAGGTACACGCCAGCGGTCACCATCGTCGCCGCGTGGATCAGCGCGCTGACGGGCGTGGGACCCGCCATCGCGTCGGGCAGCCAGACGTAGAGCGGGATCTGCGCGCTCTTGCCGGCGCACCCAAGGAACAGGGCGAGCGCCACGAGCGTCGCGACGTTGACCTGGACCGGGGTCTCGATCCAGACCCGAACGGACTCGATGGGAATCAGCGCCGCCCAGGGGACCCGGTTGCCGAGAGGCCAGATCTGCATCTTCTGCAGCAGCGCGCCGCGACCCGACTCGATACCGGCCCAATCAAGCGCCCCGACGTAGTAGAGCAGCATCGCCATGGCGACGATCAGGCCGAAATCACCGATCCGGTTGGTGATGAACGCCTTCGAACCAGCGGCAGCATTCGCCTGGTCCTCGAACCAGAACCCGATCAGCAGGTAGCTGCACAGCCCGACCCCCTCCCATCCGATGAACAGCATCGGCAGGCTGTTGCCCAGAATGAGCACCAGCATGCTGAAGATGAACAAATTCAGGTAGGCGAAGAACCGAGCGTACCCTGGGTCCTTCTCCATGTACTTCGTCGAGTACAGGTGGATGAGGAAACCCACCCCGGTCACGACCAGCGCCATGGTCCCGCTCAGCGCGTCGATCGAGAACGCCACCTCGATCGGGACGGCACGGTGCACCGTTGCCTGGACCGGCGGGCCCGAGAGCGTCATCCACTCCCAGCCGTGCCAGACGAACCGCGCCGCGTGCTCGCCGTGCTGGGCTTCCGTGAGCATCAGGAACGCAACCACGCTGGCGAGGAACGAGAACCCGACCGCAACGAGCGCCATCAGGGTGACGGCCTCCTTGCCCAGGCGCTTCCCAAAAACGCCGTTCACCAACGCGCCGATCAGGGGCAGTCCAAGGATGACGAGGAGCAGACCGAAATCGTCGGCGGGGAACAGGCCCTGGAGGCGATGCAGGAGAATCTCCATGACTCAGTGACCTATCAGTGCCGCAAGGTGTCCGCCTCGTCGCTGCTGACGCTCGATCGGAGACGGTAGAATGAGAGAACGATGGCCAGTCCCACCGCGGCCTCCGCCGCGGCCACCGCGATCACGAAGAAGGCAAATACATGCCCCGTCATGGCGGACTGGTGAAGCCGATTGAAGCTGACGAGCGCTAGGTTGACCGCGTTGAGCATCAGCTCGATGCTCATCAACTGGATGAGCACGTTGCGCCGCACGAGGAATCCCACCGCGCCCAGAGTGAACAAGATCCCGGCGAGGAAGACGTAGTGCTCCACCGCCTGTCCCAGCAGCGTCATTTGCCTTCCTCCTTTGCCAGCGGTTGACCCGCATCGCGTGGGTGCACCGGACCGCCAAACAGGCGCCGAGTCGGATTGGCGATCGACGGCGAGGTCAACTTCACCTGACTGCGCCCGCGCGCCACGGAGACGGCTCCAACAACCGCCACAATGAGCAGCGCAGTAGCAAGCTCGAACGGCACCAGCGCATCCGTGAAGATCTGCCCCCCGACCGACTCGACGGAACCGTACTGGAGAGGAACGCGGCCCAGCGGGGTGGACTCGTCCGGCCAGAGCAGGAAGATGCCAGCGCCTGCCAGGACCACCACCAGCGCCGCTCCCACCCGGCTCGCAAGCCACGCCCGGGCCTCCCCGGGACTGACACCGTCTGGTCCCAGCAGCATGATGACGAACACGAAGAGCACGACGACCGCGCCTGCGTAGACAATCACCTGGATGGCCGCGAGGAACTGGGCGTCGAGACGCAGGAACAGACCAGCGATCCCGAGAATGGTGGCCAGCAGCCCCACGGCGCACCGGATGGGGCTGCGGGCAGCGACCACTGAGATCGCCCCCGAGAGAGCGACGATGGCGCAAACGGCGAAATAGATGCTGCCGATCATACGACGAGGGTGCGGGTCTGTTGGCGCCCGCCGTTGAGGACGTAGTCTTCGAAATTGGCTCTGAACTTTCGCACGAACGAGAGTACCGGCTGGGCGGCTCCGTCGCCGAAAGCACAAATCGTGTTGCCCGTAATGTCGGACGCGAGTTCGCTGAGCAGGTCGAGCTCCGCGATGGTGGCAGTGCCCGCGACGATCTTATCGATCACTCGCTCGACCCATCCGCAGCCCTCACGACACGGCGTACACTGGCCGCAGGACTCGTGTTTGTAGAAACGCATGAGATTCTGCAGAGCCAGCACCGGGTCCGCCGCATCGCTCAGCACGATGGCACAGCAGGTCCCGAGCATTCCACCAGCGGCGCGAACCGTGTCCACCCCCAAGGGGAGGTCCAACACACTCTTGCCGTGATAGGCAGCGAAGCGGTCATCACCCGGTACATTGACGATCTCGTCGGGGCGGTGCACCGGGCACGACGACCCGCCCGGAATCACTGCCAGGAGCTCGCGGTCATCGAGGATCCCTCCGCCGAGGTCGTAGATGAGCTCTCGCAGGGTCAAGCCAACGGCGCACTCGAAGACGCCCGGATGCTTGACGTGTCCACTGATGCCAAAGAGCCGTGCCCCCCCGTCGTTGAGGGACGCGAGTGAGCTGAGATTGCAGAACGCCTCACCCCCCATCTCAATCACGGTCGGCACGATGGCGATCGTCTCCACGTTGTTGACCGTGGTCGGCATCCCGAACGCACCGTACTGGGCGGGGAAAGGCGGCTTGAGCCGGGGCTCGCCACGCCTTCCCTCGAGCGAGTTCAGGAGGCTCGTCTCCTCACCGCAGATGTAGGCTCCCGCCCCGGTGTGCACGAAGACGTCCACATCCCAACCCGTGCCGAAGGGGCGCTTGCCCAGGTAGCCCTTCTCCCGCGCCTCGTGGATCGCCTCCCAGAGGCGGGCCTTGGCGAGATGGAGCTCGTCGCGAACGTAGATGTAGGCACTGTGTGCGCCGATCGCGAAGCACGCGATGATGCAACCCTCGATGAGCGCATGAGGGTTGCGCTCCATGATCGTTCGATCCTTGAAGGTGCCGGGCTCGCCCTCGTCGGCGTTGACGACGAGGTAGTGCGGCTTGCCACTGTCTTTCGGCATGAAGCTCCACTTCACGCCGCAATCGAATCCGGCTCCGCCTCGGCCACGAATGTGGGCCTTCTTGACTTCCTCGACCACGGCATCGCGAGTCATCGCCAGCGCGCGCCGGGCCGAGCGGTAGCCACCAGTGGATTCGTAGACGGTCAGCGTGTGGCTGTTCGCCTTCCCGTAGTTCTTGGTGAGAAAGTCGGTCCGCTTGATCATCGCTCCCGGTCCTCGGCTGGATTGCTCGCCACCATTCGTCAGCCCTCGTAGAGGAGCCGGTCGAGGATTCGGTCGAGCTCTTCGACCGTCAGATTCTCGTGGTATTCCTTGTCGACCTGGATCATCGGGGCGGTGCCGCACGACGCCAGGCACTCCGCCGTGCGGAGCGTGACGCGCCCATCCTTGGTGGTTCCGCCGGGCCCAACACCAAGCTTCTTCTCGCAGTGCGCCAGGAGCGTGTCCGCGCCGCGCAGAGCGCAGCTCAGCGTCCGGCAAACCCAGACCTGGTGTCGGCCCGGCTTCTCCCGATTGAAGAGCGTGTAGAACGTGACCACACCCTGGACATGAGCCGTGCTCAGACCGAGGCGCGCAGCCACGAAGGCAATCACCTCGGGGGAGACCCAGCCATCGTTGGCGTCTTGGCACAGGTGCAGCGCAGGGATGCACGCAGCCATCTTGTTTGGGTAGCGAGAGACCAGCTCTTCCAGCTGCTGCTCAAGCTCCGCGCTCAGGGCGAATTCCATGATTCGGTTCCGATGTCCGGGCGCTCGTCGCTCGTGCTTCGAAGCCCCGTCCGTGACGCGGCGAACCGTAGTGACCTCGAAACCAACGTGTCAAGAGCACCGGCCGGAAGCTGAATAGAAGCCGAATCCGACCACCGGGCACCGATTCACTTGAGAATTCGCACGGAGCCCGTGTAGGCTGCGAGCGACGATCAGCCCCGGGGCGGGCACGGAGGTGTCGAGTGTTTTGTCCGAATTGTGGGACGCAGAATCAGGATGCCGCAACCACCTGCAGCAAGTGCGGTTTTAACCTAAAGGGCGCAGCAGCCCCGAAGTTCAAGGGCACGATGCTCATGATGAATGCGCCCGCTGGCGTCCCGCGGCCCGGGGGCGGTGAAGCCCCAGCCCCAGCCCCCACACCGGCCACCGCGCCGGCTCCGGTTGCGGCGCCAGCTCCGGCTGCGGCGCCAGCTCCAGCTGCTGAGCCGGCCCCGGCTGGCGCACCAGCCGGGGTGGTCAGGCCAAAGCTCAAGGGAACCATGCTGGGCGTGGCTCCCCCGTCTCTCGGGAGTGCCCCGGCACCGACGGCCGGAGCTGCTGGCGGTCCACCCCCAGGCGCTGCACCGGCTCCCGCCCCTGGCGCACCAGGCGAGCCGGCCCCGGCGCCTCTGGCGGGACCGTCCGAGCCACCCGATCCCCTTGGTGGCACGATGGCCGCCGGCCCCGGGTTCCCGGGCGCCGCCCCCGCCCCGATGGCAGGCCCGCCGCCCGGTTCGCCAGTGCCAGGTCAGGACGCCGGCATGCCTGGCATGCCCGGCGTTGCTCCCGGCATCCCCGGCGTTGCTCCCGGCATGCCCGGGGTTACTCCCGGCATGCCCGGCGTTGCTCCCGGCATGCCTGGCGTTGCTCCCGGCATGCCTGCCGAGACGCCCGGCATGCCCGGGGTTGCACCCGGCATGCCCGGTGCCGTTCCTGGCATGCCCGGTGCCGTTCCTGGTATCCCCGGCGCTGCCCCGGCGATGGCTGGCGCTGCCGGGGCGATGCAGCCGGCGGGAGGCGCCGCAATGACCGGCCACGGGCCCGTCGGAACCACCCGCAACTGGATCATGGTCGTCCTGGGGATCGCCCTCTGCGGAATCCCCGGCCTGCTCTACCTCTACAACATGATCAAGGAGCTGAACGATTTCCGTCGCAAGGACGACGCGAACTTCTTCATGTGCCTGATCTACATTGGCTGGTTCAGCATGCCCGAGAAGATCCTCGAGGCGAAGCGCATGGCTGGTATCGCCAATCCTCAGGCTTCGAACGCGATCATGTATCTCCTGTTCTGGTTCTACTTTCTTCCCGAAGACTTGAACGAGATCTGGAAGGCTGCGGGCGGTCCCCAGCAGTAGGTCGCCAGCCTCGGCACCTCCGACGCCACCCCGGTCCCCCTCCCACTTGCGGTGGCAGGAGGGGGGGACGATGCTACTCGTCCTGCTCCTGCCACTGGTGCTGGGTGAGATCTCCGAGATCACCATCTGTCCCACAGCTGGACTGACCGGCTATCCCTGCCCTGGCTGCGGCCTGACTCGCGCCGCACTGGCGGTTGTCCGAGGCGACTTCGCAACCGCCCTCGCCTTCCACCCCCTGGTGTTCGTGGTGGGCCCAGCGGCGGTCGGCTACCTCTGCCTCGCGGCGGTCGATGTCCTTTGGCCGCTGCGCTGGTTTCGGTCCGCAAGCGCCGCGCGCTGGGGATCGCGACTGGCGCTTGCGCTGGCGCTGCTGCTCTTCGTCGTATGGGTGGCGCGGTTCGTCGGAGCCTGGGGCGGGCCCGTTCCCACGCGGCCTTGGTTCTGGTAGCAACGGCTCAGCCCGAGTCCGAGGGGCGTGCTTCGCTGGCTCGAGCTTCCCTCTCCAAGAGATCGAGGAACCGGTGCAGCACCGCCCGACAGACGGGTGCGTCTCGGACGCTCCGGAGGGTCGCTCGCACGTCGATCCCCTCGGCCTCCAGTTCGGCCTGCCGACTGCTGAGGTAGGCCGACAGAATCGCCCCGTCGAATTCGGGGTGAAACTGGACCCCCCAGGTCCGCGAAGCGAACCGGATCGCCGCATTGGGTTCGAGCTCAGTCTGGACCAGAACACGCGCTCCTGCGGGGACTTCTACCACCGAGTCAACGTGCGTCATGTTGACCAGGAAGGGCTGGGCACTCGCTTCGAAGAGTGGGTCGGGACCAAGCAGCGTGGCCCGAACCGACCCGATCTCCCGCCCCCGAGGATTGGCCTCGACTCGACCCCCAAGTGCCTGGGCCAGCAGCTGGTGACCAAAGCAGATCCCGAGCACCGGAGTACCACCGAGCACCGCTTCACGCAGCCATTCCCCAGCCCGGCGCATCCAGGGACTGGCGTCGGTCACGCTCGCCGGAGATCCGGTCACGATCACCCCCGCCAGTGTCGCTGGAGGAGGAAGCTCGTCCAGGGGAGCCTCGATGGTCGAGAAGCTCCCCGACCAATGGTCCGCCGCGGCTCGTCGAACCATCGTGTCGAAACGGCCGCCGACACGATGGGCTTCAGGGACGGGCTCGCCGGTAACGAGCACGCCGACCGGTCGATTGGAGTCGGTCATTCGGGTCAGTGCGCAAACGATAGGTGGTCCCCCGTCGCCTGGCACGTGACTGGCTAGTTGACAACCTCGACCCCCGACACACTCAAGAAAGAGGCCTCGAAAGACAGCGGGGGTGAACCCAGAATCACGCCGCCGCAGCGTACTGCAGTGCACTCCCCCTGGCCATGACCGTTCCGGCGGTCTACGAATTCCGGGTCCAGCCTGAAGGCTTCTGGACCCCCGCGAGGATACACGACAATGAATCTGATTGAGTGGCTGCTGCGACTGATGGTCGGTGTCGGCGCCGAATGGGTGATGTGGCTGATGATCGCGCTGAGCATCATTTCAGTGGCGATCATGCTGGAGCGCAGCTGGTTCTACTGGTCGCTCAAGGATGACGTCGGCAAGCTGGCTGGAGAGCTCCGCGAACTTCTGCGGAACGAAGACATGGCGGGCGCCCGAAAGCGTCTGGAGAAGTCACCCAGCGCGGAAGCGGCAGTGGTGGTGGCAGGCCTGATGGAAGCTGACCGCGGTGCCAAGTCCGCAGAAGAAGCGATGAAGGGCGCCGCTGCTCTCCAGCGCATGAAGCTCGAACGTCGGCTGATCTATCTCGGAACGCTCGGCAACAACGCGCCCTTCATCGGACTGTTCGGCACCGTCATCGGCATCGTGATGGCCTTCGAGGCCCTCGGCACGGGCACGGCCGGCGCCGCCGCCGAGACTGCCGCCACTGGCGCAGCACCGCTCGAAGTGATGACCGCGATCGCCGAGGCGCTCGTCGCCACCGCGGTGGGCATCGGCATCGCCATCCCCGCGGTCGCCACCTACAACTACTTCCAGCGCCAAGCCAAGACCATCATCGCCAACACCGAAGCGCTCAGCCGCGTCCTCCTGGCCCATCTGGTGGCCGAGGAGTACGAGGAAGGAGCGGAGGCAGAGTAATGGCGGGCGGCGCCGATGATGACGATGGGATGATCAGTGGCATCAACGTCACTCCCCTCGTCGACGTGTCCCTCGTGTTGCTCATCATTTTCATCGTGACAGCAAAGATCATCGTGCAGTCGGGGATCCCGATGGACCTGCCGAAGGCTGCCAGCGGGGAAGAGGTCCAGACGGTATTCAGCGTCGAGCTGACCGCGGACGGAAAGACGTTCGTCGACTCCAAGGAGGTTGCAAGCGACACCGCTGTGTCCAACTTGGCCAGAGAAGCCAAGCAGAAGACCGAGGACTTGCGCGCGGTCATCCGCGCCGACGCCAAAGTGGAGCACGGTCGGGTGATCGGAGTGCTCGACTTGCTGAAGAGAGCGGGGGTCGCCAAGATCGCATTTGCCATCTCGAAGCTGGACGAATCAGTGCCAGTGGACGCGGACAAGACCAAGTAGGACAGTCAATGGTGAGTGCAGTGGAACCCGCCCCGTCCGGCATCGCGCGGCCCCCCAGCGAACGGCCGCTGCCCCCGGTGCCACGGGCGACCGACCCCCTGGCCCGGGTGCTGACGCTCGGTGGGCGCCACAATGGAGTCGGGTTGGCGCTAGGGCTGGCGGGGGCCCTGTTCGTGCATGGAGCAGCAGCCGCAACCAGTCTCCAGCAGCTGTTCGAGCTCGAGGACTTCGCAGCTGCCATCTACGAGGACGTCTCCACCGAGCTGCGCGGAGTCTACGACATCGAGATCGACCCGCCGCCACCGGAGCCACCACCACCTTCCCCCGAGCCGGTCGAAGAGGAAGACCAGATCGAGGAGGCGGAGCCACTGAAGCCGATTGAGGAGGCCCCCGTCGCGGAGGCTCCGCCACCCGAGGCAGCCGAGGTCGGCGAGGCCCTGACCGCGGAGCCCGACCCCGACGCACCGCTCGATCTGACCGGCGACCAGTGGGCGATGGTCACCGGCCCGGGAACTCGGTTCGCCGGCGGGGCGAGCCAGCGGGGAGGCAAGGCGAAGGAAGCGGTCTACGACCAGCAGGCGAAGGCCGGTGGCGACCTGGCCCCCCAGCAGCCAGCCACCAAGCCCGGAACGAAGGCCAAGCGACGCCAGAAGGACCGCTCTCGCCCCGCCATGCTCGCGTCGAGCACCGGCTGGAACAGCTGTGGATTTCCGGCCGAAGCCGAGATGGCCCAGATCAACTACGCGCGGGTGATGCTGGCCGTGACCGTGGGCGCGAATGGGAGTCCCCAGAGCGTGGCCATCATCAGCGAGACGCCTTCGGGATTCGGTTTCGGGGCACTCGCGCGGCAATGTGCCCTCACCAAGGCCTACAAGCCGGGGCTCGACCGAGACGGCAATCCCGCGACCACCAGCAGTCCGCCCATCGGAGTGACGTTCACCAGATAGCCCGGCGCGCCACCCGCCGTTCAGTTGGTCCGCGACGGCAAGTCTGGGCTAAGCTGGTTCAGACGGAATGACCGACCGCGTCGAACAACTGAAGAAAGTCGAGCTCTTCGCCGGACTGAAGGTCGAAGCGCTCGAGCTCATCGCGCAGGTCGCCGCCGAAGAGTCCCACGCACTGGGCACGAAGATCTTTCAGCACGGGGATGCAGGGGACAAGCTGTACCTGATCCTCGAAGGGCGAGTGCGCATCAGCCGCGAGGTGCCTGGCATGGGGGAAGAAGCGCTCGCGGTGCTGGGCCCCGGACAGGTCTTCGGAGAGATGGCGCTACTCGACGAGTCCCCCCGCTCCGCCGATGCGCGGGTTCACGAGCGCTGCCGACTGCTCGCCATCCCCAAGGACGGATTCGACGACCTGCTGTTCCTCCACAAGGATCTCGCCTACGAGGTGCTGTGGAGCATCGTGCGCATGCTTGTCGATCGCCTGCGGGAGACGACGAACAAGCTGACCTTCCTTTCGGTCTCCAACAAGTTCTGACCGGCGCCCCAGCCAGCCGTCGAGCTCGTCGCCCCGGGATCTGACGTGAACGCTTGAGGGGGTGTTCTATAAGACATTGGAATGAATAATGATTTCATGGCCATACAAATGGCCAGGGCTCGTAATTTGACGGGTTAACACCCGTTCAGTATCCTCCATCGAACCATGCAAGGGCTGACCAAGCGCCAGGCGCAGACTCTCGACTTCATCCGCCGGTCGATCGAAGACCGCGGCTATCCCCCCACGCTGCGCGAGATCGGCGAGTACATGGGTATTCGCTCGACGAATGGCGTGAATGACCACCTGCGAGCCCTGGAACGCAAGGGATACCTGCGGCGTGAAGACATGAAGAGTCGCGCTCTGCAGCTAGTCGACGACGCCATGGGCGGGGCGCGTGCAAGGGGGCCATCCAACGACGATGACCTCATCACCGTCCAGGTCGTCGGGCGGGTTGCGGCCGGACTGCCCCTCCTCGCCGAGGAAAACGTCATCGATACGGTCCGCATCGATCGCATGCTGGTGCACGGTGGACGCGAGATTTTCGGCCTCCGGGTGACCGGGGACTCGATGATCGACGCAGGGATCTTCAGCGGAGACTACATCTTCGTCA
The DNA here is from genome assembly GCA_050304295.1 of Polyangiaceae bacterium. Taxonomy (GTDB): domain Bacteria; phylum Myxococcota_A; class Polyangia; order Polyangiales; family Polyangiaceae; genus JAFGBI01. The sequence goes on from JBNLDK010000061.1 coordinate 81,901, forward strand.
AAAAGCAGGCCACGGCCGACCGAGGCGAGATCGTCGTCGCTCTGATCGGAGACGAAGCCACGGTCAAGTACTACTATCCCGAGAAGGACTACGTCCGGTTCCAGCCGGCGAACGCACAGATGGCGCCCATTCTGGTCCGGGCCACCGATTTCAAGTCCACCATGCTGCTCGGCAAGGTGGTGGGCGTCTATCGGAAGATGTAGCGAGCGCCGCAACGGGAAGCGCCAGGCCCAGCGGTGGGCGGCGTCTCGAGGAAGCGGCTCCGGTTCGAGGCACTCCCCGCTGGAGCACCTTCTCGGAATTGTGGGTGGGGAAATCAGCGGGTGCCAAGGCGGGCCCGAAAGGGGGCTTTGCAGGGTGCGATCGAGCTGGCTTTGGGAAGATCACCGTCAGTTGCGCAGTCAGGCCCGTCGGCCCGTTGGGCTCGTATCGCACTCGGTGGCGTTCCTTCGGCGGCAATCGCCGGCGACGGATGTTGACGAGGGATCCTCGCGATTGGTAGCGTCCGCGTGCTGCAAAGGGCCTCCTGCAAGGTCACCGTATGGGCGCTATGCGACGAACTGACTCGGCTCGAGCCTGGCTGCTGGGGGGAGTGGTCCTCACCAGCGCGTTGCTTTCCGGCTGCGGCAACGCAGTATTTGCGATCAAGGCTACGGCCGCGTCACGCAATCTGGAGCAGGCGCGGGAGATGGGGGCCGAAACCCTCGCGCCATACGAGTTCTACTACGCAGAAGAACACCTCAAGAAGGCGCAGATGGAAGCCTCCGAAGCGGACTATGGCGATGCGCGCCAGCTGGCGGCGGAGAGCAACGAGTACGCGCTGAAGGCCATCCGCGTCTCGCGTGGCGCGCACCGGGGAGCGGGGCGATGACGGCGCGGGTGATGCGGCTGACCATCCTGCTGCTGGCGGCCAGCTGGTACCTGGCGGCTTGCGCGGCCGCGCCGAAACTTCGGGGTCAGATCGAGGGCCTGGAGGAAATCACCCAGCAGGCTGAGCGCAATGGCGCCGTGCGGTGCGCTCCTCGCGAGCTGGCGGTAGCGCAGAGCCACCTGAAGTTCGCTCGGATCGAGATGCAGCAGGGATTTCTCTCCAAAGCCTCCAAGCATCTCTGGATCGCCGAGCCCAACGCCAACGCCGCACTGTTCCTGTCACCACCGCAATACTGCACCGATCGCGGCTTCGTGGAGGCCGTCCCCCAGCCCGGTGACCGCGACGGAGACGGCTACAAGGACCCCGAGGACAGCTGCCCCGACGATCCGGAGAACTTCAATGGCTTCGAGGACGAGGACGGCTGTCCTGACGATCCCGACACGGACGGTGACGGACTGCCGGACTCGAAGGATTCCTGCGTGCTCGATCCGGAGGACGCGGACCAGTACCTCGACGAGGACGGCTGCCCGGAGATCGACAACGATCTTGACACTATCCTCGACGCCAACGACCAGTGCCCGACTGATCCCGAGGATCCCGACGGATACCAGGACGACGACGGGTGCCCCGATCTGGACAACGACAACGACACAGTTCCGGATCTCAAGGATCAGTGCCCGAACGAAATTGGCTCTGCCGAGAAGGAACCGCTGGGATGCCCCACCAAGCCGGCGCTGGTAGTGGTGACCGACTGCGAAGTGAAGATCACCCAGCAGATCCACTTCGCGTACAACAAGGACACGATTCGACGGGAAAGCTACCCGGTTCTCGATGCGGTAGTCGAGGTCCTCGAAAAGAACCCGAGCATCAAGCTCGAGGTCCAGGGCCACACCGACAATCGCGGCAGCGCGTTCTACAACAAGGGCCTTTCTGATCGCCGGGCCGCGTCCGTGGTGCGCTACCTGGTCTCGCACGGGATCGAGCCAAGTCGGCTGACCTCCAAGGGCTACGGCTTCGACCGACCGCTGGTGCCCAACACGAGCGACCAGAATCGAGCCCTCAACCGCCGCGTTCAGTTCATTCGCACCGAGGGCGCCAAGGAGGGGTGCCCGGCGACGGATGCCCAGTGAGCCGCCGTGTAGCTTGCAGTTGATTCGGCCGGTCGTCGCTCACTCCGGCGACGCCGGTCCCGGTGCTTGGCCTTTGGGGGCGACCTTCCCTCCCCCACCCGACTCCCCCAACGAACGATGACCCCGTACCGACGTATCGCCACCGCTCTGTTCCTGGTCGTTCTTGGCCTGATCTCCGTCGCCGAGGCGGCGCCGCGCGATGCCGCGGCCAAGAAGAAGATCGACGAGGCCATCAACACTCACTATCTCCAGACCAGCTTCGACAAGGCGGAGTCGGTACTCCTGGGGGTCATCCAAGCCTGCGAGGACAAGTGCAGCCCGTCGGTGAAGGCACAGGCGTGGATGTACGTTGGCATCGTGCGGGGCAGCGGCCGCGGTGACGCGGCGGGGGCGACCGACGCCTTCCTGCAAGCCGTGATGCTCGATCCCGGTGTGCAGCTCGACGACGCGCTCGCCACGCCGGAGACGCAAGAGGCATTTGCCACTGCCAAGGGTCAGGGCGGCAACGCCCCGGCTCCTACGCCGACGCCAGGGGCCGATGCCGCTCCTGCTCCAGCGGCGCCAGCCATGCCCGCCGCTGGCACGATGCAGTGCACCCCCACGATCCGCGAAGTACAGACGCGCCGGGCCGTCCCCGTGAGCTGCGAGAGCGCACAGCCCACGGCGGCTTCGGGCGCCCTCTTCTACATGGAGTTCGGGGGAGAGACCTGGCACGAGGTGCCGATGGACAAGAAGGGCACGTCCCTGCAAGGGACAGTGCCCTGCGAGGCAACCGCGCTGGCCGGCACACTCCGGGTGTACGTCGAGGCTCGGGACGCGAGCGGCAACATCGTCGACATGCACGGCACGAGGGCCCAGCCGCTCGAGTTCACCGTGCTCGGCGCCACCAGCCAGCCACCTCCGGCATTTCCCGGCATGGAAGCGCCCCCGCGTTGCGAGGAGCACGCCGACTGCCCGCCGGACTTCCCAGGGTGTCAGGGCAAAGCTGGAGTCAAGGAATGGGGCGACAGTTGCGGCTCGAACGACGAGTGCCAAACCAACTACTGCTCCTCCGGCTCCTGCGAGTTCTGTCAGACGGACGCCGATTGTCCGGGCAAGGGAAGCTGCGACGACGGTTACTGCTCGGGCGGTAGCGGCGGGGGCGGAGGAAAGAGCCCCAGCGGCCGCGCGAAGAAGATCTGGGTGGGCGCTCACTTCGCCGCCGACCTGCCCATCATCGGGGGCGAAGACGTCTGTTCACTGGAAAGCCAGACCGACGGGGGCTGGAACTGCTTTTATGCAACCCCCCCTCAAGGCAGTGCGGGCGACAGCGTGCAGTACCCGTACAACCCGTACCCGGGCGCGGGCGGCAAGGTGAATACCGGCATGGCGCTCGCCACGATGCGGGCGCTGCTCTCCTTCGACTACGCGCTCCTGGACCAGCTGACCCTGGGAGCCCGGGCCGGGCTCGCCTTCAACGGCGGTCCGAAAGCGGCGGGCGGCGCCGGATTCCTCCCCGTGCACGCCGAAGGGCGGGTGAGCTACTGGTTCGCGCCGCTGAATCGAACGGGCTTCCGACCCTACGTGCACCTGGGCGGAGGTCTGGGCCAGGTCGACGCGAAGGTTCGGGTCAAGATCGCGGACTGCAATGCGGGCCTCTACAACACGACCAACTCCTACGCGGAGTGCCGCGCCCAGGCCACCGGGGGCCAGGTCGACCCCGCGGATCTGCGACTCGATCCGTACGCACCGGACGGCAACATCAACCAACCCGTGCAGATGGAGCTCGACGCCTACCGCCGGATGGGCACGATGTTCATCGCACCGGGAGGCGGCGTCGTCTACGCCTTCAGCCCCAATGCCGGGCTCCAGCTGAACGTGGACGCGAAGATCCTCTTCCCGACCACTGGCCTGGCGATTTCTCCGTCCCTCGGCTTCGTGCTCGGCCTGTAACGCGCGTGGGGCGCGCGGGTCTCACCTGGGGCAGCCTGGGCCCTAGATAGGTCGTTGATCTCTAGAACAACAAACAACCTGTCTGTCGTTCTAGGCATCCGGGGGCAGGTCACACTTTCTCGCCGCGCGCGGCTTGCACGAGAGCGATACCAACGGGGTAGGCAAGCGCGATGCCCGTGAGAAGCCGGGACACGGACCAGCCACCTTGCACCCCGAGCCAGTAGGTGCCCACGTCGGCGAGCATCAGCGCCGCGGCCCCGGCGACCCAGATGCGCAGCGCCACAACCGAGAGGCGCGGTCGAAGCACGAGCGCGCCCAGCCCGAGGCCCAGGTAGATCCCGAGGCAGCGCATGCAAACGGGCAGCATCGCGCCCCACAGGTGAAACGAACGGCCAGGCTCACGGTGGCACTGGTAGCCAAACCACTGGTCGAGGAGCCATCCAAGCCACTCCACCCCCGGGATGCCCGCCGTCAACGGCGGAACGAACGGCGCCAACGCGACACCAACTAGCGCCAGGCGCAGCGCTACGGCGAGGGGCGGAGCGGAGCTCTTGCGCTGGAGTGTCACCGGGGTCGCTGCGGGATGGGGCGCCCCATTTGACGCAGTACCGACTGTAGATCTTCCCATACTTCGCGTTTGGCAGCCGGGTTGCGCAGGAGGTAGGCCGGGTGAAACGTGGGCATCACGGCAGTGCGGCCCTGGTAGAGGCGCCAGCGCCCACGCAGTCGAGTGATACCGTCGCTCGTTCCTAGGAGCCCCTGCACGGCGGTGGCGCCCAGAGCAACGATGACGTCAGGATCGAGGATCGAGATCTGCTCCTCCAGGTACTCGCGGCAAACGGCCATCTCGTCCGGCGCGGGTTTGCGGTTCTTTGGGGGGCGGCACTTGACGATGTTGCAGACGTACACTTCCTCGCGGAGCAGGCCCATCGCATCGATCATTCGATCCAGAAGCTGGCCCGCTGCTCCCACGAATGGCAACCCCTGCGCGTCCTCGTCCGCTCCTGGTCCTTCGCCCACGAAGCAGAGCCCCGAGACGCCCTGCCCACGCGCAAACACCGTCTGCGTGCGGGTTTCGTGCAGGCGACAGCGCGTACACCCCGCAACCCGCTCGCGCACCACCTCGAGCCGAGCCTGCGCGTCCCGGAGACGTTCCTCATCCATGCGTGGTGCAGCACTCGGCACCCCCCCTACCAGCCCCGCCGACGATCGCTCCGAAGCACTCGACTCCCGCTTGTGCAACGTGTTCGCCGAACTGTCCTCCCGGGGCTCGGGAGCCGCCGCCTCGGGACCGGACGACGCTCCCGCGGCGACACTGGACCGATCCGCTGTCGGCCGCGCGGGTTCCGGGTCCCACCGCAGCGTTGCCGCCTCGGACTCAGCGGGAGTCGGCACTGAGCTGCCCGCACCATCCGCTGGTGCTTCCACCGGGGCAGGTTCGGCGTTCGCGGCGACAGGAGACGCGACGGCGAGGGGCGAGGCGACCTCGCGACCGGCAGCCGTCGGTGAGGGCGGCGCCACTGCCACCGGGGATGACGCCAGGGGCCTCGACGGCTCGACCACCGATCCGCGCGAGCTGGATCCCCCAGCCGGGACGCCCCCGCGAGGAAACCCAAAGGATCCTGCGTCGCGATGGTACTCGACGTGCGCTCGCAACAGCGTCACCAGCTGCCTCAGCTCCTCACGAGCGTCATCACGCCAGGCTTCGGACATCGCTCGTGGTGAACCCCGGCGCCGGTTAGTGCGAGTCGTCGTTGGCTGCCAGCCAGCGCTCCGCATCGAGCGCCGCCATGCAGCCAGAGCCGGCCGCAGTCACGGCCTGTCGGTAGTTCCAGTCGGCCACGTCGCCTGCGGCGAACACGCCGGGAACGCTGGTGTAGGTCGACCCCGGCTTGGTGATCTTCACGTACCCGTTGTCTTCCAACTCCAGCTGACCCTTGACGAGATCGGTCATCGGCGTGTGACCAATCGCGACGAAGAAGGCGGCACATGGCACGGTCGTCTCTTCGCCGGTCTTCCTGCTCTTCACGCGGACGCCCTGGACCCGGTCCTCCTCGACGCCGAGAACCTCCACTACCTCGTGGCTATAGAGCACCTCGATGTTGGGATGCTCGGTGACGCGCGTCTGCATCGCCTGGGAGGCGCGGAACTCGTCGCGTCGATGCACGAGTGTTGTCTTGCACCCCAGCCCCGCGAGGTAGCTCGCCTCCTCCATCGCAGAATCGCCCCCGCCCACGACGACGACGTCACGGCCCTTGTAGAGGGCACCGTCGCACACGGCGCAAGCGCTCACTCCCTTGTTCTTCAGCTTCCCTTCGCTCTCCAGCCCGAGATAGTTGGCACGTGCCCCCGTGGCCAGGATGACCGTCTTTGCCAGGTGGAGCTCTTCGGTATCCTCGCCCACCCAGATCTTGAAGGGGCGCACGGAAAGGTCGACCCGGGCCACGTCCTCGGTAATGATCTCGGTCCCCTGCTTCTCGGCCTGCTCGCGGAACTTCGCCATCAGGTCCTGTCCCGAAACGTTGTCGGGGAAGCCCGGGTAGTTCTCGACGTCAGTCGTGAACATCAGCTGGCCTCCCGGGATCAGACCACCGGCCATCAATCCCTCCACGCACAGCGGCTTGAGATTCGCCCGCGCGGCGTAGATCGACGCGGTCAACCCGGCGGGGCCGGAACCAATGATGATGACGTTGTGAAGTCTCGGCTCGGTCATGGTTCTCGCAATCTGTGTTCCAGGGCCCATCTTGTCACCTCCCGGCCGAGCCAGATCCGAGCCGCCCAGGAGGAACAGCTAGTCCTTCATGGGACTCGCCTTCAGCGCCGCCTTGCCTTCCTTGACGTATACGCTGAACTTCACGCGTCTCGCGCCATGGCGCTTCTTGAGCGCCTCCTGATTCTTCCGCAGCGTCTGCTCGAACTTCTCGTAGGTGAAGCCCTCGACGTTCTCTCCGCACTGCTGCTTCGTGGCAACGAACTCCTCGAACACCTGACGCCACTCGGCCTCGCGTTCGGCTTCGGGGTCCACCGCGGACTCGGGAGCGGAAGCGCCCGTGCGACTTGGCGGCTTCGGCATCGAGCGCTGTTCGCCCGAGGGCGCCGGCGGAGGCCCACCCGGACGACTCGGCGCCGCGGGCAGCTTCTTGCCGGACGCCTGGGGCGCGCTCGGAAGGGGCTTGCTATCGGCCGCGTGCGGCGAACTCGGCTCGTCCCCAGGGAAGCTGAAGGCGCTCATCTGGGGTTCGGCCGGTAGATCGCCGAGCACCCGGCCGAGGTCCGCCGCCTTGCGGGGGACCCCACCCTTGGCCGCAACCTGATCGATACCATCGTTCAAGTCGACCGCGATCTTGCGATAGATGCCCCGGAATCGGCTCGGCAGCAGCTGATCCTCCTTGCCCTGCGCGAGTCGTCCGGCCTCACGACGGAAGATCTGCAGCGGTCGGGTGTGCTCCAGGATCGTGAATACGAGCCCCAGCAGGGTGCCGAGCAGCGCGATGCCTGCCGCGAGCAGGACGTTGGCCTCAGCCATGTCCTTGTCGTCGGCGTCCCGGTAGAAGCCGAGCGGATCCTCGACGCGCTTGGGTAGTCGCCCCACCGCATACCCGGTGCCAAGCTCCCAGGCCTCACCCGGCAAGCGCGCGTAGACCACCCCCAGGTGCTCGCCGACCTGACGCACCTGGCTGCGGCCGATCTCCCGGTAGTTCTCGTCGCTCTCCAGGCCCTCCAGGTCCGCGTTGACCTGGTCGAGCTGGCTCTTGTTGAACCCCTCCGGCGCTGCCGAGTGAACCACGGCCCCGTTCGTGTAGAAGGCAATCGCCGCGCCGGTGCGGTTGGAGAGCTCCCTGGCAAAGCGGTTGTCGATGATTCGCGCGCCAACGATCGCGCCTGATGGTGCCGCGCCAGCGCTCGTCTGCACGGGACGCGCGACTACCCGGTAGATGCGGTCCAGCACCAGCGTGTCGTCCCGCAGGTAGCCGTGCAGCGCGTCCGCCACCACCGGATAGCCACCGAGCTCGAACCCTTCCATCCCCCGAGCCTGGTCGTAGCCCAGATGAGCCACGACCCGTCCGTGCCGATCGACCGCAAAGACCGCGTCAAAAGCGAACTCCTTGGGGATCTCCCCAGCCACCTTCTTCAGCGCGGCCTCCACCTTGTCGCGCGCTTCTTGAGGGATCTTGTCGTCCGCCTTGCTGGACTTATCGAGGAACTTCTTGATGTTCGGGTCGATGGCGAACTGGGTCATCAGCGCAGAGCGCTGGCGAGCGTCCGACTGGAGATACCAGCTGACGACCTGGCTATCGGACGAGAGCGCTTGGGCCATCGCGTGGTCCCCTGCGCGGTTGTACATGCTCTTGGCCAGAAAGAGGACGAACAGGGTCGCCCCCAAGAGCAGGGAGAGAACGACGTACCAGAACCGACTGAGCAGCATCGCCTACTTCTTCTTGGGATCGGGAGCAACCTTGAGGGGCTGGTTGGAGAGGTTCAAGTCCCGCCCTTTCATCACGATCGGGCGCGGGTCCCCGACCTTCTTACCGGCAAAGTATGCCTGCAGCGAGTAGTCACCTTCTTCTTCGAGACGCATCGCAAACTGCCCCTTGAGGTTGGGGTAGGCAATCTCCACCACGTTGTCCTCGGCGACGATCCACATCCGCAAGCTCGGGGCCAGCTCGTCGCGCACCTCGTAGGATCCGGGCGCCGGCACGGTCCAGTCGCGCGTGCCCCCCTTGATGGTGTCACTGGGAACGAACGTCTTGCTCCCCACAATGTACAGCCGGTGCTTGAAGGGGTCGGTGTTCTTGAAGCGCAGCCTGGCCTGGGGTCGCACCACGATGGTGACCGGGGTCGTGCGTCCACCACCCACGGTGATCAGTGTGGCGCCGCGGGGCGCGGACTGCTTGCCCGATGCCAACGCCGCGATGCAGAGCTCCTTGGGAATGTGGGGGTAGAGAATTCGTTCCTTCGCCGGCACGGTGGGCACGACCTCGCGAAACGAATAGAGATGACGGTCGGAGCTCTTGGCCTCTTCCCAGACGGGATTGCGTAGCTCCGTCCAGTTCGAAACCCTCCCCGTGACCTTTGGTCCAGCGGCCAGAGCGGGCACGGTTACCAGCACCAGCAGCATCAGCAGGCGCGCCCCCCAGCCGCGCCTCGATGGTGCCAGCAGCACCCGAGCGCGATTCCAAATCCTCGGCATACGGCCGCAAACCGTAGTCGAGGCGCGGCGACGACGAAAGGGCGAACCCACTTCCATTCCGCTCACGGCGAACGGGCCGGCGGTTCGTCCGCCGGCCCGTTCATGGGATCCTTACCGCCTGAGCCGTTCGGTCAATGCGCAAGTCGAACCCCTAGCTTCGCTAGGTGGAAGGCTCCGTTCACGACTTCCGGCTTCCCGGTGAGGAGCTCCGGGCCCAGCTCTCCACCGTGACTTGTGCCTTCCTGGTTCGATGCCTTGTTCGGGATTCGTATCTTGGCACCTCGCGGGCTCTGCAGAGGGACTCCGTCATTCAATGTATTTGCCCAGCCTCGCCTCGTCAACGGTGCCCGGCGTGCACTGACGATCTATTGCCAATCCGCAGAAAACTGGGCCCTTCGCTGCCGATCGGGGATTGCTCGCTCATGACCTGGGCGCAAAACCTCGAGCAGGCGGCACCGGAACGTTTCATTTCGCCGCAATTCGTCGCGGCAGGAGAGATCGGAACGGCCCTTCAGAAAGCAGAAAAGGCTGGACTGCTGCCGATCGTTGTGTCTCCTCCAGGGCCCGGTCAGCGGGGACGCCTGGCTCTTGCCATCGAGGGCGCCGTCGAGGATGTCCTCTCCCGACGAGGAGCGTCGTCTCCGGGAGTGGGTGCCTCCAGCCGCCTCGACAGCTCGCTGAGCGACCAGGTGTACCGGGCGCGACTGGTCGGGTACTCGGGCCTGGCGCTGGGATTCCCCAGTCTGGAAGGCATCGCCAACCTGGCCGGGAGCCTGGACTCGGAAGACAGCGCCGTGCTTCGCTGGTGGATCGCCGCCACCCAGGAGCGTCCCGTTCGGCTCTATCTTTCCCGACGGGATCGGTTCCTGGGCATCTACGGTCCCCCCGTGTCGCTGCTCTCGGTCGTGGGCGCGGCCGCCGCGCCCAGCGCGCAAACCCCTCCACCCCCCGCTCCCGAGATGGCCGCCAGCGTGGCCGCGATGGAGCTCTCCAGCACTCCGCCCGAGGTCACCTCCGAAACCGCGAGCGACCACGACGAGCAGGATGTCGACCCCGCTGCCCTCGGCACCATCGAAGGCGGCCCGGGGGACCAGGCCCCACCCGATGATGCCGAGACCGGGGGCCCAGCCGCCGTTGCCACGGACGACCAGGCCCCAGCCATCGAGTGCGATTCCGAAGCTCCCCTCTCCGCTGCGGATGCCGTCGGCCCCATCTTTCAACCAGAGGACGCGACCGCCAGCGAAGACGTAGCCGATTCTGAGATCAACACCGAAGCAAGCGAGAACCACGCCGCCGACCCGTCCGATGCAGCCGAGAGCGCCACCGACCGCGAAGGCAGCTGCGAGATGGACGTCGCCTCCGCGGACGCCGTCGAGGCAGATGCCGTCGCGGACGAGACCAACGACGCGGACACCACGATCGACGACGAAAACGCCAGTGCTGGCGACGACCACGCCGGCGAGTCCTCGGCGTCTCCTGCCACCTCCCCTACCGCAGCCGCCATGGCGGCCATGCTGAACGATGAAGACGGGGCGCTCGCTCCGGAACCGGAGACGGGGACGCCGCCGGCTTCGGGCTCCGAGCGACCAGCCCCCCTGGCACCAGCCCAGCGCACCTTCGACGATGTGCTCGACGAGCTGCTGCAAACCGCCGCCCATTCCAGCAGGAGCCCAGGGACGGCGATAGCGGACGACCCTCGCGACCGCGACGTGGCCGAGACGGGGGCCACCGAGTCGCCCCTGCCCCTAGACCCGCAGCCGGCGGGAGGCCTGGAAGCAACCTCGCTGGACGAATCCACGGCCGACACGCAGAGCACACTGGACGCAACCAGAACCGAACCCCTCCCCACCACGGCCACCATCCACGAGCCCGAGCCCACGACCGCTCCGCCGATGGAGCCGCCTCGTCCCATGCCGCTCCATCCGGACGCGGCGGAAGAGTGGCCCAGCTGGGTCGCCGAACTCGACGCTGCCCGCGGCCCCAAACCCCTCGGGTTCGTGGAGCGAATGTTCGTGTCCGCATACGCCCCCCTGCAGGACGCCCTCGCGCTGGGCGTCGCCGACGAATCGGCGCGCCCTGCCCTCACGACCTGGGGAGCAAGTTTCGAGAAGAGCTATACCGACGCCTTCGACGCCCTCCGTGTGCGTGGGAAGCGGCCGACGATGGTCCTCGACATTCCCGACATCGCGCATCGACTGGCGCGGCTCCACGGAGCACGTGGGGTGCAGCTCGTGCTCGTCGATGGCATGCGATACGACATCGGCCAGCGCATGCACGAGCACCTGCGCCGTCGCCTCGAACAGCAGGCGGCGCTGACCGAGCGCCTCCTGTTGTGGTCAGCACTCCCCACCACCACGACCACTCAGCTCAACCTCATCGGTCGCGGTCCCGAGGGACTGCGGGAGATGGCCCCCTCCTCCGATGCCCACCAGCCCGTGGCGCGCGGTCGCTCGGCCGCCGTTCCCCGTCGCATCAAGGCGGGTCACCGCGAGGTGATGAAGCTCGATCTGGTGGAAGCCCGCGTGGCAGAGCAGAACCCAGTGACACCCGCCGTGCTGGACGCGGTCGCCGCCGAGGTCGCCGAATCCATCGCCGCGCACTTTGGCCGACTCCGGGAGCGCACCCTGGCGGTGGTCTTCGGCGACCATGGTTTCGCGATCCGCGACGGCATCGCCCAGCAGGGTGGCGCGCGCCCCGAAGAGGTGCTGGTCCCCGCCTATGCGTGGCTCGTGGGCCATGTGCACTGATCCAGTGCCTGACGGCTCGTCTCGGTGGCCGCGCGCTGCCAAGAAACAGCGCACCCGCCGAGCCCACACGAAGTTGGCCCAGTGCCCATCCATCACCTACTCAACACTCAGGGAGGGGTTCGCATGGATGTCGTAATCGCCCTGGTACTCGTGGCCGTCGAGGTTGCCTTCATGGGCTGGCTGGTGGGGCGCCCCCGTCACCGCTCGGGGCCCAACCTCGCCGCCGACGCCTACCGACTCGGGTTGCGAGCCCGCTACCGCTGAGCGGTAGCGCGCCAGCGCTCAGGTCCCGGCCCCACCGCTCGGCATGGGATTCGACTCCTTCTCGAGGTACCGGAAGATCGTTCGCGGATCGACCCCCAGGTCACGAGCCGTCTGGGTGCGATTGCCGTTGTTGCGCTCGAGCACGTCGAGCACGTAGCGCCGCTGAAAGTCCTCCTTGGCCTTCTCGAGGGGCACGATCGGTTGCTGCGCCTCGTCGCCCAGGTCGAGATCATCGGGACCGAGGAGCGACTTGTCACACAGAACCAGCGCCTTCTTGAGCCGGTTCTCGAGCTGCCGGATATTGCCGGGCCAGGGGTACTTTCGAATCGCAGCGAGCGCCTGCGGCGCGAACCCGCGTACCGCGCTGCCCAGCTCGTCGGCGTACTTGCTGAGCAAGGCTTTGGCGATGATGAACACGTCATCGCCCCGGTCGCGAAGCGGGGGGAGCCACAGGTTGACGACATTGAGCCGGTAGTACAGATCCTCGCGAAACGTACCGTCCTTGATCATCTCTTCGAGATCCCGATTGGTCGCTGCGAGGATGCGGATGTCGCACTTCTCCGGACGGTTGTCACCCACCCGGTACACCACGTGCTCCTGGATCGCGCGCAGCAGCTTCACTTGCAGCTGCAGAGTCAGCTCGCCAATCTCGTCGAGAAACAGGGTCCCGCCGTCGGCCTGCTGGAACTTCCCCGGGCGGCTGGCAATGGCTCCCGTGAATGCGCCCTTCACGTGACCGAACATCTCGCTTTCCATCAGGTTCTCCGGGATTGCCCCGCAGTTGACGGTCACGAACGGACCGCCGTCGCGGTTGCTCCGCCGGTGGAGCTCCCGCGCGATCAGCTCCTTGCCAGTGCCCGTTTCCCCGGTGATCAGCACGCTGATATCCGTCGCCGCAACCTTCTGCAGCTTGCGAAAGACCTCCTGCATCGAGGGGCAGGAGCCAATGATCTCACCGAAGCGCTTGTCCTTCAGCTCGCTCGTGAGCTTCTCCTTGTCCGCCCGCAACGCGCTCAACAGCATCGCGTTTTGCACGATCAGGGACGCCTGGGCCGAGAAGATGGTCAGCATGTCGAGCTGCTTGCGTTCGAACAGGTGCTTGACCTCGTCGTTGCCGACGTAGAGCACTCCAATCACCTCGCCCTGGCTCAGCAGAGGCACGCACATCACGCTGCTCAGCTTGAGCGCAACGACGCTCTCACTCTTGCCAAATGTCGTGTCGGTCAAGGCATCGCTGACAATGACCGGCCGCCGACTCTCGATCACCTGCCGGACAATGCTGTCGCTGATCTGGCCACTCGGCTCGGCGATCGCCGCGCGCTGCACGTTGCGAGAGGCCCGGACCCGCGGGGGCGCTCCCGTCCCGTCCCCGGGGTCCACGAGAAGCACGATCCCACGTGACGCGCCCGTCAGGTCGATCACATCGTCGAGCAGAGTCTCCAGCACGCTCTCGACGTCACGACTGTCCATCAGTCGCTCGCTGAATGCGTGGAGGCGGCGCATCCAAGACACATCGGCGTCGGGAGCACCCGACGGCGCGTCGGTGTCGAACTCGCCCTCGGCCACCTCGGTGAACATGCTGAAGCCGAGCTGGGCATCCCCGAGCATCAGACGATCCCCATTGACGAGCCGCGCGCGGCGCTTCTTTCTCCCGTTGATCAGGATCTCGGCCCCTCGGTCGAGCTCCTCGAGTTGAAAGTCGCGGCCGTTGAAGACGATCTGCGCGTGGTGATCGCACACGCTGCGATTGGGGATGTGGATGTCGTTGCCAAGGTCCCGACCGATGGTTGTCACGGGCTTGTGCAGCGCTCGCAGCACCGGAGCGCCGTCGGAGGGATAGTAGCGGACGGTTGCCATGCCAGCTCGAGACTAGACCCCCCCCCGACAAGTCGCAATCGAAGTCGGCGGCGGCCTCAGTACACGGCCGTGTCAGGACGGCTCATCTGGTAGTGATCTGCCGGCCGCTAGTCGCCTCAGAGGAGCTGACCGCCCAGCTGCAGTCCGAGCCCCCCTTCAACCGCCATCGGTCCTACGTGCGTGAGCGAGATCCAGCGGCTAGGGAAAGGCCGCGGGGTGGATCGCGCCAGCCCAACCGTGTCGTCTCCAGGAGCGAGAAGAGCCGCAATCCCGATCCCCAACGTGGTCGCCGTCCCGGTAAACAGGAGTCCCCGCTTCACGGGCGGCCCGCCGCTGTCCGCGTAGAGGAGGAACACCGGAAGGGACACGGCCGCTCCGATGCCGGCGCCCCCCCACATCCAGCCAATCTGCTCCCAGCTGGGGATCCAGACCGCGCTCAGAGCGCCGGTGATTCCCAGTCCCACGTTGAACCCGATAAGCCCACCGATCGCAGCATAGTCGTTCGACCCCGACCAGCCTTCGCCAGAGGGCGAGGCACCATATCCAAAAAAAGAACCAATCGCGGTCCCCCAGAAGACCCCGCTGGTGGTCATGACGGTGCTGGTGACCTCGGGCTCAAGGTAGTAGCCCACCGTGTAGCCGCCGACCGCACCCAACGTGGCGCCGAGCGTCGTGGTCCGAGCAAAGCCGCGGATGCCCCAGCGATCGTCGGTGCCGACAGTGGTATCGTGCACCCCAGCGATTCCGATCCCCTCGCCGGCGCCGATGATCATCCCGGCCGCGGTCGCGGCTGGGTGTCCCTCGTCCATCTCGGGTCGATCGAGGAGGTAGACACCAACCGGCGCGGCTACCCCGAGTAGCGCCGGGGGAATCAGGAAGACTCCTGGATCGCGGATCTTCATTTCGATGCTGAGCCAAGACCCAACGCCCACTCCGTAGAGGATGCCAGTGCCGTACAGGAAACCGATCTCACCAGGTGACCGTGTGGACGACGGCGGTGGATAGAGAGCCGTGGGTGACCCGTAGCCGGGCGGCGGCGGGCCGTAGCCGGGCGGCGGTGGGCCGTAACCGGGCGGCGGTGGGCCGTAACCGGGCGGCGGCGGGCCGTAGCCAGGCGGCGGTGGGCCGTAGCCAGGTGGTGGCGGCTGCCCATAGCCAGGTGGTGGCGGCTGCCCGTAGCCTGGCGGTGCCTGCCCGTATTGACCACTGGGCGCTGGCGCCTGCGCCGCCGATGTCCCCACCCACGCCATCGCGGCACCAAAGCAGAGAAGGGGGAAGCCCGTCCGCCCGCCGCCGCGTCCGCGACGAGGGGCACGCTGGTCAGCAAGCGCAACCAGAATCGTGCACTCCCTCCGTGCCTGCCCGGCTCGCATCGACCTCGTCACCATCGCCAGCTCTTCACTCTTGCCAGATCGGACAGCACCGCGCCGCCGAGTTTCGGTCCGCCGCGGACGAAGCATAACGCCGCAGGAAGCGCACCGGTGGATTTTCGCGCCGTCCCGGGAGATCCTCGCTCCATGAACCCGCGTCTCGGCTCCGCCTGCTTCGCCATCCTTCTCGCCACCGTCGGCGGATGCAGTGGCAAGGAATCGCTGGTCACGGTGGTGGGCCCTGGTCGGGTCAATGATCCGAGAAACAAGTCGCTCCGCTTCGATATCCTGGAGTTCGGTCTCGGGGAATTCTGCCGGGAAATGACCCGGCGGGGTGCGCCCCTGAAGCTCCGCGACTCGGACCCGGTGATCGGTCGCTTCTTTGCGGACACCTGCAGCTCCCAGGTGATCGACACCGACCAACGCAAGTCACTGGTGGTTCAGTACTCGGGTCGGGGCTACGCTTGGACGGCCCAGACCCAGCGCGTCGGGTTCACCTCCGCAGGGGTCATCGAATACGCGCCTGACTTCTTGGTCCACGAAGGCGCGATGTATGTCTACTTTCGACCGAGCAACGTCAGCGCGGCGTCCTTCGAGACGCAGCTGATCGAGTCCGGCGTCGCGGGCACGATGGCAAGCGTCCTGGGGGTACCGGTCAACGATCTGGGTCAGCACATCGTGCGAGGCCAGCTCGAACGAGGCTTCACGGTGATCCGACAGAACCGCTCAGGCGAGGTCGACTTCGGGCTCGGCTATGTACCGAAGGGACAACTCCCTCTCCGGCCCTTCCAGGTCGAGCGGTCGAACAAGACGACGCTCGCCAATGACGGCACCGAGGTTCACAGCGGACAACAGGACTACCTCGGCGGGTTCGAAATCGCGAAGAAGAACCAGGCGCTCTACCTGACGATGACCCTCGATGGTGCCCCCGCCGTCGACCTGCTGGTCGTCCCCAAGGCCTATGCAGACCAAATGACCGGCAACTACATCACCCAGCCGGGACCAGCGCCACTCGCGATCCCACCGGTCTTCGCGGACACGCTGACTGCTGGACAGACGACCCAGCGTCGGATCCCCCTGCCCCCGGGTCTGTTCTATGTCGTGATCGACCACAGCGCGACCGTGGGCAGCAACGCCCCCCCCGTACAGGCGGGCGACGACCGAGCCGCGAAGGTGGACTATCTGGTCCAGTTGGGACGGGCGAAATAGTAGATTCTCTGCCAGATCGAGAAAATCCAGTGCATTCGCGCGCCGGCCAGTTGCCCCGCTCGGGCTGGGCGGGTAGAACGTCGCCCCTTGGCGCCAGGGCACACCCAAAGCCTCGTGCAACGGACAAAGCTTCTCCGGTATACCTTCTGGGGACTGTGGTTCGGTCTCGTCCCGCTCGTCCTGGCGTGGGCAACCGTCGAGTTGCTCAAGTCGGACAACCAGCTTCACGCAGGGATCTGGCAGTGGTTCCGCTTCAAGCTCTACGACCAGTGGGTGCCGGCGCTGATCGTGTTCTTCACGGTCTACGAGATGGCGCTCTACCACTGGCGCCATCAGCTGCCCCTGGCGCGAGAGACCGGTATCGGCGGCCGTAGCGACGTCCCCCCGGAGGCCCGCCGCGAGGTCGAGCAGGCCATCCAGCTTCTGGACGAGACGGCTCGGCTCCGACGCCGCAATCGGCGCGCGATCGAGCGGCACGTGCCCGGTAGTGCCCGCGCAGAGATCGACGCGGCCCTCGACGATCTGCGTGACGAGCTGGACCGGGAACGGTTCGACGTCGACCGCTTCGCGGGCGCGCACGAACAGGCCCTGCGGCTCGTCAGCCGTCACTTTGGCAGGTGGCGCAAGAGCGAGGTTCGCGAGTACGCCGAATCGATCATCGTGGCCGTTGCCGTGGCGCTGCTCCTCCGCGCGTTCGTCGTCGAGGCGTTCAAGATCCCCAGCGGCTCGATGCTCCCGACACTGCAGATCCAGGACCACATCTTCGTCTACAAGCTGCTGTACGGGCCCCCGATCCCGTTCAGCGAATCTCGTCTCTACTCGCGCCTCCCGCCTCGAAGGGGCGATGTGATGGTGTTCGAGTATCCAGGTGATCAGACGCAAGACTTCATCAAGCGGGCCATCGCCATTCCAGGCGATCGGCTCGAGGTCCGCGGCGGGCACCCTTTCATCAACAACTGGATGATCCCCTACTGCTACGTGGGACCCCTCAGCTACGACGAGGGCGACAACCGCAAGCGGGGGCAGCTGTTCATCGAGTACCTCGGCGACTACTCGTACCTGACGCTGTTCGAGCAGGATCGTTTCGGAGAGGTCCCGACAACCAGCTCCCTGACCCCTGGAATGCTGTTCGTCGAGGGCACGACGTCCCCCGTCTCGCCCGCCCCTCACGACGTCGCCGACGAGGCGATGTTGGTCCAAGGCCCCTACCAGGTGCAGTCCGACGAGGTGTGGGTCCTGGGCGACAACCGGAACAACAGCAGCGATTCGCGGGCATGGAACCACGGCCGCGGTGGCGGTGTCCCCTTCCCCCTGATCAAGGGACGGGCAATGTTCGTCTGGCTGAGCTTCAACGCGAGCGGCTTCGTGAACCCATCGCGACTGCTGCACAACGTCATGGGCAAGCCGACGCTGCCCAAGGACCAGCAAACCGAAGCGCTCATGAGCGCCATCGATCAGTGCTTGGCGCAGCGGCCCACGACTACCCTGCCGCCCCCTCCAGCGAAATAGGTGGCGGCGGGTCCGATGGCCGGGGCGGGCGCGGCGTGCGCACGCCAGCCGAGCTCCTTTCGATTTGCTCGGCCTGAAGCACACCGGCCAGAAGAATGGCCAGGATGTCGGCCTGACTCGTCCAGTTCCGTCGCATCACTCGTCCTGTCCTACGGTGGATCCCGATGACAAATTCCCGGCCGCGCCGGAACCCCGCGATTCCCGCGCCTGCCGCTCAACCTTGACCGCCGTCGTGCCCCGACCCTGGAGCTCGGTGCGGTGGCTGGGTTGTGTGCTTCCGCTCAGCGGGCGCGGCCGAGCTCGATCCCGAGCCGCCCCCGCAGCGCCTCCGCCACCCGCACGCGGTACATTCCCACGCCGGTCGCCACCGCCCAGACGACGGTCAACCCACCACCGACGATGCGCACTGCGAGCTCGTTGGTCTGAGCCAGGGAAGGGACCGCGAACCAGCGGAATGCCAGGTCGACCAGGATGTAGGCGAAACAAGCCCAAACCAAGATTCCATGGGCACGCAGCGCCCGAGCCCGCCACTGTGCGAACGCGGCTGGTTCGACTTGGGGATACGTCTCGGCTTCGTGCCGGGCAACGTCCAGGCGACGCACGGAATGCCAGACCCCGAGGAACAGTGCGATCAAGTTGATGAAGTGGGGCACGCCAGTCAGACTCCTCGCCCAAGCGCCGAGAGCGTAGCATCGACCCGCGATGACCGAAGCCCCGAAACGCCCCCCGACGGTTGTCGTCTGGGGGGAACTCCTCTGGGATCTGCACCCGACAGAACGGCACCTCGGCGGCTGCGCCGCCAACGTGGCGCACCATCTGGCGCAGCTCGGACGCCGCCCGATACTGGTGACCCGCATCGGGCGCGATGATCTGGGAACCGCCGCGATCGAAGAGCTCATCGCCCGCCAGATCGACGTCCGCGCCGTACAGCGCGATCCCACGCAACCAACCGGGTCGGTGGCGGTGCGGCTCATCAACCGTGAGCCGCGGTTCGCGATGGTCGCCGAGGCTGCCTGGGATCGCATCGAGTGGAACGCCCAGCTCGCCCAGCTCGTCGCTGACGCCCACCTGCTCTACTACGGGACGTTCGCCCAGCGCACCGCCCTGGGCGCTGGCGCACTCGCCCACGCCTGGCGGGCCGCCTCACCCAACTGCGTGCGCGTCTGCGATCTCAACATCCGCACCCCGAACCCTCTCCTGGACATCGTGGAGGCATCGCTGCGGGCGGCTCAGGTCGTCAAGCTCAACGAGCACGAGGCGGCCTTCGTCCGAGCGGCCTTCGGCTGCCCGGATCCGGCGACCTGGCTCATCGACGCGTGTGGCGCCCGCCTGGTGGCCCTCACCCGGGGTGAGCGTGGCTGCGTGCTGCAGACCCGCGACTTCCGAGTGACCCACCCCGGCTTTCCGCAAGGCGCGGTGCGGGGAGATCCGGTGGGTGCCGGTGACGCCTTCACCGCGGTTCTCTGCGCTCACCTTTCGTCAGGCGCCCAGCTCGCTACCCGCAGCGATCTCGAGCAACTCGCCGAGCGCGCGAACCATGTCGCCAGCTACGTGGCGTCCTGCCCGGGTGCCACCCCCTCACTGCCCGACTCGGTGCTCCGCGCTTCGCGACCCGCCAGCTCGTGAAGCAGGCAGCGCGAGCTGCGCCCGGTGAGGGGAATCAGGGGGGGCTCATCGTGGAAGCAGCGCTCGAACCGCTCCGGACAGCGGGTGTGGAACCGGCAGCCACGCGGGGGGGCCGCGGGTGAGGGGACATCGCCCAACACCCTCGCCTCGACGCTCCGTAACGCAGGATCCGCCGACGGCACTGCAGCCAGGAGTCCGCGGGTGTAGGGATGCTGAGGGTCCGCGAATAGCTCCTCGGTCTCCGCCTCCTCGACGACCTGTCCGAGATACATGACGCAGACTCGCCGCGCCAGATAGCGAACCACCGACAGATCGTGGGTAATGAAGAGATAGGCGAGTCCGTCCTCTTCCTGCAGCTGGGACAGGAGATTGAGCACCTGTGCCTGGATCGAGACGTCGAGGGCCGACACGGACTCGTCCAAAATGATCAGTCGTGGCTCGACGGACAGCGCTCGTGCAATGCCGATGCGCTGTCGCTGCCCGCCGGAGAACTCGTGCGGGAAGCGGCGCATGTGTTCGGGCTCGAGACGAACTCGCCGCAACAGCTCCGCCACCCGATCGGTGCGCTCCCCCGCGCCGGCTCCGATCCCAAAGGCCTCCATGCCTTCGCTCAAGATCTCGCGAATGCGCAGGCGCGGATTCAGCGAGGTCGCCGGGTCCTGAAACACCATCTGGATGTGTCGTCGGGCAGCTCGCAGCTGGGTGGGCGGCAGCCGCATCAGATCTTGCCCGGCGAAGCATACCGACCCCGAGCGTGGTTCAACGAGGCGCACGATCGACCGTCCCACCGTCGTCTTCCCACAGCCACTCTCGCCGACCAGCGCGACCGTCGCCCCGGCCTCGACCTCGAGGTCGACACCATCCACAGCCCGCACGTGGCCGACCGTACGCTGGAAAACGCCGCGGCGAATTGGAAACCACGTCTTCAGTTCGCGGACCCGCAGCAGCGGCTCGGTCATCGTTCCGCCTCCACCGCAACCGTTGCCAGCGCATGACAGTAGGCGCGATGACCGTCGGCCACCTCAATCTCCGGGGCGGGCCGTTCCGCGCAGTAGTCCAGCACTTCGTCACACCGCGTACAGAAGCGACACCCCACTGGCCAGCGTGATGGCGGTGGCACGACACCAGCGATCTCATAGAGAGGGGCACCGCGGGCGGCGCGGGCGGGGATCGCCGCAAGGAGGCCTTTCGTGTAGGGGTGGGCGGGCGACCCCAGCACCTGCTGGCGGCTCCCCTCCTCCACAATCCGACCAGCGTACATCACGGCGACCCGGTCAGCCATTTCGTTCACCACGCCGAGATCGTGCGTGATGAGCAAGATCGAGGTGTCCATCTCTGCCTGGAGCTGCCTCATCAGCCTGAGGATCTGCGCCTGGATCGTCACGTCGAGGGCAGTGGTCGGCTCGTCGGCGATGAGCAACTGGGGGCGCATGGAGAGCGCCATCGCGATCATCACACGCTGCTTGAGTCCACCCGACAGCTGGTGCGGGAAGGCGTCGAAGCGCTGCTCAGGGTCCGGGATTCCCACCTGATGAAACAGCTGCACTGTGCGGTCCTTGGCCGCGCGAAAACTCACCCGCTCATGAAGCCGGATGGCTTCGACGACCTGGTGACCGCTCTTGACCACGGGATTCAGGCTGGTCATCGGCTCCTGAAAGATCATGCTGATCCGATGCCCCCGCACGCTCCGCATCGCGGGCACGCTGAGGCCGAGGATCTCCATCTCCTGGAGGCGGACTTCACCCGATTCGATGCGCCCCGGCTTGGGAACGAGTCGCATCACGCTGAGCGCTGTCATCGACTTCCCGCAGCCGCTCTCTCCGACCAGCGCCAGCACCTCCCCGCGACTCAGTTCGAAGCTAACATCGTCAACGACTGCTACCCGCTTGCCGTCGCTAGGGAACGTCGTCCGCAACCCGCGTACCTGGAGCAGTGTCACTCACCCTCCCGCAACGTTCGCGGGTCCAGCACGTCCCGCACGGCATCACCGATCGAATTGATCGCGAGCAACAATCCAAACATGGTAATCCCAGCGGCCAGCACATTCCAAACCACCGGAGGATCGCGCGACAGTTCATCCTTCGCCTGCGCGATCATCTGTCCCCAGCTACCGTCAGCACCAATATTCAACCAGGCCAGCACCGCCTCGATCAGCACCAACCCCGAGAACATCAAGACGAACGTGATGACCACCAGGTGCACCAGGTTGGGCAGGATGTGCCGCCAGATGATCTTCACCTCGGAGACGCCCATCAGGCGGGCCGCGTGCACGTAGTCGAGCTCCCTCAGCTTCATCGTCTCACCCCGCGTGATCCGACAGAAGCTCACCCAACTCGTCACCGCCAGTGCGATGCACACCTGCACCGTTCCGCGTCCCATGGCCATGATCAACGCGATGAGGAGCAAGACGCCCGGAATGGAGGCGAGCGTGGACATGATGAAGAACACGACATCGTCGACGCGCCGCCCGAAGAACCCCGCGCTGACCCCGAACAGCAGGGCGAGCGGGATGGCGAGCAGACTCGTCAGGCCACCGATGAGGATCGCAACCCGCACCCCCTTGAGCGTCATGTGTAGCGTGTCCCGACCAATCTGGTCCGTCCCCAGTGGGTGCCCACCGGGGTGAGCCAGTGGGCGCGGTGGGCTCCCATAGAACTCGGCGCTCGCGAAAGGTGCCGAAAAGCTACGCTCCTGACGGCCACCAAATAGGCGATCGATGACCGTCTGGGCCTCATACGCCGCGACGACGTCGCCGCCACGAGTCTGCCCATCGACCCACGCCACGGCGTCCAGGGCGCCAACGAGCAAGTACAGCCCAAGCACGACCAGCGCCACTGGCCGACGTCGCCACAGCTCGCGCGCCGCCGCGACCCAGATCTCGTTCCTACGCAGACGCAGTACCATCCAGATGCTCGCCCCAACGAGGAGCAAGACGACGGTGTTCGAGAAGTAGTGGTGCTCGATGATGGCAGTCATCGCTTTGCTACTCGAGCCGGACCCGTGGATCGACCAGGGTGTAGGTAATGTCGGTGAGGATCTGCCCGAAAATGAACAGCAAGGCCCCGATGTACACCATCGTGCGCAGCGTGGAGAAGTCGTTGCCGTTGATGGCGTCCACGGTGATGGACCCCAGCCCCGGGATCCCGAAGAAGGCCTCGAGCAGCAGTGAACCAGTGAAGAGGAGCGGGATCGCGACCACGACGTTGGTCAAGATGGGAATCAGGGCGTTGCGCAGCACGTGCGCCAGCATCACCCGCATGTCGCCAGCACCCTTGGCGCGCGCCGTGCGGACATAGTCACGATTGACCTCTTCGACGAACACCGTGCGGTAGAAGCGCACATTGCTGCCCAGCGAGTTGACCACTCCCACGATGACCGGTAGCGCCAGGAAACGGAGGGCAACTGCCGGCGTCGGGTCGAACCCCGAGATTGGAAACCAGCGCAGGAGCTTTCCAATGAGATACTGGGCCCCAACGATGTAGAGGAGGATGGACATACTCATCCCCAGCACCGCAAGAAATACGCCCAGGCGATCGATGTAGGTCTCCCGGAAGAAGGCGACGAACAGACTGAGGAGAATGCTCAGCACCAGACCGATGAGAAACATCGGCACCGTCAGCGCCAGGCTGGGCCCTGCACCCTGGACAATCCGGGAGAGGATCGGCACGTCGTCCGCGTCACTCCTTCCGAAGTCAAAAGTGAGCATGCGCCGGAAGTGGTCGACCAGGATGTTGTCGGCAAGCTGCCCCGGGCCGGGGAAGAGCGGCTTGTCATAGCCATGCGCGCGCTTCCACTGCTCGATCTGCTCCGCCTGGGCCTTCTCCCCCAGGGAGCGGCGCGCCACGTCATCGGGGGTGGCGATCGTGAAGAAGATGAAGAACAGAAGCAGGAGTACGCCAAACACGGTCAGCACCCCATAGCCCAGTCGTCGGATCACGAAGGCAAGCATCACTGCCGTTCCCTGTAGAAGGTGATGAGCGCCGGAACGAGGAGCGCCGCCAACACACCGGCAAGCAAGAACGCCGGCCAAAGGACGGGCCGATTCCAATCCGCGCGGGTCCGCGCCCTCGCCGCCGCATCCAGCGTGTAGTACTTCGCGTTCGGAACGCTGAGCCCCATCGGTTTCACGTTGTGAAGCCACCCGTGATAGAGGGCGTACTGCTCGCGGTGATAGAGCGGGATCCAGGGGGTCTCGCGCTCGAGCAGGGCCAGCATCTGGCCGATGATCGCCGCCCGCTCTGCGGTGTTGGCCATCGTCTTCATGCGAAGAAACAGCGCGTCGTATTCCGGGTGGGCGAAGTTTGCACTGTTCGGACCGTTGTTGCGCGTGCGCGACATCTTCGACCAACCGAGGAACATGAAGTTCTCGGGGTCGGGATAGTCGGCGACCCACCCCCAGATGAACACCTGGAAGTTGCCATCGCGCATCTTCTCCTGGAAACGGTTGTAGTTCGTGGCCTCCAGCTGAACATCCACTCCGATCTGGCGCCAGCTGTTGATGAACGAGGTGTAGATGAGCTTGCCACGCTGACTCGTGTCCCCCGTGTCGAACGTCAACCGCAGCGGCTTGTCGGTATCGGGATCGATCCCGTCCGGGTATCCCGCCGCGGCCAGCAATCGTCGAGCCCGGTCGAGATCGACTTGCCGGTACGGATTCCGATAGCCCTCGTCGTAGCCGAAGATACCCGGCGGCAGGATGGACTGGGCGGGGATACCCCGCCCATTCATGAACAGGCGAAGGAACTCCTCGGCGTCGATCGCCAAGCTCATCGCCTGGCGCAACTGGCGTCCCCGCTCTGCGGCCGCCGTACCCACCACCGCGTCGTCCATGTTGAAGCCGAGGTAGAAGGTGCCTGGCTCGACCGTCTTGCGCAGGGACATCCCGCGCTCCGCCATCGCCGGCGAGAGGGCGTCGTTTTGCACCACCTGGTCGAAGCTCTGCTCGACGATCCCCGACGCATCGTAGTACCCCTGTAGGAACTTGTTGAAGGCGGGGATCCCCTCTTTCTCGCGACGCAACTCGATGCGTTCGATGGTCGCCAGCGGGGCGCCACGAGCTTCCGGAGCGATGAACTCGCGGTCAGCTGGCGGAATGGATTCGGGGAAGACCGTCCCAGGCGCCCGCCATTCGGGATGCCGCACCCCGTGCCAGTTGGGGTTCTGAGCAAGCGCGATGCGGCTCTGCTTGTCGTACCGAGTAACGCGATAGGGACCCGCACCTACGGGGTGGTCGGCCAGGTGGGGCCTCCCCTCCTCTCCGTCGTAGTAGGCCACCGCCTCCCAAGGCATCGGCGCCGTGAACGGCATCGCGAACCAGTACAAGATCTGGGGATAGGGGGAGGCCATCACGAGCTCGAGCTCGGTCTCCGAGCGGACAACGACCCCCTCGATCCCCCCCGCCCTGCGGTACTGCTCGGACGTCAGCTCCCCCTGCCCCTCTCCATCCGCACGCAATCGCTGCAAGCGCGCCCGAAACTCGGAGACGCCAGCGACGTTGGCAAACGCCTCGAAAGCCGGGCTGTTGACCTCTGCGTCAGCGATCCGCATCAGCTCGAAGGCAACGTCGGCAGCCAGGACGCGACGAGTCGTCTCGCCCGCGTTGAACGGGGCAAAGCAGGGATCGTCCTGGTAGAGTAGATCGTCCCGCAGGGCAAACCGATAGCGGACCCGGCCCGCGTCCAGTTCCGCCTCGGGAACGGCAACGGCCAGACCCGGGATCAGCGTGTAGGGACGCTCCAGGTAGTGGTACTCGAGGAGGGTCGCGTTGACCAACCCCGTGATGTCGTGCGCCGTCGTGGTGTAGGCGACGGCTGGGTCGAGCGTCTTCGGCGCTTCCGCGAAGGGGCGATAGAGGATCTGCGCCTCCGCGTCACGATGGGGGTACGGGTTGTTGGTGCATCCCCATGGCCCCCCGAGGAGGAGCAGTACCACGATGACGAGCAGTCGATGGACCCCGGACACGACGGGCACTCTACGAAGCCGCCCGGCCCGCGTCACGGGGGGAAGTCCCTCTGCGGAAGGATTTCCGAAGTTCACCGGGCGGGCGGCGGTCCGCTCCAGCTCTCGACTAGTTCTCCACCCGGGCCGCATCGACGCTTCCGGCGGCGGAGCTGACCCACCCAAGAACCGCTGACAACCAGAGTCCGACTGCCAGCGCCAAGTGCATCACTTGCATCCATCCCGGCGCAGACAGCAAGACGTTGACGATTCCCGCCACCAGCTGCAAGACGACGAACACCTGCGCCGCGCGAAGCCAGACGGCCCCTGTCGGGCGGGACTGCGCCACGCGGTGACAGGCAGGTAAGAGCAGCACCCCAACGACCACTGCTGTGACCGGGTGAACGATCCGCATGCGCTGGAGAAAGTGCGCGTAGGGAGCCTGATCAGAAGCCAGCCGAGCGCTCCAGTCGCCGGCATGAGCCACGGGAAACAGGGTATCACCCAGAGCAGTCACTGCACCCGTTGAACTGACCAAGAGCACTCCCACCAGACCGAGCGGCAACCACCATCCGTCGAGACCGCCCCGCGGCCAGAGCCGGGGCACCTCGGGGCGCGAGCTGCCCCAGGCAGTGATGGCCATCGCCGCCAGGAGAAAGGACGTGTTGACCAGGTGGAGAGGCAGCACGATCGCCCTTGCGACCGACGTATCGTCCGCGACCAGTCGGAACAGGACGAGCGCGGCCCCGATCAGCGCTTCCACCACCATCAGACCAAGACTGACCAGCGCTGCCCTGCGCACCCCGTGACCGGAGGGGAACCACCGGAACGCCAACACCGGCAGCGCCAGCGCGGCCAGGATGCTCAGACCCGACGAGATCCGGTGCCCCAGCTCGATCGCGGTCTCGAGGCTCTGGGGCAAGTGCGCCACCTCACCCTGACATGTCGGCCAGTGCTGGCCGCAACCCGCCCCGGATCCGGTGATCCGCACCACGGCCCCGAGGAGGACCACGAGAATCGTGTAGACGAGGACCGCCCAGGCGAAACGCCCGAAGGCTCGCTGCGCCGCAGGCGCACCGTGGACCTGGCTCGACACTGGGGAAGTCCTTAGCCTCCGCTCCGCTGAAGTGCCAGTCCGCTGCTGCGGCGTCCGAATGAGCCACATCGACCTTGCCGGCGCCAACGCACCGCGCCGAGGGCAACGCTATCTCGCACTCCACGGGCCGCTGGTCGGTCGTCCGAATGTCGGCCGCTGTCGCAGGACCGGCCTCGCCCGTACGCCCGACGCTCGTCGAGCCCTCGCTGGGGTTTCCTGATATCTTGAGGAACGGTGCCGAAGCTCCAGCAATTCCTGGACCTGTTGGATCGCCCTGGCGTGCGGGAAGTCGTCCTCCAGAGCAACTCTCAACCCTCGGTTCGCCTTGACCGCGGTCTGCGCCCCGTCGCCCGGCAGTTCCTCTCGACGGAACACGTGCTGGCAATCGTCGAGGGCTCGGCGCTCGAGCGCCTCCTCCCCCGCAGCAATGAACCCCGCCAGGCAGCCACCTTCGAGCATGGTGGACGGCTGTTCGCCGCGAAGGTCGCGCGGTTTGGCGAACGCGTGCAGATCCGGATCGCGCACACGGCAATGAACCGTCGTCCCCCACCGAGCCGGGAAGCTCTGCCCCCCGCAACGATCGAAGCGGCGCTCGACCCCGACGAACTGCCACTGCCCCCGCCACCCGAGTCTTCGGCTGCACCGGCGGCTTCCCAACCCGAAGAAGACCGGACCCTGGAACGTGAGTCCGACACCGACGCCGCGACGGGAATGACCTCCGAAACACCGCCAACCGAGCCCGCCGCGATCGAGCCGATGCTGGGCGGTGACCCGCGCGTGGCCAGCGAGCGGGGAGCGCATCCGTCCTCGCCACCGTCAGGCTCCCCTTTCTCGGCGGACCTCGGGGCACACGCCGCGCAGCCGGCGCCTAGCCCGCGGCCAGAAGCGCTTCCCGGAGGCTCCCCGGAGGACGACGACGAGCTCCCTGCCGTGCTCAGCGTCCACTTCTCTCCCCCGGCGTCGCGGTCGGCGAAAATCTCGCATCCCCCGGATCCAGATCCCGTGTCCACGCGCATGGATTCGATCCCGGCCATGCTCAGCACAGCACCACCCGTGATCGCCTCGACGCATCCGGAATCCATCCCCGAGCTCACTTCCAACGTGATCCCGGTCGCCGAGCTCGAACCGCTCGACTCACCGTGGACACTCCGTGGCCCACAGCTCCCCGACTTCAGCACGCTCAACGGAAACCACAGCATCGCGACACTAGTCGCTCAGGCACGAGCCGCGGGCGCCAGCGACCTCCACGTGTTCTCGGGACAACCAGCGCGAATGCGTGTCCGAGGCGACCTGGAGACCACGGGCGACCCCCTCCCCCATGACGTGGTCAGACAGATGCTCCTTCCCGCTCTCACCGCCGCTCAGCTCGAACGACTGGAAGATCGCGGGCACGTGGACGCGGCCATCGAGCTCCCCGGTGCGGGTCGCGTGCGCGTCAACGTCTGCCGCCAGCGTGCGGGTCTCAAAGGAAGCCTGCGTCTGATCCCCACCCACCCCGGCTCTCTCGAAGAGCTGGGACTCCCTGACCAGCTGGCGGGGATCACCGGTCAGCAGCAGGGACTGGTGATCATCACCGGACCGGCAGGGCACGGCAAGTCGACCACGTTGGCAGCCCTGGTCCACCTCTTCAGTGAATCTCGACCTTTTCACGTCATCACCATCGAGGAGCCCATCGAGGTGGTGCACGACGTACACCGGTCAGTGGTGAGCCAGCGGGAGGTCGGCTCCCATACGCACTCCTTCCCGCAGGCCTTGCGGGCGGCGCTGCGAGAAGACCCGGACGTCATCGTCGTCGGAGAGATGCGCGACGCTCAGACCGCCGAGATGGTGCTGACCGCGTGCCAGACTGGACATCTCGTGCTGACGACCATCAATGCCCCGACCGCGCAACGGGCGATCGAGCGTTTCATCGCGTTGTTCCCGACTGACCACCACGGAGCGGTACGCACCGTGCTCGCAGGCGCGCTCAAGCTGGTCGCCGCCCAGCGACTCCTCCGCCGTCAGGACAACTCTGGAATGGTACCGGCAGTGGAGATCGTCACCGGGGGGATTGCCCTGTGGACGCTGATTCGTGATGGCAAGCTGTTCCAGCTGCCCGCCCTCCAACGACGCGGACACCAGCTGGGGATGGTCTCGTTCGCAGACGCGGCGAGGGCCCTGGTGGAGCGGGGGCTCGTCTCGATGGCGGAGGCCAGCCCGTTGATCCCCGCCACTCCGCGTCCCGTCCCCGCTCCGGCCCCCAAAGAACCCGCTTCGGCGCGACTCCGTGACCTGGTCGAGAAAGGCGGGCAGTAGCGGTGCCGACGATCGACGCGCTCTTCGACGAGCTCCTCCGGCGCGGGGCATCTGACCTGCACCTCTCCGTCGGCCACCCCCCCCTGGTGCGGCTGCGCGGCGAGCTGACCACCTTGGACGCTCCCACGGTCACCCTGGAGCGCATGGAGCAACTGCTTTTCGAGCTCCTGGACGACGAGCGGAGGAGCTTCTTCGAACAGCACCACGACCTGGACTTCGCTTATACCTACGGCGATCAGGCGCGCTTTCGCGCCAACTACTTCATCCAGCGAAGGGGCCCTGCCGCAGTCTTTCGCACGATCCCGGGCCAGCACCTGGACGCAGCGGAGCTCGCGCTGCCCCCCTCGGTGACGGCACTGGCCGAGCTGCGGTCCGGGCTGGTGCTGGTGACGGGTCCCACGGGCAGCGGCAAGACCACGACCCTCGCCGCCATGGTTGCCCACATCAACCGAACCCGGGACGCCCACGTTCTGACGCTCGAGGACCCGGTCGAGTTCGTCCACGCACCAAACCGCTGCCTGATCACCCACCGCGAAATCGGACTCGACTCGCCCTCGTTCCCCGACGCACTCCGCAGCGCGCTGCGCGAGAACGCCGACGTCATCCTGGTGGGGTCGCTCGAGACCCCAGAGACGATGCGACCCGTCCTCGACCTGGCAGGCTCGGGGACTCTGGTGCTCGCCACCATCCACACCAGCGCGGTCGGGGCCACGGTGGAGCGATTCGTCAACGCGTTCTCTCCCGCCGAACAGTCACAGGTCAGGTCTCTGCTCGCCGACGCCCTGGCGGGCATCATCTCTCAACAGCTACTCCGACGCGCCGATGGGACGGGACGGGTCGCGGCATTCGAGGTGCTGGTCGCGAACCCCGCCGTCGCAGCGGCCATCCGCGAGTGTCGCACCGAGGCATTTTCCGGACTGATCCAGGCCGGCGCGCGGGAGGGTATGCAGACCATGGACCAGTCGCTGGAGCAGCTGGTCGCAGCAGGCGTGGTGCGGGCGCGTGACGCCCTCGAGCGCGTCCACGACAAGCAGAGCTTCGCCAAGATCCCGGCCGTGGCCCAGAAGCTGACCCTGGAGCGAACGACCCCATGAGCTCGCAACACTCCGACCACAGTTTCCGGATCACGACCACTCGCGTCGCCGCCACCGTGACGCTGACCCGCGGGGAGCCGCTGAGCGGTGCGTTCTCCTGTGCCGGTGCCGCAAGCCGTTCGGCGGGCAGCGCCGAGCTGGTGGCGCTCCTGAACCAAGCGGCAGGCTTTGTTCCATTCTTCCCCAGCGATCGACACCGTCCCGTCTTGCTCGGGAAGCACGCGATCCGCCTGGTGGAGGTCGACGCGGAGCAACACCTGACCCTGCCTGACGAGTTCGGCGAAGTGCGCAGCCTGGAGCTGCTATTGGACGATGGCACGGAGCTGCGGGGGGGGATCCGGATCTCGGCACCGCTGGGGCACACGCGAACCCTCGACAATCTCAACGAGGCCGGCCGCTTCATCGTCCTGCGCAACGACCAGCGAGTGTTGCTCGTCAATCTCGCCAGCGTCGTGCTGGCCGCCGACCTCGGATAGCGGCGCGAGGCCCCCCATCACGTCGGTCGCCCGACCCGGAGCACCAGTCGGCCCCACCCCGCGACTCGTTTTGGTATAGGGTCCTGACATGCGAGCGGTGTGGATCACCAAGCACGGCGGCCTCGACGCACTGGAAGTGAGAGAGACCCCGGACCCAGAGCCCAAGCCCGGAGAGGTTCTCGTCCGAACGCACGCCGTCGGCCTCAACTATGCGGAGGTCATGGCGCGACGGGGGACGTACCCGGATGCTCCACGTCCTCCCGCCGTGCTCGGTTACGAAGGCGCCGGCGTGGTCGCCCGGGTCGGCGATCCCGCAGACGAGTCGCTACTCGGCAGCCGTGTCATCTACATGTCCAAATTCTGGGGGCAGGCTTCTCATGTCTGCGTCCCCAAGGCGTTCCTCGTGCCCATCCCCGACTCGCTGGGATTCGAGGACGCCGCGGCAATGCCAGTCAACTACGTCACCGCGTATCACATGCTGCACGTCGTGCACCGCGTGCGACCCGGTGACCGCGTGTTGATACACATGGCCGCGGGCGGAGTTGGTACCGCAGCGCTGCAGATGCTCCGCCACGTCGGAGGCGTGACCACATTTGGAACGGCCGCGGCGAACAAGTTCGACTTCGTCCGAGAACACGGCTGCGATCATCCGATCGACTACCAAGTGACGGACTACGCCGAGGCCGTGATGGAGGCGACTGGAGGAGAGGGCATCGATCTCGTGCTCGATCCGCTCGGGGGCCTCGACCACTGGAACAAGGGCTACTCGCTGCTCCGTCCCGGTGGCCTGCTGATCGTCTTCGGGCTGGCCGCGGTGGTGAAGGGCGGCCGGCGCAAGATCATCGAACTGATGCGGCACATGAAAGCGGATCCTCCCTTCACGCCACTGACCATGCTCGATCACAACCGCGGCGTCGCGGGCGTGAACATCGGGCATCTCTGGGGGCATCCCGATCTGATCCGGGCCGAGGGGACCGAGATTCTAAAGCTCTTCGACCAAGGCGTGGTGAAGCCTCACATCGGCAGCCGCTACTCGTTCACCGACGTCGCCCGAGCCCACGAGGAGCTCGAGGACGGGCGCAACTTCGGCAAGATCATCCTCATCCCGGACTGAACGGCTGGATCGCCTCGAAGGGGCTTGGCAAGAGCCGGAAGCCCGGCGACACTTCGCTCCTGATGTGGCGCGTGCTGCTGAAGGGCAGCGAGTGGGAACCGCTCGCCGACATCGTGTCGCCCACGTTTCTCGAGCTGTTCCCGGCGCAGACGCTGCGCCGCGAGCTGCAGCGACTCCTCGGCGCTGCATTGCACCGGGGACAACTGCAGCGCATTCGCGAGGCCACTTGCGAACGGTTGGTGCAGTCGGACCTCCCAGTGCGCCTCGATGCCGGACGGGGAGAGGGCGACATCGGCCGCATCCGACGCGGCCAGGCTGTGCTCTCCGTCTATTTCCACCAGCTGTACGCGGCGGAGGTTGCATTGCTGGACCTGCGCAGCAAGCGGTTCGAGTCGGCCGGAGACATCCTGCTCTGGGATCCGCGACCGGTCTACGTGCGGTGGGATGCGGACTTCCTCGCGGGGATCCGCCAGCTGTACATCGGTCTCCTCGAGGGCGACGAGGCCGACTTCCGAAACGGGACCGAACAGCTGGGTCTCACCGCCGCGCGCGAGGTACTGGCTGAGCTCCTCACCCATCCGAGTGCGGAACGCATGACGTTCTCGCTGACTCGGTTTCGCCGCGCGTTCCACCGTGTCGTCGTCTTGTCGCGTGAGGCGGGCGCTTCACTACACGGAAACCTGGTTCCGTTCGCGATCTACCTCGGCTGTCTCACCGAGCACCTCGAACAGCTCGGCGGCGATCACGACGTCGTCCGCGCCCATCACATCGCGCGAAAGACCTGCTGACCCCGAGCGTCGCCGGGCTCCCTCCCCGGTCACTGCCCGAACATGACGTAACGGAACGTGGTCTTCGTTCCCAGTTCGTGAGCGGTTCGCCACTGTTTCCGCCGCAGACATCGCGCGGCGAGGGGCCGCGTTTTTTTTCTGCACTTTCCCCCCTCAAGACCTCTCGTCTCGGGCATGATTCGCCCGCGTCGTTCCTCGCGCGGCATCAGCCGGTCGGCAGGCAACGACGCTTCGATTCAGTGCCCCCCAAATGCGGGGTGGCGCTCCAACTACCCGCGGCACTCGCGCCGCGGGACGACCCCCACCACCATCGAAGAGGCGCATGGCGAATCCCAAGTACGTCACGATCGATGGGAACGAGGCGGCATCCTCGATCGCGTTCCGATCGAGCGAAGTGATCGCTATCTATCCCATCACCCCTTCCTCGAATATGGGCGAGAACTGCGACGAATGGGCAGCTCGCGGCAAGACCAACGTTTGGGGCATCAAGCCCGACGTTCAAGAAATGCAGTCGGAAGGCGGCGCGGCAGGCACAGCTCACGGCGCGGTTCAGGCCGGCGCCCTGACCTGCACGTTCACAGCCTCCCAGGGACTTCTGCTGAAGGTCCCGAACATGTTCAAGATCGCCGGCGAGCTGACGCCGTTTTGCATCCATGTTTCAGCGCGCTCGATCGCCACTCACGCCCTGAGCATCTTCGGCGATCACTCGGATATCTACGCGGCACGCACTACCGGCTTCGCCATGCTCGCCTCGTGTGGCGTGCAAGAGGCGCACGACTTGGCGCTCGTCGCCCACAGCGCGACCCTCAAGACTCGGGTCCCCTTCCTGCATTTCTTCGACGGGTTCCGCACCTCACACGAGGTCGCCAAGATCAGCTACATCGAAGATGAGACGATCCTGGCCATGCTGCCCGAGGATCTGATCGCCGCGCACCGCAAGCGCGCGCTCAATCCGGACGCCCCCGTCATCCGCGGCACGGCACAGAACCCCGATGCCTTCTTCCAGTCCCGGGAGGCGTGCAACCAGTTCTATTCGGCATGCCCAGGCCTCGTCCAGGAGACGATGGACGAACTGGCCAAGCTCACGGGACGGCAGTACCGACTCTTCGAGTACGCCGGCCCCGAAGACGCCGACCGTGTCATCATCATCATGGGCTCGGGCGCCGATACGGCCAACGAGACCGCCGAGGTGCTCGCCAGTCAGGGCGAGAAGGTCGGCGTCCTCACCGTGCGTCTCTTCCGCCCCTTCAGCGCCCAGCACCTCGTGGCGGCGCTGCCCAAGACCACGAAGAAGATCGCCGTGCTCGACCGCACCAAGGAGCCGGGTTCGGCTGGCGAGCCGCTGTACCAGGACGTTCTCACCGCGCTCATCGAAGAGCGGGGCAGCAACATGCCGCTGGTGGTCGGCGGGCGCTATGGCTTGAGCAGCAAGGAGTTCACGCCGTCGATGGTCAAGGCGATCTTCGACGAACTGAAGAAGGACACGCCCAAGAACCACTTCACGGTCGGAATCGTCGACGACGTCACCCATACCTCGCTCGAGGTTGGCGACGACCTCGAGGTGTGTGCGCAGGGCACCAGCCAGGCGATGTTCTACGGGCTGGGTTCCGACGGCACCGTCGGCGCCAACAAGAACACGATCAAGATCATCGGCGAGTCCACGGACATGCACGCGCAGGGCTACTTCGTGTACGACTCGAAGAAGGCCGGCGCGGTGACCGTATCGCACGTGCGCTTCGGTCCGAAGGCGCTCAAGGCACCGTACTTGATCCAGGCCGCCGATTTCGTCGGCTGCCATCAGTTCGTGTTCTGCGAGAAGTACGACATGCTCGAGCGAGCCAAGGAGGGCGCCGTCTTCCTGCTCAACAGCCCGTACGGCAAGGACGAGGTCTGGGACCAACTGCCGAGGGAGATGCAAGCCCAGATCCTCGAGAAGAAGCTCAAGTTCTACGTCATCGACGGCCTCAAGGTGGCGCAGAACGCCGGCATGGGGAACCGCATCAACACGGTGATGCAGACCTGCTACTTCGCCATCAGCGGCGTGTTGCCTCGTGATCAGGCGATCGCCGAGATCAAGAAGGCGATCGAGAAGACCTACGGCCGCAAGGGTCAGGACATCGTCAACAAGAACAAGGCCGCCGTCGATCAGACGCTCGAGAATCTCCACGAGGTCGCGATCCCCGGCGCCGTGTCTGCCACAGAGGGGCGCCCCCCGGTCGTCCCCGACCACGCCCCGGACTTCATCAAGGACGTCACCGCGGTGCTGTACCTGACGAAGGGCGACTCGCTCCCCGTCAGCAAGTTCATGGATCAGGCAGATGGCACCTGGCCGCTCTCCACCACGCAGTGGGAGAAGCGGAACATCGCCAACGAGATCCCGGTCTGGGACGAGAAGATCTGCATCCAGTGCAACAAGTGCGCGCTCGTCTGCCCCCACGCGGCGATCCGCGCCAAGGTCGCCGACCCGGCAAAGCTCGAGGGTGCACCCGAAGGCTTCCAGCACGTTCCCTTCAAGGGGGCGGACTTCAAGGGTCAGGAATACATCATCCAGGTGGCGCCCGAGGACTGCACGGGGTGCCAGCTCTGCGTCGAGGCCTGCCCGGCCAAGGACAAGGCCAACCCCAAGCACAAGGCCTTGGAGATGACCCTGCAGCGGCCGATCCGGGAGAAGGAAGCGAAGAAGTACGCCTTCTTCCTCGACCTCCCGGAAGCAGACCGCGCTGCGATCAAGCCCGACGTCAAGGGGTCGCAGTTCCTGCGTCCGCTGTTCGAGTACTCGGGAGCGTGCGCCGGCTGCGGCGAGACGCCCTACGTCAAGCTGATGACGCAGCTGTTCGGTGATCGGATGATCATCGGCAACGCGACGGGCTGCTCCTCGATCTACGGCGGCAACCTGCCGACGACCCCTTACTGTCAGGACGAGAATGGACGCGGGCCGGCCTGGTCCAACTCGCTGTTCGAGGACAACGCAGAGTTCGCCTTCGGCTTCCGGCTGGCTGTCGATCAGATGAAGGAGCTAGCTGAGCACCTCGTCCGTCAGCTCTCGGGCGACCTCGGCGACCAGCTGGTCCAGGAGCTCCTCGGGGCCGATCAGACGAGCGAAGCGGGCATCGCCGCCCAGCGCGCTCGCGTCGTCGAACTGCGCAAGAAGCTGGCCGGCAAGAACACCACCGAAGCCCAGCGCTTGGTCCAGGCAGCAGACTACCTGGTCAAGAAGAGCATCTGGGCCCTCGGCGGCGACGGGTGGGCCTACGACATCGGGTACGGCGGCCTCGACCACGTCCTCGCGCAGGATCGCGACATCAACATCCTGGTGCTCGACACGGGTGTCTACTCCAACACGGGTGGACAGCAATCCAAGGCCACTCCCCTCGGTGCCGCCGCGAAGTTCGCGATGGCAGGCAAGGAGGTGCCGCGCAAGGACCTCGGCCTGATGGCGATGAGCTACGGGCACGTCTACGTGGCGCAGGTCGCCTTCGGCGCCCGCGACCAGCAGACCGTGCGCGCGTTCGTCGAAGCCGATTCCCACCCGGGACCGAGCATCATCATCGCGTACAGCCACTGCATCGCGCACGGCTACGATCTGGCACGGGGCCTCGATCAGCAGAGGCTAGCGGTCGAGAGCGGACTCTGGCCTCTGTACCGGTCCGATCCGCGAGTCGCGGCAACCGGCGAGCCAGGACTGAAGATCGACATGGGCGCGACCCCGAAGCGCCCCATCAAGGAATACACGATGAACGAGACGCGCTACCGCATGGTCGAGAAGCTCGACCCCAAGCGGTTCGCACGACTGCAGGAAGACGCCCAGCGCGACGCTGTCCGACGCATGGAAATCTATCGACAGATGGCCGAAATCCGCGTCAAGCCCCAGGACGACAGCGGTCAGTGAGAAGGTGAGGTGACTATGGATCTTTCGACTACCTATCTGGGACTGAAGCTCAAGCACCCGATCATGATGGGCGCCTCGCCGCTCTGCGATGACCTCGACAAGGTCAAGCAGGCGGAAGACGCTGGCGTCGCCGCCATCGTGATGCACTCGCTGTTCGAGGAGCAGATCAAGCGCGAGCAGGCGACCGCGGAAGCGGTGGCCTCGCACAACGCCATCTCTGCCGAAGCGTCCAGCTACCTGCCCACACCCGACGA
The DNA here is from genome assembly GCA_050304295.1 of Polyangiaceae bacterium. Taxonomy (GTDB): domain Bacteria; phylum Myxococcota_A; class Polyangia; order Polyangiales; family Polyangiaceae; genus JAFGBI01. Next base: position 118,550 of record JBNLDK010000061.1, read on the forward strand.
CTTCGTCCTCGGTCCGGACGCCTATCTCGAGCAGATTCGCAAGGTGAAGGCCGCCGTCAGCTGCCCCGTCATCGGCTCCCTGAACGGGATCACGCCAGGTGGCTGGAGGGAGTACGCGGAGAAAATCCAGCAAGCAGGGGCCGACGCTCTCGAACTGAACCTCTACACGGTGGCTGCGGATCCCAAGCTGTCCGGGGCCGACGTGGAGAACCAGCAGCTGGAGCTCGTCCGGGAGGTCGTGAGCGCGACCCAACTGAGCGTGGCGGTCAAGCTGTCGCCCACCTACAGCGCGCTCGCCAACTTCGCCCAGCAACTCCAGGACGCTGGAGCCAAGGGCGTGGTGCTCTTCAACCGCTTCTACCAGCCCGACATCGATCTGGAAGAGCTCGAGGTCTCGCTCAAGCTCCAGCTGTCGAGTTCCCGGGAGCTCCTGCAACGCCTTCGTTGGCTGGCGCTGCTCTCCGGGCGCCTGACCCTGAGCCTGGGCGTGACCGGTGGCGTGCACGATGGCCTCGACGCCCTCAAGGCGGTGATGGCTGGCGCGCATGGTGTACAGGTCGTCTCCGCCCTGATCGAGAAGGGACCAGCCCAGATCGCCACCATCCGCGACGAGATGAGCCGGTTCCTCGAGGAGAAGGAGTACGAGTCGCTCGCCCAGGCGCAGGGCAGCATGAACCTCGCCAAGAGCCCCAATCCGGAGCTCTACGAGCGCGGCAACTACGTCAAGATCCTGCAGGGATACGCCAAGACCATCCTGTAGCCACCCGCCGCGTGAGCAACGAGGCCCCGAACGGAAGCGTTTCGGGGCCTTGTTGTTTTGTCCGGCGCGGGCAGCGCCCGACTGCTCCACCGGCCTGTCGCGCAGCTCCACCTTCCGAGCACGAAGCAGCAGCGGCCCGTCCCAACCGCCGCAACGAGACGGACGGGTGAACGTGGCCGACGGCCTTCGTGCTCGCGGGTGGCCGCCGCAAACCTGCGAACTGGTGCCTCGTCCCCGCGCGCTACGCGCGTTCCTTCTTCAGTCCGGCGAGTGACCGCACCGCTCCCGTCGCAGCGCTCGTTGCCATCAGGGCGTAGGCCTGGAGGGCAGTCGAGACCACGCGGTCCCGGTCGGGCCGCCACGCGTCGGGACCCTTCGCTTCCATGGCGGCGCGGCGCTGGGCGAGCTCCGCGTCACTGACCAGGAGCTCGATCGAGCGCCCCGGGATGTCAATCTTGATGCGGTCCCCTTCAGCCACCAGACCGATAGCACCACCATCCGCCGCCTCGGGGGAAGCGTGTCCGATGCTGAGCCCGCTGGTGCCACCAGAGAAGCGCCCGTCCGTGACCAGCGCGCAGGCCTTGCCGAGCCCCTTCCCCTTCAGGAACGAGGTCGGGTAGAGCATCTCCTGCATGCCGGGACCACCCTTCGGGCCCTCGTAGACGATCAGCACCACGTCCCCTGCCTGAATCTGGCCCGCCAGGATCGCATCGCAAGCCGCTTCCTGGGAGTGGAACACTCGAGCGCTCCCCTGGAACTGCCAGATCGATGCATCGACCCCCGCCGTCTTCACGATGCAGCCGTCGCGCGCGATGTTCCCGTACAGTACCGCCAGCCCCCCGTCCTTGCTGTACGCGCCAGCCACCGAGCGGATGCAGCCCTGCTCCCGGTCGTCATCGGTGCTCTGGAAGTACTGGTCCTGGGAGAACGCAACCTGGGTGGGTACCCCCCCAGGAGCGGCCAGCGCGCGCTGTCGCGCCTCGTCCGTCGCCGACGGGCGCCGCAGATCATTCGCGTCGATCGCAGCGCCCAGGGAGTCGCTGTAGACAGTGGGAACCTCACGATGGACGAGCCCTTCGCGGTCAAGCTCGCCCAGGATCGTGAGGATGCCACCGGCGCGGTGCACGTCTTCGACGTGAAACGGCGACGATGGGGCCACCTTGCAGATGTTGGGGACCACTCGGCTGAGGCGGTCGATGTCCTGCATCGTGAAGTCGACCCCGGCCTCCTGCGCGACGGCCAGCAAGTGGAGCACCGTGTTGGTGGACCCGCCCATCGCAATGTCCAGCGTCATCGCGTTCTCGAATGCCTCCCGCGTGGCGATACTCCGCGGGAGGACCGATTCGTCGCCCCGCTCGTAGCGAGCCCGCGCCATCTCGACGATACGCTTGCCGGCCGTGGCAAAAAGCTCCCAGCGGCGCGCATGGGTCGCGACGATGGTGCCGTTGCCGGGCAGGGCCAGGCCAATCGCCTCGTTGAGGCAGTTCATGCTGTTGGCCGTGAACATCCCGGAGCAGGACCCGCAGGTCGGACAAGCAGAGCGCTCCAGCCGGTCGAGCTCTTCGTCGCTCACCGCGTCGTCACTGGCCGCAATCATCGGATCGATGAGGTCGAGTTTGCGCGTCGTCGGCTTGCCGTCTCGACCCTGGGTCCCCGAGACCGTTCCCGCCTCCATGGGTCCCCCGGAGACGAAGATCGTGGGAATGTTGAGGCGAACTGCCGCCATCAGCATCCCCGGGGTGATCTTGTCGCAGTTCGAGATGCAGACCAGCGCGTCGGCGCAGTGCGCGTTGACCATGTACTCGACGCTGTCGGCGATCAGATCACGACTGGGTAGCGAGTAGAGCATGCCACCATGACCCATGGCGATGCCGTCATCGACTGCGATGGTGTTGAACTCGACACCCCAGCCGCCAGCCCCGTCAATGACCTGCTTCACCCGCTGGCCCACGTCGTGCAGGTGCACGTGCCCCGGAACGAACTGAGTGAAGCTGTTGGCGATCGCGACGATGGGTTTGCCAAAGTCGGAGTCCTTCATCCCCGTGGCGCGCCACAGGGAGCGAGCCCCGGCCATCTGGCGACCATGCGTGGAGGTGCGACTGCGGTATCCGGTCATAGCGGACGCTTAGCACGGACGAGGCCCGCAGGGCCACCATCAGCCGGCCCGACGGCCGCCCCCGCGACGACGGCATGGACCGTGGGTTCGATGGGGCCACGGGGGGACCCCTGCGGTCCCGACATCCCCGTTTGCGACCGCACCGATCCGTGAGACAAGGCGGTCATGCGCGCTATCGCTCTCTGGTCGTTCTCGCTGTTCCTCGTCGCATGTGGCCAGGCCGCCACACCGGCCCCGACCGCCCCGAGCCCCGCTCCAGCCACCGAGCCTACCCCGGTGGTACCGCCGCCCGCAGAAGAGCCCAGTCTGGCCCCCCCTCCCCCTGCGGAATGCCAGCAGCTGGTCGCGCACCACGGTGCGAAGCCCAACTGCGGCACCGACGCGACGGCTACCCGAGAGGCGCTCGCGGCGGCCCTCGAGACACTCGACCCGAGCGCGCGAGACGCGGCGCTCGCCAGCCTGGAGGCCTGCCCGGAGCTCGCCCCCGGCCTGGTTCGCGGACTGCGAGCCGAGTTTGCCCCCGTGGCCTGTGGCGACGCCATCGTCGGCGAGCTGCCCAGCCACGACGCCGATGAGCTGGCACCCCAGACGCGCGACACGCTCCAAGGATTGGCACTCGCCGCGCAGCTCAATCGACTGGTCCGTAACCCACCGCAGCTGACCCCCCCTTTCGACAAGGAGCGCTTCGACGCCTTCATGAAGGGGGAGCTCGCGCAGTGGATCGTCGACCAGGCTCACGCGATTCAAACCCTCGCGGAGCAGGGCGCCGCGCTCGAAGGGTACGCCAAGGGCATCGTCGCCATCGAGGCCGGGTTGGCGGACATGCGCTTCGTCGAGGTCATGCGTGCCGTACCTCTTCCCGATGCACTGGCCAGCGACGAAGAGCTGAGGGATGTCTACTACGGATCGCTGGACCAGGCGCTCGAGCCCCGCAAGCAGCGTGGGCGCGACGCGGCGCTCGTGGGCCTAAAGCTGCTCGCGGAGGTCGGTGTCCTCGAGGACCAGCGGCTCGACCGGGCGCGCGCGCTACTCTCGAAACTGTACAACGGGCGCCGCATCGACGCGCTCGACGGCCTGATGCTGCCCGAGTTCAAGCCGGTCGAACCCGAGGGGCTGTCGGCTCGACTCGCTGCCACGCTTCCGACCTTCTATGCCGGCGTGGTGCTGCGTGAACAGGACCCCGGCGAACCACCATTTCTGGCTGCGCTCCTCCGGCGCGGACTGCCTGGCGTTCACCGCGCCAAGCTCGACGCAGAGAGCCTGTCCCCCGAGTCACGCCTGCTGGTCGCGCGCGCGCTGTTCCGCAGCGGGCAGCTCTACTGGCGAGCGGCAGATTTCGCGGCGGCCGGGCACTTTCTCTCAGGCGAGGCGCCCCGTGCCGATGCCCAGGCAACGAAGCTCCTCGCCGCCACCGCCGCCGCGCTGCAATCTGGCCCGACGGACGCCACCCACATGATGGCGAAGGGGCCTGCGGGCGCAGCCCCTCGCGATATCTCGCAGCTCGAACGCCTGAGCGTCTCTGGGGGCCCGCTGGCAGGAGCCGCCGCGTTCGATGCCGCGTTCATTCTGCAGCTGGCTCCACCGGCGCCGGCTACCAAGTCCTTCTGGCAGGACCTGCAGCGTCGCTACCAGCGTGCGGCGCAGCGTCTGGAGGGCACCCGCCAGCAGCAGGCGCTCGACGCAGCACGCGCCGCTGGCGAGACGGCCGAGGCAATTCAGTAGGAGATTGGCGGCCTGTTGTTCGTCGCCCTTCCATGCGCTGCGCGGGTCCTTTAGTCTCGTGTGGTGGAGGTCACGGATCGACCCGCTGACCGCGTGGAAGGACCCGACATGGCCGACGAGAACGGCGAAGCCCGCGACGAATTCATCTCCAAGCTGAAGACCGGTCGGGAGCGGTTCCTGGCCCATGTCATCGAGCACGCCCTGGCGATCCAGCTGCGAACCGCGGAGGACTTCATCCGCCACTTTCCCCCGCTCGACCTGATGATGGGCCTGAAGGACGAGCCCGAGCTGCGCGCGCAGGTGCTGGTATTGACGACCGGTATCAAGCACAAGATCGCAGTCAAGAAGCCAGCTGAGTCGGCCGGTGCAGATCTGCGGATCGCGCTCGACGAGGGGGAGACCGACGCCGAGTCGATCGTGGCACTGTTCAACCCCGACGATCGCGTCCGGTTCCTGGACAACGAGAAGCTCTGGCAGTTCTGTGTCGAAACCCAGTTCTGGAAGGCCGGGTCGAACAACCGCGCAGAGCTCGATCGAGCCAAGCAGCAGACCGCCTTCATGCTCGACCGCGCGCTGCTGGATCGGCTGGTGAACCATCGGGAAATTGTCGAGGGCATCGGCGTCGCCGAGATGACGACCCGCCTGCCTCGAAGCGAACTGAGCAAGGTGATCGAGCAGGCCCTCTCCAGTGCGCACAAGAAGAATCCGTTCACGGAGAAGGACCTCTTGGAGGCGCTGCCCCCCGCGGAGCTCGTCAAGCACATCCCGCTACCCCACGTCTGGGAGACGGTCGTCGCACCCCTGGCCGAGAAGCACGGCTACGAGAAGAGGAGCGCGGAGAAGGTCGCCGAGGCCCTCGATTGGCTCGACAAGGAGGGCGCCGAGCGGCCCACTGCCGAATCACCACCGACAAGCCAGGAAGCCGTATCCGAGTCCACCGAACCCGCCTCGCGCGGAGACGCCGATTGGTCGATGCCGCCAGACGCCGATGACGACGACGTCGAGATCACCGACGACGACATCCGAATCACCTGACCGAGCGCGTCCACGATGGCGCTCGCAATTGGTGGAGACGCCGGCGCCACCGGCATTTGCAGGCCAGTGGCTGAGCCTGGAGGCTCCTACCGCACCATGACCGCTTGCTCGATAGTCACCGGGGGACCCGTGAAATTGCGCAGGTGCAGCGACTTCATCGTCAACTCGATGCAGTTTCCAGTCTGAGTCCCAGCGTAGCGGCCGAGCAGCTGGACGCGGCTCACGCCGCCGCTCGCGGGATCGAAGGTGACAGCAACCCGGGCAGGTCCCTGCTGGTCGTCGGAGTTCTTGGGCCGACACGCCGATGCCCGGTGGGCCGCCTCGGCAAGCTTCCGCTCCGCTGTGTTGCGGTCGAACTTTGGACCTTCCGGATCCTCTGGCTCTCCGGGACCCATGTGGGCCGACACGGCGCTCGCCAGGTCGGCAGACGCGCTCCCGGCCTCGGCGGAGGAATGTGGCGTCGCCGCCGCCGACGGCTCCGGGCTCGCCGAGCCCTGAAGCTGCTCACCCTGTGGTCGCCTCGCGCTCGGCCCCGGCGCCAGGAGGGTTGGGTCCGGTTCGGAGCGCAGCCCGTAGACCACCAGCACCACGACGCCCGTAATGGCAAAGAGCACCACCACCCCGACCAAGACGAAGACGATGATGCGAGCGGGGCCCCGCGGCGGAATGAGCGAGGGCCGGAGCGACGGTACGGCAGGTCGCGGGGGATCGGACGCCTCCAGCGAACCCAGCGCCGACGCTATCGGGTTCGCGCCAACACCGGCAGGAGCGTCCTTGCCCAGCGACAGCTCCGCCAGCAGATCGGCCGTCGAGCGGCGCCAGGCCTCGCGCGAGTCGGCGGGTGGATCGAGGTCATCATCGTCGATGTCTTCCAGCGCATCCGCCAGATTGAAGCCCGACGCCGGCGCCCCACCGTCAGACGCGGGGCCCCCAACCGGAGCGACTTCCGACTCCGTATCGTCACCATCCAGCGACGACCGTACCCCCGCCACGGACTGGAACTCCTCGACCTCTCGGAGCGGCAGCCAGTCATCCATGCCCTCGCGCCAGACAATGGTCTCGGCGTCGATCTCCCCTGCCTCGAACGCGGCAACGACTTCCTTGAACGTCATCTCGCGATCCGCCTCGGAGTCGAAGCTGACCGCCCACAGCCAGTCGGACACCCCGGGGTCCGGCTCCTCCTTCAGGACGGACTTGGCCTCCGGGGTACCAGGAGAGGTTCGCTTGGAGAAGGCTGCGGCAGGGACATCGCCACCCGCCGCCGCGGCTTGCTCCGTGCCAGTCGTGGGGATTCCGTCGGGTGCCGTTCCCGTGTCATCGCTGGCCTGGTGCAGCGGTGCCGGGTCCGGCGTCTTCGGGGCAAATCCGCCAGCATTGGGCTGAGATGTGGTCAACCCCTTGGAGGAAGGAGTGCCAGGGAAGGTCGCCTTCGCCTCGTCCTTGAGCGTTGCCCCAGACGCTCGGCCCGACACGCGCGACCTCGAGGGGGGTTTCGGTGGAGCAGAAGAAATGGGGCCAGCTTTCGGCTGGGCAGCGCCTGCGGACCTGGGTCGGGGCAGACCAAACCGCGAGGAGCCGAGCTTCGGAAGGCCGATACCGGGCAGAGCGCTGGCGCGAGGGATGCTCTTGCGTTCTCCACCTCGGCCGAGCCGGTGCGCGGTCGACACCGACCCAACTCCCTCCCGGTCCGAAGCGGGCTCGGTCCCAGGCCCTTCACGTTCCTGGGCGGCTGGCGCGGAACCGGGGGCTGCTCCATGAGGAGGCAGCGGATGGTTCGGGGAGGACTTGGGCGCTGGCAGTGGCGCGCCGACCCGCGACGGCCCCGCCGGACGCCCGTCGGAAGCAGTCTGTACCGCCCGCGCCGCGGTCCGCGGAGCGGGCTTCGGGGCAGCTCCAGGACGCGACGCGATGCCCCTCCCGGCAGGCGGAGCCGCTGCCTTTCCCGGTGCCGGCGCCGGTGGTGGACGCTGCACGGGCGAGGACTTCTCGGCGGCCGTGGCCACCGGGGACGAGGCCGCCGCCGGTGCAGGCCTCGCGGCACCGCCCGAAGGAGCATCGGGGGGGTCTGCTGACCGCATGCTGAGGTCGACATCCTCGCGAGGTCGAGTCCCATCGACTTTGACGTCGGCGCCGCAGGCTTTGCAGCCGATTTTGACGACCCGCCCGCGGATCTTCCCCTCGTAGCTCTTGTCGGGGATGTTCAGGCGCTTTCCGCAGGCGTCGCAGCGAACGACGAAAGGCATGCCCAAGAAGACTACACGCTCTTGGGGTCACTGGAAAATCCATCAGTCGTCCTGGCACGATGGAAACGTCCAGTGGTTTGCTTCCAGAAGTGCTTCGCTAACCGCCGGCCCGCAAGGTCCCGTCACCCCGCTCCATCCCGCGCGCCAGCTCGATCCCCTGCTCGACATCCAACCGCAGCAGTAGCAGCCCGCCAGGCACGAGAAACGCCAGCACAGCCAGGATCGAGATTCTCGGCTCGCCCGTCATCGCGCTCACCTGCCCGACCAGCAGCGGTCCCAGGACGGCCGCGAACTTCCCGAGCATGTTGTAGAATCCGAAGAGCTCGGTCGCCTTCTGCTGGGGGATCAGGCGGGTAAACAGCGACCGGCTGAGAGCCTGGACGCCCCCCTGAAACAGGCCAATCCCGCCCGCCAGCACGAAGAAGAGCCATGGGCGCTCGCGAGTAATGAACGTGGCGACGATGGTCACCGCCACGTATGCCCCCAGCCCGATCAAGACGCCGGTCTTGGCCCCGATCCGCTCGCCGAGCTTGCCGAAGACCAGCGCCGCTGGAAACCCGACGAACTGCACCAGCAGGAGCGCCATGATGAGGGCCCCCTGCTCGAGTCCGACAGCGAGGCCGAAATCGAGCCCCATCCTTACGATGGTGTGGATCCCATCAATATACAGCCAGTAGGCAACCAGGAAGGCTGCGACAACGCGGAGCTGCTGGCCGCGGAGCATCTGCAGGGTCTCTCGGAGTCGACGGCGAGCGGCGCTCAGGGCGTGGCGCAGCTCGCCAGGGTGGTCCGGCTCTCTGACGAACAGAAACAGCGGGATCGAGAACACTGCCCACCAGACGGCGACCGACAGAAACGCGGCTCGAGTTGCGGCCGCCGCGTCGACGAAGCCGAACGTGGCCGGGCTGAGAACGGTGGCCACCTGCACGGCGAACAGCAGCCCGCCACCGAGGTATCCGACCGCGAACCCCAAGCCGGAAACGAGGTCGCGCTGCGCCGGCCGAGCCACGTTCACCAGCAGGGCGTCATAGAAGACGTTGCCTCCCATGAACCCGAGATTGCCCAGCACGAACAGCACCACCGCGAGCTGCCACTGACCCTGCCCCACCAGAAACAGCCCACCGGTAGCCAGGGCGCCCATCGCCGCGAAGAGGGCGAGCAGCTTCTTGCGCAGCCCCGCAGAGTCCGCGATCGCGCCCAGCAGCGGAGCCAGCAGGACCACGACGATACCGGCAACCGCGTTGGCCATCCCGAGGCGCTGCGAAGGCAGGGTTCGATCGGCACCGGCGCTCCAGTACAGCCGGAAGAAGATCGGGAAGAACCCCGCCAGCACCGTCGTCGCGAAGGCCGAGTTGGCCCAGTCGTAGAACGCCCACGCCCAGATCCCCCGGCGATCCGGTTGCTGGTCTGCTGTCTCGACCCCGTGGGCCCCCCGAGGGGTCGCCTCATTCGTCACGCCGGCGGGATGGCACGTGTCCCGTCGGGGGACAACCCCGGAGTCGACGTCGGACTCGCGGCCGGCAGTGTGCTAGGGTCCGCCGCGTCGTCGCCCGACCGGCGGCGCCCCCTCCCCCATGATCACGCTCCTTGACTACGGCGCCGGCAACGTCCGCAGCGTCATCAACGCACTGGAGAAACTCGGTGAGACCGTGCTGGTGGCCCAGACCGGTGACGACATCGCGCGCGCGGAGCGCCTTGTCTTTCCGGGAGTCGGCAGCTTCGGCAGCATGATGGCTCGACTCGAGCAGCGTGGGTTTCTGTTACCCCTGCGCCAGTACCTCCAGGAAGACCGACCTTTTCTCGGGATCTGCCTCGGGCTGCAGGCCCTCTTCGAGACGAGCGACGAGGCGCCGGGGGTCGCTGGACTGGGGGTCCTGCGAGGCACCGTCCAGCGCTTCGACATCCCGCAGAGCGTGCCGCACATCGGCTGGAATGGCGTCCGCTTTCACCAGCCGTCGCCACTGGTAGCGGGCCTCGACGGGAGCGAGAAGCTCTACTTCGTCCACTCGTATCACGTGGTTCCGCGCGACGAGTCGGTCGTGCTGGCCACCACCGACTACGGCTGCCGGTTCGTCAGTGCCGTGCAGCGTGGCCGCCTGGTGGCCACCCAGTTTCACCCGGAGAAGAGCGGTTCAGTGGGATTGGCCATCCTCAAGAACTTCCTGGCCGACGCTCCTGCTGCCCCCCCCCCGGCAACCAGCGACCGCCCCACTCAGCTCGCCAAGCGCATCATCGCCTGTCTGGACGTGCGGGCCAACGACGCCGGCGATCTGGTCGTGACGAAGGGCGACCAGTACGACGTTCGAGAGTCGGGTGAGGTCCGCAACCTCGGCAAGCCGGTCGAGCTCGCGCGACGCTACTACGAGGAGGGGGCTGACGAGATCACGTTCCTCAACATCACCGGATTCCGCCACTTCCCGCTCGAGGATCTGCCGATGATCGAGGTCCTCAAGCTCACCTCACGCGACGTCTTCGTGCCCCTCACGATCGGCGGAGGGATCCGCGACTACACCGATCGCGACGGACGACGGTACTCGGCGCTCGAGGTCGCCGGTGAGTACTTCCGTTCGGGCGCCGACAAGATCTCGATCGGTAGCGATGCCGTCACCATCGTCGAGGAGTACCTGGAGCGTGGGCAGGCCACGGGTGACAGCGCGATCGAGCGGATTGCGGAGGTGTACGGCAGTCAGGCGGTGGTCATCTCCGTCGACCCCCGCCGCGTCTACGTCAGCTCCGCGACCGAGGTTCCCCCCCGTGTGCAGACCATCGAGACCGAGATCCCAGGCCCCAACGGCGAGCGGCACTGCTGGTACGAGTGCACGATCAAGGGGGGCCGAGAGGGACGCCCGGTGGATGCCATCACCCTCGCGCAGGTGTGCCAGAAGCTCGGCGCCGGCGAGATCCTCCTCAACTGCATCGACCGCGACGGCACGAACAGTGGCTTCGACATCGAGCTCGTCGCGGCCGTCAGCTCCGCTGTCTCCATCCCTGTCATCGCGTCCAGCGGGGCGGGTGCACCCGAGCACTTCGCCGAGGTTTTCGCCCGGACTGAAGTCGAGTCGGCGCTGGCGGCGGGCATCTTTCACCGCCGCGAGGTTCCCATCGAGGCCGTGAAGGAGCACCTCGTCGGTCGCGTGGAAGTGCGACGCGCACCGCACGAGCGCTGACTCCTCGGCCGCCCGATGGGGCACGCGCTGTCGGCCCGGTGCGGAAGGAGTCGTTCTCCGACGGGACGCGCCTCGCGCTCGCTGCGTCGGCGCTGAGGGTGGCGGGGGCCGACGGGCCCCCGTCGTCTCGGAATCCCGCACCAGGAGCGCGGGAGGGCGCTGCGCGCGGGGAGAAACTTGCTATGACCCGACCATGCTGAGCTACCTCAGGGTCCAGGGCCTGGCCCTGTTGCAGGACGTGCAGCTGGAGCTGGCGCCGGGGATGAACGTCCTGACCGGGGAGACCGGAGCCGGCAAGTCGATTCTCGTCGATGCCCTGACGTTGCTGCGCGGGGCCCGCGCGCGGAGCGAGTTGCTCCGTGCTGGGGCCGACAATTGCTCGGTCGAGGCGCAGTTCGACCTGGATCCCGCGCGCAGCGCCCAGCTCGCTCCCCTGCTTGCCGAGCATGGGCTCCCCGCGGCCCCCGATAGCCTCGTCGTCAAGCGCACGACTCCCCGGGGCGGCCGAGGGCGCAGCTTCGTGCAAGCGGAGCTGACCACGGTGCAAGTGCTGGGAGCAGTCGGCGAGCACCTGATCGACATCTGCAGCCAGCATGAGCATCACGGCCTGACCCGGGTCGGGCGACACATCGAGCTGCTCGACGGCTACGCCCGATTGGACGACCAGGTCGCTGCCTACGGGCGCACCTACGCGGAGTACCGCGACACGCTGCGCGCCCTCGAGCGGCTCCGTACCGAGGCGAGCGAAGGCGCTGCCCGCGCCGACTATCTCCGCTTCCAGATCGACGAGCTGGAGCGGATCGCCCCAGAGCCAGGCGAAATCGATCGCCTGCGACAACGGATCGAGCTGTTGCGTGACGCGCAGGGCTGGCAGCAATTCGCCAACGATGCGCACCAGGTTCTCTACGAGTCGGAAGAAGCCATCATCGGCGTCCTCGCCGGACTGCTCGACCGCGCCCGTCGCGGCGTCTCCCAGTCCTCCCGCCTCGAAGCGATGGTAGAGCACTTGACCGCTGCCCAGACGGCCTGCGAGGAGGCGGACCACCTGGCAACACGCTTGGGGGCAGAAGTGGAGCTCGATCCCGGGGAACTCGAGCAGAACGAAGAGCGACTCCACCAACTGATCACGTTGCAGCGCAAGCACCAGTCGCTGGACGAGGCGGATGCGCTCCTCGCCAGCATGCGAGATGAGCTGGCCACAGTCGAGCACGCGGACGAGCACCTTGCTGCCCTCGCAGCGCGCGCGGCGCGACTCGAAGACGATTGCCGTCGCCAGGCCGCCCAGCTGCACACCGCCCGCATTCAGGCCGCTCGAGAACTGTCGAGCGCCCTGGTCGCCGAGCTGGCTGCACTGCATCTGCCGCGAGCGCGGCTGGAGGCCCGCGTCGAGCCCCTGGATCCCGAGACGCTCGGTAGCCGTGGCCTCGACCGAGTCGAGTTCGTGTTCTCGGCCAACCCCGGCGAACCACTGGCCCCGCTGACGCGTGTCGCTTCGGGCGGCGAGCTGTCCCGAGTGCTCCTCGCCCTGAAGGGGGTGGTCGCTGACACCGGCACGGTCGCCACCTACGTCTTCGACGAGGTCGATGCCGGAGTGGGCGGAGCGGTCGCCGAGGCGATCGGCCAGCGCCTGCAGCAGGCTGCACGCGGCAGCCAGGTGCTGTGTATCACTCACCTGCCGCAGATCGCCGCCTGCGCCGACGCCCACTTCCGCGTCGAGAAGCAGACGACGCGAGGACGAACCACGACCCGGGTGTCGCGACTCGACGCCGAGGAGAGGATCGAGGAACTGGCGCGGATGCTCGGCGGAAAGCAGGTGACGACCAGCGCGCGCGACCACGCCCGAGCGCTCCTCTCCCAGGGGCACCCCGACGTGCCAGCCAAGCGTCGCAAGCGCGGCCGCTGACCGCCCGCTTGCGGTTGTCGCCCCCGCGTCCCATGCCAGTTGCATGAAATGGACCACCGCCGCAGCGCTCGTCGGCCTTGCCGTGACCACCGCCGGGTGTGCGACGCGCCAACGACCGCCCGCGGGTCTCCTCGCGGAGGGCCACCGGGTTCCCGACGTGACCGGCGTGGATCAGCACGGCAACGTGCATCACCTGCGCCAGCTCCACGGGCAGACCTACGTCGTCTACTTCTACCCCAAGGACCAGACGCCTGGATGCACCCGCGAGGCCTGTGCCTTCCGTGACGTCTGGAGCCGCTACGAGCAGGCTGGGGTCGGCGTCTTCGGCGTTTCCAGCGACACCCAGCAGTCGCACCAGCGCTTCGCTGCCAAGCACGAACTTCCCTTCCCGCTGGTCGCCGACACCGACGGCAGCTGGGCGGCGGGGTTCGGTGTGTCCGCCACACTTGGCCTGTACCAGCGGGTGACCTTTCTCGTGGGTCAGGATGGCCGGATTGCGCGGGTCTACGCCGAGGTCGACCCCGGGGTGCACGCCAGGCAAGTGCTCGAGGACGCCGTGCGCCTCTGAGTTCACGATGGTGATGACGAGGGCGGGGCGCTGCCTCCGTCGCGTCGCTGGCGGCGGGATGGCAAGATAGTACGGTCACGCGCTGGACCGAGCAGCGTGGCAACCCACTTCAGGTCATCGGTGCTGGCGAAGTAGATCTTCACTGCGACCGTCAGGGGAACGCTCAGCAGCGCGCCCACTGGCCCCAGGACCCAGCCCCAGGCGAACACCGAGACCAGCACGACCACGGGGGAAAGACCCAGCGCCTGGCCGGTGATTCGGGGCTCCACCACGTTGCCCAGGAACATGTTGATCACGAGGTATCCCGCGGCGATGAGCGCGGCCGGGCCGAAACCAAGCTCCAGCGCCGCCAGCGCGACCGCGGGGATCCCTGCAATCACGCTCCCGATCTGCGGAACGAAGTTGAGGAGGAACGCAAGCAGTCCCCACAGCACCGGCGCGCTCAACCCAAACCCCCAGGTGAGCAATCCAACCAGCAACCCGGTCAGCGCGGAAATTCCGGTCTTCACGATCAGGTAGCGCTGGATCTCGACGAGTGGCAGCTTGGGCCCCGCTTCGCGACTGTCGACTTGTCGCTGCTCACGCGCACGCTCGAGCTTGATATCGATGTTGCTCACTTCGACGAGCATGAAGATGGTCACGATGACGACGAGCAGCGTCACGCTGAAGAAGCGCGTGATCCCCGCCACCCGCTGCGCGAGTAGTTCCTGCCCCACGCTCCTCAAGTCCAGGGCCCCCACCGAGATCGCCATCTGCCGTAGCCCCAGGCCATAAAGCCACTGCACGACCTGAACCTTCAGCTCGGCGATCTTCCGTCCATAGGTAGGCCAAGCGTCTCGTACCTCGCCGGTGGCGGAGACGACGAGCATCGAAAAGCCGAACATCGCCGCCGCCACGCCCAGCACGGAGACGGTCACCGCCAACCAGCTGGGCACCCCGTGCCGGCGTAGCCAGTCGATGATCGGCTTCATGCCCGCCGCGATGAAGACCGCCAGCAGCAGAGGAACCACGATCGGCGCCGCCAGCTTGAGCGCGGCAATGGCCACACAGGCAGCCGCAAACACGATCAGGGCGCGCGACCCCTTCCCGAAGTGTTCGAGGTCCTTGGGCATCGATCTGGCGCTTATCAGGCTCCTGTCGCGGGGGGAAGCCTCGATTGGCGAGCTCAGCGTCAGCGCTGACTCAGTCGGCACCCACCTGTGCGTAGAGGGCCTGCACGGCTTCGTCGAGCTTGCTCGGGTCGGTGCCCCCCGCCTGAGCCATGTCCGGGCGCCCCCCCCCGGACCCACCCACGATGGCAGCGATCGGACGGATCAAGTCCCCGGCCCGGAAACGGTCGGTCAGTGACTTGGACACCATCACCACGAGCTGCGCCTTGCCGTCCTTCTCCGACCCCAGCATCACGATCGCATCGCCCAGCCGGTCGCGCAGCTGTTCGGCCAGCTCTCGCAGCGCGGCGCGATCCGTCACCTCCGTGCGCACACCCAGGACCTTTGCACCCGCGATCTCCCGCGCCTGGCCCAGCAGGGCTTCGAGGCCGCCTCCCCCCTCACCGGTCAGCAGCTTGCGCTGCAGCTCCTCGAGCTCCTTTTCGAGCGCCCGCTCGTTGGCAACCAGCTTCTCCAGCTTCTCGGTCAGGTCGAGCGGTGACGCCTTGGCCGCGCGCGCCGCAGCCTCGAGGCGCTGCTCCAGGATCCGCATGTGATCGAGAGATCCGGCGCCCGTGGTGGCCACGATACGCCGGACCCCAGCGGCGACGCCTTGCTCACTGAGGATCTTGAACAGTCCGATGTCACCGGTCGCTCGTGCGTGGGTACCGCCGCAGAGCTCGACCGACTCGGCCATCGTCAACATCCGTACCGTCTCGCCGTACTTCTCCTCGAAGATCATGGTGGCTCCACGCTGACGCGCCTCGTCCATCCCCAGCTCCTCGGTCCGCACCGATACGTTCAGCAACGTGCGCTCGTTGACCAGGTCCTCGATCTGGCGAAGCTGCTCGGCGGTCAGCGGCGTGTTCTGGGTGAAGTCGAAGCGCAGTCGATCGGGAGCCACGACGGATCCCTTCTGCTGAGCATGACCGCCCACGACCTGCCGCAGGGCCCAGTGCATCAGGTGGGTGGCGGAGTGCGCACGACGGATCGCGTCGCGGCGTTCCACGTCGATCGCCAGGCGCGCCGAGACGCCGACGGACAGCGTCCCCGATGTCACCTTCCCCCGATGGACGACCAGCCCCGATACCGGCTTCTTCGTGTCCTCGACCGCGACCCGGGCAGTGTCGGTCTCGATGCTCCCCTGGTCCCCGAGCTGTCCGCCCTGCTCGCCGTAGAAGGGGGTGCGTTCAACGACCACCTCGACCAGCTCCCCTGCGGTCACGCTATCGACCAGCTCGCCATCGCGGATCAGGGCAGCGATGCGTGACTCGTCCACCTCCCGCTCGTACCCGGAGAAGACCACCACCCCCGCATCCAGCATACCCAGCGCCTCTCGATAGACGCCTTCGACCGCCTGCTCGACCCCCTTGAACTTCGAGCGACTCCTCGCTTCCGCCATCGCCGCGTCGAACCCGGGCTCGTCGACCTGATAGCCCCGCTCCTGACAGATCACTTGGGTCAGGTCGAGCGGGAATCCGTAGGTGTCGTACAGGGTGAACGCGCTGCGCCCATCGAGCTCCCGAGAGCCGCTCTCCTGAAGTCGTGAGAAGTGCTCCTCCAGGAGCCCCAGGCCGCGTTCGATAGTGTCGCGGAACCGCACCTCCTCCGCTTCGGTGACCGAAGCAATCAGCTCGGCGCGCTCGCGCAACTCGGGATACTGCGCACCCATCCGCTCGCCCACCTCGAGCGCCACCTCGTGCAGGAAGGGACGCTGGATCCCGAGTCGGTGTCCGTGGCGGATGGCGCGACGCATCACACGCCGCAAGACGTAGCTCCGCCCGGTCTTGTCGGGCATGATCCCTTCGGCGATGAGAAATGCCGTCGTCCGCGCGTGATCGGCGATCACGCGCATGCTGACGTCATCCGGATCCATCGATGCCCCGTAGTTCTTCTGTGCCACGCTGGCCGCCTTGTCGATCAGGGCCCGCAAGAGATCCGTCTCGTAGTTGCTGGTCTTCTCCTGCAGCACGCTGGCCAGACGCTCGAGCCCCGCTCCGGTATCCACGCAGGGGGCCGGGAGCTCTTCCATTCGCGCCTCGCCATCAACGACGCTGCGCTCGAACTGCATGAAGACCAGGTTCCAGATCTCCATCCAGCCGTGCCCCTCGGGAGTCTGCTCTTCACCAAAGAGGTCCATCCGTACATCGGGACCTTGGCAGAAGTAGATCTCGCTACAGGGCCCACAGGGGCCGGTGTCGCCCATCGCCCAGAAGTTGTCCTCCTTGCCGAGACCACGAACGCGATCGTCGGTGAACCCGGTCACCTTCTTCCAGAGGTCCCGGGCGAACTCGTCGGCAGGAATCCCGTCCTCTCCTTTGAAGTAGGTGCAGATGAGTCGGTCCTGCGGCAGTCCGAGATCCTTCGTCAAGAACTCCCAGGCAAAGACGATCGCCTCTTCCTTGAAGTAGTCACCGAAGCTGAAATTCCCCAGCATCTCGAAGAACGTGTGGTGACGAGGCGACGGGCCGACCACCTCCAGATCATTGTGCTTGCCGCTGATCCGGATGCACTTCTGGCTGCTCGTGGCGCGGCGGTAGTCCCG
Source organism: Polyangiaceae bacterium (assembly GCA_050304295.1). Taxonomy (GTDB): domain Bacteria; phylum Myxococcota_A; class Polyangia; order Polyangiales; family Polyangiaceae; genus JAFGBI01. Next base: position 135,757 of record JBNLDK010000061.1, read on the forward strand.
TTGCTCGCGACCCGTGAACAGGTCCTTGAATTGCACCATCCCCGCGTTGGCGAACATCAACGTGGGATCATTGGACGGAACGAGGGGACCGCTCGGGACCTCCTGGTGACCGTGGCGGACGAAGAAGTCGAGAAATGCACGACGAAGCTCGCTGCTGCTCTGGGACATGGCGACGGAGTCCTAGCACTGCGGCGCCCGCGTCGTCACCTCCCCGCCGGGGCACGGCCGGGCACCACCGGACGAAGTCGCCGAAATTCAGCGGGTTGGTGCGGTCCCGTGGCAGGGCGCGCAGCACCCGGGGTCAGGTCGAGACAACCGGGAGACGCGCCTTGCCTGACTCTTCCAGCTCGGCTTCGTGAAGCTGGCGCCAGTAGCAGTAGGGGTTGTCGCGGAGCATCTCGCCACGCTCGGCGAAGCATGTCCACGTGCACCCCCCACGACAGATGTCATTGTAGTCGCAGGTTCGGCAGAAGCCCCCCAGCTGCTCGACATCGAACTGGCGATTGTAGGCAAAGGCCCCTTCGCCGAACCAGATGTCACGGAGGGACTTCTCCCGGACGTTGCCCTCAATGAAGCGATCCTCGTCGTTCATCGCGCTCGGCAGCGAGAGGCAGCCCTTGATATTCCCGTTGCTCTCAATCCCGATGACGCTGCAACCCGCAGAGCACCCGGTCCAGAACGGGATGGCTGCATTCTGATCCCGGAGGTTCTCCTCAGGGTCCCCGTAGTAGCCCACATCGTGACCGGGATAGACCTTGGGACGTTTCTCGTCGCGACACATCTTCGCGATCAGCGGTACGGCCTTGATGATGTCTCGCGGGTCCATCACGAGGCTGCGATTCTGCGCCATGTTGCCGGTCGGGGTGGCGAACTGGACCTGCCACCGCAGGACCCCATGCTCGGCGAGCAACTCGCGGAGCTCCTCCAACTCGTCGAGGTTGCGGTTGTTGATCGTCGTCACGACGCTCGTCTTGATCCCGTTCCCCACCGCGTTGTCGATCGCGTCGAGGGTCTGTTTCCACTGTCCCTGAACCCGACGCTGGTACTCGTGGGCCTCACGGAAGCCGTCCACGCTGAACGCAACGCTCTCCAGCCCAATCGTCTTGACGGTCTTCGCGACATCGTCGGTCCACTGACGGCCGTTGCTGATCATGCCGGTCGTTACCCCAAGGTCGACCAGCGTCTCTGCGATCAGTGGCCAGTCGCGCCTGAGCAGTGGCTCCCCACCACTCAGGGTCAGATACTTGCAGCGCAGCTCAGCGAGCTCGTGGCACAGGCGACGCGCCTCGGGCAGCGTGAGCTCGTCGTCGCGCGCCTTCCCCGCCTTGGACCCGCAATGGCGGCAGTTCAAATCACACTTGAGCGTGAGCTCCCAGACAGCAACCCGCGGATAGAACCCATACTTCTTCAAGAGCTTGATCATTCGGTGTCTCCGGCGGCCAGCGCCCTCCCACCCAAGAGCACAGTCTGCTCGAGTGAGCGCAGGTTTCAAGCGCTTCGCTGTCCCACTGACTGACCGCACAGATACGTAACGTACCGGAAGATTCCCGTTCGACACCGCAATCCGGAACCAGCGGCGGACACGGGCGGCGTGCGCCATCCATGGTAAAGTTGCACATGGCCTCGAAGCACGCGCAGGGACTGCGGGAGAAACTCGACGAACTGCTGGAGCCCGGTGCCAACTTGGCAGCGCTCACGCAAGCGGGACTGACGCTGCCGCTCGCCATGGGTCTGATGGCCGCATCCTGCAGCGGCGAAACCACGACACCCGAAGGCGAATGTGGGGGTACGGACTGCGACGCTGCGTGCGCCGATGCAGTTGACAATGACGGCGACGGCGACACTGACTGCAGCGATGCCGACTGCAGCAATGCCCCCAACTGCATGCTGGCAGCGTACGGCATTCCCTACGAGACCACCTGCGACGACGGATTGGACGACGACGGTGACGGTGTCACTGACTGCGACGACAGCGACTGCCTCGACGCCCCCAACTGCCTCCTCGACGCCTACGGGGTGCCGATGGAGACTGACTGCGCCAATGCGCTCGACGACGACGGCGATGGGCTCGTCGACTGCTCCGACAGCGACTGCAGAAATGTCCCCAACTGCCTGATGGCGGCCTATGGCATTCCGATGGAAACGAACTGTGCTGACGGTCGAGACGACGACAGCGACGGCCTCGTCGACTGCTCCGACGACGACTGTATCATGGCCCCCAACTGCTCCACCGCCGAGTACGCCATCCCCCTCTACGAGGTTTGCAACGATGGCGTCGACAACGACGGCGACACGCTGATCGACTGCGCCGACGATGACTGCGTCGGCGATCCATCCTGTCCCGGCCTACGCTACGGTACCCCGAACTGACACTACCGAATCGCGGTGCTGACGGCGTTCGTCCATGACCGCCAGCAGCGCGTCGGGGTCGACCGGCTTGGCGAGCGTCGGCTGCGCCACCCGCTCCAGGTACTCCGCCACAGCACCGTCGAAGGCTCCGCCGGTGATGAACACGAAGGCCCCCGCCACTTCCGCGGGCACGCGGCGGTGTAACTCCGTGCCGTTCATGCCGGGCATCATCACGTCGCAGAGGACCAGGTCGAAAGAATCGCGCTCCAGCAAGGCCAGCGCATCAGCCCCACTCGACGCCGTGGTCACCTCGTGATCGCGCAGCATCCGTTTGAAGGCGCGCAGCAGAGCGGGTTCGTCATCGACGACGAGGATGCGCAACGGAGCCTCGCTGCCGCTGGACAATGGCCGCATGCTTTGACCAGCGGGGGCTGCTGCCGCCGGCAACGTCAACCGAAACCGGGTCCCGTGGGGTTTGACGGGATGCGCGTCGATCGAGCCGCCGAGTTTCTCCATCACCTCGCGGCTGATCGCGAGACCGAGTCCCGTCCCCTCGCCAACGTCCTTGGTGGTGAAGAATGGCTCGAAGATCGCTTGGTGTAGCTCGGGCGGGATGCCAGGCCCGTTGTCCTGAACGTCGAGAAACACCCGCCCCTCTCCCCGCGAGACGGCGATGGTGACACAACCCGCTCCCGGCTCCGATTCGACACCCCGGATCGCCTGAACCGCGTTGATCAGCAGGTTGAGCACGACCTGCGAGAGCTCGTCGCTGGCCAGCACCCAAACCTCCTCGTCTCCGGTGCGCTCGATGCGACCGAGGTGGCGGAGCTCGTTCGCGGCCAGAGCGAGTGCCGCGTGGACCACATCCGCCACCCGCATCGGCCGAGGCTCGGCGTTCACCCTGGCAAACGAGTTGAGCTGAGCAGCGATCCGCCCCACCCGCTCGGCACCATCCATGGCATCGCTGAGAGCCTCTCGAACCGACTCGCTGCACGGCTCGACAGCCACACGTACGTGCTCGAGACTCGAGATCACGTAGGCGATGGGGTTGTTGATCTCGTGACCAATGCTCGCCGCTAGTGACCCCAAATTGGCAAGCCGCTCGCTGCGCAACACCGACTCCTGCAAACGATGCCGTTCGGTCTGCGCGTCACGCTGAGCCCGCTGATGAATCCCGGCCACCAGCATCAGCAACAGCAAGGCTCCTGCCAGATTGCTCACCTGGATCATCCGCATCCACGCCAGAGACGTGGTCGCCAGCGAGGGCAGCCAGCCGGCGGCGTCGGCAGCCGCCAGCACGGCGATCTCGACAACGAGCAGCAACGCCCACCAAACGGCTGCCCGGTAGCCGCGGAAGAAGACCGCTCCCACCGGAAAGACCAGCTGCCAAGCCAGGACCGTCGGTTCGAACCCATGCACGAAGACAACGAAGAGGAGAAGCGCCGAGAAGACGATGGCGATGTAGGCACGACTCGCAACCGTGGGCGCCAGTCCAGCTCGCATCGCGGGCACGAGCAACAGTGCGGCGAGCGCCGCGGCAAGGTTGACCCAGAGCGCGAGCGGCGCACCGCTCCAAGCCCACGCCACGCCAACGAAGATCCAACACGGCATGCTGAGGACGGCGGCGACGCCCATCAAGCGAATCCGCAGGCGGTCCGCCGCCGTGACGCTCCGATCCCCCACGAACAAGCGATCGACCCGGTTCAACCACAATCGGGCCCGGGAATTCGGGACCATCGAATCGACTGCGGGTCGGGCACTTCCCACGCCATTCATTCTATCGTGATTGGGGAGACCGTCCACCGCGCGGCACGCTCGCTACGGAGCGAACGTCGGGGCGCTCTTGTTGCGAACGATCGCCAGCGCGTTCGTCAGCGCCGCACTGGACTCCTCATCGCGCAGGCACGGGTAGCAGTCCTCCTGCTCTCGCTTTCCGCATCCAGTTCGCGCCTGAAGTTGCAGGAGGATCCGCACGACTCGCCGGTCCCCGTTGAGCGTGACCTCGCCGAGCAGACGCTCGAACTCCTCGCAGGTCTCCGCCTCCCGCAGCTTCAAAGCGACCGCCAGTGCGGGAGAAGCGCGCGACCTGACCTCCGCACTGTACACGAGCGCCTTCGCCAGCGCGGTGACCCTCGTCTTGGCCTTGGTCGCCACCCACACGTCATACAGGAGGTCGGCACCGTCACTGCCCAGACGGGAAGCAGCCAGCCGCAAGGCAGGCTCTCCCGCGCTCGCGTACTTGGCCGCCTCGCGCACCTGGGCCAGTAGTGAGCGGTCTGCAGCCAGCGCGGGATCTGCGGCCAGCGCGCGATCATACGCCGCGATCCCTTCCGGGAGCTTGCCCGTGGCCATGCGACCGCGGGCGAGCGCCATCCATTCGTCGACCACTCGCTGCTCCTCGGGTCGCGCTTCGAGCTCGGCCAGCGCCTCCACGTTTCCGGTCGCGGCACGCGCCAGCAGTGCCGCCAGCTTCGGATCGAGCTCCTGTGCCGAGGCCACGACGCCCAGGGACGAGCTGGCAGCAGGACGCGCAGTAGGTGTGTTCGAAAGCCGCATCGTCGTCACCGCCACGATAGGAACGACCACAATCAGCATCAGGACCGCACCGACCAGAAACGGTACGGCCGAGCGATTGCGGGCGGGCGGCGGATGGGCCGGTGCCCCGAGCTCCAGCTCCTCCAGATTGAGAAAAGCAAACGAGGGATGCGATACCCCGAGAGCTCCCAGCGCCTGGTCAAGCTGCTGGATCGCGGCCTCTGCCGATTGCAGACGATCGTCTGGCATCTTCTCGAGCAGGGCCATGACAAACCGACCCACCCGCTCGGGAACGTCATCGGGCAGCGGAGGGACTGGCTGCGTCAAGTGCATGGCCAGGACCCTCCCCACCGAGTCAGCCGTGAAGGGCACGCGACCACTGAGCATCTCGTAGAGCAAGATGCCCAGGGTGTAGAGATCGGCTCGATGATCGACCGCCTGGCCCGCCGCCTGCTCCGGGGCCATGTACTGCGGCGTTCCGAAGATGCTACCCATCCGCGTCAACGCTCCACCAGGCAGATCTTCCTTCTCGTCGAACCCAATCTTGGCGATGCCGAAGTCGAGCACCTTGACGAAGTCGGGCTCGTCGGAGCGCTTGACCAGCATCACGTTCTCGGGCTTCAGATCGCGATGTACGATGCCTGCTGCATGCGCCGCGCCCAGAGCCTTGAGGATCTGGCGCGCGATCTTCAGCGCTCGGAGGCTGGGCAGCGGGCCATCTGCAATGACTTCGGCCAGTCCCGTTCCCTCGATGTACTCGAGCGCCAGGTAGAACGCGCCATCCTCGAGCCGTCCGAAATCCGTGGCGGTCACGATGTGCGCGTCGTTGAGGCGTCCGGCCGCGATCGCTTCCCGCTCGAACCGCGCCACGATCTCGGGCAAGACCGTCAGCTCCGGGTGCAGCACTTTGACCGCCACCGGCTTTCGCATGAGGATGTGCTCGGCGTAGTAGACCGAACCCATGCCGCCGGAGCCGATCTTGTACTTCACCTCGTAGCGATCGGCGATCAGCTGCCCCAGCAGTCCGGACTGCGACTGGTCGCCCCGTTCCTCCTCACGCCCCTCCCGCTGGGTGTCGGGAGAGACGACACCTGGCGGAGTGACCGAGCTGGCCTCGGATGGACGACGCTGCTCGGCTGACTGCGGGGCGCGCGGGTTTCGTCTATCGCTCAAGCTACGGCTCCAGTCCGTCGGGCCGGGGTTTGGCGCAGTCTATCGCCGCGCGGGTGATCGGGTCAGCCACAGAATGGGTCCCACCGAGCCTGAATAGGCGGAAGTCCAGTCGCCAGCAACAGTCCGACCGATGAACCGGTTGGGCAGGCACTACTGAGCTGCAGCCTGAAGCGCGGGCGGGGCGCGACGCACCGCAATTTCGACAGCGGCGGCCACCACCTCTTGATGGATCCGCGCCACCTTGGCGTGGTCCCGCGATTCCTGCAAAGTGGCTCGTGCGCTCGCCGCTCCCGAGACCAGTCCCACGATAGCTTTGCTGGGCAGCTCGTGAACCACATACTGGACCCGCGCTGAATACACGACATTCCCCCCCTCCCGCGACGCCTCCACCTCTTGCAGGCGGGCGCTCACCAGTACCACTGGCGCGCCCCGTTCGCGAGACATCGCGGTGGGGTCCTCGACGTCCTCCAGCACCATGACGCCGGGCAACCCCTCGAGCCGACGTCTGGATTCGCTCGCGAAGCGCGGCTGCAACTGGCTGGACGCCGCCGCGGCGATGGTGACATCCCCCAGCTGGACAAGTACAGCCGGGCGCTCCTCGCGACGTGCAACCTTCCGCTCCAGGGCGATGATGGTCGACCGAACCTGCGCGCGCACCGCCGAGCTCTTGTCGTTCTTGCGTTGGTTCAAGGCCGGCAATGCACGCTCGTCGCCCAAGACCCGGAGGGCGGCAGCAGCAGCAGCACGAACCGCCGGACTCCGATCCTCGAGCGCCCGCTCGAGCGGTTCTCGGACCTGATGGTCCCGCGTCTTGCCAAGCTCGAGGGCCGCCTTCACCCGCACCCGAAAGTCCTCGGCCCGCTCCAGCTGGGTCACCAGGTTGGAAACACCGTCTGCCGACGCCAGACTCGGCGCCAGCAGCATCAGAACGACGAGCAGGATCCGATACGGCGATCTCATCGGGAAGCAGCGAGCGGCCAGCAGACTCGCTAACTTTCAATTGTCGCGGGGCGCGCCCAGATCAGGCAAGCCTCAACCCTGGAAAGCTCCGCAATTTGTCGCACTTGCGGTCGCCCTGTCCCACAGCCGCCCACCCCATCCACCCAGAGGAGTCGCGACTCGCTCAGTCGGCCTGCGGCAGAGTTCTTGCGAGCTTCTCGTCGTGCCCTCGTTCCCGGGTGGAGCTGGCACAGCCGCGAACCCCGAGCCCGAGCTTGGGGTCCGCTTGCCTGTTCCAATCGGGAGCGGCGACATTTCCGGCCAATCGCAGTCCCATCAGCGGCCGGACGAAGGGCGCCCAGGAATGGCGCTCCGCCACTCAGTCCAAGTCCATGACGGCACCGCCATCGCGTCCGGCGCCGGCTTCCTCCCCCTCGGGACAGCCGTCTTCGTCGGCGTCTCCGTCAATGTCCTCGGGTTCGTCGATGCACTCGTCCTCGTTGTCGGGCACGCCGTCGCCGTCGTTGTCCGGGTCGGGACACCCGTCGGTGTCTTCGAAGCCGTCGGTGTCCTCCGGACCGTCAATACACTTGTCCTGACTGTCGGGAACTCCGTCCTCGTCGGTGTCCTTCTCGTCGGGACATCCGTCCTCGTCCTTGTACCCGTTCTTGGTCTCGGCCTCGCTGGGACACACGTCGGCGACGTCCGGTACGCCGTCCTTGTCGTTGTCGAGTTCCGGACACCCGTCGTCGTCCTCGAAGTCATCCAGGTCCTCGGCCTCGTCCGGGCACTTGTCCTCGAGGTCGCCCATGCCATCGTCGTCGTTGTCGCCTTCGGGGCAACCGTCACTGTCCTGGTACCCGTCGCGGTCCTCGGCTACCGTCGGACAGTCGTCGCGCTCGTCGAGCAGCCCATCGCCGTCCTTGTCAACGGGCTCGCTGATGTAGGCGAAGCCGAGGAACCCGCGCACGGCCGGCACGCCCACCCCCTGCAGTACACCCGCGCCCAGGCCCGCAGTCACCGCGATCGGAATCGACGAGGGCGTGACGCGCGCGCCCAGCAGCGCCTCGAGCGAGTTGGTGCCTGCCTGCCCGCTGAACTTCGTCGCACCGAACCCATCGACAATCACCTGGAAGAGCGGGCTGACCTGGTAGCCCGCTCCGACGTTGTAACGGAACTCGGGTCCAATCTCGGTAGAGCCCACGCGACCGGTCTTGCGCCAGACGCCTACGAGGTTGGCACCCACGGTAGCTTCGCCGAAGCTGAGATCGCCAATCGCACGGAGTCCGAACGTCGGCAGCTCGTTCCCGATGTAGCTGTCTTCCGCGGTGAGGGTACCGAAGGGCGCGGTCACGAACACGGCCGCACCCACCGCAACTGGATCCGTCGCCGAACCAACGAAACGGTACTTGCCTTCGAGCTCCATGTCGCCGAGACCGACCGCCGACAGCTCGTCGGGATCTGGCTCGCCCAGCTCGGTGATGCCTTGCCCATCCGCCCACGTGAGGGGCACTCGAAGACCGATTTGGAGCGCAGGAATCACGGTCAAGCTGCCCATGAAGTCGGCGGTGACGAGGTTCTCGACCACCAGCACGTCATCAGGATTCAGCGCATTGTCTGCGTCGCAGTCGGTCTCCGAGAAGCAGCTGCGCACGACGAACGGCTTGTAGCCGTAGTTCGCCATCAGCCCGCCGCTCCAGGTCATCTCCCCGTCCTGTCGTGCACCCCGCGTGGTGATGAAGTTGCGTGGACCAGGCGCTGGATTGAAACGCTGGACCGAGAACTCTCCATCGAAAGCGGACTCTTGCGCCGTCGCTGGATGCGCGACGCTTCCGATGACGGCCAGCGTCGCCAGCGTTGAAAGCAGTGAGGACCCCGTGGTTACGTACACCTTCATCCCGACGATCTCCGCAGGTTTGACGCCCCGTTGACGAGCAACGACCAAGGCTCGCACAGTCCGAACCAGGACCGCAACGGGGTTCATTCAGGCCCCGGGCCCAGTCCGGTCGCTTTCCGAAAGTCCGCTCCTCGCCCCCTTGGTTGCCTACAAAAGTCCCGAAGGGATGTATTCGGGGCCATGGCGGACTAGCTTTCCCGGGTGGCCGTCTGCCCTTCCTGCCGCAGCGTCGTTGACAACAGCGCTCGCTTTTGTCCGTTCTGCGGTGCCCCCCAGCCGTCGACGGCACCCGCGCCGCGCATCGGACCGGGATCGCACGTCGACCTCGAGTGGGGCAAGGTGGTCGTGGGAAGCCCCATCGGAGAGGGGGGGATGGGCGTCGTCTTCCGGGGGTGGCTCTACTATGATCCGCACGGTCCGCAGGCGGGCACTCCAGCGCACCCCGTCGCACTGAAAGCGCTCCACCCCATGCTGAAGGGCCGGCCGCGAGCGCGTCAGCTCTTCCTGAGTGAGGCGACCGCGCTCGCGCGCCTGTCTCACCCCAACATCGTCCACTTCTTTGCGCTGACGCAAGATGCCGGGCAGCTCGCCATCGCCATGGAGATCGTCGAGGGCCAGCCCCTCAGCGACGTCATCGACCGTCACTCCCAGCAGCGACCATGCCTGCCGTTCGTCCGAGCGTGGCACTACTTCTCGCAGCTTCTTGGCGCCCTCGCCGCCATCCACGCCATGGGCATCATCCACCGGGACGTGAAGCCCTCGAACCTCATCGTCCGCCACGATGGAGTGATCAAGGTCACCGACTTCGGAATCGCACGGGTCCCTGCCGACGAGGCACGCGACACCGGCGGGATGGCACCGGGCACGGGAGCGTACATGGCCCCCGAACAAGTCCTCGGCCATGACATCGACGCCCGCGCGGATCTGTACTCGGCAGCCATCGTTCTCTACGAGATGCTCTGCGGCCTGACGCCCTTCGATGCTCCCGATCGCAACGAGGTAATGGTGCGCACGGCCCAGGTCGAAGAGGCCCCTGCCCCCATCAGTCGCCACGTCGGCGGGAGCCCCCAGGTTCTCGATGTTCTGATGGCGCGCGCCCTCGCCAAGGATCCGATGCACCGATTCACGTCCGCGATCGAGATGGGCGAGGCGTTTCGGCAGGCGCTCGGGCTTCCTCCGACCGCGGGCTGGGACGCACAGCAGGAGTTGGCGGAGAGCGCCCAGGCGATCTCCCAGTTTGGTCTTCAGGGTTCCAACCCGCCCGAGCCGGTGGCTCCCGAGCAGGCCGAGAAGATGCGCACCGACGTGATGGCGGCCTATCGCGACTGAAGCACGTCCGGCCGCACAGCCGAGCAGCAACACTCCCGAGAAGGTCGCGTCACGCCGTTGACAGTGTCTGGCGCAGCGTGCAAAACCGGCACCGTCTTTCTGAGCGGATCCGCGTTCATGCGAAAAAGTCCTGTCTTCTCGCTGCTTGCTTCGAGCGCGGTGCTGCTGAGCTCGGTGGCACTCGCCCAGCCTCGACCCACCGATCCGGGCGCCACACCGCCGCCCGACGCAGAGGCGACGCCTGACGCCCCAGCGCCAGCGGATCCCGACGCATCCCCGGACGCGGAGCTGCCGCCCGCGGAGGCGCCCGACGCCAGCCCACCGGACGAACCCCCGCCACCGTCGGCGGAGCTTCCCAGTGCCGAGCCGCCCCGGTCCACGTTCGACGCCGAGTCCGCGATGGGGTTGCCGCCCTTGCCTGAGCCTGGGAGCGACGCCGCAGCTCTCGTGCGACAGGGCGCCGAACGCCCCACCGACGCCCAACAGGAAGCGAACGCCACAGGCGGGGACACGGTCTTCGCTGAGGACTGGTGGTCCCACTCGCGACCGGTCTTCGAGCTGCACGGCTACTTCCGGGTTCGCGCCGAGCTGTTCCACAAGTTCGGCATCGGCCGCATCAATCAACCCAATGACCAGCTCTGGCCCCTGCCGCTCGACCACCGCTACCGAGGGATCCAGGACCCAGGTACGCAGGCGATCGGTGACTACGGCCCCAAGCTCTGCACCGCCAAGGAAGCGAAGCTCGGCAAGAGCACGGATCCCGCCGACGGACTGTACCGTTGCCGCAACCAGATGCAGGTTGGCGCGAACATGCGCTTCCGCATCAACCCCGAGCTCCATATCTCGGACAACCTGCGCGTGCTCACCCAGATCGACATGCTCGACAATGTCGTCATGGGTTCCACACCGACAGGGTACGCCATCCAGCCGGACGCGGACGGTGGCTACGAGACGGTCGCACGCAACGGCTACAATCCGATCAGCCTCTACGACGTCACCCAGGAGCCACCGCGCTCGGGCGTCAATAGCACCCAGGACAGCATCGAGGTGAAGCGGGTCTGGGGTGAATACCAGACGCCTCTTGGCGAGCTGCGCTTCGGCCGCATGCCTTCGCACTGGGGACTCGGCATCCTGGCCAACTCCGGCGACGGATACGACGACGACTACCAGACCACCGTCGACCGGCTGATGGTCGTCACGGGGATGAAGTCGCTGGATCTGTACCTGGCGGCGGCCTGGGACTTCCCGCATTCCGGCGCGGTCTACACCGATCCGACCGACCCCCAGCGCCCCGCCTACGACCTCGCCCAGCGCGACGACGTGCGCCAGTGGATGCTATCGGTCGCGCGTCGGCAGAACCCCGACCTGATGCAGCAGCGCTTGGCCCAGGGCAAGCTGGTGCTGAACGGTGGCGCGTACTTGCTCTTGCGCAAGCAGACGCTGGCCAACGACGCGACGGGCTCCGCCACGGATGGGGCCAACGTGCCCAACGCCACCGCCAACGACCTCGTTCAGATCAACAACACCTCGGCGCTCGTGCGCCGCGGGGCCCGCATTTTCGTCCCAGACCTGTGGCTGCAGGTGCTCTACAAGACCTTCCGCTTCGAGGCGGAAGCGGTCACGGTCCAGGGCCGCGCCGACAACCTCGAGGCGCAGGACGGCACCATCCTCTCGGAGCTCGAAGATTCGAGGTTCCGCATGTGGGGTGTGGCGACCGAGACGGAGTTTCGGGCCATCGAGGAGAAGCTGAAGCTGGACTTCAAGTGGGGCTGGGCCTCGGGCGATCCCGACGCCAGCGAGGACACACTCCCCGGGGGGGGCGGGCTCGTCCCCGGCACTGGCCTCCAGGATCAGGTGGGGGACGACACGTGGAGCACGTTCGCTTTCCACCCAAACTACAAGGTCGACCTCATCCTGCACCGCAATCTGCTCTCGCGGGTGCAGGGCACCTACTACTTCCGTCCCGGAGTCCAGTACGACTTCATGCGTACGCCAGATGGGCAACGCCTGGGCGGCGGGTTCGCGGCGATCTGGACGCGCGCGTCGAGCTTCCTGCAGACCCCGGGCCACAAGCGCGACCTCGGCATCGAGCTCAACGGCAAGGTCTACTTCCAGGCGAAGGACGGCGCGCTCAACGACGTGCCGGGCAAGACCGGCGGCTTCTATACCCAGCTCGAGTACGGCGTGCTGTTCCCGCTGGGCGGACTGGGCTACCAGGAGCGCGAGAAAGCCGATCTTCAGCGAGCCTTGAACAGCGGCAACGCCGGCGATACCAAGGCCGCCCAGATTTTCCGCTGGTACGTCGGCGTCCTGTTCTGAGTAAATAGTCTCGGTTCAGAGTCACCACGCCCGGTCGTCGAAGCGGCAAGGGCGCTGGGGCGCGCGAAGCGGAGCCTGGCGATCGAGTAGTCAGGTCCGTCGTTCGCACCCGTCCGGCATTCAGCTCGACAGTTCCCGAATCCCGCCGATCCCTCCGGTGGTTCGGCAGTCCGGCCGATGGTACGATCCGCGCAACAGGCGGAGGTGCGAGATGAGGGTAACCCTGGTGGGATCGGACGTTGAAGAGAATCTGGGCCTCGCGATGGTGGGGGCAGCGCTGATCCGGAAAGGGCACCACGTGCAGGTCCTTCCGTACAACGAGCTCGATGAGCTGCCGGGTGTCGTGGAACGCATCTCTCGCCAGAAGCCGGGGCTCGTCGGGCTCGGGATGCAGTTCCAGCACCGCTCGGCCGACTTCGTGCGCCTCGCTGGCGCGCTGCGAGGCGCCGGGTACGCGGGACATGTCACGGCGGGGGGCCAGTACGCCACCCTCGCGGGAGACGAAGTCCTGGCGCACCACCCAGCCTTCGACTCGATCGTGCTGCACGAAGGTGAGCACAGCACCGCCGAGCTCGCCGCAGCGCTCGACGGGGGCACACCGCTGACCGAAGTGGCCGGGTTGCTCGTGCGCACCAGCGAGGGGGTGTGCCGCACTGGTCCGCGCCCCCTTTGCGCAGACCTGGACTCCCTGCCCTTCGCCCTGCGCTACCGCGCCCCGAATCTGCACCTGGGAATTCCCTTCTTCCCTGTCTGGGGCAGCCGCGGCTGCTGGGGTGCCTGCGCGTTCTGCGCCATCACCACCTACTACCGTGACGCCCAGCGCCACGGCGGAGGACGCAAGCTGCGCCTGCGCTCCCCGGCCAGCATCGCCGACGAGATCGCCATCCTGTGGCGCGCCGCCGGCGGCCCATGCATCGTGTGCTTTCACGACGACACCTTCCTGCTCCCCCGTCCGGCCGACACGCTCGAAAGGGTCCGCTCGATCCGCCGGGAGCTGGATGCGCGCGGGGTAGGTCGGGTGGGGCTCGTCGGCAAATGCCGCCCAGAGACCGTGACCGACGAGCTGTGCCGCGAGCTCCGGCAACTGGGTGTCTTTCGACTCTACGTGGGCATCGAGAACGCTTCGCAGCACGGACAGGACGACCTCAATCGACGGACGAAGACACCCCAGCTGCGGCGCGCGCTGCGCGCGATGCATCGATCGGGCATCTTCGGCTGCTACAACCTGCTCGTCTTCGAGCCGGACGTGACCCTCGACGACGTGCGCGAGAACATCGCCTTCATCCGGGAGCACGCGGCGCAGCCGATGAATTTCTGCCGCGCCGAGCCCTATCACAAGACCCCGCTCTACGAACGCGCCAAGGCGAGAGGCACTCTCGGGGGAAGCTACCTCGGCTGGGACTACCGCATCGAGAACGACCGAGCCGAGCTCCTGTACCGGATCACGGCGGCCGCCTTCGATAGCCGCAACTTCATGCCCGCGGGCGTCGCCAACCGGTGCATGGGACTCGGCTACATCGCGCAGGTGCTGCGCACCTTCTACGACGTGAGCTCGCCCCAGGCGCAGCGCCTGCTCGAGCGGGCCGCCGAGCTGATGCGACAGATCACCCTCGATACCGCCGACTTCCTCGATGAGGCCGTGCTGCTAGCAGACACGGTCGATCTGCAGGCGCGGGACCTGATCGAGCGCAAGACAGCCCGGCTCGGCCTACGCGTGCTCGCCCACGATCGACTCTGGCACCAGCGGCTCGACGAGCTACTGGACGAGATGAACGCATTCGTAGCGGGACAAGCTCGCCCCCCCCGAGCGCCGCGGGTCTGGCGCGAGGCGTTGCAGGGGGCCGCGCTGGCTGGCGTCGTCGCGCTCAGCACCCAGGCGTGCGGCGGCAGTACTACGGGCGACCGTGACAGAAACACCGCCACTGGGGGTCAGGTGGGCACCGGGAGCACGGCTGGAGTTGGGGGTATGGTGTACGACGCACTTCCCCCGTGGGGCGGAATGGGCGGCTGGGTCGCCGATCCTCTGCCCACCAGCGGTGGAAGCAGTACCGGTGGACGCGGGGGTGCCACCAGTGGCGGCACCGGAGGATTCGTGGCCGACATGTTGCCCCCAACCGGCGGCATGGGGGGCTGGGTCAACGACCCTCTCCCCAACACCGGAGGCTTCATTGCCGACATGGTACCTCCCTCCGGGGGCACGGGCGGCTGGGTCGATGACGCGTTGCCCGGAAGCGGTGGCCTCGTGCCCGGCGGTGCTGGCGGAGAGGGTGGCGCCGGCGACGGTACCGCAGGTGCCAGTCGGGGCGGTGCCGGTGGCGATGCGGGTGGCGCCGGAGGGGCTGACGGCGGCGGGGTCGGTCTGGGAGGCTTCATCGCCGACATGCTGCCCGCGAGCGGCGGAACCGACGGCGTGGCCGATCCGCTCCCCGGGCCACAAACCTTGCTCGCGCCGACTCGGGAAGCCCCGGACCACTGGCAGAACACCGCCCCGCGTCGCGCGCGCCGCTCCCAGGACCTCCCCCTCTTCGACCCTCCCGAGATCCGCCTGCACGCGCGCCGGGTCCCCCAGGGGATCGCGGTTACCCTCTGCGGCGGGGAGAGAGCGATGACGCTCCGCTGGGAACCCGAAGGCGAGCTCGAAGGAGATCAGCGCGAAGTCCTCTGGCGTCCAGCCAGCGACCACGCCCAGCTGCGCGTCGCCGCGCGCACGGCCGGAGGCGTCTCCGTTACCAGCCTCCGAGCCAACGGCATCCCGGGATGAGAACGCTCCGGGGCGTGCCGGCAGCCATCGGCACGCCTCGGCTTCCCCTCATTCGAAGCAAGCCAAAGTCTCGATATGAGTCGTGAAGGGAAGGAACCCGTACGCCCGGCAAGCGGTGAGTCGATAGCCGGCGGCCAGGAGGACCTCCGCATCCCGCATCAGACTCGGCAGATGGCAGCTGAGGTACAGAACGCGCCGGGCGCGCACTTCCGCGAGTCGCACGCACAGCTCTCGGTCCAGCCCCTTCCGCGGCGGGTCGACGATCACGGTGTCCCCGGCGCGGACAGTCCCAGCCGCCGCACCGGCGGGACCTCCGTGAACTCCGACACGCTTCGAGATTTCGGTGCCGAGCGCTGCGACACCGAGTTCGAGCCCCCGCAGCGATCCGGCCCCCATCTCGTTGAACACGACTTCATCGCAGCGATCGACGAGCCCGAGCCCGATCGACCCCACCCCCGCGTACAGCTCGACCAGTCGCCGAGGTCGCGCGGCGAGAGCGTGGATCGCAGACACTGCGCGGTCGGCCAGGGACAGGTGACTCTGACCGAACGCCCCGGGCGGATAAAACACGCGCGCGCCCCCGATCCGCTCCTCGACGCACTCCGGCCCCGTCACGTGATGCCAGCTGGGGCCCAGGATCGCATTGCCCGGTGCGGTGTTCCCGTTGACGTACAGGCTGTGCAGATCGGAGCCCAGAGCATCTTGCAGGACCTCGAGCAGAAAACCGATGGGCTCGGCCGTTAGGGCGTTGACCACGATGGTGACCTGCGCGCGCTGTGAAGCGCGCTCGACGACGACCTGAAGGTAACGAACCAGACCAGCCTGCGCCGACTCCGAATAGGTGGGGGTCCGCGTGCGTGACATGCTCACCTTGAGCGTCTCCACCACGCGATTGATCAGAGGGTGATGGAGGGGACAGCTCGGAAGGTCGACCAAATCGTGGGTTCCCTGCGCGAAGATCCCGACCTTCGGCGACCCGACCCGACCCCGCACCGCGAGTCGGACTCGGTGGCGATAGCCACCAGCAGACCCCAGCTCGACCGCGGGCGGCGATAGCTGCGCTCGCTCGCAGAACGCGGTCAGAGTGGCCAGAGCAGCCGCGTCGAGACGTTCGTCACCATAGCGCGGACAACCCGGACAGGGCGGGCGATGCGGGCAGACAGCGGGCAGACGACTCATCGGGGGCGGCGGCAGTCATATCCGAAGTGCACCGAATCGTCGAAGGATCGCGCGCCAACGCCGTGCGCTCCGCCACCGCCGCCAAGACCCCAGCCTCGGCACCGGGCGTGGGCTACCATCAGCTCCGCTTGGCCTGGGCCTCCAGCTGACGCAGCTTGAGGCGCGCTTGCGCGCGTTCCTGAAGCAGCGTGTCGATCTGTTGCTTGGCGAAGAGCAACCGCTCGACCAGTTCATCTCGCGTCGCTTCGTCACCGGGCAATGCCAGGCCCCGAATCATCGAGGAGCGGGCCGCGAGTTCCTCCGGATCCATTCCGCTCTCGCGCAGCTCACCGAACTCCGCCTCGAGCGCGTCTCGCGAGGCGTGCAGCTCGGAGATCTTCGCTTCCAGCATCTCCTGAGTCTGCCGCAACTCCGCAACTTCTGCTTCCAGCCCGCCGCGTTGCCTCGCCTCGTCTTCGGCCTTGACTTGCCACTCCGCCATCTCCGCGTCGACGAACTCCCGATCCACGAGCGCCGTCTCCAGCGCACGCCGTTCACTGGCAAGTTCCGCCTCGAGCTCGGCGCGTGCCTCCCCCCACGCTGCGCGTTCCACGAGCAGCGCATCGCGCTCGGCGACGAGCGTGGCACGATCCCCCTCCCCCGAACCGACCGCGGCCAGCTGTTCTCGCAGCCGATACGCTTCCTGCTCCGCTTCGCGACTCGCCCGTCGCTGCTCCTCCAGCTCTTCACGCAAGCGCTTCTGCTCCGTGACGTTGACCTGAGTAGCTCGCCGGGTGGCCTCCGCTTCAACCTGCAAACGCTGTTCGACCTCGCGAGACGAATCGCACTGCTGGCGCAAGGCAGCCAGCTCCTGCTCGCGCGCTTCGAGCTGCTCCGCCAGCGCTTGCCGCTCGGTATCGACGGCGGCCAAGCGGCTCTCCAGCTCGACGACCTGCCCCACCTTCTGCTCCAGATCCCGGTGGAGCGCATCGAGCTCGTCGTTGAGCCGTCGGCGGTCCTCGCTCTGCACCCGCAGTTGCTCGTGCTCCGACTCGAGCACTTCCTGGCGCCGCACGAGCTCCATCGCATGGCGCTCCTCGATGATGCGGATCTGCTCGACGAGCTGGGTGCGATCCGGGCCTCCCTCTCGCACCGCGGCGAGCTCACGACGCAGCCGATCTCGCTCCTCGATCAGCACCGCGACCTCGTTCTCGGTGTGCACCCGCCGCGCCGCCTCGACCAGACGCGTGTGCCGCTCGCCGCGCAGCAATCCAACCACGACATCAGTCGCGTTCGTGCTCTGTTCGGCAGCCTGTCGAGCAAGGTCCACCGCGCGGAGCAGCTCGCTCAGCGCCTCGCTCGCTGCACGGTTGGTGCCCTCGAGACGCGCGACGGCCTCGTCCACGCTTTCGGCACCCACCGGCTCGGGTCGCCGCGACTCGACCAGGGGCAGGTCGACAGCGTGCTCCGCGCTGCTGCGAGGCGGAGGCGGTTTGGGCGCCTTCGCTGGACGAGGAAGTCCCATCCCCACGCGCGGCAGCGTCCGTCCAATCCCGACCCCGACCCGCGCCAGCCGCGCGGTGGCTCCCGCGACGGGGGTAGAAGCCGACTCCGACAGCCAGCCGGCGTCGAGCTCCCCCGATAGGGTTCGCGTCAGCGATGGCGCCCCGTCCGCGCCGTTCGCGTCGGACTGGTCCGTAGCCAAACCAGGTTGCGCCTCCGCGCTGGCGGCATCCGGGCTCGAGCTCGAGTCCGTGGTGCTGGCCTCGCCGTCCGCAGCGTCCGCCCCCGGCTCCGGCTCCGCGTCCTCCATTCCGACTAGTGCCGGGTCCGGCTGAAGAGCCCCAACGTCCGCCCCACCCGGCACCGCAGCGTCATCCGGGTCACCCGCTGGGGCGGACGCCTCGGACTCCACCGAGTCCTCGTCGTCGTGAGACGCGACGGGCTGGCTTTCTTCGCCATCGAAGTCCGCCGCGAGCACCTCCGCGGTGAGAGCCCCGTCGAAACCTGGCGCCGTGGCGCTCGAGTCTGGAGCCACTTCCCCATCGAACGAGGCCGCGGCGGAGCTCGGAGACGCATCCGAGGGCGCTTCCCGGACACCGCCGCTCCCGTCCTCTGGACCATCACCGTCGTGAGGGTGCGCCTCGGCGCCCCCCGGGGCCCGATCTTCGCGCTCCTCGGTACCAGGAGCGGGCACCACTTCGGCAGCAGGTGGAGCGGCCTCCTCGGCGAGCGCAAGGTCCAGCGCCGACGAGAGATCCTCCGCGGCGCTGGCCGAAGCAGCGTCTGGGAGTCGCTCCCCGGAGCCGTTGTGAGTCCGATCATCTTCCGACATGAGTACGACCGTGCGAGGATAGCAGATCCTGGCGGGTTCTGAACGCCGCGGTTGCCCGTTGCGCTCGGCCTGCATCCGTTCGAGATTTCACCTGTCCTTCCCATGGCCGCTACCGTGCTGCTCATCGAACCGGACGCGCCGACGGCTCGCGCGCTCGGGAACATCCTCCGGGAACGCAAGACGATCGCGCGCGTCGTCACCACCACCGAGGAAGCGCTGAGCGAGCTCGATTTCGCACCCGCGGATCTGATCGTGGTGGGTATGGGCGGAGACATTGACCCCGCAGCCGCGCTGCGGCCATTCCTGTCCGTCGCCCCCGACGTGCCTGTCGTCGCCCTCAGCGACGAGCCCTCCCTGGGAGTCGCCGCCGTGCGCGCCGGTGCCGCCGACTTCCTCTCGCGCCCGCCGGACCAAGACGAGGTGGCTTACGTGATCGGCAAGGCGCTGCAGCAGAGCGAACTACAGGCCGAACGACCGCCACCGACGGTGGTCGCGTCGAGCACGGCGATCGGCAACTCGCCCCCCATGCGCGACCTGTTGTCGCGGATTCAGAAGGCCGCTCAGGGCGTCGCCACGGTGCTGGTGCGCGGCGAGAGTGGCGTTGGCAAGGAACTGGTCGCGCGCCAGGTGCATGAGCTGAGTCCCCGCGCGAGCGGCCCCTTCGTGAAGGTGCACTGCGGTGCCCTGCCCGACAACCTGCTGGAAAGCGAGCTCTTCGGGTACGAGAAGGGCGCCTTCACGGGCGCCACCGCCCGCAAACCCGGACGGGTGGAACTAGCCATGGGGGGTACGCTGTTCCTCGACGAGATCGGAGACATCACACCCGCCATCCAGGTCAAGCTGCTGCGCATCCTCCAGGACCGCGAGTACGAGCGCCTGGGGGGCACCCGGACGCTGAGCGCCGACGTGCGGTTCGTCGCCGCGACCCATCAGGATCTCGAAGCGCTGGTGCGCAGCGGCTCGTTTCGGCAGGACCTGTTCTATCGGCTGAACGTCGTCTCCCTCACGGTGCCGCCCCTGCGCGCTCGCGACGCGGACATCGAACAGCTGGCGCTGCACTTCTGCGCCACGACGAGCGCGGCCAACGATCGCAATCCCGTCACCCTCGACGTCGACGCACTGGAGGAACTGCGTCGGCATCCCTGGCCCGGCAACGTGCGCGAACTGCAGAACCTCATCGAACGCCTGGTGGTGATGGCGGAAGCTCCCCGCCTCACCGCCGCGGACGTTCGGCGGGAGCTGAGTCGCCAGGAAGGGGGGCTGCGTTTCCTCGCCGCGGATGACACCAGCGCGCCATTGCTCTCGCCCGAAAGCAGCATCTTCGACCTCGCCAGCGTGCTGCACAAAGCCGAGCGCCGCGCGGTCGAGAAAGCCCTCCGCAAGGCCAACGGGAACCGGAACGTGGCCGCCAGGATGCTCGGCATCAGTCGGCGCTCGCTCTACTACAAGCTGCAGGAGCACGGACTCTCCTGAACTGGGCATCCCGCATCGAGTCCAACCACCGTGACGGCGCTGGGCGACCGCGCGGCCCCTCGACGACCATCGCCCTCCTCCCAGCCACCCACGAAACCACGGACCACGACCGCCGTACCCTCGAGCATCCATGACCATTCGGCCATCAGGGTGCGGCGTGCTCGGGTTCCTGCTCACGGTGGGATGCGGGACGAACCAGCCCGAGATCCCTCCGGAGCTCCTGGTGGGATCAGGGACTCAGCCGTCCGGCTACCCAGGGGGCCCCTACGGAACCGAGAGGGGCGATACCGTGGAGAATCTCGCCTTCACGGGCTGGCGCAACCCCGTCGCCGCGGACCACGCCCCCGCGGCCCTCGAGACGATCGCCTTCGCCGACTTCCACCAGCCGGACGACCCATCCGGCCCCGAGCTCTTGCTCCTCAATACGACTGCCGTGTGGTGCCAGTCGTGCCGCCTCGAACATGCCGATCTGCCGGACCGCCATCGCGAGTTCGGCCCGCGCGGGTTGGTCATCCTGGCACTATTGTACCAGGACGGCGACGAGCAACCGGCCACCACTTCCGACCTGGCAGTGTGGACCCGACAGTTCGAGACTCCGTTCCCGATGGCCCTGGACCCAGACTTCCTGATGGGGCGCTTCGTCCCGGCGGACGTAGCCCCGCTGAATCTCCTGGTGGACGCCCGGACGATGACCATCCGCGAGACTTTCATCGGGGACCAGGCGGCGGTGATCTGGCCCACCGTCGAGCGCGAGCTGGCGAGTCGTGGACGCTAGCCCATGCGTCGGTGGCGAATCAGCCTGGGCGCCGTGATGGCATGCTCACCCGCGTGGGCGTGGAACGCCGGCCCGATCGCCGCTGACCCAGTGACACTCGACGTCACCGAGACGAGCACCCTGAACTACCACGCCAACAATCGTGACGACGCCCCGGGCGACGTCGGCACCCGGGCAAACGACGACTGGGGCGCGTGGCACAACCGTCTCCACGTGCGGGGCCATTGGCGTCGCTGGCACCTCGCCCTGCGGTTGGACAGCGTGCTGTTCTACACGTCCCCCGATCCCACCCAGATCGCGCTCGACCTGACCCAGGAGCGGCCCGGTGGCACGCAGTCCGACGACGCTCCCCAGTTCTTCCGAGCCAAGGTCGCCGAGGCGGGAACCGAGCTCAGCAATCGGTATCTCAACTGGACCTACCCCGCCAAGTACGCGCTGGGCTACACGACCCGTGACGTCGAGCTCACTTTCGGCGACTTCTCGGCCCAGCTCGGGCGCGGCTTCGTGCTCAGCGTCCGCAAGCTGGACGAGCTGGCCAGCGACACCACGATCCGCGGCGCGCGCTGGACCCAGCGGGTGCGAGGCGGTCCCGTCCAGGCTCGACTGACCACCCTCGCGGGTACGCTGAACCCGCTACGTCTCGACGAGGCGAGCGGCCGCTTCCTCGGGGTGAACCGCCGCTCACTGCGCGGTCCCGCCCTGATTACCGAAGCCGGGATGCCGCGCGCCGTCGCAACTGACTTCGTCCCCGCACGCGACTCCTGCGCGCGCCACGTGACCTGCACCTACGCCCCCGACCGAATCGTGGCAGGACAAGTCGAGATCGGACTCGACGGTGCGCGCCTCGGAACCCAGGCCAGCGCGCTCATCAGAAGCGACGCCGACCCCAGCGACCTCGCCTTCACCCCCCTGGGCACCGACTCGGTGCGCGCCAGCCACGTTCTGACCGCCAGCCAGTCGCTCGACATCCCGCGCCTCGGCGAGCACGGAGCGGCCTACCTCGAGGGTGCCGTCCAGGATCTCGACGGCGCCCTGGCCACCATTCCCCCGGGCTACGCGCTCTACTCGAGCGCCAGCTTCGTTTCTCGCCACGCGAGCCTGCTCTTCGAGGGCAAGCACTACCGGCGCTTCTTTCCGCTGTCCGCCAACGTGAAGTTGAGCCGGGCGCGGGAATTCTCCCTCGTTCAGTACAACGCGGTGCCCACCACCAACGCCTTCTGGGTCGACACCGAGTTCGAGGGATTCAACACCTGCGCGACCGGTGGGCGCCTGAAGGGGGACTGGCACGCGACCCCCGCCGCGAGCCTCTTCTGGTGGCTCGGGCGGTACCACACCTGGGCCGAGAGCGTGTCCAACGAACGCTGTGCCATTCGCCGCGACCACGAGAACCGTGTCTGGGATACGGCCACGGGCTTCGATCTCGCCACCGGCGAGCGACTCTCACACCTCCAGGTGACGATCGGCGCTCGCCTGGACGACACCGCGCGCTCCCTGGAGGTGCTGGGTACCTGCTCGGACGCGCGCTCCGGCGGTCCGATAGCCTGCACCCGCGGCACCACCACGGTGTTCTACCGCGAGGCGTACCTCCGCTACGACCTGGGGTATGCGCTGGTAGGCCCAGTGTCAGCGCAGCTCCAAGGCTGGCACCGCCGTCGCCACCAGACCCTCGGTGGACCCGAGGAGCCGTGGCTCGAGGGCCAGCACCTGACCGGGGTGGACTGGCGAAATCGACTCATGGTTGCGCTCGGCGTCGAGTACGACACCAACCCGCAGACCCCACCCACGTACCTCAACGCCCAACTCCTGTACCACTTCAGTGCCCGCACCCACGTTGGACTCTTCGCGGGGCAGCAGCGCGGGACTCTGCGCTGCGTCTCCGGGGTCTGCCGCGTCTTCCCTCCGTTCGAGGGCGGAAGGCTAGACCTGGCGACGCAGTTCTGAAATCGACGAGCAGACGGGAGCAGGCACTGGCAGTTCGCGAGCGCTGGTCGGCGTCAGCGTCGGGCAATCCGGTCCCTCGTCAGGCGTAGGGCCCGGATCGCCCGCCAATTCCGTCGTGCGGTGCGAGTCACTGGCGAGGCGCGACGCAAGCGCCGCTGCCGAATCGCATTCTGTCGTAACAATTCTGCGCCGTTCGCGACAGTAACCAGGAGGCGAATACCCAACCCCCGCCACCCATCCCACGGCGCATCCCGATGCAACCACCGAGACCGTTTCTGCTTCCCCCCCCCTCCGCCGCACGTTGGGGTCTGACAGTCGCCCTCGTCGCCGCACACCTCGGTCACTGCGAGATCGCCAGCGCCCAGGTCGGGACCAGGACGTTCATCGACTACTTCCAGCCGATCCCGGTCAGCTGCTCCCCGCTGAGCTCGGACACCTGGGGCGTCTCGGAGGTGCTGCCGCGCGACCTGTGCAACGGAATCGAGAGCGTCCGCGGCGCGGGTGTACCCCCGGAGTACTACTTCTGGGATGGAGACATCATCCGGGCCGAAGATGGCACCTATCACCTCTTCGGGAGCTTCTGGTCGAGCAGCATTGGATTCAGTCCCGGCTGGTGGAGCTCCGACGCGTTCCACGCCACCAGCACCAGCGGCGTCCTCGGGCCGTACGAGCTCCAAGGCTACGCCTACGACAACGGCCCCAACCAGGACTACCCGCATCGCGGGCACAACGTCTCAGCCACCGAGCTCCCGGACGGCACCTACGCCCTGATCGTCAGCGAGGTCGTCCCGTTCACCATTTTCACTTCGAACTCGCTAGATGGGCCCTGGGAGAACCGGGGCCGCATCACCATCGACACGAACGGTGTCCCGGTCAACATCCCGTTCCCGGGCGAGCAGAACCTCGAGTCCAACGTCAGCCTCGTCATGCGCCACGACGGCAACTTCCAGATCGTGCAGCGTCACGGGATCATCGCGATCAGCACGTCCGGGCTCCTGGGTCCGTACCTGGTGCAGCAACCGACCAACACCTATCCCGCCGACGAAGCCGTTCCCGGAAATCTCGCCAGCATCTTCCCCAATCGGCAGAGGCACCTCAGCCCCGTCGGGCCCGGATCGGTGGAGGACACCTACGTTTGGGCGGAGGATCCCGTGATCTGGTACAGCGGAGGCCAGTATCACGTCGTCTACAACTACCCAAACGACCGCGTCGCCTATCACCTCACCTCGCCCGACGGCATCCACGACTGGACAGACCGAGGCCTCGCCTACGACCCGCGCCTCCCCGAGCAGCTTTTCGGCTACGCGGGCGAGTCCACGCTCAACCGCTGGTACAAGATGGAGCGGCCCGGCGTGGTGATGGAGAATGGCCACATCACGCACGTGATGTTCGCCGTCAGTGACGTCGACAAGAACGACCAGATCCCGGCCAACTCCAACCACGGAAGCAAGATCATCGTCGTGCCCTTCGACGGAGAGGCCTTCGACGCCGAGACCGGCATCGGCGACGCCGGAGGAGCAGGCGGAGCAGGCGGGAGCGCGGGAGCGAGCACCGGGAGTGGCGGCTCGAGCAGTGGCGGGACCTCGCTCACGGGCGGGTCGCCGGCAACTGGGGGCACCCTGCCGACCGGCGGTGGCACCCCCACCGGTGGCGTTGCGCCCGCGGGCGGCAGCTCCTCCGGAACCGGGGGTGTCGCCCCGACGGGTGGCTTCGGTCCGACAGGCGGTACCGGCAATGGTCCGAGCACCGGCGGCGCGGGCACCGGTGGATTTCCAGGCACCGGCGGCGGTCTCGCCACTGGTGGCGCGGCCCCGACAGGCGGCGTCCCCGCCGCCTCTGGGGCCCCCACGGCGGCCACCACGGGGAGGGCGAGCGAGGGATCCGGGGGCTGCAGTTGCCGCAACGCGGGTCGGCGCGACCCCGTGAACCCGCTGGCGGTGTGGGCAGCACTCGGTCTCGTCGCGGTCAGCGCGCGGCGGAGGAGACACCGATAGGGCGGGCGGATGCCGCGGTTCGGCGCGCCTTGAGCTCACCTCCCCGTCGCGGTGACTGCCGCCACGCGCGTCGGACGCTACTGCTCGAGCGCCGCGCGCACCTCGGCTTCGAGGGTCCCCGCGTCGCCCGTCGAGTACCCCTCCTTCTGACTCAGCACTCGTCCGTCACGACCGATGAGAACGCTGTACGGTGCGCTGGTACGCGGGTTGTAGAGCCCGACGACACGCGTCTCCTGGTCGAGCAGGATGGGGAAGCTGATCCCGAGACGCGCCACGTCGGTGCGCACCTGCGCGACGGAATCGGGACCGTCGATGCTGATCCCGAGCACGACGAAGCCCTCGTCCCGATACTTGCGGAACAGCGCTTCGAGATGGGGCATGCTCGTCAGGCACGGCGTGCAGAAGGTCGCCCAGAAATCGATGAGGACAACGTCCCGCCCCAGGTGATCTCCGAGGCGCACCGAGTCGCCATCCAGGGAAAGGAGCTCGAAGTCGGGCGGCGCCGCCACGAGCTCGGTTGCCCCGCCCGCGCTCGCGGCCGCGGGGGCTGCCGCCGGGGCGGCGGGCGCCGGCGACAACGCGCGCGAACTCGTCTTCGGGGGCGCCGCGCAGCCGCCGACCAGGACGCCCCAGACGCCGAGCAGCCCGACTTGGGCCAGAGGTCGCCATCGATGACTCCCCACCCCTGGCCAGGGTTTCTGGTGGACGACGAACTCCTTGTTCATGCGGGTCCTACGGGATGCCGTGGGGGCGGTTTCCACCGGGCTCACCCAGCTCACCGGCCGGACGCCCCATTGGTCATGCCACCGTTGCAGAACCATCACCAAAGGCTGGTGTCATTGTGCAAACCCGCCTAGTCTTCCGCCCGCAACTGGTTGGTTGTATCGCCGTGGCTCCAACCACGTCGAATTCGAGGCCGAGCCCCGCTCGGTGAATCGTCAGGAAGGGGAAAAGGAGACTTAATGATGAATTTCCGTGGTTTGAGGCTCTTGGCAGGTCCTGTTCTCGCGGCGGCTATCGTGGCGCCGATCTCCGGCTGTGGCGAAGACACCGGGCTCCCGGGCGTCGAGTGCGAGCTGGAAGCGAAGATCGAAAACCTTCAAGCCCAGATGAGGGTGCTCATCGATCTGAGCGCCGAAATCAAGGCCGATGTCTACGCAGCCTGCGCTGAAATCGCGACGGCGGGCGGCAACACCGACTACGATCCGAGCGCATCCGACCCCGCAGACGACGATGTCACCGCTGCGTGTGATGCGGCCGTCACCGTCATTGCCGACTTCAAGGCCGCCGCCAACGCATCCATCGAGATCACGGGTGGAGAGTGCAGTGTCAGCCTCGAGGCGCAGGCCAGCTGCGAGGCGAACTGCCAGGTCGAGGCCAGCTGCGATCCCGGCTCGATCGAGGCGCGCTGCGAAGGCGGCACCCTCAAGGGCAAGTGCGAGGGCGAGTGCACGGGTAGCATCGAGTGCACGGCCGAGGCCGGCGCCACCGTGGAGTGCTCCGGCGAGTGCTCGGGCACCTGCGAGGGTAGCTGCGACGGCACCTGCTCGGCCGAGAACGCCGACGGCAGCTGCTCGGGCAAGTGCGAAGGCACCTGCGAGGGCACCTGCAGCGCCAGCTGCACCGCCGAGGCCACCGCCGAGGCGAGCTGCTCCGGCGAGGCGAAGTGCGAGGGCGAGTGCTCCGTCGAGATGGAAGCCCCGACCTGCAGCGCCGAGGTGGAGCCGCCTTCCTGCGAGCTGGACGCCGACTGCAACGCGGACTGCGAAGCCTCCGCCAGCGCCCAGGCCGAGTGCACCCCGCCCGGCATCGTCATCGTGGCCGACGCCAGCGCCGACGCCGAGGTGCTCGCCGCCCTCGAGACCAACCTGGGCGTGCTCGCCGAGGTCGCCCTGGTTCGTGGCGAGGCACTGGTCGACGCTTTCGCCAGCATCGTGACCAGCGTCCGGGGAGTGGTCAATGGTGGTGGTCAGTGCGCGATCGCCGCTGCCGGCTCCATCGGGGCCCGACTCGAAGCGATGGTCAGCGCCAGCGCCTCCGTCAGCTTCTCGTTGGACGCGAGCGCGAGCGCGAGTGGCGAAGCCAGCTCCGGCTGATCGGAGCAACGCTCGAACAACGAAGTGGCGCGCCCCACCGGGCGCGCCGCGCGCATTTTGTGCGACCACGGCACGCGTTCGGGTCAGAAGACGAAGCGGGATACCGAGACGAGCGCAGGGGCGCCGCCCCGAGCACGCGGCCAGCGGCGAATCGATCGGACGCGCCGACGAA
>JBNLDK010000062.1:0-4616 GCA_050304295.1 Polyangiaceae bacterium
CTTCAACACCGAGGGCGGCACGGTGTTCGAGATGGACGTGGACGAGGACGGCGCCCCGATGGGCAGCCACCGGATGTTCGTGAACATCCCGCAGACCAACATCCTCGACGGCATGTCGCTGGACGAGTGCGGCAACCTGTACGTCGTCGAGATGACCGGCATCGTCTGGCGCGTCACCCCCGACAAACAGATCACCGAAGCCGTCACCCTCGGTGGCGGCGGCTTCCCCGAGGGCCCCGGCGGCGCCTTCATCTGCGCCATCAACTTCGGCAGCGGCGTCGGCGGCTGGAAAGCCGACCATCTCTACGTCATGGACTTCGGCGGCGGCGTCTACGAAGCCAACCTCGGCGTCCGCGGCAAACCCGTTCCCCATCTGCCGTAGCGAAAAGGACGATCGCTCCCCCCTTCTTTGGGGAGAACATCGCCAGCCCCGTCGAGCTCGTGGCGGGTTGGCCGGCCCGCTTTCGACAATCTCCCGACCTGCCGGTGAGCGTTTGCACTGAGCGAACCTTGCCGGCGGTGGGCGTAAACGTTTGGCGCGCCCGTGGGCGCTGGCGTGTGCGCGAGCGTTGGGGGGCGGTGGGGCAAAGAGGAGGCAGTTGGGTGGAGAACGCGCGAACGTGGGACGCGATTGCGACCGTCACGCGCACGCCGGCGCCCGCGCCACCGCCGCCGCGCGTGTGCGAGCGTTTGCCTGTAGCGTCTCAAGACGCTGGTGACGGCTCGGCCCTCGTCTTCGCTAGTAGCCTTTCGTACGGCGTTTGTCCATCCAGACCGCCGTGCGGGCGGTGGAAGTTGTAGTAGTCCTCCCACTCGCGCAGCTTCTCGTTGAACAGCTGGATGTCCGTGCTGATGCCGTCTCGGTCGAGGAGCTGATAGAACTCCTGGTCGTCGATGCGGTGGGAGCGCTCCACCTTGCCGTTCAGCCGCGGCGTGCGCGGCCGTATGTACACGTGGCGGACGTCCTGGTCCTGGAGGTGCCAGTGGAACTTGGACTGGAACTCGGCGCCATTGTCGGTCTGCACGACCAGCACGCGGAACGGAAGCCGGCGGAAGACCTCGTCGATGAAGCGAATGGCGGTCTTCTGGTTACAGGCGTCGTAGATCTTGAGCACCCGGATGCGGGTGCAGTCGTCGATCGCCGTGAACTGGTACAGCCGCTTCCGTGAGCCCGGGATGCGCTCGAGGAACTTCACGTCCACCTGGAGCCGATGTCCCGGCTGCTGCTTCTCGTAGCGCTTCCAGCGCTTCTTGTGCGGCCGATGCTTCTGGTTGGCCGGCAGGCGGGCCATCCCGTGCCGCTGAAGCACACGGTGGACGGTTGCGGTCGCCACGGACACCCGGTGGTAGCGGCCCAAGTAGTCCGAGATCCTCCCTGGGCCGAAGTGGTAGTGCTGCCGGAGGTACAGGATCTTGCTCACGACCTCCGACGGTGTGGCCCTGGGCGACCGATGCGGCGTCCTAGGCCGGTCGCACAAGCCCGCTGCACCGAGCTCGTCATAGCGGCGCTTCCACTTGTAGAACGTCTTGCGCGAGATTCCGAAGTATCGGCAGGTCTGGGCTACGTTGCCGGTGACCTCCACGGCGTGCTTCAAGATCTTCAGCCGCCAGTTCACCAGGCGCGCTTGCTCAGCCTTTGTCAATGTCTGGTCTCCTCAGTGGGTTTTCCCAAATCGGAGAGCCGAACTGTCACCCCTCTACTGGGATTTCACACCGTCTTTTCCGGTTGTACCGTCGGAGATTGGGTCTGGATCGCGGTCAGTCACCGGAAACGCGAAAGAACTGGCGACATGGCGGAGAGGATCGTCGACTCGGTCCATGGGCATGAAGTCGAGGCGACCGAGCAACGAGAAAGAGACGATCGAGATCGACGGTGTCGAGTTCGACAAGGAGGCGTTGATCGAAGAAGTGGAGGAGTCGTTGGAGGAGCTGCTCGAAGAGCGGTTGAAGGACGGCGACACGTTCGAGACGTATGAGAAGACGCTTCTGGATGTCGTGCACGGCATCGTTCGTCGAAAGCTGGAGAAGAAGCTGCAGACGATGGCCGATGGGCTGGCCGACCGTCTGTGGATCGATCACAACAACCCGGCGTGGCCACTGGAACTGGAGGGCTGCGAGAAGCTCCAGTACAGGCGACATGCACCGGGCACGGTGAGCTACCACAGTCTCGTTGGTCCGCTGCGGGTTCGTCGAGCGACGTACCGGCAGTGCAATCAGCGACGGGGTGTTTGCGTGCCGCTGGAGCTCGAGGCTGGGCTGATGGAGCGGATGACGCCGGCGATGGCCAAGAGCGTGGCGATCGGCTACGCGTTCATGCCTCCGCGGCAATTCGAGGAGTTCATGTGCGCCAGTCGGTTGCAGCCACCGTCTCGCTCGACTCTGGACCGATTGGGGCGCGACGTTGGGAGCTATGCCGCAACTGTATGCGACGACATCGAACCCGCAGTTCGAGCCAACGAGGTGATTCCGCCCGACGCACGAAGTGTCTCCCTCGGTCTGGACAGGACAGCGGTCCCGATGCGAAGCGGAGAGCGCCGGATCGCTGATTGTCTCAGCAACCGCGAGACGCGGAGAACACGCCCGAAACCCGAGAAACAGGCGCAGATTCGCGGCCCGGTACGTTGGCGCATGGACTACGTCGGTACGGTCTCACTTGTCGACGAGTCCGGTCATCAGCTCGTCACGAGAAAGTACCGACTGCCCGCGCACCAGAATCCTCGAATCATCCTCGACAGGATGATGGCCGACGTGCGGCGCGCTCTCACGCAACGGCCACTCGAAGTCTCCGTCGTGCAGGATGGCGCGCCGGAGCTGTGGAAAGAGGTCGCGAAGGCTCTGAAGCGCGAGGAACTCGTGGCCGATTGGACGGAGGTCTTGGACTGGTACCACCTCGATGAACGCCTCAGCCGTTGTCTGGACCTATGCGCTACAGCGCGCACGCGCGAGGCGCAGCGCAAGCGGTGGCACACAAGACTCCTCGAGCAAGAACGTGGAATGAATGCTGTGCTTCGTTCTCTTCGTCGGAGCGCAAGACTCATCGAGCCCACATTGGCCAAGCAGCTTCAGGTCCACATCAGATACTTGGCGCACAACAAACGGAGGGCAGCGTATGCGTCCTACCGACGACGCGGAATCCCGATCGGCAGTGGTGCTACCGAGGGAGCGTGCAAGTCTGTGATCGGCGCGCGCGCAAAACGCAGCGGCCAACGTTGGTCGCAACGCGGTCTCACCGCCGCACTACACCTTCGCTCCGTCCATCAGAGTGAGCGGTTCGATTCGTTCTGGTCGTTTTTTCGTCAGTACTATCGCGCTCGAGTCATCGTGCCAACGCAAGCCTGTGTGTGACCCAGACCCCACCCCCTTTCGTTATAGTACTGCCCCAATCAAGATGATGTTTGAGCCTGCATGAAGAAACCCCGACAACGCGCCTCTCAGCGCCCCGCGCAGCCGGCGAAACGGACGCCTCGGAAACGCAGGCTGCGCCGACTTTCGAACCAGCTCCCGATGGGGTATCCGTGCGCGTGGGGTGGCAAGCGGGAGGGGGCCGGGCGGAAGCGGCGGCCGGGGCGGCGCAAGGTGGCGCATCGCAAACGCGAGCGGTTCGCGGCGCGGTATCCGTTGCATGTGACGCTGCGGATGGCCGACGACGTCCCGCGCCTGCGCCGGTTTCGCATGATGCGCGTCCTGGCGGTGGCGTTCGTGAACGGCTGTCGCAGAACGAAGGACGGCAGCGACAAGACGACGTTTCGGATCTGCCAGTTCTCGATTCAGGGCAACCACATCCACCTTATGTGCGAGGCGTCGAACGCCTACGAGCTCGGGCGCGGCATGCAGGCATTCAAGGTGCGGGTCACCAACGCGATCAATGCTCACGTCACCGCTCGTGGTGTCGAGCGCACGGGCACGGTGTTCGCGGATCGGTATCACGTGGAGGTACTCCGCAACCCGCGCCAGGTGCGCAACGCCCTGTGCTACGTGCTCCAAAACGCCCGGCGCCACGGCGCCCACCGATTTGAACGGCCGGGCTGGGTCGATCCGTACTCGTCCGCGCGCTACTTCGACGGCTGGGAAGATATCGACGCCGTTCGCGCAGTGATGGGGCCGCTCGCAGCCGGCGCCGACCCACCGGTGACCCCAGCCACGACCTGGCTACTCACCGAAGGCTGGCAGCAGTGTGGACTCATCGGCATCGACGAGGTGCCCGCGGCGGGCAGAGCCTAGGCCAGCAACGCGTTCGCAAATGACCATCCCCGCGGCGCGCAGCGCCGCATGGCGGCGTGCGCCCTCGCGCAAACGCTCGCGGCCGAGCGGCCGCGCACGACAAACGCTCGCGCACGCGCGGCAGCGGTGGCGCGGGCGCCAGCGTGCGCGTGACGGTCGCAATCGCGCCCCACGTTCGCGCGTTCTCCACCCAACTGGCCCATCTCAGCCCCCCCGCTCCCTTCCGCCCGCGCACACGCCAACGCCCACGGGCGCGCCAAACGCCCGCGCCCACCGCCCCACCGCTCGCCCCCTCGAATGCTCGGCGGCAACCCCGTTCGCCCCCAGCTCGTCGACGGGCATGGCGGAGCCTCGTGTTTTCACGCATCGGTCGCGACCCATCGGCGCAGGCCGAT
>JBNLDK010000063.1:0-24405 GCA_050304295.1 Polyangiaceae bacterium
CGACATCCGGTGCCGGTCGCGGCTCGGCGGACTGCTCAATTTCTACCATCGCGAGGCCGCGTGAGGAGCGCCGGGAGTATGTGGACAGCACGCGATCGCGACCCGCTATACACGAAGGCCTGGACCGCGTTGCTGAACTCCATGGGGATCAATACGGTTCAGATCCCGGCACACAGCCCGAACTGCAATCCACACGCATAGCGATTCGTGAAGACCGTGAGGTCGGAGGAGTGCCTCAACAACTTCTTCGGCGAACGCCACCTTCGACATCTGCGGCGCGAATTTGTCGCCCACTATCACAGAGAGCGCTTCCACCAGGCGTTAAGATGGCCAGCTCATCAACCCGCCGGCATTGGCGAGCAACGACAACGCGATGGGCGACGACATCCGGTGCCGGTCGCGGCTCGGCGAACTGTTGAACTTCTACCATCGCGCGGCCGGGTGAGGCGTCGCTGGGAGTATCTGGACGGCACGGGGTAGCCTGCTTCTCGGCGGGAATTTGCTCAGTGTACTCGCCGACACCACTTCTCCGCTCGCAGGCGCCAAGCGCAAGCGCGACCATGAGCAGAGCCCCGAGTGGTACCTACCTCATCAGAGACGATGATACCGCCGCGCCCAAACCAGAACAACCGCAGTCCGCGGAGGCCCGTCACTGCTCCTCGGTACGGGTCGACCCGGTCGACCCGCACCGGAACACCCTGCGGATCCCTACAGCACCGGATAGTACGTGTGGCGGAGATCGTTCGTGCTCCCAGCAGTCGACGAGAACACGTCGATGCGGCCAGGTCTAGACGACACAGCCGACACTCCCGCGTTCATCCCGCTGGTCGGGATATCCTCCCAGTAACTGCTCCAGGTGTGATCGTACCAGAGTCGACGCAGACTACCATCAGAGTTCACAGTGAAGACGTCCAACCGCTGTGGTGCCCACGATGCGATAGCTGGCGACGCTGAGGTGTACCCATATCCGAGCTCGCCCTGGTCCCAGCCTCCCTGGTTCCAATCGTACGACAGGTGCTGAATCGTACCGTCAGTGCCCTGCGAAACGACGTCGATTCGCAGGGGCCCCCACGACACGGCATCGGGCTTCCCCGCAAGCCCGGTCCCGCGATACTCGTACCCCCAACCGGTCGAGTGGTTGTTGCAATTGATCGTCCCGGCACACCAGTGATGCTTCAGTTGGTCACCCTGACGATAGAACACGTCCAGACGCTCGGGACCCCACGATGCGATGGTGGGGTGAGATTCGGATCCCGTAGAATTGGCCAACAGTTCGCATGCGTCCCAGTCCGCAGACCAGTCACCGACATGGCTGCAGTGGTAGATCTGATTGTCGACCCCGCGATACACGAGATCGATGCGGTCCGGGCCCCGGGACACGGCGTCGGGTGTTCCCTTGGGCGTGACGCTGGTAGGGATGGTTCTGTTGCTCTTCCAGCCACTATCCCAGCGCCTCCACTTCAGCACGTCGCTGTCATTCACGAAGAACACGTCCAGCACGTTCTCCCCCGGAGAGGAGGTTCCGACACTCGACTGGATGTTGGCATCCCACCACTCCCCCGGCGTCAGGAACATGGTGGAGGCGATCCACCCGCGCAGGAATGGGGTAGAAGTGGCGGTGTCGACATTTTCCCCTCCAGCGTGAATTGTGGCTTGAAAGAGCTGTCCTTCGAATTCGACGAATCCTCCGCCGCCCGAGTCGTGTCCCAGGAGATTCTCCTCGTTCCACGTCACCATGTCACCCTTGGGAAGGTTGCACGCCTCGGCATTGAACAACCCATAGTCGATCCGATCGATGGTCACGTCCCTGTAGGTTTGATTGCAGACCGGCGGGTCATCTCCGAGTCCATAGCCTATGGTCCGAACAGGCCCGTTTAGCAACCACGTGTGCCTGGGGTACATGGCACGATGGTGGCGGTCCGTTGACCCACTGATAGTGAACGGTGCCGGGAGTTTGAGCAGCAAGGCGTCAACTCCCTGGCAGCCAGTTACATTGCCAGGATAGCGATAGATACTCGCCTCAGGAACGACCGCCGTCTGCTCTTCGGCAGTACCATATGCGTAGGTGACAGTAACAGACGTGGATTCATAATCAATACAGTGATTCGCAGTGAGCACCCAGTTGTTCGAAAGCAGCGTTCCGCTACATCCGCCGCACGAGTTGTACTGGTTGAATCCGTTGATCGCAACGCGCTCGAGACCGTACCGTAAGAATGACCAAGCGTGGGTCGAGCAGAAGAACGGTGCGGTTGTTCGCCGTCTCGTTGGATACCGTCGGCTAGAGGGACTCGCTGCCGGCGATGCCCTTTCTCGGCTGTACTCCACGTCCCGCCTGTTCTTGAACTTCTTCCAGCCCTCGTTCAAGCTGGCGGACAAGAAGCGTGTCGGGGCTCGTGTCGCCAAACGCTATCACGCCCCCGAGACGCCATGTGCGCGCCTCTTGGCTTCAGCTGAAGTGGACGAAACGACAAAAGAACGCCTACGTGGTGTCGGGGCGACCCTCGACCCACTGAGATTGCTTGACGAGATTCGCGCAGTGCAACAGCACCTAGCCGACCTCGCAACGGGACAGATCAAGCATGTGCTTCCCGCGCGCGATGCCGACCTGGAGACGTTCCTGAAAAGCCTATCAACGGCATGGCACGAGGGAGAGGTGCGTCCCACACATCAGCCAAAGCCGAAACGTGTCCGGAACTGGCGAACGAGACAAGATCCGTTTGCCGCTGTCTGGCCGCGCCTCCGAGCGTGGCTCGAAGACGAGCCCGATCGGACAGCGAAGGAGCTACTGCACAGGCTCCAGGTCGAGTACCCCGAGCAGTACCCGGACGCTCTACTGCGCACCCTACAGCGACGCGTGAAGCATTGGCGGACGGAGAAGGCACGTCAGTTGGTTCTCGGCGATCAGGATCTGGATCTGTCCGGTGCGATTTCAGATGATTCCTCTGGTAGCATCTGCTCGTGAGGCAACACGATGGGGCGATGTAGTTGACGTCAGGCACCCGAGTTTCTCGCGTCCTCGTTGGTGAACGACCACCGGTGGTGGAGGGAAGTCCCGCTCCCGTCGACCGTCTTCCCTCCTGGGTGGTGCGGATCGGAAACGACGGGGGGCGCCGAAACCAGGTAGCGGTTACTCCTGGTGCCGGCGACTGTGGTGGTCGTTTCGGAGGCACTAGCTGTCGACTGCGTCGGGACGCTCGTCCCGTCGGACTGGTTCGAGCACGATTCGCATCCGGTGGTCGCCAGCATCGCCCAGCACGACCCGTCGGGGCCGATCGCGGCATCTGGCGGACACTCTGGTTCCTTGGGCGGACGCCGCGATCCAGCACAGCTTGGCCGCGCCAAGAAGCTGACCGTTGCCAGCATGAGAACGTGGCTCGCGAACGATCGGCGACTCTTCTTTCGCAGCTGTAGTCCCATCGGCTTTCCTCACCCTTACAACGTCGCCCCGTCCGACAGGGGGTGCTCACTTCAGCTTCGTCCTCAGGGCGTCGAGTGCTTCCGCGATCAGACCATCCAGCTCGTTCGCGTCGAACTTGCCAGAGTGTGCGAACCCCTCGTCCACGGTCTCCCGCAGAAAAGTGAGGCCCATCAGGTCTCGGGACAGGATGTGGCAGCCCCACTTCTGCGTCTCGCTCGCGGCCTTCTGCATCTGTTCCGGGTGCTCGGTGACGAACCCGTTCAGGAAGGCGTCGTTCTCGCAGTTGATGAACCCATGCTCCTTGATCCGGGCGAGCTGTTGCTGCCGAAGAGCTTCCTCTCCTCGAATCCGGTACTGCCAGCAGAGGCAGATGATGCCGTATCCAGTGGGGCCCCAGATGTTCTGGTCGCCCGAAAAATCGACCAGCCCGGTGGTGTAGCTCAGTAGGTCGATGGCCTCTTCGTGCCGCCCGAGAGCGACGAGGAAGATCCCCAGGTCGACCGCCTCGAACAGTTCATCCATCCTGGTGGGCTTGAACCGCTTCTCCCAGGACTTCTTGAACTTCGCGACGTACTTGTGCTCTTCGCGGTCAGAGCGGAACCGCTCCGGGATGGTGATCGAGGGAGGGGCCTTCCTGGTGGTCTTCTTCGTGGCCATGGGGCGTCGGCCACGCTAGCACGGGTGGGCCCCTGGGATTCCCGCCGAAGCGTCGATCAGCACCGGTCGCCGCGTGACTCCCCTCCCCCGTTTGGATCGGTTTGGATCGCCCCCTCGATCGCCGTTCCACGAGCACCCGCTTCGGATCACCTCGCTTCGGCCAACCCACGATGATCACCCTCGAATCGGCTCCGAGCCGATCTGTTCCGAAACCTCGCGACTCGGCAATACTGGTTCGAAATCCTCGGCCCGGAAGGGTGTCCCGGCTCGAGTCCGGGAGGGGCTACTGATGCCCCCCACGTGGGGGCGGCGGGGACGGTCGCGCGGGCTGAGGCCCGCGCGGGCCCCTGCCTAACCCCGGCTCGCCTGCGGCGAGCGCGGGCCGGGGGGCCTCAGAGCCCAGGGGCGCACGTTCCGCGCCGGGCCCGGATGGGTGCGATGGGATACGGATCGAGGCCCGGCACGCAACCTGCGCCGGGGTGGGCAAAGCTCGGCCGCAGCCGGGCGCGGGAGGAATCATGTCCACAGTCAGTCAGCAGAACGTTCGTCGTCGGCACCTTCTCCAGCAGCGCGCTGCGGGTACCGCGTGTGCGGCTGGAGGCTGAACTCGTGATGAACGCGTTGCCCGTTGCGGTAGCGCTCCGGCGCCCGGGCCATCACGTCCCAGTGTCAGCGCCGCTTCGGCTTCGAGCTGGGCGAGCTCCGTGTCGCGACCTTCGAGGGACCGTTGTGCCCGAGCGACGGAGGGACCGCAGAGTTGGGCGCGTCAGCTTCTTCGTTCACCGTAGTGGTTCCAGAACGTCTCGCGCAGGAGAGCATCGCTCGTCTGCAGGCGAACGACCGATCCCGTCAGCTCTTCCTTGAGCAGGAGGTAGCCGTCGTCTCGCGGTACCAGCTCGTAGCGCATCGCATTCCGGAGGATCCGGTCGACGAGCGTCGCGACGACGTCCTCGTCGTCGGTCACCATCGCGCCGACCGCGACGCCCGTCTGGACGTCCACCAGGCGGCTGAGGGGGTGAACGTCCTGATGAAACTGGCGCCGTTGTTCGCTGTCGCAGAAGTAGATCACTGGCTTGCCCAGGCTCAACGCCATGGCGGCTTCAGCGTCTCTGCCGCAGCCCCCGTCTCCCGCCGTGTGGATGAGAACCCGCGCGCGCTTGACCATCAGACAATCGATGAGCCCCTTGTCCTGGTGGTTCGCCGCGGCGCTCATCGTGGGGTCGAAGTACCGCAGGTGGTACTTGCTCAGCGTTCGGTGCTGGAACACCCGCCGACAGAACCCAGCGGTGTCGTCGAAGTGTCGTCGAGTGCACATGGAGGCAGCAACGTAGACATCCAGCTCACCGACTCCAGCCAGGTAGAGCTCCGTGTTTGCGAGAGCGGCTTGCCGCGCGGCGAGGAAGCGTGCCTTGATCGGCTTGAGGCGCTGCTCGAGGACCTTGAGACTGGAGATCGGCCGCTCGAGCACCTCGTCTGCCGCAAGGGAGAACGCTGCCTGAAGATCGGGGTACTTGCGCGCCACCGGTCCGCGGTTCTTCTCCAGGAGCTCGCCGAGCGTGACGGGGGCCGAATGACGCTTCTTGTGCTCCCTGAGCCCGTCCTGCAGAGCCTGCTCCAAGCCGACAGCGCCATTCGAGGGGGAGTAGGACCGACACGCCAGTTCCGAGACCAAGTATCTGTCACCCGGGTCGATGGCCTGGAGCGCCAGCGCGGGGCCGCGAGCTGTCAGCTTGGTCGGATCGAACATCCGAGCGCCGAAGAACGACTCCAACTCGCCCTGATCCAGCCCACGGAGCTGTCGGTACGCCGCTCGGATGTTGCCGAACAGGAGCAGGGCGTCGATGTAGAACCGGTGCAGTCCCCAGTGCAGTTGATCGAGGTCGAAGATGGCGAGCGAGTCCTGCCACTCCGACTTGTAGTTGGGTAGCGATTCGATGTCCCACGGGTGGGGCGGGCAGCTCAGCCAGTAGTAGCGAAAGAAGCCCTCGGACATGGGCGCTGCGTGAGCGAGCGCGAGGAGCTGGTTCAGCTGCGCCACGGTCAGCGGCTCGACGCGAATACGGCCCAACCGATGAAACGTGGCCTCCGGCGTGTCGGGGCCCAGCCATCCGTCGATGCCGCTGCCACCGCCGGCGAACAGGCCGAACCTCTTGAGAACGGCGTTCCTGGCTGACTTCGAAGCGGGTCGTGGCGGGTCGTCTCGATGGGTCGGGGCAGACTTCGTCTCCAGCGCCTTGCAGACCGCCCGATCATTCGCGGCTTCGGCGAGGGCGTGCATTCCGACGATCGCCTTGCTCGCCGTTTGCCCCTTGACGCCGAACTCCAGGCAGAGCGCTTTCTGCAGCGCTGTGCGCGTGAGCTTGCCGCTCCTGATGGCGTCGAGTCGCTCCTCGGTCGCGGCTGCGACCAAGCAGGCCGCTGCGGCTTTTCGGTAGCGCGGGCCGCGGGGCAGAGTGAGCAACTCGCGGCCGAGCGCCGACATGTGACCGTTGCGATCGAGCACCCCGATCCGTTTGAGCCACTTCAGCGTTTGCCCGGCGTTGGGTCGCTGGCTGATCCCCAGGCACTCGAGGAGCCAGTCACGGTCCACCGCAACGCGAGGTGAGAATCGGATCCGCTCGAGGAAGGCCTCGAACGAGCTTCTGGCCGCTGGAAAGGGCAACTCAGCCATGGGTCACCTCTCCTCCGTGGGCGCACACCACCGCGCATGGACCCCAGGTTTCGGCGTCCGTTCGCTCCACCAAGTTGTCGAGTTCGAGTTCTCCAGCTGCATCGTCTTGCACCAGTACCCTGCAGCCAGCGGGCTGGGGACGAAAATCGAACAGCCGATCTGCCAGGAAGTTCAACGGGACCCCCGTAGTGCTGACCACTTGTGTAGCACCAGGGGCAGACAGGGAGCCGACCGATGAATGTCGGGCAGAGGGCCCCGGATCCCCGCATGGGGCTGGTCCTGGCGATGGTGACGCCCGTCACGATCGGTTCGAGCGTCGCCCAGGTCTGCTCGGGTCACTATCGGGGTCTCGGTTGGTTCGGTGGCGCCGTCGAACAGTCGGCGCACGCCCAGTAGTTGGCCATGTGACCTTGGCGACCACGCCGAGTCGATCCGAACCAACACCTGATCGAGATCCGACACTACGAGTAGCGGAGCCCCCCCGGCGAGCTCGCGGGAGGCCATCGTGAGTCCACTCCGGCCGCGGCGCCAGGAGATGTTGACGCGGTGCGGGACAAAGCGAGCGAAGTTCCGCGGTGACGCGACGAGCGCAGGCGCCGGCGTGAGCCGGGGCCGAGCACCAAATCTCAGCAGACTCACCGAAATCGAGTGGGGCGGGGCCCGCCGAGACGGGCCCTCGTCTGGTGAGCGCCCAGTTTGCGGCTGCGCGTCAGTGGCGGGGTTGCTAAGAGTACGCGCGGCGCGAACGCCGGGGGGGGAACCGGGAGTGCGGGTGAAGATTTCGATCAGGTGGTCAGGGCTGGTGTTGGCCGGGGCGCTGCTGGCGGCACCGCTGGCAGCACAGCCGGTGGACGATGCGACGCGCTCGGCGGCGCGCGCGATGGGCAACGAGGGGTTGGATGACTACGACGCGGGTCGGTACGAGGCCGCGTTCGACAAGCTCAACCGGGCGTACGAGGTCGTCCAGGTGCCGACGCTCGGGGTCTGGTCGGCGCGGGCCCTCGTCAAGCTCGAGCGGCTGGTGGAGGCTGCCGAGCGGTACCGCGAGGTGATTCGCCAGCAGGCGGAAGGCGACCAGGAGCTGTTCGAAAAAGCCAAGGCCGACGCGAATGCCGAGCTGGCGGAGCTGGAGCCGCGCATCCCGACCCTTCGGTTCCAGATCGAAGGTGTCCCGACGGACCGTGCCGAGGTCACCGTGGACGGCGTCACCGTGCCCGCGCCGTTGCTCGGCGCGCCGCGCCCGGTGAACCCGGGAACCCACCGGGTTCAGGCGAGCGCTGGCGGCAATCCCGTGAGCGTCGAGGTCACCGTCGAAGAACGCGAGAGCAAACCCGTCGTGCTCGAGCTGACTGGCGACGGGGAGTCGCCCCAGCCCGACTCGCCTCCCGAAGACGCGAGCCCACCTCCGGGGGGCCGTGCGGGCCCCGGGGTGGATGCCCCCTCGAGCAGTGGTTCCGGCCAGCGCACCGCCGGGTTCGTGGCGCTCGGGGTCGGTGGGCTGGGTCTCGTCGTGGGGAGCGTCACGGGGGCCATGGTGCTCAGCAAGGATGGTGCGCTGAGCGACGACTGCCCGGACAACATTTGTGATCGCGGGCGCGAGAGCGAAGTGAACCAGATCAACTCGCTGCGGACGCTCTCCACCGTCGGCTTCATCGTGGGTGGCGTCGGGGCAGCGACGGGCGTCACGCTGCTGCTCACCGCACCGAAAGCGAAGGAACCCACCGCTGCCGTCTGGCTGGGACCGGGCAGTGTCGGCGTCCGAGGGAGGTTCTGATGGCGCGTCGATCTTTTTCCTTTGCTCACGCCTGGGTACCCGTCGCGCTCGGCGGATTCTTGCTCTCGAGCTGCGTGGTGGACAAGTACAGCGTTGCCGACGCCGACTCGGAAACAGGGGGCGTGAGCAATGGTGGCGACAGCGCCACGGGCGGCAATCCCCGTCCCGGCGGCGCCGTGAGCTCAGGTGGTGTCGGTGGCACGCCTGACGAGACCGGCGGTGGCGGGGTCAGCGGGGCCATGGGTGGCACCGTCAACACCGGTGGCACGGGTGGCAGCGGTGGCGCGCCGAGCGGCGGTGGTGGCGCCAGCAGCGGGGGCGCGAGCGGCGGTGGCACGGGCGGCGTCAGCGGCGGCGGCACCGGCGGTGTCAGCGGTGGCGGTACGGGCGGTGTCGGCGGTGGCGGTACGGGCGGTGTCGGCGGTGGCGGTACGGGCGGTGTCAGCGGTGGCGGCACCGGCGGCGTCGGCGGTGGCGGCACCGGCGGCGGCGGAACGGGGGGTGCACCCACCGCGCCCAGGCTCATCACCTCTGGTCCCGGCAACTACTGGCAGCAGGGTGAAGCGACGCTGGGCGGCAGCGCCCCAAACATCACCGTTTCCACCAATCAGGCGCTGCAGACCTGGACCGGGTGGGGAGGCACCTTCAACGAGAGGGGCTGGGACGCGCTGAGTGCGCTGAATGCGCAAGATCGCGATCTCGCGATCAGTCTGCTGTTTGGCGTTGAAGGTTGCAACTTCACCTACGGCCGCATTCCCATTGGGGCCACCGACTTTGCGCTCAGCCGCTACAGTCTCAATGAGACGCCGAACGACTTCGCGATGGACAGCTTCTCCATCGCACGCGACCGGGAGAACTTGATCCCCTACATCAAGGCCGCGCTCGCGGTGAAGTCCGGCATCCGCTTCTGGGCCAGCCCTTGGTCGCCTCCCACGTGGATGAAGGACAACAACGCGTTCGACCGAGGCAACCTCTTGAATGATGCACAGACGCTCGACGCGCACGCGCTCTACCTCGCGCGGTTCGTCGAGGAATACGCCTCCGAGGGCATCAACATCGAGGCCATCCATCCGCAAAACGAGCCCGGCTGGGAACAGGACTACCCGTCCTGTGGTTGGGACCCCCAGACGTACACGACGTATATTGCCAACCACCTGGGCCCCCTGTTCTCGACCCGACTCCCCGACGTCGAGATCTGGCTCGGAACCATGTCCAACGGTGATATCGGCTCCTCGATCGTCAGCGCCGTGATGGCCAACACGACCGCGAGGGGATACATCGATGGCATCAGTCTGCAGTGGGAGCTGGGCGACAGCAACTTCCCCACCCAGTACGCGGCGAACTACAGCGTGCCCATCATGCAGTCGGAGCACAAGTGCGGCAACTACCCGTGGGAATCCGGCTACCAGTCGACCGCTCCCAACGACCACGCTTACGCCGTCGAGAGCTGGGGACTGTTCAAGAACTGGATCGGCAAGGGCGTCAACTCCTACTTGGCGTGGAACATGGTGCTCGATGACGTCGGGCTCAACATGGACGTGGTGCGCCCCTGGGCCCAGAACGCCCTGCTCGCCGTGAATGTCGGCTCTGGACAGCTGATCATCACGCCGACCTACTACGTGTTCCGCCACCTGGCTCAGTACGTCGAACCCGGCTCGGTGCGGCTCGCTACCCAGGGGGGCGACGCGCTCGCCTGGCGGAACCCCGACGGCAGCGTCGTCACCGTCATGTACAACTCCACTGGCAGCCCGGCCGCGACCACCCTCTCGGTGGACGGCACGACGATGCAGTTTCAGATCCCCGCCAACGGTTGGGCCACGGTCGACTGGCAGGGCCCCTGATCCCGCGACTGGCCGGAGCTCGACTTCACTAGCGGTACACTTGGTCGACCGCGTCCGACACGAGCAGTCGGTGAGTCCCGTCTGCCGACCGCGTGGTCATCCAGAGTCGGACTCCATCGAGAGATCCCACCTCGGTCACTTCGGCGTTCGGGTACGACTCGTCGGGGGAAACCTCGTGCCATGCTCCGTCTCGAGTCCGAGTTACCAAACGACCCGACAAGGTCATCCAGAGCGACCCATCCATCAACGGCGCGAGGGAGGTGATGCGCCCGGCGAAGGGTACGGGGATTCTCGTCGCCTGGAACTGCGAGAGACTGGCCAAGTAGGGCTGAGGGGTGTCACTTTCGGCCGCGATGGTCACGTACATCTGCGATGGGAACAGTCCGTGCACATGGGCCTGCATGTAGACATCCAGGTCGGATGTCTCTGGCAGGCGCCAGGCCCGAAGCGAGCTCCTCTCGGGATCCCACATGGCTGCGACCGCGCTCGGTGGACGACTGGGTGCCTTGCTGCCCCGCCACTGGCAGTTGCCAACGATGAACACCTGCCCTGTCGGTAGTTCGAGACGCTCGACCCGGACAAGGATGTTGTACCGTTGGAGATCCGTGCAAGCCTTCACCACGTCGGGATAGGACTTTTCGTCATACGCTGGCTGATCGTCCGGAGGCGCAATACGCCAACCTCCATCGCTCCATTGATAGTCCCACGCTGACGTATCGTAGACGGCCTGACTGAGGGGGGGTGCCAGGTGAATTTGCGAGATACCAAGTCGAGCTTCAGGCCAACGCCCCGTGACGGCGACCGCGCCATCGATCCAACCGTCCTGGTGAGGCAGGCCGCGCAGGATCGCGAGATCGAGATGGACTCCCGATCGGTCGAAGCGCAGCAACCGCTGTCGTGCGCCGGGTCCGCCGTCGAGCCGAGAGCTTCCCGCCGGATAGAGACGGACGAAGGCGAGGCCAGCCACGGAACTCACTCTCAGTGGGCAACGTGCCTCCGCGGCGAGTACGCTGGGCGCCGCTGTGCTCACCGCCAGAGGTGGGGGCGGAAAGCCGGACGGCAGTCCCGGTACTGCTCGTGTGGGTGTCGATTTGGGCGCGACGCTGGCGCGAGGTGAACGGCTCACCGAAGCTGGTTGTGCGCATTGCAGGCACGAGAGAACGAGCACCAACGCGCCCCGAACACCCTGCTGCCGCCTCCGGTCCGTCATCGGATTGGTGCCGAGCAGCATGCGACGGGAGTGACGGCGCAGCAAGCCTCACCTTCTAGCGCCAGCAGCGTCGAGTTTCTAGCAAGGACACCTGTCGGAGCAAGCCGCGGCCAGAAGAATGAGCAGGGCTGATACGGATCGATTCATTCTCTCTCCCAATCGGGCTTCAGACGGGCAAGCAGCTCCCCACGCGCTCAACTCGCGTCTCGAGTCCGGAGCCGCTCCCTTACGGTATCCGCCGTGCCCTCGGGAACGGCGAGCGGAAACAGATCATGGCGGAGCGCCACGAATGCTTTCGGGTCATCTGGCACCAGGCACACCACCAGCTCCCGTTCCTCGTCAGTCCAGAGCGGAGTTCCCTCCGCGCGCCGGAAGACGACCTCTCGGGCTTTCCCACCGAATCGCTCGGGTACCTGAAAACGGTAGATGATGGCGCCAGTCTTGACTCCGTTGACGACCTGCTCCTCGATGCTGGTCGTGCGACACGCCACGGGCACGCCGCGTGCGGCTACCATCTGCGCGCGCCGCGCACCCACGTACAGTGCCCACCCCACGAAGCCGATCGCCCCCCCCACCAGCAGGCCGCCAAAGAGCATGAAGAGTAGCCCTCCCCACCGGCCGCCTTTCGCGTTCACCGCGACGTTCAGCGCAAATCGACCAGGTTCGTTCGGATCGAAGCGAACCACCGGGGCGATCGTGTCGTCGATTGCCGAAAAGAGCGTGTCGAACTCGAGCGGCTCGGTGCGCAGAGTGCCATCTGGAGCCACCGGGTAGGTCACCTTGAGCTCGTATTGCTTGAAGATGAGCTTGCGCGTCGTGACCTCGCCGTCCATCTCGGCCGGCACCTCGACGCTGGTAGGCGCGCTCCAAACCGCCTGCTCAGCAAGGAACGCCTGCACGTCCCCGCTCAACCAGACCAAGTACCCAATCGCGGCAGCTGCCGCGACCAGCATCAACACGACGCCGAACACCGTGCGCCGAATGGTGTAACCCGGTACCAGCTGCCACGGTGCGGGGGGCAGGATGTCCGCTAGCGCGGTTACGGATGGGTCCTCGTCGTGCGGCGTGTTCGCCATGGTGTTCGGGCTCCTCGGGCCTGCCGATCACATGCTCAGTTCGGGTACCACTCGGACTTCACTGACACCCTTGGGTCAGCGTATACACCCAGTGTTGGTATCGCGGCGACAGAAGATTCTGTGTGAAGCCGCCAGCCGTGCCC
Organism: Polyangiaceae bacterium; assembly: GCA_050304295.1. Classification (GTDB taxonomy): domain Bacteria; phylum Myxococcota_A; class Polyangia; order Polyangiales; family Polyangiaceae; genus JAFGBI01. Next base: position 12,791 of record JBNLDK010000063.1, read on the forward strand.
ATTATCGAGGATGATACATATGGAGACCTGGTGTTCGCGCCACGCCGGGCGCGCACCGTCAAGTCCTTCGACTCCAGCAATGTCATCTGTCTCGGCAGTCTCGGCAACCTACTGGCACCCGACTACCGGATTGGCTGGGTCTCTGGAGGGACTCGACGTCAGGATATCGCGTTCGCGCATGGCGCCAGGATGATGGCCGCGCCGATGACGAGTCAGCTCGCTGCGGCTTCGTTTCTCGGTGGATCTGGCTTCACGAGGCACCGACGACGCTTGCGAGTGCGACACGCTGACAACATGGCGCTATGCCAGAGCATCATCGCCAGCACCTTTCCCACAGGGACGCGCACGTCACGTCCACAGGGCGGACACCTGCTGTGGGTGGAGCTGCCGGAACGCGGCGATGCACTCCGCTTGGCGGAGACAGCTGTCGAGCACGGTATGTCCATCGCCCCAGGACTACTGTTCTCGTCACGGACGCTCTATCGGCGCTACTTTCGGCTCAACACTGCTGTCGCGGTGGACCGGCGTGGGCGGGTAGCCCTGAAGACGCTCGGTCGGCTTGCGTGTGAGTGTCTGCAGTAGTCGACGCAGGGCACGATCGGGATGATCGCCGAGCATCTACGGATCGAAGACGTGCTGCGAGGGCCGTGAACACGCCTCAGGCCACGAATCGCGCCCGCGGCCGCCGCGATCGCGATTGGGGGCCGGAAATCGCGCCCGCAGCCGCCGCGATCGCGATTGGGGGCTGGAAATCGCGCCCGCGGCAGCCGCGATCGCGATTGGGGGCCGGAAATCGCGCCCGCGGCCGCCGCGATCGCGATTGGGGGCTGGAAATCACGCTCGCGGCAGCCGCGATCGCGATTGGGGGCCGGAAATCGCGCCCGCGGCCGCCGCGATCGCGATGGGCAGCGAGATTCGCGCAACGCGCTACTGCGCGCTGGTCGCCATTTCTTCGGCGACCGCCCCCTCTGTCTTGGCAGCACTACTACCTCTGCGCCAGCCACGAGCTGGCCAACCGCAACTACGAACAGGCCATTCGCTACGCGGGCCGCGTCGACCCAAGGAGCGCCTGCTACGGACGATCGCAGCTCCTGGCCGCGCGGGCCTACTTTGTACTTGGCAAGCCGGCGGACTCCGGTCGAACCGTGCATCCACGACGCTGCCGCGGACAGAAACGACGGAGCCAGCGTTGGCAACGGAGGGATCGTCGCTCAATGGCTAGGGCGCTCCGCTTGCAACCTGAGTCGTGGCCGTCACGCTGTCGCGGCTCCCTGCCCACGCGGTGGCAGTTTCGAGGTCATCGTAGGCGAATTTCGCCACCTCGGCCTTCAGGAAGTGGTCGCCAAGGCGAGGTGCGAAGTTGGCCAGTCTACCGTCTGCCGATAGTGCAACCCTTTTCACCTTCCGGTGGTGGTCGCGCACGAACTGTGCGTGGCGAAGAAGACTCCCGAGATTCTCCCAGCCGGGAAACCCACGCGCGTGGAAGACGACACCCTGCAGATCGCCATGCGTCTCGATCCACGTGTCCGCCGTCAGCGCCAGAGCATCGAGGTCTTGCGCACGCAAAGCCTCCTCGACCTCCATGACGATGACGCCCAGCTCCCGGATCAGATGGTGCGAAGCCGCCGCTCGTGGAGGCAGGGCACGCAACCATTCGACGGCCTCGTCTCGCGTCTGACTGCCGAACACTCGCGCCGGACAAGGCAGCACGAAGCCGATGAGCCGCGCAGACTCTCGGATCCAGCCGAGGTCGCTCACGACGGCGCAGCCTTCGAAGAGTCGCAGGAAGCGCAGCCCGAGCTTGGCGTCTTCCCATACGGCACCAAACGTGAAGCCCTCGAACTCGGGACCCAGATCACAGAGAAACCGCAGCCGACGACCGGCTCGCCGCGCCTCCTCGACGAGGGGTTCGAAGACACGCTCGTAGTCCTCCTTCGTGATCCTTCCAGTGGCTCTCAGACCATCGATCCCCGGAGGCAGGCCTTCAATCAGTTCCAGCATCGCAGTCTTCCCTCACACTTCAGCGCTCCGCAGGCAGAGCGCGCTCCTTGTATCGAAGATCAGCGTGCGCGGAGGCGTGCGGAGCCGCCAAGGACGGCCGCCAAGCCCATCGACGCTGCGCTTGCCTCTTCGCTCAACGTGGTGTTGACTTCATCTGAGCTCAAGTTTGGCACACCTGGCCACTCCGACACTCGACGAGGCGCGCCAGAGAATCGAGTGGACTGTTGCAACTTTCGGTTCGGATCTTGGTCAGGCACTCGTCGAGCTGGGCGTCGTTGACGCCGCTCGGGCACTCGCGAGCGCTGAGCTCGTCCTTCCAGCTCGCTCGGATGCTATCGAGGCAATCCTGGTTCGAGGAATACTTCTTGGAGTCGCCGACGTTGTCGCAGGCAGCCTCCCGCTGGCATCGGGACTCGGCGATGGATGCGGCGGCGTTGCGGGCCGCCACCTGCACGGCGGGCGGACGTGCGCTCGCGATGGGATACGCTTCGACGCTCGGGGTCGAGACAGGTTCGGTACGGGCGCCACGGTATTCGGCGAACTTGTCGCTGATGCGCTCGCAGGCGAGGAGACCCGGCACGCAAGCCGCCAGCAGTGTGATGATTGGTGTTCTGTTCTTCACGATGTCTCCGTCCAATCGCAGGCTCGAAGGTCACAAATGGAGGGCCGTCCGTGATCGCTCACGAGCGCCACTTCGTGGTCGTGGTGCGAGCAGTCGCGCTTCGACAGGTCCAGTCGGAGCAAGTTGCGGGCCAGTGCTGGCCGCGTGACTTCCGGTCGTGCGGGGCACTGCGTCCGGATCCCTCAATCAAGATGATGGAGGGGTCGCTCAATTCGAGCGTCCGCCAGAGTAAACTGGTGAGCCACAGGCCGCCTGGCCCCGCTCCCACTTGCCGGCGGACCCCGTCTCGTCAGGCTCGGTTCGGGGGGTAGCGTCGTCGCATAGCTCGGGGTCGACCGCCTGCCGCGGATGGTTTCTGGCTCCGTCTTCGGTCTCGCCACACGATCTTGAGCTCCACGGGGGACGTAGAAGGCGCGCCCGCGGTCAGTCCAGGTTGTCGGTGTTGGCGGGCGGCGGCTGCTTCTCGTTTGGCGGCAGCGGGACGGCCGCGTCCTGCGTGCCGGGGTTCGGCGGGATGGTCGCGTCGTCCGTCAGGGCGTCGAGCTTGCCCGCCATGAGGCGCGACAGCGGCCGCGTCACCTCCACCTTCTCGAAGAGGATTCTCACGATCGCGGTGATCGGCGTGGCCAGGAACATTCCGGCGAGGCCCCAGAGCATGCCGAAGAAGATCAAGGTGATGAGGACCGTGATCGGGTGCAGGTCGAGCGAGTCGCCCATCCACTTCGGCTCGACCACGTTGCCACTGACGGTCTGAAGGACGCCCGGCAGCGCGATCGCGAGCACCTTCACCAGCGGAGACAGCTCCGGGTTCAGGATCACCACTGGCAGCGGCAGCAGAGTGGCGGCGACGGGCCCCAAGTTGGGGATGAAGTTGAGCAGGAACGCCAGCACACCGAAGACCACCGCGAAGGGCACGCCGAGCGCCAGCAGGATGAGGCCATGGAGCGTGCCCGTGGCGAGCGAGATGAGCACCTTGGCGATGATGTAGCGCTGGATGTTGCGTTCGATCTCCCCGAGGATTCCGGTCGATGGGCGATCGCTCCCGGGGGGGCCGGTGAGCTTGCCGAGTAGCAGGAACAGCAGGAAGATGAGGACCATCACGCTGTTCGAGAGGAAGCTGAGCACGCCGTCGAGCGACGACCGCAGGAACTTGCCGACGTACTGCTCCGAGCCCTCGAGCACCGACGCCTCGACGTCCTGCGGATTCACGCCGAAGTACCGGAGCGGCAGCGACTCGATGGCGCTCGCGCGTAGGATCTGCAACTGGAGCACGTACGTCTGAGAGCTCCCGGCGAACGCCTTGATCGACGCCGTGGTGATGAGCGCCACCCCGGCGAGCAGCCCGACGCCCACCAGCAGCGTGACGCCCAGCGCCAGCCACCGTGGCAGCTTCACGTACCGGTGCAGCAGGGCGGCGATCGGCAAGAGTGAGTACGTGAGGAAGAACGCGAGCACGAACGGAACGAGCACTGGCTTGAGCCAGTACGCCGCGGCCGCCACCGCGAGGATGGCGAGCACCAGCAGGCACACGGTCTGAACGCGCAACTCCCGCTGCACGGTCATCATGACCGGGTTGTCCTCACGGGGGCGGAACATGTCGTTTTCCGGACCGCGAAGCGAACGGTGACGCCCCGCGGCCTGCGGTAACGTCTTCCACTAGGTCTCGTCGCCACCAGAGCGCGGCGAAAGCACCCCCGGCCATGACCAAGCGGGGGCACCAGAAGCACGAACATGAAGACCATCCACAAGAACCACCACGATCCCATCATCAGGCCTCGCCTTCTCCACGACGCACACGCATCTGGCGTGCCGCCTCGTGTACGAGTGCGACTGCTAGGCCGACGCGGCTACGGAGACGATGTGCCGCTCCATGCATTTGGCCATCTGGTGACAAGGCCGCCAAGCTCTGGATCCTGTGCACCGGGTGGGAGTCCATCATTCGCATGAGTTGGTCCATCAGTTTGAAGGAGATCTGCTAGCGCTAGCTCGACCGACGCCGCGACTCATCATCGTCACCGTTCGCAACGCGCCCTCGCATGCGTTGCCACATGCCGAAGGCGTTGAGCGCAGCGACGGGCTCGGACGGACACGGGAGGTGGCGGCGGCACGCTTCGTGCAAGTCGCACCGGTACTGCGTCGATCTGGCGCATCAGTTCGTCGCCGTGCAGGGCGCGCTCGGCGGGGTGACCGAGTCGCGAGGACGGGGCCAAGGCATGCAAGAACAGACGGGAAACCGGGAGCATCGATCCGAGCCGACTACGCCGATGGGGACCGATCCAATCTCCGGCGAGTGCTGGATGATGCAGAGTCAGCCCATTGCCATGCCGTCCGGGGAGCACGAGTAGCCATGCACTGGAACGGCGACTGGTACATGGGCGGGATGGGCTTGTGGTGGCTCCTGATCGTGGCGGGAGGGACTCTTGTGGTCTGGCTCGCGTTCTCGGCCGCCCGCCGCCTCGGCAGCAGTGCCCAAGAGTCACCGGAGCGGGTTCTGAAGCGGCGCTACGCCAGTGGCGAGATCGACAGTGAGACATACGAACGAAGGCTCAAGGAGCTGCGCAAGTGAAAGAGGAACGTATGAGCACCTTTCGATATGGATTCAAGACCACGCTTTCGGACACGGACTACGACGACGCGGTCCAGCGCGTGACTGACGAACTGAAGAAGGAGGGTTTCGGCATCCTCACCGAGATCGACGTCAGGGCGACGCTCAGGAAGAAGCTCGACGTCGACTTCCGTCGCTATGTGATCCTGGGCGCGTGCAATCCCGAACTCGCTCATCGGGCACTCGAGTCAGAGACGCACATCGGGCTGCTTCTCCCATGCAACGTCGTGGTGCAAGAAGCAGCTGATGGTGGCGTCATCGTTTCAATCGCAGACCCGCGCGCGATGTTCGCGCTCGTGGACAACACAGACGTTGCCCCGGTGGCGGAGGAAGCCACCGAGCGACTGCACCGGGTCTTCGATGCCCTGAGGAGGACGCGTGAGTCGAGCCGGCCCAGCCGGCCCGCTCCAAGAGGGACACAATGACTACAAGAGAATCGAGTTCCACGACTACGGACTCCGTCTGCGGCATGACGGTGGACAAAGCCACTGCGCTGCAGGCGGAGCGGGGCGGAGCCAAGTTCTACTTCTGCGGCGACGCTTGCCGAACGAAGTTCTTGTCCGCCGCCATCAATGGTGAGCAAGAAGAGGGCACTGAAGACGGAGAAGGACCACGCAAAGCCAAAGCCGACAGAGTCGCCACCCGTAGGCATCTGCACGAAGCGGAGGCAGGCGCGGTCGGAGCGCTGATGGGCGCTGGCATGGGAGCGGTGGCCGCGGGCCCTCCAGGGGCGGTGGCCGGCGCCGTCATCGGTGGCGCGGCCGGAACCTTGATGGAATGGGCAGCCGAGGGCGACTCCGCTGAGGCCAATGCTCGCGATCGCCAGCTGGATGCGGAAATCGGCGTCGTCGGAGGGGATCTCGGCGTCCCGGGCTTGGAGCATCCCCCAACCAAGGTTGGCTCACTCTCGGACACAGCGAGTGGCGCAGGTGCTTCGACCGCCGACACACTGTCAGGGGGAGGCAGCTCGCGGCGGCCGCGCCGTCGCTAGCTTCAACCTCATCGGTGTTCTAGTCCCTCACTGCCGCGCGTCCCGTCTCTTCTGACACGATGCAGGCCAGGGAGAATCCGCGATCCCAGCGGGCCCTGTGCAGATAGTCCTCATCCGAAGGCAGCGCCATCTGGGTTTCCCAGATCGACGCTGGCTGGCTGTCTCGCCAGGTCATTTGCTTGACCTTGAACGGATCGCCCTCGACGTCCAGAAAGGTGATGTTGACGAAGAGGGCACCTTTCCAGCCCCGACTGGCTCCCGTGTCGCGGAGCAAGTGCCTGACCTCGCCCAGAAAGCGCTGGGGGTCTTGACTCAAGTCCGTGTTCACGAAGTCATGCGTGCTGTAGACCTGCCAGTCTCTGTACAGGGCGAGCATGCCGTGTCGCTCCACGGCCTCCGTCACCTCGGGAGCACAGAGGACTTCCACCAATGCCAGAGCGTCCCGCTCGTGGAACATGCGGGCCAGGCCCGAGACGAAGCTCTCGCCGTCCTCGTCGCCTCCACCAGATTGCCCGTCTCGCCGGAAGGTATTGGCAACGGCATCGACCCGCAGGCCGTCGCAGCCGAAGTCCAGCCAGTGCGCCATCGGATCCAGCAGGTATTGGAAGCCTTCGCTTCGCAGCCTGTCCCAGTTCCACAAGGACAAGTCGTCCCAGCTCTGGCCTCCTGCACCCGGGTGGCCGTAGCGGAAGTACTCGGAGTGCCGACTGCAATCGACGCCGTGACACGCGCGAAACATCGGGATGTCGACGATGACGTGTCCGCCGTTGGCATGGATCTCGTGGATGGCGTTTCTGAACTGATTGTAGGCGAGCCACTGGACGAACATGTGGCTCTCCGCGATCTCTTCGCGTGGGGGTGCACCCGGTCCCTCGGGGCTCTTTTCCGCCATGAACCAGGCGTATTCTGCCAGCCAGTTCCGGTTGTGTCGTTGGTTCTCCACGAACTGCGCGAAGCGGTCCCGGCGGACCGCGCTGCCGCGTGTCGTGAACTCCCGATGCGCTCGCAGCCGCGTCGCTCTGGCCCGCTCGAACTCGATATCGTACTGAACCCAACGGGGTGCGTTGCTGGGCCGCGCCAGCGAGCCGAGCAGACCATCGTTTCCCTCCGGCACGAGCGTCCAGTCGACGTACAGCTCGTTCAACGCGTAGACGCTGACCGGAGAGTACGGACTGCAAACGGTCGAATGAAAGGGCGGCAGAAGGACGACCGTGTCAATTCCCTGCCGGGCGAGCACATCGCGGTAGATCCGTCCGAGGTCGGAGAACTTTCCGATGCCGGGGCGCTCCGCATCGCGAAGCGCATAGATGGGCAGTGACATCGAGAGGTACTTCCGCGTGACGTCCCTCCACCAGTCGGGATGCTCCTTTCGGATGGGGTATTGCGAGCGCGCGAATGTTTCGATGCCCGTGAGCAGGTCGTGCGGCGCCCTGGGGTGGGGCGCGGAGGGACGCGAGCGAAGAGTCTGGAGTCCTGAACCGGCTGGCGCCAGAGTGGTCATGGGACGGTCTTCCGAGGTCGAAGGTTGGGTCCTGCCCCCGACACCGGCAGGGTGCCGAGCACGGCACCGAAAAGCAGCATCCGGGCCAGGAGCAACTCAGAGAGCGCGGGCTTCAATCGGACGCCGGGTGCGACCTGTCTGCGGCAAATCATGGTGAGTAGCTGCCAGTCGCCGAGGGAGCTGCCTTCGGGGGCGCACCTCATGACGGGTCGCCAATCTCGACCGCAGTTCGTCATGCTGACGGAGCGACTCCATCGTTTTGGTCGAACGAGGGACGGTTCGTGCCAAAGGCCAGCTTCTGGGTTGGCGCAAAGGAGACCGACCTCGAAGCCCCCGACCCGGCGTGGGTTTCCAGCGCTTCAGCCCATCGTGCGGAGCGCCTCCGACGCAAGCACCCGTGAGCCCACGTGTTTCACCTCGGTGGCCCAGAAATTGCGTACCGACGCCTGCGGGGGACCGCGCCGCGGGCAAGTCGCGCTTCGGGGGTCCTTGCCACGCCGATCACACAACCGACTTCACGACCATGATGAACTCAAATCCGCATCTCTTCACCCCCTGTGCCGCTCTTCTGGTCCTGCTCTCGTTCGCCACCGGTTGCGAAGACTCCGGCGGTGGAGCCGCGGCGAGCGGTGGAGCCGCGGCGAGCGGCGGGACCGCGGCGAGCGGCGGAGCCGCGGCAGACGGTGGAGCCTCGGGTGACACCGGGGCCTCGGGCAACGCTGCGACCTTGACGCCTCCGGTGGAGCTCGCAACCGCCGGCAATTTCGTCATCCTCGCCAAGAGCGGGATCTCTACCGTGCCGACCTCCGCCGTCACGGGCGGCATGGGCGTCAGCCCAGCTGCCGCAACCTTCATCACGGGGTTCTCGTTGATTGCCGATTCCACGGATGTGTTCTCGACCTCGCCCCAGGTGACCGGGAGGATCTACGCAGCCGACTACACTCCGCCCACACCCACCAACCTGACCACGGCTGTCGGCGACATGGAGCTTGCTTTTGCCGACGCTGCTGGGCGCGCTCCCGACTTCACTGAGCTGGGCGCCGGGAACATCGGCGGGATGAACCTCACCCCGGGCGTCTACAAATGGGGTACCGGTCTGCTGATTCCAACCGACGTCACTCTCAGCGGAAGTGCGACGGATGTCTGGATCTTCCAGGTCGCGCAGGACCTCACCATGAGCAGCGCGACGAACGTCTTGCTGACCGGCGGGGCGCTGCCCAAGAACGTCTTCTGGCAGGTCGCCGGTCTGGTGGATCTCGGCACGACGGCTCACTGCGAGGGCATCATTCTGACTCAAACATCCGTCACGCTGCGGACGGGCGCGTCGATCAACGGCAGGCTGCTGGCGCAGACGGCGGTCGACATGGACGCTGGCACCGTGATCGAGCCCGCCCCGTAGCCAAGCAGGCAACGCGCGAAAGCAGGACAACCCCATGAGAACCACGATTGACCAGGCTGTGCAGCTCGGAGAACTGGTATCGCGTCTCGCGACGCACGCGGTGCGCTACCAGAGGACCGGTCGACGGGCGGCTGCGCTCGGAGCGGCCGCGGCGGTGGCGCTCACCGCAGGCCGTGCGCAAGCAGAGACCATCGTCAGTCAACCGAATAACCATCCGGACTACTCGGTCGAGCTCGAGCCACACCTGCTGCTCGGGTGGGGGTTCAACCCGAACCATCCCCACTTTCTGCCGACCGACCAGCACCTCGACGGCCCGTTTGGCGTCGGGCCCGGGCTGCGCGCCTCGATCCCGTTGATGCACAACGGCTTCGTGAGGAGCATCAACAACAACGTCGCCATCGGATTTGGCGCCGACTTCGCCCACTACGACCATGGCAGCGCGGGCGTCCTCTGGGTCCCGGTGGTCTTGCAGTGGAACTTCTACATCACGGACATCATCACCGTGTTCGGTGAGCCCGGCGTTGGGCTGCGCTACACCAACTGGGACAACGGCAGCGAGACGAGCGGACAACTCGTGCTTCAGGGCGGCGCCAAGTTCATGTTCGGACAGACCGCCGGGTTGACGGTGCGAATCGGCGCTCCCTACCTGTCAGTCGGCGTGTCGTTCCTGCTGTAGGGGTTGAGCCACGCCATCGTCCCCGGCAGGGCAAACACGGAGGCCCCCCCACGCTCTCTGGCTTGCCGGAGCAGGTCGAGCGAGCGTGCTCTGGGCGTCCGACTTGATGGCGTTCTTTCACCATTGTGATTGAGTCGCCGGGCGTGGCCGCGCTGCAACCCGTCGCACATGCTCACCAATTTGCTGTGGCACGTAGCTTGCGATCGCCTCCCGCACGCGCTGGCACCCCACCGAACGGTTGGGGCATTGCCAACGCCTGATGGACGAGAAAACGACTAAAGGACTGGAGCCCAATGAGAAACTTGATGCTCGGTAATGTGGCTTTGATCTGTGGCCTGACCCTCGTCGGCTGTGCTTCCAACAACAATGATGATGGCGGCGCGGGTGGTACTGAAGCGACGGGCGGCACCGACGGTACCGGAGCCACGGGCGGCGTGGACGGTACTGGAGCCGCGGGCGGCGTGGACGGTACTGGAGCCGCGGGTGGCACGGCGGGCACGCCAGGGGGAGGCGCGGCGGGCGACCTTGGAGGTGGCGCGGCGGGTGTTCTCGTGGGAGGTGCGGCGGGTAACCCAGGGGTGGTCCCGGGGGAGCTCGGCGAGGCCTGTGGTGACACGACTCCATGCGCCGAGGGCCTGATGTGCGAGGCGGAGCTCTGTGCGGCGATCCCGGCGGAGCTCGGCGAAGCCTGTGGTGACACGACTCCATGCGCCGGCCTGTTGACGTGCGACGACGGAACCTGTGCGGCCATTCCCGCCGGCGTGGACGAGTCCTGCGACGACGTGGTGCCGTGCACGGGTCTTCTGACGTGCAACGCCGGGACCTGTGAGATAGTTCCCGCGGAGGTCGGTGACCTCTGCGATGACCAGGTGGAGTGCGTCACCGGATTGGCGTGCTTCTCGGGGATCTGCGTCCATGCGGGGACCGTCAACGTCACCTTGACGTGGACCGATTCGACGGCTGATCTGGATCTGCACGTGCTGACGGAGTCCGGGGAGATCTGGCTGGAAAGTCCCGACGTGGGCGGCGGCATTCTCGACGTCGATGACTGCTCCGCCGGCAAGAACCACGCGTACGACTGCAGGGCTCCCGCGGGGGACCACGTCGAGAACGTGTACTTCGAAACCCCGACGAACGGCGACTACTCCGCATGGGTAGTGAACTTCAGAAGCGAATCGGTCGACCCGGTGGCGTACTCGCTCACCATCCAGATCGCTGGGGACGATCCCGTCGTCGTGACGGGATCGCTCGCTAGCGGTGCGGCAGGCGAAGCGACCCCGTTCGTTTACTGACGAGAGTCGGGGTGTTCTCTACAGTCCACCCCTGCCTGTCCCAGTCTACCGGCCGCCCATGGATCACGCCGCTTTCTCCGAATGGTGAACCTTTCCCGGAGACGGCGCGTGATCGTGGGCCGGCCCCAAACTGGACGCAGCGGTTGGTGGATTCGAGCCGGACGCATGATCGTGGATGCGAACGGAGCGGCGCCCGCCGGGGCGCCGGGAGGTGGAAGGCTCGTTGTCGGTGCTTGGCGCAGTTGCAACCGAGAGGATTCGCGGTTGGATGCGCAGGCCTCGCCCGCCAAGCAAGTAGCAGGCCGCGCTCGACAGCAACGGGGGCCTTGCACGCGCCCCGACGTATTGCTCCACGAAGCGGGGCGGTTCGTGGTTGGCGGCCGAGCGCGTGGGTCGCGCTTCCGCTCGGCTGGCGATCCGTACCAATCAGAACGACCGAGGGTGGATCGCCAAAACGATTGTCCGCGGGCGTTGAGAGCTGGCTCCGCGAGCGTCTGCCGCCGGTTCGACGCGCGGCGGGCACATCCC
>JBNLDK010000064.1:0-52442 GCA_050304295.1 Polyangiaceae bacterium
CTAGCGTAGTACAGCAGTTCGCAAGTTCGTTCCGGGTTTCCGCCGGCCCGACAATGGGGTGGAGGGCAGGCGGAAACCCGGAGACGCGCCCGTCCGAACTGGGCACCCGATCACATTGGGTACGACAACCCGGAACGAACCTCCGGGTTGTCGTACCAAATGACCGAGCGCGATTCTCGAGCACATCACTATGAGGTCATTTTACGATTGGGGAGGGGGACCCGGGGCCCCGCCGCCCGCGGGCCCCACCCGTTCATGACCGGGTGGGAGGGCGAGTGGGGGTGCGAAGCGGCGGGGGAGGAGTCTGGGACAGACCCCTCAGAAACAGACATTGAATGTGTCGAGCGGGTGGGCGGTGCGATCTGCGGCTTGGCTCTGCGGCAGGGCGAGACGTGCCAGACCTCCTCGCCTGTCGCGTGCGCGCCCCTTTCCGGTGGTCCCAATCGCGCCAGCCTGTCCGACCTGCCAAGTCACTCCAACCTCAGCTAGCTGCACGGACGCTCGGGACTCGAAGCTCGCCAAGCACCCGGAGGTCCGACGAGCCTGCCCACCTGGCGAAGTGCTCGGCAGTCGCCCTCGCCCGCTTGGTGGGGGGGGGCCGGTCAGGTGGCCGGAAGCGAGGTCCCGTTGGCGGGTTTCTTGGCGGTTGTGGACGTCGGGTGCCAGAGTTTTGTTCGCGGGCATGTCGTCCCGCTCGAGGACCCATGGGCGAAGGAAGGAACCTGGTCGGCGTCGACATCGGGACCAGCTCGATCAAGGTCTGTCAGCTGCGCGAAAATCGCCGCGGATGTTCCTTGGTCAAGGTGGGCTATGTCGAGCTCCCTGCGCAGACGATTGTGGATGGGCAGGTCATGGACGCTGGCACGGTCGTGGAGGCGCTGCAGAAGCTGTTCCACGATCAGCGGATCCGGCAGAAGGAAGTCGCACTCAGCGTTTCCGGTCAGAGCGTCATCATCCGGAAGATCACCGTCCCCATCATGACGGCGGCGGAGCTGGACGAGCAGATCCACTGGGAGGCCGAACAGCACATTCCCTTTGACATCAAGGATGTGCAGGTCGACTACCAAGTGCTGCGGCGTCGGCCCGAGGCCAGTCAGATGGATCTGCTGCTGGTCGCGGCGAAGCGCGATCAGATCAACGACTACGCCCAGCTGGCAAGGGACGCCCGGCTGCGCCCCATCGTTTGCGACATCGACGCCTTCACGGTTCAGAACCTCTTCGAGTTCACCCGCGGGCTGCCTCCCGACAAGACGCTCGCCTTGATCAACGTGGGCGCCAGCCTTTCCTCTCTGAACATCATCGCCAATGGCATCAGCGCGTTCACGCGTGAGATTGCCAGTGGGGGAAACATCATCACGGAGGAGATTCAGAAGCAGCTCAACATCCCCTTCGAGCAGGCCGAAGCCTACAAGTGTGGCGGGGCCCCTTCGGAGGACCCGAGCCGAGCGGGAATGGTGCCGCAGCAGGTGGTTTCGGTGGTCGAGGCAGTCGCGGATTCCATCGCCGCCGAAATCCAGCGTAGCCTCGACTTCTACCTGGCGACGAGCGGGGAGAGCGAGATTGCGAATATCTTCGTGACCGGGGGGACCGCCAACCTGGTGGCACTAGCCCAGGCTATCGAACGCCGCGCGCGGGTCTCCGTAGAAGCGTGGGCGCCGACGGAGGGCATTCAGGTTGAGCGTGACGTGGACGTCAATCTCCTCCAACAGCGGGCTGCTCAGCTGTCGGTCGCCCTGGGCCTCGGGCTGCGCAAGGAGCGGGAGAGTCGGGCGTCATGATTCGCGTCAACCTACTTCCCCAGAAAAAGCGCGTCGAGCGCGGGGCGCGGGAAGGTGGCCAGCTGTGGCTCGTCGTCCTGCTCATCCTGTGTCTGGCGGAGGTCGCGGGGCTCTTCGTGTTCCACGCCCTCAAGGTCGACGAGCTCAGGCAGCAGCAGCGTGCGAACAAGGAGCTGGAGAGTCGCATCAAGGAGGCGCAGGACAGCGTCAAGGACCAGAACGCGATCAAAGAGAAGCTCAAGGTCCTGCGTGATCGCGAAGACGCGATCGCCAAGCTGCAGAGCGCTCGTACCGGCCCCACTGCGGTATTGCTGGAGGTAGCCCGGATTCTCACTCCCGGTCGCGGTCCGAGTGTCTCCCCCGAGGCTCTCGATCGGCTGCGACGCGAAGATCCGCTCTCCATGTACAACCCGAACTGGGATCCGCGACGTCTCTGGCTGTTGGAGTTCATCGAGTCGCAACGCAAGGTCACCGTGAAGGGACTGGCACGCGATGGTGAAGATGTGGCCGAGCTGGCCAAGCGGATGAACCTGTCGAGCTACTTCGACCAGGTGCGCTTGCTTCCCGCCAAGCATCAGGCAAAGACGGGTGACGGCCTGGCGCTGGTCGAGTTCCAGCTGGAAGCGAAGGTAAGGTACTGACATGGCCAAGGAATCTGCCCTGTCACGGCTGCCGTTCCCGGCGAAGCTAGGAATCATCGTCGCCGCGTTGGCTCTGGTTGGGGTGGCCTACTGGGTCGTCTTCTACGGCGACGTGGCCCAGAACATCGCTTCCGCGCAGAAGCAGGAGACGACGCTGAAGGGACAGCTTGCGGCGGCGAAGAAGGCGCAGGTTGCCTACCAGAAGGACCTTGCCGAATTGCACGAGCGCGAAGAGCGCAAGACCGAGATCGAGAAGGTGCTGCCCAGCGAGGCTCAGTATCCGTCGTTTCTCAGCTCGGTTCAGTCCGTGGCGAACCTGAGCGGTGTGCAGCTGACGGCCTGGAATCCCGAGAACGAGGTCGACGAAGAATTCTACGCTCGCGTCCCGATGAAGCTGCAGATGAAGGGCAAGTTCCACCAGATTGCCAAGTTCTTCTACAGCACGGCGCAGCTCGACCGCATCATCAACATGGAGGACATCTCTATTCGGAACCCGGATGTCGTGGGCGACGAGATCGTTGTCGAATGCGAAGCGCTGGCCACTGCCTTCCGGTCGCTGGCCGAAGCGCAGGCGGCTGATGACCAGCCGGGCAGGAAGCGTGGAGGGGGGAAGAAGTGACCACTCGACGGCTCTACTCGATCGCGATTGCCCTCGTTGTCTCCACTCTGCTGATTGGCGCCTGCGGTGGCGGAGGAAGCACAGTCCCGGGAGGCAACCAGACCCCATCCCCGCGTCGGCCAGCCGCAGCGGCTGCGACGGCGGACGCAGGGGTCGACGCGGAACCTCTGCCCGAGCCCGATTTTCAGGAACAGGAGTTTGGCGAGAGCGACCGCAGTCGCGATCCGTTCCGCTCCTACGAAGCATTCTTCCTCGCGGCGGCGAAGGGCAAGGTCCAGTCGCAGCGCGCGGTCGTACTCGAACAGTACTCGCTGGACGAGCTGAAGCTCATCGGTATCGTTCAGCGCGCGAATCCCGCGATGGCGATGCTGGTCGATCCGAGCGGCAAGGGTCACACCATCACGCGCGGGCAGTTCGTGGGTCGCTCCGAAGTGGTCCAGGGGTCTGGTCAACGCGGGGCGTCCTACGAGCTGAACTGGCGCGTGGAGCGGATTCGCGACGGTGACGTCGTCTTTGTCCGCGAGGACCCCGCCAACCCCGACGTGCCCAGCGCCACCAAGGTCATTGCGTTACGCCCGGAGGGCGCATTGACTCTCGAGAACTGAGCTCGCTCGGGCGGTGCCGCGCGCTGCGGCAAGTCTTTTCTGCTCCGGTAGGCTCGAGCTCGCCTGGTGTTTCGTTCCTGCGAGGACGGGAGGACCGGCCCCCTGGTCCGGGGCAGGCTTGCGGGCCGCTTCGGAGCCGACAGCCCTTTGGACGTCCTGTCCTGAACAGGCGAGATGGGCGCTGGCAGCCGCCCATTTCAGCACGGATCTGTCGTAGTGTGAGCCGCGCTTCCCCCCGGCGCTCTGCGCCACAGTTTGTCGGATCGGAGTTCGTTGGGGTGTCGGGGCAAGGTCGGCGGGGCCTCTCGTGTCGGGGGCTCGGGGGAGCGTGAAGGTGGCTCGCCCTCCTGTTCCGCTTATGTAAGCGCCTTCGCTTTGGCCCGGAATTTGTTCCGTGCGATGGCAAACCGCTAGGCTTTCCCACGAACGGTTGTGAAGCCTGGCTGTTGGCTTCCCTCCCTTTTCACGAATCGGAGCTCCAGAAGATGAGGTGTCCTGTTCGAGCGTATCCGGCACTGGCATGGTTCGCTGTCCTCGCGCTGATGGCGGCGGCTGAGCCTGCTTCCGCTGCCGGTCGCACCCCTCAGGTGACGGACCTCGAGGTCGAGACGAGTGGGCAGACGACCCGCATCGTTCTCGACGTGACGTCCAAGCCGCAATTCAACGCTCGAATGGAACGGAAGGGGACGCGACTGATCGTCGATCTTGGCGACTGTGGGGTGAAGGGCAAGGCGCCCACCGTGACCGATCGTCACGGCGTGGTCGGTGGGGTGATGACCCAGGAGTTCAAGCAGGGCAAGCGATCCACCACGCGCGTGCTGATCACGCTCATCGAGAAAGCCGAGTTCTCCATCCAAGCGACCGAGTCTCAACTCGTCATCTCGCTCCGGCCGGGTGATGGTTCCGTCTTCGACGATGAGGCTCCGAGTCGGGAGCCGAAGCCCGTCGTTCCGGATCCCATCGTTCGTGTCGAGGATGTTGCCTTCGAGCATTCGGCGCACGAGGACGTGATCGCCATCCGCACTGCCGCCGCGACCGAGTTCCGCCAGATCCGCAGTCGCCCGGGGAGCACGCGCCTGATCCTCAGCTCGGCGCGGTTGCCGAGCGAACTGGCGCAGACCCTCGACGTGTCCGCCTACGGGGGCGCGGTGCAGACGATCAGCAGCTTCTCCAATGCGGCGCAGTCGGACACGGTCGTGATCGAGGTCGAGCATACCGAGACTTCGCGCGGAGTGGTGGAGCGCTCCGGAGCGTCACTCGTCTGGAAGTTCCAGGAGCCATCTGCGCAGTCATGGGCCGAGTCCGGCATCGGCGCTGACGGTTTGCCGGCAAGGCGTGCCAGGACCATCCACCGCGAGCGCGAGATCCTTCTTCCCGAGGTCGACTCCGGATATCGAGCCCTGTCACCGGTAGAGGAACAGGCGCCCGCCCCCGATCACGCGAGCGGATTCACACCCGCAGTGATGGGTCAGGCCACTGGGCAGCCGGACCGCTACACCGGTCGTCGAATCGACCTCGACCTCAAGGACGCCGACATCCACAACGTCCTTCGTCTGCTGGCCGATGTGGGACGCATCAACATCGTCACCTCGGATGACGTCAAGGGCAACGTGACGATTCGGATGCGCAACGTCCCGTGGGATCAAGCGCTGGACGTGGTGCTTCAGTCGAAGGGCATGGGCAAGGTACAGCAAGGCAACATGATCCGCGTGGCGCCGCTCAAGGTGTTGCAGAAGGAGCGCGAGATGGAGCTCGCGCGTCGCGCGGCGGCCGTGCGGCTGGCCCCGCTGGAAACGCGGCTCATTCCTGTCAGCTACGCGGAGGCTGCGTCGCTCCAGCCGCGCGCACGAGACCTCATCTCCAATCGCGGCTCGATCGCCGTCGATGAGCGGACCAACGTGCTCATTCTCCGCGATGTTGCTGGGAATCTCGATCACGTGGAGGCCCTGATCCGCGCTTTGGATACGCAGACGCCCCAGGTTCTCGTCGAGGCTCGGATCGTCGAAGCGACGAGCCGATACCTGCGCGACGTGGGTATTCAGTGGGGCGGCGACATCTCGTTTTCCGCCGCGACGGGCAATCCCACGGGACTGGCGTTTCCGCACACGGTTGGCGTGGCGGGTGGCGCCAGCGATGCGCAGACGCCCACGGCTGGCCTGAGTCCGTTTTCCAACTCGGTGAGTAATCCCAACTTCGCGGTGAATCTGCCGGCTCCGGTGGGCACCGGACAAGGTGGTGGCATCGGTCTGTCGATGGGATCGGTCGACAACACGGTGAACATGAACCTGCGCCTCACGGCTGCCGAGGCGACGGGCATGCTGCGGATCCTGTCCAGTCCCCGCATCCTCACGCTGGACAACAACGAGGCACGAATCGCCCAGGGAACGTTGATCCCGTTCTCCCAGATCAGCGCGCAAGGCGTCCAGACCGTGTTCCAGGAGGCGAAGCTCCAGCTCCTCGTCCGACCCCACGTCACTGCCGATGGCAGTGTGTCATTGAAGGTCAAGGTCAACCGTGACGAGCCCGACTTCAACCAGACGTCGGCGCGCGGCGACCCCACCATTCTCAAGCGCGAGGCGGAAACCACCTTGCTGGTAATGGATGGGCACACGGCGGTGATCGGTGGCATCTACACGCGCAGCACGGGGCGCAATCTCGATCAGGTCCCGTTCTTCGGCGACATCCCCATCCTCGGGCTTTTCTTCCAGCGTCGCCGGGCCAGTGACCAGCGGGGAGAGTTGGTGATCTTCATCACTCCCCACATCGTCAACCGGGCCGAGGCGCTGGGTCGCTGAGCGCGGAACTGCGACGAGGCCGCGCAGCGGCCACCGATCGCTGTGCTCTGCTTCGCACGATCCATGCACTATACTCGTCTCGTGAAGCTCAGTGGGAGGGTGTGCAGGTGGTCAGTCGTCGCTGCGCTGGCGGTCAATGCGGGCGCCTGCGTCCAGCAGCAAGCGGTGCTGGGGGACCCGTCGGGCCCGGTCAGCGCGGCGCCTCCGGCGGTGGCTCCGCGCCCCGAGTCCGCCGCTTCAGTGCCTGTTTCGACGACCGCTTCCGTTTCGCGAACCCCGCCCGACCCTCATCCCCTCGTCGTCTCCCTGATCCAGCAGGTGGTCGCCTGGGCGCCAGACATGGATGCGCAACTTGCCGAGCTGGAACTCGCAGGGACGGGATTTGCCAGCACCCAGCGCACACTCACCTATCTGCGCTACCGACTGCTGAGGGAGATTCTGCTGCCCGCAATGGCGCAGTCGTACGACGGCACCGTACGCAGGTATCGCGAGGCGCTGGAGCAGGCCGCCCTCTTTGACGACACACACCCTCTCGCCGACCTGGCTGCTGGTGCCGACCAGCCCGCCGCCTGCGCTCGCTGCGAGCCCACTGCTGCCGTCTGTTCGCCCCTGTGCGAGCGTGAGCGGCGCCGTCTTCGACCGGCGACCCTGGCGGCGACCGAACTCGGCGCAGGGTTGACGTTCGGTGGCAGCCCTCGCGACCCCGCTGCACAGGTGACACTGGGGCAGTTCCTCGACGCTTCGGTCGACACGGGGTTGCCGCGGTCGCGCATCGAGGCGGCGCTGGCGGCGATCGTGCTCGACGTCGTGCGGCGGTCGCGTGGACTGGAAGGTCCGCCGACCCCCGCGGAAGCGCTTGGCATGGCAGGTCACGAGGCGCTGCTGAATGGATATCGACGGTGGGAGAAGACCTACGCCTCGAACCGGGAGCCCCGGGCGATGAGCTCCGAGCCGATTGTCGTGGATGGACCTGGTCAAGTCGAGGCCTGGAGCCAGTTCGAGCAAGCCATCCTTCGCGGGGCTCCGGGACTGGCGCGGCACGCGCTCGCGCTTCGACGCTACCGCGAAGGGCTCGTCGCTGCCGAGCGGGAGCAGGAGCGCACGGCAACACTCGACGAGCGACCCGCGATCGACTGCGCCACGTTGCGCGCCGCGGACGTCCGTCGCTGCACCGAGCTCACGGTGGGGCTGCACGCGCTCGAGCTTGGTGTGACCGAGGCGGTGCTTGCGGGGGATGGACTCGTTGCTCCGGCGCTGGCGGTACAGGTGGCTCTTGCGCTGGAACACCTGTCTCTGGCTGGGCTGCCCCCCGACCGGATCGATGCGTCGTTCGCGCAGCTGCTGGGCGATCTCGGTCACCGCGGTGTGCCGCGGGTGGAGCTGTGACTGAGGGGGGCGAGCGGGCCACGCACGGCGCGCGACACGCGGGATCCTAGCACCGCAGTTCGCAAGTTCGTTCCGGGTTTCCGCCGGCCCGACACTGGGGTGGAGGGCCGGGGGAAACCCGGAGACGCACCCGTCCGAAACTGGGCACCCGATCACATTGGGTACGACAACCCGGAACGAACACCCGGGTTGTCGTACTAGCGAGCGGTGCGCACGCGTCGTCGCCTGACGACGACATCGGGCTCCACCCGCACGATCTGCCCCGAGTCAGCGCTTCGATAGCGTACCTGGCGAAGGAGACGAACGCGGCCGATCCCACCTCCCGAATCCTGACACAGTCGCTCTTCGCGGATCAGGCCCGAGACCTGCGCGTCGCGGGCGGCGGGGCTGGACTCGTCCACCTGCCACGTGCCCAGGTGGTGGGGCAGCGCCTCCAGTTCGCCGAGCCGCTCGCGGGCCACCTCCGGTACCTCACTGAAGAAGACGAAAAAATACAGCACCGCGATGACCAGCGCCACGGCGAGCAGGAGAAGGATCATCGTGGTCATCGTCTTGGACTACGGGACGTGGCGGGCGAAGTCCTCGGGGCGAGAGCAAGCGACCGCGACCGCACGGGGGATGTCCGCGGTCGCAAGACCGCGCCAGAAGACGTGCCACCGCTCGAGTCGAACGACGCCGTCGCACTGGGTCACGTACCAGTTGCTCACCGGGTTGGTGCTGGCGGCTCGCCAGAGCACGGTCGGATGGTCGCGGGTCAGCGCTTGCCAGAGATCTTGCCCGATGCCCTCGCCTTGCGCGACGGGCTCCACGGCGAACTTGGTCAGAAATGGACCCACCTCCGACGGTTCGAGAATCGCCGCGCCGCGGTAGCTGGGTTCGAGATAGATCGCCAGCGGCGGGCGGTCGAAGAAGTCGGTGGCGAGGGGGCGGTCGAAGCTGCGCTCGAGCAGTCCCCGCAGACGCTCCTGGTCGACGCTCGCATAGGTGAGATGTCGCTCGAGCTCGGTGCCCGCCTTGATCAGCGTGCCCGCGCCCTTCACGGTGAAGAGCTCGCGCAGCATGCTGAACGGCTCGGTCACACTCACCGTGAGGTGGCGTTGACCGGCGCCCTCGAACAGGATGCGCACCAGCTCGGCCAGGCTGGCATCCTCGTGGCGCAGCAGCCCCGACTCGACGAGCCACGGGAGATCGTGACGGAGGTTCAGAACCGAGACCTGCCCGCCGTCCCAGAGCAGTCGGTACGCGCGTCCCAGGCGGGCCGATTCGTCGCGCAGCTTCAGACTGCCGCGCTGGCGGAGCACGACCACCTTGCGGGAAGCGAGCTGTCCCGCGAGGACACCTATCGTTCGGAATCGTTCCGCTGCGCCCTCGCCGAGGCGCGGGGGGAACCTCAGGACCGGGACCCGATTCGCATCGAGTTCTTGGCTGAGCAGTTCGGCAAGACCGCTCTCTGGTAGTTCGTGCACGCTGGGCGTCAGGCCCACCGACGGGAGATGCTCGGCGAGCTGGATGGCGCCCCGCTCGGAGCTCTCGGGATCGAAGGCCCCCACGAGCACTGGCGCTACCAGTCCGAGGTCGGCGAGGAACCGCAACTGTTCGAGGACGGAGCCGAGCGCGTGCTGGACCACCGGGGCATCGGTGGCCACGAGCGCGAAACTGTGGCGGGGTAGCTCGCGAAAGAGGCGCAGGTACAGCTCCGCCTCGGAGCGGCGCCCGACGTTCTCCAGGAACGTCAGCACCGCGGCGGCGGTGGCGGGAAGCGTGGAGGGGGTGGACAATGGTGGGCCCGAGATTGGATGGCCAATACTACGGTCAAATGGGTTTGCGACAACTGGTTGCCGATCCAGTGTGGCGCACCGCTAGTACGACAACCCGGAAGTTCGTTCCGGGTTGTCGTACCCAATGTGATCGGGTGCCCAGTTTCGGACGGGTGCGTCTCCGGGATTCTGCCGGCCCTCCACCCCTGCGTCGGGACGGCGGAAACCCCAGAACGAACTCGCGAACTGCTGTACTACAGCGGGCAAGGCTTGCGTTGACCGCAGGAGTGCCCACTTGAGATCTGTGGTTTTCTTCGGAGTTCTTGCCCCTCACCCCTGGGTGGCAAGAACGGAGAATCCAATCACCACAAGTGGTAGGCACTGTAGGACGACTGCCGGGCACTTCGTCGCGGAACGCCGGACCCAGTGCCGACTGAGTGCACAGACCAGACGACTGGCCTTCCGGGAT
Source organism: Polyangiaceae bacterium (assembly GCA_050304295.1). Taxonomy (GTDB): domain Bacteria; phylum Myxococcota_A; class Polyangia; order Polyangiales; family Polyangiaceae; genus JAFGBI01. The sequence goes on from JBNLDK010000064.1 coordinate 10,051, forward strand.
TTCTCCCGTCCCTCCCCCTCCGTGCTGGAACCAGAGAAAACCCCGAATGCATCGGCGGGCCGCTGTACTAGTATCCCCGCGATGCAGCTGGGACTGGTCTCTCCTCCAGGTGTACTGGGCGAGTTCGTGGCGCGAGCCGTCGAACCGGCCGGACACCGGCTGGCGACAGCTCCCGAGCTGAAGTCACTGCTCGAGCAGTCCGACGACGTTCCGGAGGTCGTTCTTTTCGCTCCGGTGGTGGAGGGACAGCCGGCTGCCGAGGCATTGCAGCTGGCGCGCGCGGCGGGAGTAGCGCTGGATCGGGCGATCTACCTCGGCCTCGATGTGGAAAGCTGCGAGGTGGCGCGGGAGGCGGGCTTCTTTCGTGCCATCCAGCTCCCGTTCCAGGCGCAGGAGCTGCTGGCGGCAGTGGAGTCGTCGGCGCAGGGAAGACTGCGCGTCCTCCTGGCTGACGACAGCGAGCTGATCCACCGCCACACCGTGCCGTTGCTGGTCGAGGCGGGCTACGAGGTGGAGGAAGCGTGGGATGGGGAAGAAGCCTGGGACCGAGTGCAGAAATCGCCCCCGGACCTGCTGCTGACCGACGTGGAGATGCCCCGCCTCGATGGCTTTGCGCTGTGTCAGCGGGTCAAGGAACACGCGACCCTGGCCCGCGTGCCCGTGGTCATTTGCTCTTCCCTCGGCGAAGCCGGGCACCTGCAGAAGGGGTTCGATGCTGGGGCGGACGACTACCTCGTCAAGCCTGTCGTCCCCGAGGAGCTCGTGAGTCGCCTTCACGCATTGCTCGCCACACGGATGGTCAGCAAGCGCGAGCAGGTGCTCGTGGTTGACGACTCTGCGGCGATTCGGCATCTGGTCGCCGACTGCCTTCGCCGCCAGGGGTTCCGAATCGAGACGGCGGTTGACGGGCAGGATGGGCTCGAGAAGGCGACCGCCAACCCGCCCGATCTCGTGCTCACTGACTACGACATGCCGCGCAAGACCGGGTTCGAGCTCGTGCTCGCTCTGCGGCGACAGGTCGAGACTCGGGACATTCCCCTGGTGATGCTCACTGCGCGCGACACCCAGCGTGACCAGGCGCAGATGCGAGCTGCCGGCTTGACCAGCTACCTAGTGAAGCCATTCACCACGGACAAGTGCATCGCCATCGTCGAACGAGTGCTCGCCGAGGGGCGCCTGGCTCGCTACAAGGAAGGGTCGAAGCTCTACATGAGCGAGGGGGCCGTGAAGGCCGCGGAGGCCCTCAGCCTGTCGAAAGAGATGGGCGAAACCCGGGCCAAGGAGGTCGACGCGACCCTGCTCTTCAGCGATATCTCGGGTTTCACGGCGATGAGTGTGGAGATGTCCCCGCGCGAAGTGGTGGATGTGCTCAACGCCTCGTTCGACGCGCTGTGTGTCGTGATTCGCGACCAGGGTGGGGACATCGACAAGTTCATCGGCGATGCGATCATGGCTGTGTTCGAGGACCGCCCGGAGTTCGACGAGCCGCACGCGCTCCGCGCTGCCCGCGCTGCCTGGAACATGCAGCGTGCGCTCGACGACTTCAACGCGGAGCGGCCGAAGAACCTGGTGATGCGCATCGGGCTGAACTGTGGGCCGATCGTTCGCGGCGACATCGGCTCCCGCTACGTGCGTCGCGACTACACGTGCATCGGCGATGTCGTCAATCGCGCGCAGCGGCATGAGTCGAAGTGTCCGCTCGGCGGGGTGCTCCTCAGCAGGAACGTTCATGCTCGCATCGCCGACCTGGTCGAGGTCGAGGAAGTGACGGGCATCGTGCTCAAGGGAATCAAGGAGCCGCAGAGCGCCTACGTGCTGCGGGGCTTCAGACAGGAGGTATGATGAGGCACAGGTTGAATGTTCGCCTGGCTGCAACCGGTATCGGAGCATTGACGGTGGTTGCCGCGTTGGTGAGTTGGTCGGCTGCTGCTCACGCCGACGACCCGGGCAAGGCCAATCGTTATCCCTACGATCCCGTGTGTTCGTGGGGACGCATCGCCGATGGTCGCGGGATGATCGTGCGGTGCTTGCAGGAAGGCGAGGCCCAGGCACTGCTCGCGGGCGGCACGCCAGTGCCGACGGCGAGCGCGCTGCCCCCCGAGGTCCCGGTTCCTGACGGGGCGGGACCATTGACCATGGAAGTCGGGCCAGTCGAGGTGGACACGGGCAGTTTGCCGCTTGCGCTGAAGAAGCTGAAGGTTCCGGAGGATCGCTACCTGGAGTGCGTCGAGAAGAACGGCGGGCTGAGTCGCGAGGACGGTGAGGTGCACGTGCGGTTCCTGGTCCGTGAACGCGGCCGTGCCGAAGGGGCCGTGGTCAAGAAGCGTCGGGCGGTCAGCGAGAAGGCTGCCGCGTGTATTGCCGACGTGGTGGATCGGCGGTTCGTGGGTCATCCCGACGTGCCCATCGTGGGCGCGACGCTCATCGTCAAGTTTACCCAGGGCAGCCCGTGACCGGGCCTCTGCGCGTTCTGGTCGTCGATGACTCAGCGTTCATGCGCAGCGCCGTTAGCCGTCTGCTGACGGCTGACGTGCGCTTCGAGGTTGTCGGCCAGGCGCGCGACGGGGCCGAGGCGGTGCGCCTGGCTCGGGAGTTGCACCCCCACGTCATCACGATGGACTTCAACATGCCGGGCATGAATGGCGCCGAGGCGACGCGCGCGATCCTTGCCGAGCGGCCCATTCCGATTGTCATGCTGAGCGCCCACACGACGGCTGGCGCGCGCGAGACGGTGCAGGCGCTGAGCGCGGGCGCTGTGGACTTCGTCACCAAGCCGGACGGTGAAGTCAGTGCCCACCTTGGACCCGTGCGCGACGAGTTGATGCGCAAGCTGGTCACCGCCGCGGGCGCGAACCTAGCGCCAAGTCCACAACCTAGTCGACCGCGGGCCGCGGAGCTGGACCAGGTGCCCCGTTCGGTGCGTGCGCTGGCGCCTGGGCTACGGGTCGTCGTTGTCGCGAGTTCGACCGGGGGACCCGCGGCGCTGAGTCGCCTGCTGCCGAGGTTGCAGCTCTCTCGCGAGGCGGTTCTGATCGTAGTCCAGCACATGCCGGCTGGCTTCACCGCGGCTCTCGCGGAGCAGCTTGCCGAGCGCGTCCCCTGGCCAGTGCGGGAGGCGCAGGGGGGGGAGTTATTGGAACCCGGAAATGTCTTCGTGGCGCCTGGCGATCGGCACCTGAAGCTGGAGCGCAGCGGTCGCCTCCTCACCGACGAGGGGCCCCTGGTGCACGGAGTGCGGCCGGCGGCGGACGTCACCTTCAAGTCAGCAGCGCAGGTCCATGGCTCGCGCGTGGTCGGGGTCGTGCTCACCGGCATGGGCAAGGACGGAGCCCTGGGCCTGGCCGCCATCAAGGCCGCCGGGGGCCGCACGATTGCGCAGGACCGGGCCACTTCGACGGTCTACGGGATGCCGCGTGCAGCAGTGGAGCTGGGCGTGGTAGACGAGGTTGCTCCGCTCGACGGGATCGGACGCCTCATCAACGAGATGGTCTGCTGAGTGACGACACCAGCCACGGAAACGAAGGCAGCGCTGTACGCACGGCGCGTCACCCGGTTTGCCGCTGAAGCGGAAGCCCGGGGGCGTCAGTCGAGGTTGCTGGCGAATCTTCGCGGGGCCTCATTTGGCGTGTTCTTCATTGCCGCGCTGTTTCTCGCCTTCGGTCGGACTCCCGAGGCAGCGGCGAGTATCGCCGGGATCGGCCTCGCCGCGTTCGTCTTCTTCGTGGTCTGGCACGCGAAGGTCCTCGCCGCGGAGGACGAGGCGCTCCGCTGGGCTCGCGTCAATCGAGAAGCGCAGGCGCGGTGCGAGGGGCGGTGGCGGGAGTTGCCGGAGCAGGGGACGCGGTTCTCCGACCCGAGCCACCCGTATCTCGACGACCTCGACGTCTTCGGTCACGGTTCGTTGTTTCAGCGGATCTGTGTTGCTCACACACGGTTCGGGCAGGACGCGCTGGCCAACTTCTTTCGCCAGCCGGCGACGCGAGAGCTGATCGAGCAACGGCAGGCGGCGGTGCAGGCCCTCGCCCCCGAGCTCGAGCTCCGCCAGAGCCTCGAGGCCTTGGCGCTCGCGGTGGTCGAGCCGCCACCGGTGCGGGTCGACGAGGCATTGGAGAGGGCCGGGGGGATCGAAGGAAAGAAGCACCGCGCACCGCCCGATCCGGAGCCGCTGTTGCGCTGGGCGGAGGCCGAGCCCCGTCTCTCGTCGCAGCCGCTGGTGGTGTGGCCGGCTCGCCTGTTGCCGGTGCTGACGCTGGCGGGCGTGGCCGCTACTTGGCTGGGGGGCGTAGGGTTTCCCATCTGGGTGGCGCCCCTGGGCCTGCAGATCGTTCTGACCTTGCTCGTGGCGTCGGAGACGACTCGTGTGTTTCGCGCGGTCTCGGCCACCGAGGGGGCCTTTCTCCGCTACGGCGCGATGCTCGGGTTGCTCGAGGAGCTCGATATCCCGGCACCCCTCCTCCAGGCGCTGCGCGACCGAGTTCACCGTGGTCAGCGAAGACCGAGCCTGGCGATGAAGGACTTCCGCGCGGCGGTGGGTTGGTTCGATCTGCGTCACAACGGCCTGGTCCACCCATTCGTCAACGCTGCGACCTGCTGGGACATCCACTGCGTGCTCCGGCTCGAGGCCTGGCAGCGCTCTGCAGGTCGCTCCGCACGCGATTGGTTCGTCGCGCTGGGTGAGCTGGAGGCGTTGTCGAGCCTGGCCGGGCTGGCGCACGACGCCCCCGATCATTGCTTCCCCGAACTCGCCGATGAACCACGCTACGAAGCCGAGGGGCTCGGTCATCCGTTGGTCGAGAGTGCCTCGCGGGTGACCAACGACGTGCTGCTACCCGAAGCGGGGACGGCTCTGCTCGTCACCGGATCGAACATGTCGGGCAAGAGCACGCTTCTGCGAGCGATGGGACTGGCCGCGGTGATGGCACTGGCGGGTGCGCCCGTGTGCGCGCGCCGCTTCCGCATCGGCGAGCTGGCGGTTCACACCAGTATCCGCATCAGCGATTCTCTCGAAGCCGGGGTGAGCCATTTCCTGGCCGAGCTGCGCAAGTTGAAGGCGGTCGTTGAAGCCACTCGGGGTGACCGGGCGGTGCTCTTTCTCCTCGACGAAATCCTTCACGGAACGAACTCGCGGGAACGTCAGATCGGTGCGCGTTGGGTTTTTCGCGAACTTCTGGAGCATGGGGCGCTCGGGGCGGTCTCCACCCACGACATGGAGCTGGTCGAGCTGCCCGACTCGCTTGCTGGACGAATGCAGCTCGTGCACTTCCGCGAGAGTGTCCAAGACGGACGTATGACGTTCGACTATCGGCTCAGACGCGGACCCGTCACGTCGGGGAATGCGCTACGGTTGATGCAACTGCTGGGGCTGGATGTCCCCCTGGATCTGCCCTGAAGGGCCGGATTTCGTTGCGGGGAACCAATGTCGTTCGTTTGGATACATCGGAGCACAGTTCCCGCCATCCAGTCCGAGCGCTTGACTGAGCTGTCCGAAAGCGCCTAGCGTGACGACCGCCGAACCGGCGTGGTACCCTGGTTCGTTGCGAGTTTGGTCATCCTCGCGCTTGTTTTGGTGTTGACCGGCAGAGCCCTCTCGTGGCTTTGGGCCGGTCCGGGGCACCCCGTCAGTGAGCGACTTCGACGAAAAGACACGAGTTACCCAGGTCGTTCAACGGCAGGTGGTCGACGATGCCCCGAGCAACGATTGCCTGGTGGTGATCTACACCAAGGAAGCCGGCCTGCTTGGGAAGCGGTTCGTTCTGGATGGCAGCGTGTTGCGGGTGGGTCGTGGCGCTGACAACCAGATCGTCCTGGAAGGAGACTCCGTCTCGCGGAGACACGCGCACTTCGAGCGTCGTGGCAACGAGTGGTACGTCGTCGATGATGGGTCCACGAATGGCACGTACGTGAACGAGGAACAGATCCTGCGCGAGGTTCTGCTGCGCAACAGCGACCGCATCAAGGTTGGTCCGACGATCTTGAAGTTTCTCTCTGGCGCTGACGCGGAGGCCAAGTACCACGAGGAAATCTACCGGATGACGATCGTGGACGGGCTGACCCAGATCCACAACAAGCGCTACTTCCAGGAAGCGCTCGATCGGGAGTTGCTGCGGGCGCGAAGGCACGATCGTGAATTGTGCGTCGTGATGTTCGACATCGACTTCTTCAAGCGCATCAACGACCAGTACGGGCATCTCGCGGGTGACTACGTGCTGCGGGAGTTGGCGCGAGTGGTCCAGTCGAGGATCCGGCGCGACGAGGTCTTTGCTCGGTACGGCGGTGAGGAATTCGTGATCATCCTTCCCGAGACGTCGCTGGATGGTGCTACTTCGCTCGCCGAGAATCTTCGCTCTCGAGTCGAGGCCCATGCGTTCGTCTTCCAAAACGAGCGCATCCACGTGACCATCAGCGTTGGATGTGCGCTGCTGGCGGTCGATGACAAGTCGGCGGCTGAGCTGGTGCAGCGGGCCGACGAGAAGCTCTACGAAGCGAAGCGCAGCGGGCGCAATCGAGTCTGTTACTGACGTGAGCGCGGAACCCGAGTCCGGGGGGATCGAGGGCTGGCAGCAGCCCGCCGTCGTGGTGCGTCCGCCTGGACCCGAGTCTCGCAGCTGGCTGCTGCGCGGTCGCCAGGTGGCCGCTCCCATGGGACCGCGCTGGAAACCGGTACCCGGCCCCGTACAGGCGGATGTGGCCCCAGGAACCATCGTTTTGCAGCGCGGGGTGGGAGCCAACGTTTTCGACGTCGATGGCAACCGCTACGTCGACCTCGCCGCGGGCTTCGGTTCGCTGTCGCTTGGACACGCTCCTCGTGCAGTCCTGCGCGCGCTCGACTTGCAGGGGTCGCGTCTGCTGCAGGCGCTCGGGGACGTTCACCCCAGCGATGCCAAGGTGGGCCTACTGGAGCGACTCGCGCGACTCCACCCGAGTCCCGGAGCGCAGGTGATCATTGGCCAATCCGGCGCCGACGCCGTGACTGCCGCGATCAAGACGGCGGTGTTGGCCACGGGGAGAACGGGAATCGTTGCCTTCCGTGGGGCGTACCACGGGCTCGGCTATGCTCCGCTGGCGGCCTGTGGGCTTCGGGCCAGCTACCGAGAGCCCTTCGCTGACCAGCTTCCCGAGTGTGACTTCGTCGAGTATCCGTCTGACGTCGCGAGCATGGAGCGCGCTCTGACTGAAGTCCGACATGCGCTCGCCCGACGCCCCGTTGCCGCCGTGCTTGTCGAGCCCGTACTCGGGCGGGGTGGCTGTGTCGTGCCGCCGGCGAGGTTTCTACACGAGCTGGCGCGGCTGGCGCGGGATGGCGGTGCGCTGCTCGTCGCTGACGAGATCTGGACGGGACTGGGTCGAACGGGGGAGCTTCTCTACGCGGTCGCGCAGGGCGTGACTCCCGACTTGATCTGCCTGGGCAAGGGGCTCGGTGGGGGCGTTCCGATCAGTGCGGTGGTGGGGACACGCGATGTGATGCAGGCCTGGTCGCGGGAGGCGGAAGTGGTGCACACGGCGACCTTCAGCGGGGCTCCGCTGGCCTGCACGGCGGCGCTCGCTACCCTCGACGTGATCACCCGCGAAGGCCTCGTGGAGCGGTCGCGGGACGCTGGGCACCGCTGGCGCGAAGAGCTGGCGGACGTGCTGGGAGCCGGCGCCTCTCTGCGGGGGATCGGCTTGATGGTGGGGATTGATCTGGGCGCCGGTGCGGGGTCTGCCTCGCGATTGGCGCAACTGCTGCTCGAACGAGGATACCTGACATCGACCGGTGGAGGTGACCGTGAAGTATTGGTGCTGACACCGCCGCTGAACACCCCAGTGGAGCTGCTGCTGGGGTTCGTGCCAGAACTTCGGATGGCGCTGCAGGAGCTCCGGTCATGAGCGAGACGTTGGAGCAGTCCGCGGTTCTCCACTCCCGCGTCGCCGTGTTCGCCGATGGTACGGCCGATCCCGAGGAGACTTTCGAACGCCTCGCGCTCGACATCGCCCGGTTCCAGGTGGCGAATATCCCCGGGTTTCGTCGCCTCGTCGAGTCGCGCGGTGTCGAGTTCGAGCGGCTCGAGGAGATCCCCGCGGTGCCCGCCGAGGTGTTTCGACTCGCCCGGGTGGCGGTTCACTCCCCGGAGGCGGACGCGGTGCGGTTTCTCACCAGCGGCACCACGGGAGCGCGGGGGACCCACGTGATGCGCACCACGAAGACCTACCGGACGCTTGCGGAGCGGTTCGGTCGCCAGGCGCTGAGCTCGAGTTGGGAAGGCCCGCGCGTCGTCGTGGCGCTCGCCGCGTCGCCGGGTCCACGCCCCACGTCGTCGCTCGGCTATATGATGCAGACGTTCATGGAGGAGTGGGACGGGCGTGCCCTGGCGGTTGACCCGACGGGCGCCTCGTTCCAGTCGCTGGCCAGCGAGCGCTGGCTGATGGGGAGCGGTGGTGTCGATGTGGCGGGACTGCGGCGCGCCGCGCTGGTCGCGCAGCAGCGGCAGGAACCGTTTGTCGTTCTGGCGACGTCTCTCGCGCTGGTGGCGCTATTGGAGATGCTGGCGGGAGCGAAGGTGCCCGCGCCCAAGCGCACGGTGGTGATGCACACGGGGGGCTTCAAGGGCCGGACGCAGCGGGCGGACCCCACTCAACTTCGTGCGGCCGTCGCCCGCGCGTTCAAGATCCCGAAGGACCACGTCATCGGTGAGTACGGGATGACCGAGTTGACCAGTCAGCTCTACGAGGGGACGCTGCGTGGGGGGGCGCTCTCGGGTCCACCGGGCGTGTATTTGGAGCCCCCGTGGCTGCGCGTGACTCCTGTTGATCCGGTGTCCCTGCGTCCCGTTGGCGACGGTGCAGTGGGGCTTGCACGCTTCGTTGACCTCGGCAACGTAGACTCGGCGGTGGTGCTGCTCACGCAGGACCTCGTCCGGCGCACCGCCGGAGGGATCGAGCTGCTGGGGCGGCAACCGCGGTCCGTGCCTCGCGGCTGCTCGCTGTCCGCGGAAGCCCTGTGGCAGGGGGCCCCATGAGCTGGGTGGGTGACACGGCGGAGTCGCGTGTGCGGCGCCTGGTTACGGCGGCTCGCCGGGTGGGAGACGCGAAGGACTCGCTGGGGCAACGGGCTCGGCGGCAGTTGCCAGCCGTTACGGGCCTGTCTCCGGAGGGGGTCGAATATGCGTTGAGCCACTGCCTCGAGACCCATCCGACGGACGGGGACGTTCGCACGCTCTGCGCGGTGACCCCGAACGCGAGGCGTGCTCATGTGCTCCTGTCGGCGAACGTGTTCGTGGCCGCCCACCGCGCGATTGCCATCGCGCTGGCTTCGTCGCCGGTGGTGGAAGTGCGCGTCTCGCGCCGCGAGCCCACGATGACCGAACTCCTCCTGGAAGCTGTCCCTGGACTGTTTCGGATCGTCGACGAGCTGGCGCCACTACCGGCCGAGCGAGTCTGGGCGTACGGCCGTGACGCGACGCTGGAGGCCATTCGTGGCGATCTGCCTGGTGGGGTCGTGCTGCACGCCCACGGTGACGGACTCGGGGTTGCGGTGATCCAGACGGCTGCCGAGGAGCGGGATGCGCTGGCGCAGATGCGGAGCCTGGCGCGTCCCCTGGCGCTGGACGCCGTGGTGTTCGACCAGCGTGGATGCCTGAGTCCTCGACTTGTGCTGGTTCGTGGACACCGTTCTGCGGTGCGGGAACTGGCGGAAGCGGTGGCCAAGGAGTTGGTGGCGCTGGAGCACGAGATCCCACGCGGTCGGATGGCGCTCGAGGAATTGGCGGAGCAGAGCTGGTACCGCGACACAATGGTCTACGCGTGTGGATTGCTCCCGGCCGGCAAGGGGACCGTGGGGTACGATCTCGAAGGCGAGCGGATCCTCCTGCCGCCGGTGGGCAGGAATCTCCACGTGGTTGCTGTCGAGGATTTCGGGGCCGCGCTAGGCTCCGTCGTCGGCGCTGTCACTGCAGCGGGAGTGGCCGGCCCCAACGAGACCTGGGAGGCTGTGCGCCAGCTGCTGCCCCAAGCTCGGATCAGCGCGATTGGGAAGATGCAGAAACCGCGCCTCGACGGTCCCGTCGATCGCCGGCCAGACCCGGCAGGTGAGGTGCTGTAGCGGGCACGCCATCGAGACCCTCGCGGACCTCGAACTGGTGACGAGTGAGATCCGGAGTGCCACTCTCCTGGCTGCGACGCCGACCGAGAAACTGGATTTTTTTAGCCAAGGCCGAGCGGCTCGTCGGGTCCATTCCTCCAGTGAAGACGACGTGCACCCATTGCGGGGCGCGCTACGCGCTGCCCGACGACCAGGTGAACCCCGGGACCCGAATCCGTTGCCGCAAGTGTGGCGGAAAGTTTGCGCCGGTTCCGCGAGCGGGCGCGGCGACTCCTGGTGCGTCGCCTCACGCCGCGCCGAGCGCTGCCGAGCAGGTGGCCCCGGCAGCTGGCAGCAGCGAAGCGTCGGCGATCTTCTCCCTCGCTGCGCTAGCCCAGCGTGCGGTCGCCCTTCCCGTTGCCGACGTGGAGGCCAGCGCTGACTCCGCGCAGATCGACCTTCGGCAGGTGGGGGGTCGGGAGGCGCAGGACGCGACGTTGACACCGGTTCCCACCGCAGTTCCCCTGGTTCCACTGGGCATCAATCCGCTCGGCGCATCGCCGGTGGACGCAGCCCTTTCCGGCGGGGTCGCACCTCGGAGCGCGGGGTTCCCTCCCTGGGCGCTCGTTGCCGGATCGATCGCCATCGCGGTCGTGATCCTGGGAGTGACGTTCGTCACTCGTCGAGCTCCATCGTCATCGACAGTGCCGGCGGGTTTGGTGGTGACTCCCGCCAGCGTCGCGGTACCGGTTGCGGAGGCTGGGCCCGCGCCGACCCTGGATCAGAGCTCGCCGACTCCTTCCGTCCCCACGGTCGTGTCGTCTGCCAGCATTGAGTCGCCGCCCCCGATCCCGGAGCCCACCCGGCGCCCGCCACCGGATCGAGTGGCGCCGCCGCCACCGGATCGAGTGGCGCCGCCGCCACCGGTCCAGCCGCCTAGCAATCCTTGCGCCCACTGTGGAACCGACCTTGCCTGCAGCATGGCGTGTCGCGTCAAGGGTTGACGAAAAGATTCCGCGGACTTGGAGCCGGAGCGGTGTGAGAGGTCCCACACTGTCAGACTTTTGGGTTGGGATGGACGTCGGCCGGTGGAAATCGGCACTTCGGGGGCTGGCGCGCCCGCAACCAGGCTATACGTAGGAATATGTGGGTGCCAGTCATGCAGCTTCCGGTCCGAGTCTGAAACCGCAATCGCTTCCGCCGCCCGGAGCCTGGGTGCCCGCGCAGCAGGCGGTGCGCTTGATCGCCAAGCCGCTGGAGCAGTTCCTGAAGATCCAGGCGGCGAGCGGCATTTTGCTGCTCATCTGTGCCGTCGTGGCGATGGTGTGGGCCAACTCGCCCTGGCAGTCGAGCTACTTCGCGATCTGGCACACCCACATCCACTTCAGTTTTGGACCCATCGAGTTTGACCGTGATCTCCACTTCGTCATCAACGACATCCTCATGGTGTTGTTCTTCTTCGTGGTGGGGCTCGAGATCCGTCGCGAGCTCCATCAGGGAGAGCTGAGCGAGCTGCGGCGCGCCTCGTTGCCGGCGGCGGCCGCGCTCGGGGGAATGGTCGTGCCTGCGGCGATCTACGCGGCCTTCAATCACGGCACACCAGCCGCCGCGGGTTGGGGCGTGCCGATGGCCACGGACATTGCCTTCGCCGTGGGCGTGCTCGCGCTGCTGGGCAAGCGGGTGCCCGCGGCGTTGCGCGTGCTGTTGCTGGCTCTCGCCATCATCGATGATATTGGCGCCATCCTGGTCATCGCCATCTTCTACTCCTCGGGGGGAGACTATCTTGGTGGTCTGAGCGTGGTGGGGGCAGGCGTACTCGGAGTTGTGTTGCTGCAGCGGATTGGTGTGCGCTCGCCCTGGGCCTACGTGGTTCCCGGATTCGTGGTCTGGCTGGGGTTTTTGGACGCCGGTGTGCATCCCACCATCGCCGGAGTGCTGCTGGGCCTGATGGCCCCAGTCAGGTCCTGGTTCGGTACGACCGGATTCATCGAGGAAGCCGAGTCGGCGCTGGATGACTTCCGCCATGTGGCTGCTCGCTCGGACCACGACGAACACGACCTCGTGCATGCCCTGGAGCGGATCAGGCAGGCGAGGACCGAGGCGTTGCCGCCCGTGGTCCGGCTCGAGGAGGCGCTCAATCCCTGGGTTGCCTTTGGCATCATGCCGCTCTTCGCGCTGGCCAACGCTGGAGTCACTGTGGGCGCCGTCGATCTGGGGGCGGCTGGAGCCACGGCGCTGGCTACCGGGGTGGCCGTCGGTCTGGCGCTCGGCAAGCCGCTGGGCATTGTCGGCTTCAGTCTGCTTGCGGTCGCGTTGGGACTGTCCACGCTCCCGCGCGGGGTGGACGCCAAGGGGCTCATCGTCGTCGGTCTGCTCGGTGGCATCGGGTTCACGATGGCGCTCTTCATCGGCCAGCTCGCGTTTTCCGATGCTGCGTCGCTGGGCGTGGCCAAGCTGGCTGTCCTCGTTGCATCGGCTGTTACCGGGATTCTGGGGCTCGTCGTCGGCTGGCTGATGCTGCCCGTTCAGCTTGCAGGGGGGGCGACTCACAGCGTGGACCTGGCGGAGCGATCGACCGATCTCTGAGGGCGCTTGGCCTGGGAGCCCGCCCTGTGCTTCCATCACGACGGAGGAAGAGCCATGAAGATCTGGACCCAGCGATTGACGCGAGTCGCGGCGGTCATCGGCATCTCGGCGATGGCGGTGACCGCGTACGCCTGGGAGAAGGAGGCGAAGATCAACGCTTCCGTGCACAACCACAGCTTCCACCGCGTGGTGATGGAGCAACCGGGCGGTGGGTGCGTGCTCCACTTCAAGCTGTCGTTTCGAGCCCCGTCCGAGGGTTACCAGGACGCCGCGAAGGGCCGCAACTACTACCGCTTCAAGGCACGCGTGGAGCTCAGCGAAGGCAAGACGGTGTTCTCTCCGCAGTTTGCCAACGATGCTTCGGGCAATCGGGTTTACCGGTGGTCGACCGACACGACCGGCGAGGGGTGTTGGGCAGCACAGCCCCCTAAGCTCTACAACGTCGATGTCGAGGGGTGCCGCAACCGAAACTGCAAGGTACGCCCTTTCCAGTAGCCAACTGGCCTGGTCAGGGACGAAGCCCGAATCGTTTCCCCGTGGGGCGGACTCCAACCGGCCACAATTAGGAGACGAGCGACATGTGTCACCGAGTCAAGTGCGAGAAATGCGGCAAGCCCACCTGGTCGGGGTGCGGGGCCCACGTGGAACAGGTGCTTGGGGACGTTCCACGTGACCAGCGTTGCCACTGTGAGCGACCCCAGCCCAAGTCGTTCTGGCAGCTGCTGTTCGGCTGAAACGGAGGAGGCCGGCCCATCTGCGTTCGATGCCGTCCGTTCGACCGTAGTGGCAGGGAGGACCCGCCACCTTCCACTCGATGTTGGGACGTGGGTACCTCTTCCTAGCGCGCGGCCAGGCAGTAAAGTAGGTTCGGGGTGGGTCGGGCATGAAAGTAAAGGCTGCGCTTGGGCGCCTCGGCCATGATCCCTTCCCAGGTCCGGCGCCGAGGGCGGCGCATCTGATCGGCCAGGGCGTGGGGGATGCCCGTGATGGGATCCGTGTCTTCGACCAGGATCGCATGCTGGTGGATGTAGCCATCCTCCTTGCGGCCCTGGATGGCCACGACGTCGCCCGGGCGAAACTCGTCGGCGTGCTCGACCAGGTATCCGAAGAAGCGGTCCCGCTGCCCGAACGGCACTCGTTCCTCCTCCGCGAATCGCCGAAAGGAGAACAGCTCCGGGTGCTGCTCGGCAAAGTCACCGAACGCGAGTACTGCGCGTCGGTTCTCGATGCCGTGGGCGTCGAAGTCGAGAGCGCCGATCGCCCGTTCGCGCGGCTCGCTGCGCGGACGGTACCAGGATCCTGCCGCGCGTTCGAAGCTGTCGAGCACGAAGTCGACGCACATCTGGGGAGGAGCGGGCTGCCCCTCCCCGTCGAACACCGGGTAGAGGTCCTCCTCGTAGGCGTAGCTTTGGTGGCCCGTGAGATACGCCCAGCGCCACAGTGGACGGAGCTGCCCGTCGCTGAAGTGGTCTGCGATTCCCCGGGGCCGATCGAAGGGGAGTGCCTCGTCGACCTGAGTGGTCACCGCGTGTCGCAGTGAGGCGAGGGCAGCGCGGCGAGGGATATCTGCTTGCTCCCAGGCGGTGACGGTGCGGCGCAACGGCTCCGGCGCGTCGAGGCACCGGAGCTCGAGGCGGGCCTGGTCGCTGACCAGGAGCGCACGAACCCACGTCTCGCCGAACCTCAAGCGGGTGTCGACACCGTGGGCGGTGAGCTGATTGATGGCGAGCCGGTCGGCTCCAGTACGGTGTGCGAGGGCTTGGACGTCGCGGTGCAACGGATCGCGCAGAGCGGCGCGATTCGTGGCGACACGGTCGCCTAGCAGTAGCTTGGCCGGATGCCCCATGCGCTCTCCGTCGGCGTACCGGTAGTCCGGCCACTTGCCTGCCCGGCGCGCCAGGCGACTGATACTTTCGCCGCGCTGGAGCCAGATCTCGTTCTCCTCGAACAGATCGGTGAGCTTCAGCCGGTTGACCAGGGCCAAGGCCTCGCCGGGGTCGCTAGCGTAGAGGTACCCCTCGCGCAGCATCAGCAGGCGTAGTGTCTTCCGGTCGCCAGCGTACTGGGCTTTCAGGACACGCACTCGTCGGTAGGGCGATGCCTCGCGGAGCTGCTCCCGCAGCTGAGCGGCTCGCTCGGGCAACAGCGCGTCCGCGGTGGGTAGCGGCTCGCGCACCCAGATGACAGCGTGACCGTGGGCGCGTCCGAGCAGCGTGGCCCGCTTCTGTTCGAAGGCAGGTGCGCCGAGGGCTGGCTCGCCTTGCGCGACGCTGGCGAGCTCCAGCTGGCACTGCTCTCGTTCCGTGTCGCGGGCGGGTTCCGCGGTAGCGGCGGACTCGGAAGCGTCGGCCTCGGCGGGGGGGCTGGGGGGGGTCCCGGTCGAGCGGCAACCGAGCAGCGCGGCGGCCACGAGCCAGCAGGTGACGATCTCGTGCCTCATGCTGGAATCAACGCTGTTGCACCCGGGCCTATTCACGACGAAGAGGCATGAATTGAGCTGTATTGTGTGTCTCGTCGTCCGCGACGCGTGGCCTCCCTGACGCATGGACCCAGGGGCCGGTGCCCGACGTGTTCGGTGCGATGGAAATGGTGGTGGCGGTCGTGCGTCGGGTTCTTGCGGCGCCTTTCCGTTTCGCTCAACCGCGTCACGTGACCGAGACGAGGTGCCGGAGGCCCCCCCAATGCTCAGTTCGAGATGTACTGAACCCCGTTGACGCGCACCATCTTCAGCTCGTCCTGCATGCTGTCGCAGAGGTCGGACACGTCCCATCGTGGCACGTTGCCGTCGTCGGACAGCTCGGGAGCGCGGGTGCGGATCGCGATGAAGATCTCGAGCAAGAGCTGACCGCGCTGCTCGTCGAACTGGGCGGCCACCTCCTCCACATCGCGCTGCGACTCGAGTTCAGCTAGACCGTGCGGGCGGGCGAGCCCTCGGATGGTCTCCACGGTCGCCGTCCAGCGTTGGGGGGGGAGGGATGGGTTCCGGTTCGGGCGGCGGTGGGGGCGGGTCGGGTTCGGTCGGCTCGAGCGCGGCGACCACCGTCGTATCGTACTCGGGCATCCATCTCGCTCCCTTGGGACTGACCGGCCCAACGAGCTTCAGCATATCCGGGTCGATCGGGCGTGGAAAGGGAGTGAAAGTGGCCCCCAACACTCCGAGTGGCGATGGCGTTTGCTGGAGACTTTGGCGAGAGTCTGCGATGCTGACGGCACAACTGGTGTGACAGGTTGCTTGCCATGGGTGCTCCGTCGTGAATCGCTCCTTCACTCTCGAACGTCTCCTCGCCTTGCTGCCGGCGGTGGCGAGCGCAGCGATGCTCGCGCCCCTGGCGGTAGGCTGCCTCTTCGATCCGGATGATCGGTGCGACTCCCACGAAGAGTTCGCCGAGGGCGACCGGTGCGTTTGCCGCGAGGGGTACGCTCGCGTCGGCAACACTTGTGTCGCTTGTGGTCCGCACGAGCGCTCGGCGAGCGGTGGTTGCGAGTGCGAACCCGGGTATTCTCGTGGTCCGGACGGGACGTGTGGTGAGCCCACCAGCCTGGGACGCGACTGTGACGTTGACGCCCCCTGCGACGATCCCAGCGCGGATCACTGCCAGGCGGTCGAGGGTACCTCGGGATATTGCACCATCGCCCACTGCGCAACCTCCGAAGACTGTCCTGGCCTGTACGAGTGCGACACCACGGCGGACCCCAGCTTCTGCCAGCGACCGCCATCGGGACTGACCGAGAGCTGTTCGGGGCCGCAGGACTGCGCGGGTTTCGAGGCGGGGTACTGCGAGCAGGTGCAGAGTCACTCCTGTCTCGTCTCCGACTGCACCCCGGGAGGCAGCGACTGCTTTCTGGGGTGGTCTTGTTGTGACTTGACGTCGGTGGGCCTGCCCACTCTCTGCGTGAAGGAGGGCACGTGTCCTTTCTGAGCAGGAGCCAGTTTCTCAGTGGTGGAGTGCTACTGGTACTGGCGACGGCCGCCCCCGCCTCCGCCCAGAGTGACACGGTGCCGCCAGCGGGTGAGTCGCTCGAGCTGGCGGCTCCCGGGGACGGGATCTCCGACAAGCTCGCTTCGACAGCTGACGCGGGGGAGGGCGAGGTCGCGGCGGTGGACCCTGCGGCAGAAGCGGCAGCGATCCTCGAGGCGGATGCGCTCGAGTTCGAGGCGGATCGCTACCTGCTCGACCTCTACGGCTTCGCCGATTTCACCTACCGGCAGTTCCTCGTTGGTCGGGACAACCAGTGGCGAAACTTCTCGGGTGCCGACCATCCCTCGTTTGCGGTGGGAAACTTCAACGTCTATCTGTCGTCTCGGCTCTCGCCCTACTGGCGCGCGCTGGGAGAGGTTCGCTTCACCTATCTGCCGCATGGCGCGCAGTCCTTCGGTCCCGATGGTAGCCTCCACTACGAAGACGCTACCGTTGCGGACTACACCGATCTGAACCGGGACACCCGCGTGGGAGGAGTGAAGATCGAGCGGGTCTGGCTCGAGCTCAACCTCAACCAGTACGTGAACGTTCGCGCCGGGCAGTGGTTGACTCCGTATGGCGTTTGGAACGTCGACCACGGGTCACCCGTCATCATCACCACCCAACGTCCCTTCGCCATTGGTGAGCAGCTGTTCCCCGAGAGCCAGACCGGGCTGCAGCTGCGGGGACAGCTGGACCTCGGTGGGAGCAGTCTCGAGTATATCGGCACCGTGTCGAATGGTCGAGGCGCGATCGACGAGTACACCGACCAGGATGGCAACAAGGCACTGGGTGGGCGCCTCGCGCTGCGATCGCGCCCCTTTGGCGAGGTGACCCTCGGGGCGTCCGTCTACGCGGGTCGGTTCGTCGAGGTGGCGAAGACGACGCACATCGAGGTGCGGTCCGATGGCCCCGACCTCGAGTTCGACTCGCACCGTGACGTCGAGGCGGACGAGCTCAGCTACGCGGTGGATCTGCGCTGGAGCTGGGAGGGGCTGCTCGTGCAGAGCGAGTTGGTGGCCAACGAAGCCCGCTTCAAGGAGGGGGCGCGGCCGCCGATCGCGGCCCCGGATCCAGAAGCGCGACAGCCGGACTTCCGACGCTGGGGAGGCTATGTGCTGATCGGGTATCGAACCCCGTTCTGGGGGATCATGCCCTTCACGACCCTCCAGTACCTCGACCTGACCAACACCGACGCACTGCCGCCCCTGTGGGGGGGGAGCTGGGGTGTCAACGTGCGTCCCGACCCCCGGGTGGTGCTCAAGCTCGAGTACCTGACCGGACGTCTCGAGGGCGCGGGCAGCATCGGCTACCGCGATCCGATTCGCTTGCTCCAGGCGCAGGTTGCGTGGGCGTTCTGAGGGAGGCGCCGTTCACGCGAGCAGGTGCTCGACCAGGATCCTGAGTCCGATCCCGATCAGCAGGAGGCCGCCCAGAACCTCGACTCGCTTGCCCCAGGCCGTGCCGATCCGCCTGCCGAGGACCATTCCGACGGTCGTGAATCCGCCGGCGACGAGTCCGATGACCAGCGCGGGTACCGCGATCGGAGCCCGCACCATCGCCAGCGATAGCCCGACCGCGAGCGCGTCGATGCTGGTGGCCACGGAGAGAACGAAGAGCGACCAGCCCGCGGTCGGATCGCGACCGACTCGTTCCTCTCCATCGCTGTCGGCGGAGAGGGACTCGTGGAGCATTTTCCCCCCGACGAAAGCCAGCAACCCAAAGGCGATCCAGTGATCGAAGGCGGCGATGTAGGGTTGGACGGCGCTCCCAGCGAGCCACCCCAGGACGGGCATGAGCGCCTGGAAGAGCCCGAAATGGAACGCCAGCCGAAAGACGTGACGGCGCGTCATCGTGTCGAGCGCCAGGCCCGTCACGATCGAGACGGCGAAGGCATCCATCGCCAGCGCGACCGAGAGCGCAATGAGACTCAGCCAGTCCATGGTGTCGAGTGCGCGACTAGCGATAGCCGAAATGTCACCGATCGCCCATCCCTCAAGTTCGGTTGTGGCTCCGCCTGTCGGAAGCCTGCTACGCTCCGCTTCGCGATGGCTGGTGGACCGATGCTGCGGTGGACGATGCTTCTGGTCTCGATGGCGCTGACCGCCTGTGGAGGTGAGAGCGTGGAATCTCGGCCTGGAACGCCGGGGTCGGGAGGCACGCGGTCGGGAGGGGGCGGGGCGGATTCCGGCACCGTGAGCCCGCCGTCACGCGGCGCTTCCCGGGTCGTTCCCAACTCGTCTGGATGTGGTGTTGGACCTTACGTCATTCCGGCCAGTGGAACCTCGGTGTCTGAGGATGTGGCCGGGGATCGCATTACCGATGGCGACGAGCAGCACCGCGTCGACTGTGCCGTCGCTCCTCGGGGAGACGACTACGAGGTCCGTCTGACGTTGGAGCAGCCGCCCCGATCGTTCCAGCTCGACGTGGTGCTGACGCCGGTTGCCGGGGGCACCCATCGCGGCATGGGGAGCGCGCAGTTCTACGACCCAATGGCGGGAAGCGTCGCGTCGTCGACGTGTGTCGTCGAGATCTCGGCCAACCAGGAGATTGGCGCAGGGCGGGCCTGGGGCAACTTCGATTGTACCCAGTCCACCAAGGAAGCCTCACCCGGCTGGTCGTGCAATTTCTTGGGAAGCTTCCTCGTCGAGAATTGCGGCGAGTAGTCTCGACCGGAGTGGAGCCCGGGTGGTCTCGGGAGCCGCGCGAGTGCCAGATCTGACACTGCCGCTGGGGCCGGTGTTGCCGTAGCTTCGGGACTACGAACCTGGTGGAGGGGGCGGTCCGACGCACCGGGGGCTGGAGGTCGAGTCATGCATTGTGGTCAGGTGGTTGCGGGCGGAGGACTGGCCGTGGTGGTGGCCGCGCTGGGGTTGGTGGTGGTGGCTGGCTGCGGGAAGAACGATTCCGGTGGTTCGCCGGCACAGAACACGGAGTGTCCAGAAGACCGTACCCGCTGCGACGGAACCTGCGTCGACCTCTCCACGGCGGCAGCCCACTGCGGAGCGTGCGGTGCGGCCTGCGCGGCCGAGGAACGCTGCGAGGAGGGGAGCTGCGCCTGTGCCCCCGAGTACCAGCGTTGCGCTGGCGAGTGCGTCGCAGTGGATAGCGACCCAGCACACTGTGGCGACTGTGGCAGTGAGTGCGAAGTGAACGACGTTTGTTCGCGCGGCGTGTGTCAGGGTGAGTGCGACGTGGGGCTCGAGTCGTGTGATCGCGCCTGTGTGGACGTGTCTGTCGACTCCGCCCATTGCGGGAGCTGCGAGATCGCTTGTGGCTCGGACCAGGAGTGCGTGGCTGGGGAGTGCCGGTGCCCTACCGGAGCAGAGCTCTGCGGTACGACCTGCGCGGAGGTTGCGAGCGATCCGCTCCACTGCGGTGGCTGTGGCGAGTCTTGCGCTGCTGGACAGGAGTGCGTGGCTGGGAGCTGCCAGGGAACGGGAACCGGGGGCACCGGAGGACGCGGCGGTGCCGGAGGAAGCGGCACGGGCGGCGGTGTCCCCGGGGGTAGTCCGGCAACCGGCGGTGGCGGGGGTGATGGAACGGGCGCAACTGGCGCGGGCGGCGGCGCGACCGGTGGTGCCCCGCCGATCGAGGAGACTTGCACGCCCAGCGTGGACCTCAATGACACGACCGGGGCTACCGTGATTGGCGATGGTAGTCCCGCGAGTTGCACGGAGGCGGCGCTGCGCGCGGCTGCCGAGCAGGGGGGCGTGATCACGTTCGACTGCGGTCCGGATCCCGTCACGATCGACATCACCGAGACGATCGACCTGCCGGAGGACCGCGACACGACCATCGACGGCGGCGGCTCGATCACTCTCGACGCGGGGCACCAGACGCGGCACTTCATCTTCGAGGCCAGCAACTGGATGGTCACACCGACCCGCGTTGTGCTCCAGCGCCTCGTGCTGCGCAATGGCAAGGCGCCAACGGGTGAGTATTTCCCACCGGTGGATGGCTACCCAGAGTGCGCCTACGGGTACCAGGAGGGGTCGGGTGGCGCGATCTTCCTGCGAGACGGCGTGTTGCACGTCATCGACTGCGAGTTCTACGACAACGAGGCGGCGATGGTTGGTCCTGACGTGGGGGGCGGAGCCATCTACGCGCTCGGCGCGGCGGGGGTGGTCATTTCCGGATCACGTTTCGTGGGCAACCGCGCCGCCAACGGTGGAGCGGTGGGGATGCTGTTCGCGAACCCCGAAATCTACAACTCCGTCTTCGAGGACAACACGGCTGAGGGCACCGGACAGAATCGGCGCGTCTCGGAGGAGGAGTGCCCGGCCATCTACGAGTTCGGACACGAGAACCAGGCCGGGGCCGGTGGACTGGCAGGGGGCGTCTATTTCGACGGTCTGAATGACGAGTCCCACACCTACGTCATCTGTGGCTCCGTCTTTCGCAACAACCGGGCCAACGAGCTTGCCGGTGCGCTCTTCCGCACCCCCAACGAGGGTATGCGGCGCATGCGGATCGAGAACACGCTCTTTGACGGCAACACCGCGACGGGCGGCGGGGTCTCGTTCATCATGCAGAATGACCTGACGGTGCGCGGCTCCACGTTCATGAACAACCGCTCCGGCGTTCTCGTCGATGGGACTGACGTGGGGGGCTGGGCGAGCGGTCTGTGGGTTCATCAGGGGACCATCGATCTCGAGAACTCGACCTTCTACGACAACGAGATCAGCCTCGATGGAACCGCCACTCTCACCAACGCGACGCTCTCTGGGGTTCGGCTGGACGGCACCTTCACGATCACCAACTCCATCCTCGTCGACACGGAGTGCAGTGGTCAGACTGGGTCCAACAACGTGGGTTGGCCGGAAGCCGCTTGCGCGGGGGCGACGGTGGCGAACCCGGAGCTGGGCGCCCCGGCGGACAATGGGGGCCCGACCCCGACGATGTTACCGGGCGACCCCGCGGCCATCGCGGGGGTGGGCGTCAGCTGTCCGATCACTGACCAGCGAGGTCAGTCACGCCCCGCGGACGGTTGCGCGGCGGGAGCCGTCGAACCGTAGTCCCGACTTCGACTTCGAGCCGACCTGTCGGGTCGCGGGTGAACCAGCTTGCCGGTTCGGTCCGGTTTCCGCCGACTCGATCTCTGGGATGGCGATCAGAAACCGTACTCGTCGCTCGGCCCCCAGTCGTCACACGTCAGGTCCAGGTACTCCTGTCCGCAGGGGGTCGCTGCGTTCACATCGTCGGGTTGAGCGCTCAAGTTCGCAGCGGCCGCCGCGCATGGTTGCGCGATCATGCAAGACATCCAGGACCGTGTGGTCTGTGCGCAGCTCGGGTGCTGGGTCCACGGACTCCAGTTTGCGACCTCGGTCGGGCAGGCTTGCTGATGGCGCAGCGAGTCGCAGGGGCACGATTTTTCACCGCACACGCATTCCTCGATGCACCTTGCTTCCATGGCACAGTAGGCAGAAAAGAGAGGATCTACCTCTGCGGTCGGCTCGTCCGCCTCGAACGAGTAGTCGGTCAGTGGCTCGAAATCGTTGCAGACTTCGCTGAGGGCAAAGAACTCGGCGGCACAGGGGGTCGTGTCGACGACATCGTCAGGGTGGGCGCGGAAGAACGCCTCGGCCTGGTCACACGACGGGAGGTGGTCGAGACAGGTGATCCAGTCACCGATGCGACTCTCGCACTTCGCGCTCTGCTGACGCACCCCCCAGCTCTCGACCTGCTCCGCACACTCGGCGGCGCGCTCGGCGGATGAGCAATCGCACGTGCCACTCTGGCAGGCGCACCGCGGGATGCACCGGGCCTCGAAGGAGCAGTAGGCGGCAAAGGGGTCGCTCCCCGCATTGCCTCCGCTCCCTTCGACGGTTCCGGGAGGGCCTTCCTCCGTGATCGGGCGATTGGGTGCTCCTCCCTCGGAGTTCACCTCGCCGGCCACGTCCTCTTCCGGAACACACCCGAGCACCACCAAGCCTATCGCGACCGCCATCCAGCTCGTCTTCATCGTTCTCTGTCCTTGTCGTTCCCTTGACCGAATAGAGTGCGTCTGTCTTCGGAATGGGTCACGGGTGGGAGGCACGGTGACCAAGTTCATCGAGGCGCCGTTCAATCTGTTGGCGCCGCAGGCTGTTCGGGTAGCGTACCAGCAGTGCCTCGAGCACCTGCGTTTCGGCCGCGGTGTTTCCCAGGGACCGGTGGCAGCGCGCCGCGCCGTATTGTGCTTCTTCGACGAGCGATCCGCGCTGCATTACGGATTCGTAGAGGCGCAGAGCCCCCGAGGGATCGCCGAGCTTTTCCAAGCGCAGAGATGCCGCCGCCAGGGTGGCAACATAGGCATCCCGACTCTGGGGGTGTAGCCGGATGACGTCCGTGTAGGCACGCTCCGCCTCGCGCCACCGACCTTGCCCGCGCAGCTGGTTGGCCACGAGCAGGAGGTCGGTGGATGCCGGTGCTGGTTCCGCGTCTGCGGTCTCAGCGGGCGCTCCCGGAGGGAGCCGAGCCCGCGGGGGGGCACCGGATGGGGGCGCGGCGGGTGCCGCGTCGACGGAACCCAGAGTGCTGGGCGGCTCCGGATCGGGTCGTGGCGTTGTCCCACGGATGAGCGCCGGTTCATTCGACTTCAGCGCGGGGCCGACCAAAGGTTCACCAGCCGCCGGGGGCTCGGCACCGCGCAGGCCGGGAACGACGATCCACGATCCAGCCGCGATAGCGCCAGTGACCGACGCCAGCACTGCGGCCGCCAGCAGCCAGTGGAGCGGGCGCGTTCGCAGCTTGGCGGCTGGAAGACGACTGGGGACTGCTCGCTCGAGAATGTCCCCCACGAGGGCTCGAGCCCGTTCTGGCGTTAGGGAAACGGCGGGACCTGGCTCATCGTCGAGCCGACAGAAGCCCAATGATCCAGCCTCGTCGTCGCGCGTCATGTCACACCACCTCCTGCTCCAACAATGACTGATGTCGAGCGAGCAGCTTCTGCTTACCCAGGCGCAGCCGACTGCGTACCGTCTCCACCGAAGCGCCGATCTCTCGAGCCACCTCGGGGATGCTCATCCCCAGAACGTGGTGCAAGACCAGCGCGTGGCGTTGCTCGAGCGGCAGTGTATCGAGCTGCCGGACCATCCGACGCCGGGCCACGTAGTCTTCCGTCCCCTTGGCGTCTGACTCCCAGAGGGTTGCCGTTGCCGCGAGCCGCAGTGCGCGCTCGACCCGGCGCTGCCGCGTGCGCAGCCAGGCGAATGTGGTCCGGGCCACAATCCGGTCGACCCATGCCGTCAGAGTACCGTGGCCCCGGTAGGTGCCGAGCCCACGGAGGACCGCGATGAGCCCCTCCTGGGCGATGTCGTCGACGTCCTCGTCGCCGCGGACCAGATAGCGGACGAGATTGCGAGCCCGTGGAAGCAGCTGCGTTGCGAGCTCGTCGAGGGCCGTCACATCGCCGCGTCTTGCGGCGCGAACGAGAACGGCGGACCGATCTGACTCGGGAGAATCCTCGACCTCTCGCGGGGATGCCAACATCGCTTCCGTTTCATAGAGGAGCTGCGGAGAGCAACCGGGTCACGGCGGCGTCCCGTTCGATCCAGATCCGGGAGAGATTCGGGAATGGGAGCGCGAAGCGAGGTCCAGTTCCAGGCCGCTGGCTACCCAGGGCTGCAGTGCCCCGGAGGTGAGCTGAGGCTCGTATTCCCCGTCCACATTGACCCCAATGCTGAGTTCCCTCGGGACGACGTCGAGTCCCGTGGTCACGACGAGCGAAGCGTGGCCGGCAGTCCAGCGAGCTCGCCCGGCCACTCCGAACATCGGTGACACCAGCCACCGATTCCGCTCCGGCTTCACGCCCGGCGAGGGTTCCAGGTGTCGCCAGTGTGCAACCGCCCCCGCGTGAGCTTGGGCGCCCACATCGAAATCGGTCCAGAGCGGCGCGCGAACTCCCACCCAGGTGCTGAGTGCGAGGCGCTCCACGTCGAACTGCCCGTACGGTGACGGGACTCGAGTTGGGGCTGTCGCCTGCGCCCTCACTCCCGCCTCGAGCGAGCCCGCGCGCAGTCCGAGCAGGATCCCTGGTCCATGTTGCAGTCCCGGCGTGAGCGGATCGGCGATGACGGCCCACTGTCCTCCCAGAACCGGCACGAACGAGGAGCGTGCTGACCGTTCCTTGGCGACTGGAGTGAGGGTGAGCGGAGGTGGCTTCGCAGCTACCGGCGGCGACACCTGTCGGGGCGGGCTGGAAGCGTCTGGGACGGGGGGGAATTCCATCGTGGGTGGCGCGACGACATCGAAGAATCCCTCCAGTGTGGAGTGCTCGACGAAGACGCTCACGGCCTCGCGAGTCACGATGGCGCCCGCTTCCAGGGTGGCGGAAGTTGGCCCGTCAGCGGACGGCTGTCCATCGCCCAGCTCACGGACCAGCAGTCGCTTGTGTTCCACATCGAGAACCGTCAGGGTCACGTGGTCGGTCTCGGTGTCCGCCGGACGCAGCCAGACCACGATGGGCACGCCTCGCCGGGCCGCGAGCTGCTGGAGCATCGCGAGCTGGAGGTTCGGATCCTTCGCTCCGCGGGGCGGGAGGATGGGGAGGAGTTGCACGTCGAGATCGCTGAGTTGCCCGTGGAGGCGCTCGACGAAGCTCGACCCGACGGGCTCGGCAACCCAGACGATCAGACGTTCCGACTCCCTGTCCGCTGCCTCCTCGCTGCTCGCCCTCGCAGCGGTGGGGTTCTCGGTCTCGGTGGGTGCGAACTCGTCAGCGGTCGACCAGGTTGTGTGGGCGAGAGCGACGATGGCAATTCTCCGCGCCAGTCGTCCCGCATTCACGTTCATGGTGCTCGCCAGTTGGTTGGCGTGGTCAGTAAAGATGGTGGGAACACCCAGCATCGTGGATCGAATCCGACACTCGTTCGGCTGCGGCGGTGCGACGTGAATCCGAATTGACCAGAGATCTCGGACGGCAGCAACAGCGTTCCGCGAGTGCTGGTGTTGCCGCTACGGAGACGCTTCGGCACGACGCATGGTCGCCGAAACGTCGCACCAAGCGCTATCTGCCCGTTTCGGAACTGCGAAACGAAGGACCACACGTCTGCGGGCATCCACCTTGCCCTGCATCGGTGGGCAAGTGGGTGTGCCCGCAGAGTCTTTGGCTTCTGCCCACCAACTGCGTCCCGGACCGATTGGCGCTGTCCGGGCCGACTTGGGTGTAAGCTCCCGCGCCATGCGGACTGCCATCCTGACTTCTCCCAGCGCGCCCGACGAGGCGTTCAGCGTGCCCACGGAGCCAACCGCGATCCGACGTCACCTGGTCCATCGAACGGGGCGTCTGGTGCCAGTGGTGGGGCACTTGCCCTTCGACCAGGTCCTCCACGAACACCTCGACCTCCAGTCGCCGGACGAGGACGGTACGCTTGTCCTGTGGGTTGGACCGCACGTAGTGCTCGACGCCCAAGCCGCGACCGAACTCGATCTCGACGACCACTTCGAGATGGCGGAGAAGTACGTCGATGAGGAGGTCGACCAGGCGATGGCAGAGGCCTACAGGGCTGCCGATCGCGAGGACCTCGACGGAGCGCGACGTACCTACAGCGATATAGATCGACTGCTCGGACAGGAAGATAGCCCGCGCCATGCCCTGGTGCTGGTCTCACTGGGAGAGATCGAACGGCTCGCCGGTAGGACACGACAGGCCGCTGCCCTGTTCGACCGGGCTCTGGCGATCGCCCCCGATCACATCGGTGCTCTGCGGGGGCGTGCCGAACTGGCGCTCGCGGGAGGCGAGAGCGCCATCGCCGCGGCGATGCATTTTCGTCTGGTTTCGCGCCTCGACAACGATGGGCAGCGCATCGAGGCGCTGCGTCAAGTGGCGAACGAGTCACTGCGCGCTGCCAAGGACGCTATGGTTCGCGCTCTCGAGCTTCGACCCGAGGACCCGGAGCTTCTCGCGCGCCTCCAGGCCATCCACGAAGCGTCCGGGGAGTACGCGGAAGCGGTGGGGTTGGCGGTGCGCGTCGCGGAGAAGGTGAGCGACCCGAAGCAGCGGGCGCGCTCGCTGGTGCAGGCGGGGCGCATGGCTAGCGAGAAGGCCGAAAACACCCCGCTGGCGGTGGCGCTGTACGAAGCCGCCATCGAAGACGATCCGGAGGCGACCGGAGCCTTCGAAGCCGTCGAGTCCGAGCTGCTCCGAACCGCCGACTTCCTGGGAGTCGCGCGCGCCTACGAGCGCCAGCTCGAGCGACTCGTGGCGCACGACGCGGCGCCGCTTCGCGTCGACTTGCTCCGGCGGCTGGCCCGGGTGCAGCGCGAGCAGCTTGGCGATCCACGAGCGGCGATCAGTGCGCTCGACCGACTCGTCGTCGAGCGGCCGACTGACGGAGATGCGCAGATTGAGCTGGCTGCCTTGCTGCGCGAGACGGACCAGCTCCCACTCGCGACCCGGGTGCTGCAGGTGGCCGCCAACCTGATGCCGGCTCGCGCGGAGACCTATCGCTCGCTGCTGGGACTGCTCGATCAACTGAACGACACGGACCGCACGTTCAACTGCGCGGCCGTGCTCGTGGCCCTCGGCGAGGCGGATATCAACGAGCAGCTCCGCTACGCGCAATACGCTCCCGAGGCGTTGCTCGGGATCACTTCGACGGTGGACGACGATATCTGGGAGATGCTGCAGCCCACCACCCAGCCAGCTGGCGTCCACGAGCTGGTCCTCGCCATCGAGGACGCGGCACTGGATATCTGGTTCGCCGAGCGAGCGAATTCATCGCTGTCGATGCCGCCCCCGGCAACGAGACAGGATCCCCAGACCTGCACGATTGGAGCAGTGCGCACCTTCGCCTGGGCGGCTCGGATTCTGGGACTGCGGGCGCCGGCGATCCACGTGATCCCGGAGGCGGATACCCTCACCGCCGCCACGCTACCGTGTCGGGAGCCCGCGATCGCGCTGGGCCGGCATGCTCTCACGGGGCGCTCGCTTCCCGAGCTGGCGTTCATGGCGGCCCACCACCTGACCTTCTTTCGTCCGGGCTTCCGCATCTTGCCGTTTTACTCCGAGGTGGCTGCCGTGGTCGCTCTGGTTCGGGCCGCCACCGCCGTCGCTCGCCCCGAGCTTGCCAGCGGCCTCGACCCGCACCAGGGAACGCTGCGCCAGCAGCTCGACGCCCGCCTCGATTCCACCTCGCGAGCGTCGTTGGTGGCCGCGGTCGACCGAGTGCTCGCCGAGGACGGGAAGCTGGACGTTCTGGGGTGGCTGCGCTCGGCGGAGACCATCGCTTGCAGGGCCGCGCTACTCGTCGGCGGCGACGTTACCGTGGCGGGCGGCGTGCTCGCCGTCGCCGGCGCCGCTCCCGGTGGACGCTCACCCCGCGATCGTCTCGAGGAACTGTTGCCCTTCGCCGTTTCCCAGAACCACACGGCGCTCAGGCATCTCCTTGGCGTTGCGGTTGGCTAGAACACCGATCAGTTTGCCCGACGCAGAAAACCTGGCGACAGGCGGGGCCAATCGACCCGATCCACCCGCCATCGAAGCTGTTTCGCTGTCTGATCTGAAGCTTCGGCGATTGGCTTCGGCGAACCTCAGCTTCGGTTCGGCCATCCTTCCCGAGGCTCGAGACCCCGCTCGGCGAGGTCGCGGAAAGCCCGCTCGGCCTCCTCTGGAGGCAGTGGGGTCGGCTGGTTCACCCACCAGACACAGACTGCGAGGAATGCTCCGACGATGAACTCCGCGGCCAGCCCGGGGTCAGCGCGGTTGGGTGGTGGAGCCACCAAGAGTTGTTCTCGCACCAGATCGACGAGCGTCTGTCGCAGGTGTTCGCGCACCACCCCGCCCGCGTCGCCGGCCAGCGCACGGAACATGTCTCGGACTTCCGCGACGTGGTGGAACATCGGAGCGGCAAACGTGAGGGCGGGGTGGGAACTCCGGGCATCGGGCGGAGCGAGAACACCGCTCTGCAGGTGCTCGCGCAGTCCGCGCAACGACTCCTGCAACAGGTCCTCCTTGTCGGCGTAGTGCGCGTAGAACGTCGAGCGTCCAACGTTGGCGCGATCGGTGATGTTCGAGACCGAGATGGCCTCGAACCCCCGTTCGAGCATCAGCTGCATCAGCGCTTCGTGGAGCGCCCGCTTCGTGCGAGCGGTGCGGCGGTCAGGTCGTGCGGGTTGCTTTGCGGTCACCGCATTCCCTGGGTGTTGCTGGACACTGCGGCCTCGACTGTCCGGTGTGGGTCATTTGCGGAAATGCGTCGCTGGCGGCCCAAGAGAGAACTCCTTACTTTCGGGACATGGTGTCCGGAAAACAACGTCTTGTCCAGTATTGGAGATGCTCTCGATGTCACTAGACAGTAACGATATCAAAGACTTGCGTCCAGTCGTGGTTCTGGACGGCGTCGGGCGTGTGCATCGCTGCGGTCAGGGCGACTTCTGGGCGCTCCGCGAGGTGGATCTGGAGGTCACAGCGGGACAGCTGACGGCGATCGTCGGGCCTTCGGGCAGCGGCAAGTCGACGCTCCTGCATCTCGTGGCGGGACTGGACCGGCCGAGCGCCGGCGAGATCCGCGTGGGAGGACAGTCGCTTGGCGAGCTGAGCGAGGACGGACTGTCGCGGCTGCGCGGCGAGCAGATCGGCGTGGTGTTTCAGTTCTTCCAGTTGTTGCCCACGCTAACTGCGGTCGAAAACATCCAGCTGGCGATGGATTTCGTGGGCGCGGTGCCCCGCCGCGAGCGGCGGGAGCGCGCACGGTCGCTGCTTGCGCGGGTTCACGTGGCCGATCAAGCTGACAAGCTGCCAACGGAGATGTCCGGGGGTCAACAGCAGCGGGTTGCGGTGGCGCGTGCTCTCGCCAATCGACCCAGCTTGCTGGTGGCGGACGAGCCGACGGGCAACCTGGACACGGCGACGGCCGACGAGATCATGACGCTGCTCGTCGAGCTGGCGCGCGATGGCATGGCAGTGATGCTGGTCACGCACGAGTCGTCGCTGCTGCCTCGCGTCGACCGGGTGGTCGAGTTGCGGGACGGGCGAGTGGTGAGGACAAAACGCGAATCCGCCCTCGGGAGGCGGGCATGCTGAGGAAGCTGTGGCGCGACCTGCGGGCGACGCCCGGTCGCGCGTGGACCCTGGCGCTGACGCTGGCCGTGGGCCTGTGCGGCTTTTACGCCACGGTGGGTGCCTACTCGATCCTCACGCGGGAGCTGTCTCGAGGCTATGTGGAGACTGCACCAGCATCGGCCACCCTGGAGCTGGACCGCGTGGAGCGGTCCCTCCTCGAGCGGGTGCGTGCGCGGGAGGAGATTGCCGCGGCCGTACGGCGCCGTACCCTGCATGCACGGTTTCGCCGACCCGACGGGTCCTGGAAGAACGCCCTCGTCTTCGTCGTGGAGGACTGGGGGCGGATGGCGGTCGCGAAGGTCCGCCCGGAGCGCGGCGCCTTCCCGCCGCCTCTGGGCAGTGTCGTCGTCGAGCGAAGCGCTCTTGATATCCTGGGTCACGAGCTGGGGGGCCGTTTCCAGCTGCGACTTCCCGGGCGCGACCCGGCGACCGTTACCGCTGCCGGCGTGGTTTTCGAGCCGGCGCTGGCCCCGGCCCGGACTCACGAGTCGCTGTACGCCTACGCAACACCCGAGACTGCGTCGCTGCTGGGTCCCGGGACGCACTTTGACGAGCTCCGGGTCCTCGTCCGGGACAGGCCTGGTGACCGCGCTGCGATCGTCGCCACAGCGGCTCGTCTCGCGGAGTGGATCGAGGCTGAAGGGCTAGGTGAGGTGCACGGCATCCGCGTGCCGCCGCCACAACGTCACCCGCATCAAGCGCAGCTAACGACGGTGCTGTGGCTGCTGGGTCTGTTCAGCTTCCTGGTGATGGTGCTGACCAGTCTCGTCGTGGCGTCGCTGCTCCGAACGATGCTGGCACGTCAGGCGCGAGAGACGGGCGTCATGAGAGCGCTGGGCGCGACACGCGCGACTCTAACGCGGGGCTACGCGGCGATGGTCCTGCTGCTCTCGGTGACGGCGGTGCTCATCGCCTGGTTCCCAGGCGAGCTGCTGGCGCTCGCCTGGGCGCGAGCTGTCGCGGATCTTCTCAACTTCGACCTCGCCGACTGGCGGGTGCCTGCGGTGGTGGTGCTCGTGAAGATGGCGGTCGGGCTAGCGATTCCGCTCGTGCTGGCGCTGCCGGTGATCCGTCGACACACTCGCATGTCCGTCTGCCAGGCCCTCGCCAGCCATGGCGCGACCCGCGGCTTCGCGACCGACGGCTGGCTGGACCGTTTGCTGCGGCGGAGTGGGCGTCTGGGAGTTCCGCTGACCTACGCCCTCCGCAACGCCGCGCGGAACCGCCGTCGGTTTGGGCTCTCGTTGGCGCTGTTGACCGCCGCCGGGGGGATCTTCATTGCCGCGATCAGTGTCGCTGACGCCTGGGACGTCTGGACTGAGCAGCTCGTGGGCACTCGCCACTACGAGGTCGAGGTCGTGATGGCGGGCGGAGCCCCCACGGACGGAATAGTGCGGCGACTGAGAGGGCTCGACACGGTGGCCGCGGTGGAGACCTGGACGCGAGCGACCGCCGCGGTGGTCGAGCCTGGTGGCGTCCCGATCCAGGCTACCTATCCCGATGACGCGCACGGTGCGCTGAACGTTGTCGCACCGCCACCTGGGGCACGCATGGTGGACCTCGAGATGGCGGCCGGCAAGGGGCTGGCCGAGCTGAATCCTGGCGAAGTGATCCTGAATCAGCTGGTGCCCGGGGCCGCCAGCACGCATCTCGGGGAGACGATTCACCTATCGATCGCCGGTTTCGAGCTCGCGCTCACCGTCGTTGGCAAGACGAATCAGGTGGGCGTGGGAGCGACAGCGTATGTCAGCACTGCGGATCTCGTGCGGGCGACTTCCTCGACCGACCGACAGGAGTTGCTCCGCGTGCAGGGATCGACCGCGGATCCAAACGTGCTGGTGCAGCAGCTCGCGGGCGAACTCGCGGGGGCGCCGATCGTGTCCCTGGATCCGCTTGCCGTCTACCAGAATGCCATGGTGGCGCACTTCGAGGTGCTGGTTGGTGCGCTGATGGTTCTTTCCCTGCTGAGCGGGGGTGTCGGCGCGCTGGGGCTGGGCGCGGCGATCACCGTCGGGCTCGTCGAGCGCACGCGTGAGATCGGCGTGCTCAAGGCGCTCGGTGGGAGGAGTCGCCGTGTGCAGGCGGCAGTGCTGGGGGAGGGGCTCGTCCTGGGAGGAATCAGCGCTCTGTTGTCGCCCATCGCTGGCACGGCGCTGGCGCTGGTCATTGGCACGGCGGTCGGGCGGATGAGCTTTCAACTGCCGCTGCCCCTGGCGCTCAGCTGGAGTGCTGTGCTGTGGTGGGACGCCATCGCACTGGTTCTTGCTTTCGTGGCAACGTGGGTGGCGGCGCGCCGCAGTCTCCGGATGACCGTGCGCGAAGCGCTCGCGTCGGTGTAGGGCAAGTCTTGCCCAGTGCGGTTCCGGCGGTCGCGCTCGGCGGGCTGGTCACCAGCTGATCGCGACCGCGGCACCGCCGGGGGTGGGGACCAGGCGCCATTCCCCTGACGCGGTTCGGGAGCGATCCCGGGTCGGCAGTGCCAGCGCGACGAGCGCACCCGTGACCAATCCCCCGCCCCCGGCGATGACTTCCTCCACCTCCAGACGAGGGCGGATCCCGTGCAGGAGCGGCACTGTTGCGCCCCAGGCAACTCCGATTGCGCTGCCAGCGAGCACGTCGGTGGGGTAGTGGCGGCCGGCGCGCACTCGTGCGTGCGCCGTGAAGCTGGCCAGGGCGAACGCCGTTCCCCAGTGGACGGACCGGAGCGCCACGTCGTCCTCTATGGCCGAGAAGAGATAGCTACCGCCGGCCGCGCCGGCGAAGCTCAGCGCGGAGTGCCCCGAGTAGAACGAGTAGAAGGCGTCGGACCCCTGCGCCTCGACGAGGGCAGCCGCCTGGGGGTGATGCGTGTAGGGGCGCGCGCGTGCCACCGACTTCTTCGTCAGCGTGTTCAAGAGGAGCGCCCCCTGCAGTGTCTCGCCGTACACCAGCACAGCGTCGCCCCAGGTGCTGGCGGAGTGACCCGCGAGGGTCCCCAGCGGTGCCGCCACACTCGTGATCAGGGTGCCATCGCTGACGTGGCTGGTGACCGCCGCGAGGTTCCTCTCGGTGCCCCGCTCCCAGTCGAAGGCCGCATCGAGACGCGGGCTGGAGGGGTGTCCAATGGCGAACGCGAGCGTGTTGGCCGCGGTTGCGCCACCTAGTACGGCCGCCTGGGTGGCGTACCAAGCGTCGCTCTGGGGCTCGCGCAGGTTGCGTTGGGCACCAGCGGGAACCGACCAGTGAAGCGCCGCAATGAGTAGCGCGACGCCGAGGGTGGCGGCGCGCGGGGGCCGGCGACTCGTGGCGACGCTCCTCATGGGCACCGCATACGCCGATGGGGCGGGGGTGACAACGTGGGTTCGTTTCCAGCCTGAAGCGTGATGGAAGACCGGAAGCCATCTCGCAACCTCGGTTGCTCGAAGACGCGCTCGCTCCTTCGGGGGGAGGCGAAGATTGAGCCGCAGGTCGCGTAGCGATGGAGGACCAGGATTCGGCGGATGGCTCCGCCGAATCCCTTCAGCGACAGCGCCGGGCGCAGACTGACCCCACCGAGCCGAGCTCGGCCGGGGCTGTGGGCATCACCGGGTCGCGGGCAAAGACAACCACCGTCAACCACAACGGCCTCGAGCAGTCCTACACGGATGATCGGGACGTCGCGGTGGCGGGCCCCATGGTGTTGCTCGGGCTGGCTCGCCGCTTGGGACCGACGCTAGAGCTTGCCCGGTCGAGATCTGGGGCGGCTTCGGTGTCTCTTCCCTCCCAACGAGGGGCAAAGACGGAGATTTCCGTCAGTGCGGGTGGTCGGCAGGGTGGGTGCTGTCACACAGTGGCGGGCGCGGCCGACTCTCGGTCATGGCGCGCTCATTCCGCAAACCCACCCAACGCCGCGGCTCGTTGCGGGTCGGAACGAGCATGGCTGGTCCGAAGCGAGGACTCGTGCTCGCCGGTGTCGTGGCGCTCGTGGCCTGCAACCGGGCGGCCGCCCCCCCCGAGCAACTCGCGACGGCTCCGCTCGTCGTTCAGGGATCGCCTCCACAGGACAGCCTCGAGACCTTGCCCTCGGCGACGCCGCTGCGCGCGTACGGGAGCGTGCTGATCGCGGGGGTGCCGCACGTGCGCCAGCGTCCGGATTTCTGCGGCGAGGCGGCGGCCGAAATGTGGCTCTCGTTTCTCGACGAATCGGTCGACCAGAACCAGGTGTTTGCACTGTCCGGGATGCCTCCCGAGCGGGGCATGGGGGCGACGACACGGGAACTGAAGACCGCGCTCGAGGCGCTGGGCTTCACTGTCGGCCCCGTTTGGACCCAGGTGCGGGCCAAGCAGGCGGCGGTGGACCTGGAGGATCGCTTTGCCGAGTTGCACGCTGACCTAGCGCGGGGGATCCCGTCCATTGTCTGCATGCACTTCGACGATTCGCCCCGCACCACCGAGCACTTCCGCCTCGTCCTCGGCTTCGACCAGGATCGCGACGAAGTTCTCTTCCACGATCCGGCGGTCCGCGAGGGATCCTACGTGCGCCTCGCGCGGGCGCAGTTCCTCTCGCTCTGGCCCCTGAAGTACGAGTCGGAGCGATGGTCGGTGATCCGGCTCAGGCTCGAGGGGAACGAGATCCGGATTCCCGAGCCCACGACTGGAGTGACCCCGGCCGATCTCGCCCAGCGGGTGCGCGCGTTGCGGCAGAGCCTGCCCCCCGCGTTCTCGATCGTGGTCGAGTCGCCCTTCGTCGTAATTGGCAACGACACGCCCGAGCGGCTTCGCCAATACTCTGCGGGGACGGTGCGCTGGGCTGCGGAGCGGTTGCGACGGGACTTCTTCAACCGGGACCCCTCGCGCGTGCTCGACATCTGGCTGCTCCAAGGCGAGTCCGCTTATCGTCGGGTTGCGGTCGAGCGATTTGGCGGGGATCCTTCCACTCCTTATGGGTTCTACACGTCAGAGCAGAACGCGCTGGTGATGAACATTGAAACGGGCGGGGGCACGCTCGTGCACGAACTGGTGCACCCGTACATGGAGGAGAATTTCCCGGAGGGCCCAGCCTGGTTCAACGAGGGGCTGGGCTCGCTCTTCGAACAGTCTGCGGACCGTGACGGCCACATCGTGGGGCTGACCAACTGGCGTCTGGCAGGCCTGCAGCGGGCCATTCGCGCAGATGCCGTCCCCTCGTTCCGGTGGCTGCTGGCGACCACCTCCGATCGCTTCTACGGGGCGGACAGCGGTTTGCACTACGCGCAGGCGCGGTACCTCTTGTTCTACCTTCAGGAGCGCGGGCTGCTTCGGCGCTACTGCCGAGAGTTTTTGCGTGACCACGACAGAGATCCCACCGGCTACCAGACGTTGATGCGTGTTCTGGGCCACCCCGATCCGGAAGCGTTCCAACAGCAATGGGAGAGCTACGTGCTGGGCCTGCGCTTTCCCTGACAAGCCGACTCCTTCAGCTTGTCGGGACGACGAACAGCGTGACGCTCAGGGGGCGGACTACCACTCGACCGTCCTCGATGGTTGGTGAGGCGGTCTCCAGGATCACCTGTCGCGGCTGACCCGGTGTGTTGTACGCCCGGCGGTGGGAGCCGCTGACGACCCAGCTTGCCGTGGGAGCGTCGATCCTCGCCCCCTCGACCGAGAGCGCCAGCGTCCGGGGCTCGTTGGTTGGATTGACGACACCGATCGTCAGTGCGCGACGATCGCTTGTCCACGCGGCCGCGACGTCGAGGGGTGCCCCGTCGTTCGAGACGGCGACGGAAACGGGGAACTTGCCGAAGTGGTTGCGATAGAGCTGCAGGACCAGCCCTGTTGCTTCCATCTCGGCAGCGGTCTCCGTCGTCTTGATCGCGCCGAGCACGTTGACGGTTTGCGCGTAGTTCGCCATGAAGAAGAGGTCGCTGTTGCGGAACATCTCGTGGAGCGCAGCTGCAATTCCGAGCGCGTCCTGAAGGTAGTAGCGCACTCCGAGTTCCCCGAACTCGTTGCCGCCGTACCAGTAGTTGTACTCGTCGAGGGCGATACGGATGTCGCGGCCCTCGAGGGCCGCGATCTGGCGCCGGTACTCTCGGTGAGCGTCGGCAATGCCTCGAACCCCGTCGCGCGCCTGGGCGACGTGCGCGACGAGATCGTCGCGATCTTGCCAGTAGATGTGCTCGCTGATCAGGCCGACATGGTCGGTGGCGCTCGCGAGCATTTGGCGGCTCCATTCCCCGACCGCGCCGACTGCAATGGGGATCAACTCCGGGTCGACGACACGCATTGCGTCAACCACGCGGCGGTGCTTCTCCACGTAGCTCTCCAGCGGCATGTGACCCAGCTGCCAGTCGCCGTACATCTCGTTGCCCACGGCCCAGAACCTGACGCCCCAGGGCTCCGGGTGCCCGTGCTGGGCGCGCCGGCGTCCTTGCTCTGTCGCCACGCCGCCATTGATGTACTCGACCTCTGCGGCGGCCTCCCGCTCTCCGCCAAGACCGGTGTTGACCGCGATGTACGGTTCGGCCTCGAGCAGCTGGCACAGCTCGAGGAATTCGTGGATCCCGACGTCGTTGGATTCGATTCCTTTCCAGGCCGGATTCTTCCGCGGTGGGCGCCGGTCGCGCTCGCCGACGCCGTCACGCCAGTCGTAGCCGCTGACGAAATTCCCTCCGGGCCAACGGTAGACGGGAGCTCGGAGCTCTTTCACCAGCGCCAGGGTGTCCGCGCGCCAGCCCGATACGTGGTCGCCGGGCATCAGGGAGGCGGTCCCGACGAGGAAGCTTCCGCGACCGCGGCCAGCGATCTCGAGGCGCCCGTTGTCGGTGGTTCCTCCGGCGGTGAACTCGAGCGACGTGGTCGCGTATTGCTCGTCGATACTGGACACGGTGATGGTCTGGCGGGCGCTGGCGCCGCTGCCCCAGACGAGGCTCACCTCGATGGGTCCGGCCGCGGGTTCCCCGGCGAGGACGACACGACCGACGTAGCGCTTGCCGGCAACGAGTCCGAGCCGATCCTGCACGAGACCGCCGCGGGTACCGTCGCCGGGCAACTGGATCCGCGGCGCGTGCTCGCCGGCGAACGCACGCGCCGCATCCATCGATACCTGGTCGTGCTCCCCGATGATCAACCACGGTGAGCGGGTCATCAACTCGTAGGGGTGCCCCTCTCCTTGCCACGACGAGTCGCCGGGTTGGAACAGTGTCCAGGCTGGGCCCTCACCGTCGACCGGGTAGAAGAACTTGCGGTCTTCCAGCATCTCCGCCCAGAGTCCGCCGTAGATGCAGCGCCCCAGGTGTTCGATGAACTGCCCGTACACGTAGGGCGAAATGGGGTCCGATACCTGGCCGGCATCGACGGTGATCGGAGCGGCGGAGCCGGCAGCGGTGGTCGGCGTGGACGGCGCAGCAGCCGGGGGCGCTGCGGGTGAGCCGGGAGCCGCACAAGCGCAGAGGACGAGGGCCAGGGCCGGGAGGGCTGGTCGAGTCATGGCTTCGGCGGTGGGTGACACGGCGGTGAGCCTACAGAAAGGTCTGGGCTCGCACAAATCGTCGGGAGGGACACGTGTCCTGCCGGCGCGTGGGCGCCGTGACTGCTCAGGGTGGCAGCAGCCCGCGCACCTTGCGGCGCAGCTCGTCGACGGTGAAAGGTTTCACCAGATAGTATCGCGCGCCCGTTCGGAGTCCGTGAATCACGTGTTCCGGCCGATCGCGGGACGAGAGGATGATCACCGGGATGTGTTCGCAGCCGGCGGTGGCGTGTACCCGCCGGATCATGGAGATGCCGTCGAGCTTGGGCATTTCCAAGTCGGCGATGACCAGGTCTGGGTGGGGGGCGGCAGTGGCGCGCAGCCAACCTCGGAGCCCGTCGGGCTCGGTGACAATCTCGTAGTGTTCTTCAAGCGCTTCCTCGATCAAGGTCCGGATTGTCGAGCTGTCTTCGACGACCAGAATGCGCTTCACGAGACGTCTCCTGACAGGAGTATGGCACGACCTCCGGGGCGGATGACACCTCGTGGTCCGACGTGCCTCACCGATGTCGCGACCTGCCGGGATTTGGGTGGCGAATGGCGACGGTCGCATTGGGCGGCGAGATGGATCCCTCACCAGACGCGATTGCGTGATGGGTTCGGAAGCGTACGGCTGCGGTTCGCAGGATAGTCGTGTTCCGCCTTGATTTTTCCCGCGAA
The DNA here is from genome assembly GCA_050304295.1 of Polyangiaceae bacterium. Lineage (GTDB taxonomy): Bacteria > Myxococcota_A > Polyangia > Polyangiales > Polyangiaceae > JAFGBI01. Next base: position 47,823 of record JBNLDK010000064.1, read on the forward strand.
CGGCGTGCGGAAACTCGCTGGCTGGTATCCTTGTCGCAAACAGGGACGAGGCTGGCGAACCGGATCGCCCTCACTGCGGAGGTTGCGCCGGCGTGGCGTCACGCCGGTGGCAACTTGGCGATGAAGTCGGCGACGAGGTTGAGGTTTGCCTTCTCTCGCTTCCAGGGGCCGCCCCCATGCTCTGCCATGAGTGGATCGGAGGTGACGACAACGAGCAGGTTCAATTCATCCACCAGAGCGATCTGCTGTCCCCCATGACCCCAGGCTAGATTGTAGGAATGGGATCCTGCAGTGACCCTCCACCACTGGTAGCCGTAGCGCGGGTCGTTCCAGTTGGAGCCGACGTGAATCCGCCAGGCGTCGTCGGAGTGCGCCTGGAGCGACTCGCGCACCCACGGGGCGGGGAGGATCTGCTGGTCTGCGAACCGGCCGCCGTCGAGGTACAGCTGGCCGAACTTGGCGAGATCGCGAGCTCGCATCTTGAGCCCCGCGAGACCGAATCGGTAGTTCTCCCAGCCCATCATCCAGTCCCCCGGCGTCACGCCCATTGGTTGGTGCAGGTGCTCGGTAGCAAACTCGGCGAGGTCGGCGTCGCAGGTTCGGGACACGATGACTCCGAGCAGATGCGACGAGAGATTGCTGTACTCCATGGCCGTTCCGGGGTCCTTGTTCAGCGGGACGTCGACCAGGTGGTGGGGGCGCAGTCCCGAGTAGAGCAGTGCGAAGAGCTCACCGTTGGACTCCTCCCAGGGGTATCCGGCTCGCATCTGCAGGAGCTGACGCACGGTGATCTGTCGCTTCCTTGGATCTCGAATCTGCTCGTTCAACTCGGGAAAGAAGTCGAGCATCTTGCTGTCGAGACTCGTCAAGCACCCTCGATCGAGAGCGATGCCAACGAGCGCCGACGTGTAGCTCTTGGTTACCGACTGCAGCTCGGCCGTGGCGTCGATCGAGCCTTCGTGGAAGTACCCCTCGGCGATCAGATGAGCGTTCTTGACGACCAGGAGCGAGTCGATGTCGTCGAGCTGCCCCGCCTCGTAGAACAGTTCCGCAACCAGCTTCGGATCCAGTCCCTGCGCCTCGGGTGACGAGACGCGCCAGTCCGCCCGGGTCTGTGGGGCGTAGCGCACAGCGGACAGCTCTTCGGCGGTGGGCGCCCTTCGGCAACTACCCACACATCCGGTGAGCCCAAGCAGGGCGACGAACAAGGTGAGCGCTAGCAGCCCGGGGGCCGGTACGGATCTTCTCGTCATGCGGTTGTCTCCCGAACTCCGCCCGGTCGACACGCGGCCGTGAAGCGCGTCAACGAACGCCCGCCATGGGAGCTGTTCGGCGCGGTGCTGGCTTCACGCGAGGCTGACCCGGACATTTTCCAAGGTGGTCTCGTGGGTCAGTTTGTAAATGGGGGCTGGTCGAAAAACTCGAAGCAGTCTGCCGTCACACCGCGCCGCAGGCCCTTCGTGGGTTGGTAGAGACCAGGCTCGACACTGGCGCGGAGGAGGCGAATCGTCGAGTATGGGGGCCGTGAAAGAAACCCAGCGGTACACCGGATGGGGCGGCGCTGGGACTTCGCGCTGCGACCTCCCGGCCCTGCTGGCTGCGTCGCTCGACGCTCCGGAGGTGCTGCTGCCCCACCTGCCCGAACTCTTGTCCGATCTGGAAGAGTTTGGCGCTCGCGCCGAGGATGTCGTGCACCTGCTTCAGCAGCATGGGCTTCCCGCGGGTGGGCGGGTGCTCGATCTGGGGTGTGGAAAGGGGGCGGCTGCGATCGCGATCGCCGATCGCTTCGAAGTGTCGGTGCTCGGGATCGACGGGATCCCGGCGTTCGTCGCGCATGCCCGGGGAGCGGCGCGCCATGCGGGACTGGCGGATCGCTGTCGGTTCGAGGTTGGGGATGTGCGGGACGCCGTTCGCCGCGAGCGCGGCTACGACGTGGTCATGATGCTGGCACTGGGCGAGCTGCTGGGATCGTTGGCGACCACGGTGATGACACTCAGCGAGTGCGCGAGTCCGGGCGGGTACGTCGTGATCGACGATGCGTACCTCACCGACGTGAGCCTGGTGGACGAGGACGCGGAGCTCTACGACCACGACGGCGCTGTCGCCGCGCTCGCGACCGCCGGGCTCGAGGTGGTTGGCGAGGTGGCCACCGATACCGATGCCGCACGCGAGTGGCTCCACCAGGCCACGGCGAGCCTCAGTGAACGGGCCGCGGCGCTCGCGCTGCGTCGGCCTGAGCTGGCGGTACCACTGCGCCAGTTCGCGGCGCGGCAGGTCGAGGAAACGCAGGCGTCCAGCCCGCTCGCGGGCGTCATCTGGTTGCTGCGGCGTCCTCGGTGAAGCGCTCCCGCCGGATACAGAGGTCGGGCGCAGCCCCCGGAGAGGCTGGCGACGGATGCCCGGCCCGTGAGCTGGACTGCTGCGTCAAGTTTCCCAGCGTGGAGCCTGGCCCAAGGCGGCTCCGCCTGTTGCTCGTGGGGGCGCCCGGCTGCGGTTGACGGCTTTCGCTGGCGCCGTACGTTTTGCTGCCAGATACTCCCTGACCGTTTGTTGCATGCCCCGTCAGTGCACGATGACTCCTTCCCTCAATACTTGCCGGTTCCCTGGGTTGCCCCGCGTTCTCCACCTGTCGCCAGCGGTGGGGATGCTATCGATGTCGCTGCTCGTCATGGTCGCATGCAGCAACGACGACGATCCTCTCTATCGCGAAGCGGCCGGTGGACGGGAGCAGGTCGGTGGCGGAGGGGCTGGAGGTGACGTTCGCGGCGGCGCTGGAGGTGAGCTGAGCGGCGCGCAGCTCGCTGCCCGCCTCGAGGCGTTTCGGGACGCGCTCGAGGCCGCGGACGCGGCGGGCAACCTCGTGGTCGATATTGCCACCGTGGCGGGTGAGGTCCTCGTCGAGCTGGAGGATGGCTCGACGCTGCGAGCGCCGGAGTCGGTGGTCATCGAGGTGCTAGAACGCCCCGGTGCGTGGCGAGTTGACGTGACGCTGGCGGATGACTCGATGGTCTCGGTCGCTGCGGTGGGGGAGGACCTTCCCTTCGAGATCGAGGACGTCGAGGTCGATCCCTACGGGACTGCCCCGCTGGTGGCCCGACTTCGTTTCACGAGCCCCGTTCCCGGGCGTTGCCAGGTGCGAGTTGCGGGCCAGGACGGGAAGGCCTCGGACTTCGTTGGAGCCTTGACTCCGTACACCCAGGACCACCAGCTGGCGATTCTCGGTCTCTACTCGGGTTACCGCAACGAGGTCGAGATCCGGTTTCTGAGCGAGGACGGGATCCGGCGTCTCAGCAAGACGCTGACGGTTCCCGTAGATCCCTTGGAGGACCGCTTTCCGACCTTCGTCGTCGACACGGCTTACGACCACGACCCGCCCCGGAACCTGACGTTCATGGTCAACTACCCGCTCCTCGGGCATGCGTTCTTCGCGGATGCTTTCGGGAAGATGCGCTACGTGCTGGCGGTCGACAAGAACCGCAAGCATGGGGTGGCGCGGCTCCGCAACGGCAACCTCGTCTATGGCGATCGCGAAACCGACGAGGTGTGCGAGTACTCCTGGCTTGGCCAGCGTCGTGGCGTCTGGCGCGTACCGGAGGGCTACCAGGAGATCCACCACGACACCTACGAGAAGCCCAACGGCAATTTCCTGATCACCGTCAACGAGTCGGGGGCGGCGACCATCGAGGACATCATCCTCGAACTCGACCGAGAGACGGGGGACCTGGTGCGTGTCTGGGACCTGAAGGAGTCGCTCCAGCAAGATCGCCGAGCCTACCTGAACGACGACGTCGACTGGGTGCACAGCAATGGTGTCGTCTTCGACGAGTCGGATCGCTCCATCATCGTGTCGGGGCGGCACCAGGGTGTCTTCAAGCTCACGAACGACAACGAGCTGGTCTGGATTCTCGCCCCCACCAGGGGCTGGAACGACGTTTTTCGCCCCTATGTTCTCCAGCTGGAACCCGGGAGCGAACCCGTATGGGCGCAGCACTCTCCCCAGTTGCTCCCGAACGGGAACGTCCTCGTCTTCGACAACGGTGTCGGACGCAACTTCGACGGATCGGTCGAGTACAGTCGGATCGTGGAATACGAGATCGACGCGCACCCCGGTGGCGGCGGTGTTGCGCGCGAGGTGTTCGAGTACGGAGCGGATCGCGCTGATCTTTACTCGCCGATCATGTCAGACGCGGACTACTACCCGGAAGATGGGCACCGTCTGATGACCTCGGGGAGCGTGGCGGCTGATGTCGTGTACGGCGGCCCCGACGAGTACCGGCTGAGCTGGGACCCCTCGCAGGTCGAGCGGGCGCGTCTGGTGGAGGTGGACGGCGCCGGCAAGGAGGTCTTCGAGATGGTGGTCAACAACGAGAATTGGCCCCGGGGCGGTGTGTTCCGCGCCGAGCGCATGGTGCTCGAGTTCTAAATGAGCGAGCGCAATTGTCGATCACTTCTCACCGAGCCCCCATTTGGGTGAGGGCTCGGTGAGAAGCTCCGTTCGTCAAGTTCGCTCGACACATTCAATGTCTGCTTCTGAGGGGTCTGTCCCAGACCCCTCCCCCGCCGCTTCGCACCCCCACTCGCCCTCCCACCCGGTCATGACCGGGTGGGGCCCGCGGGCGG
>JBNLDK010000065.1:0-93027 GCA_050304295.1 Polyangiaceae bacterium
GCGCCTCCTCCGCGAGGGGTGAGGTCAGCGCCCCCGCTAGCGTGGGTGCTGGTGTCGCTCCGAGTTCTGCCGCCGCAGGCGGTCATTCCACCGACCGCCGCGATCAAGGCTGCGATCGTCGCCTGGACTGCGGGGTGCCGCCCACGACGACAGCCGGGAAGCTCGCGCCGAATCGTGGTCTTGGAGAGATCGGCGGTTGGCTCGGACACAGGCGGAACGAACGTGCGAACTGCGGTACCAGGCATCGCGCTCCCGAGCCGGATGGCGAATGGCGAATGGCGCCCGGCTCCACCACGATACTACCGCACTCTTCTGACCGAACTGCTTCTCGTTGCTTCGATCCAGGATCGCTCGACATCGATCTCCGCAGCGTGACGCACGAGGAGCCGGGCGATCTCTCGAGGAACGGGATGGCTGGCGGTCTTCGCGTAGGCCGAGGCAAGCTCCTGGGCGTTTTGGCGCAGGGCGTCGAGGACCGATTCGTCGGCGGGCTCGGACGCCGTCACGCGGGCCAGCTGGGGCAGGCGTCGAGCGTCCGGTGAGGTTCGGGGACAGCCCCCGTACTCACGGACTGCTCCGGCGAGGTCGTGGATGTGCCGCCGATGGCGGCGGTAGATGGCCGCTGTGGTCGCTTGCGCGCTGCCTCGTATGAGTCGCGCCGCGGACCGTGAGCTGGCGCGGAGGTGGTCGTGCTGAACGGCGAGTAGGTCGTTGAGGTCGCGGATGAGTTCGCGTTGCTGATTCGTCATGGTTCTCCTGCGGGTTGAGGCTGGGTTGCGGTCCGCGGCCATCGAGGTTCCGTCGGAACGAAACCGCGGCACGCGCGTTGCTTCCCCGATTCACATGCAGCAACCAGTCCAGACACCATCGACCCCGGCGACCGCGTGGGATGAGCTCGCCGCGGCCTACAGCACCTTCCGTGAGATGTTCGGCACGAAGCGGCTGATCCAGCCGCGCACGACCTTCGCCCTGGCGCTGAAGGCGGCGGGAATCCTCCCTCGGGACGTCACCCGGCAGTGGATGACCCGGCTCGACCCGAAGTGGGTCTACCTCCAGTCGAACCTGCCGTTCTCTGATGACCCGGTCTCCAACCTCACGTACCAGCGATTGATTCACATGCCACCAGACTGATGCGCCGTGGCGCCGCGCTGGGGCAGAGCGCCCCGGGTCGGGGCAACCTGCCACGTCGCTCTCGGCGCACGGAGGTGACCTTGGACTGCTGGTCCGATGTGCTCGACGATGAAGACGCTCCCCTGAGCACTGGCGGTCGAGCGCTCGAGATCGTGGGCTCGGCATCCACCCCGCTGCGTCGCGAGTGGCTTCTGTTCGTGCCCCGATGCGGCGAGCGGGTGTCGGTGGGTCACTTCCGCTGGAATGCTCGCGACGCCCGCCCGCACAGGTAGGGCTGATGGTGTGCGCTCCCCTGCGGACCATGCAGTTGGTCGAGCGGTGCGGTGGGCAGTCAGTGTTCGTCCTCGTGCTGCGCGGCGATCTCCCGGATGGCCTGGAGCGGGTCCTGCTCCGGTTCGTGGCGTCCCTCTGGATCGACCGCGATCGGGTGTTCGTGAAGGCGGCGAACGGCGAGGCACTGGAGGTGCGATTCGGCCGCCGCCCGCCCCGCGCGGAACCACCGACGAGCGCGCCTCTGGCGCGCTCTCCCCCGGTGAGCTAGATCCCGGCGTGAGCAGCTCCGCTTCAACTGGCTCCGTTGCCTCTCCGGTGTCGCCCGCGCTGCCGGTGCCGCGGGCGGGGGTGTCGGTGACGATGGGCTTGGTGGCGCTGGCGTTCGGGCACCTGGCGGTGGATACCTGTTCGGGGATCTGGCCGATCTTCAAGACCCTGGCGGGAATCGACCTGGCGTGGGCCGGGCTCGTGGCGACGACCGCCGGCGTGACCGGGAATGCGCTGCAACTGCTCTTCGGGTTCCTCGCCGATCGCGGGCTGCGGCGCGTCGTCCTGGTGACCGGGGTCGCCGTGAGCGGCGCCGTGGCGGCTGCCGGCCTGACGACGAGCGCGACCTGGCACGTCGTGCTGGTCACGCTGGCGGCGCTGGGTTCGGGGGCGTTCCATCCCACCGCGGCCGGGGCCGCGGGGCGCATGGGAGGGGCGCGCAAGGGGCTGTTCGTCGCTCTCTTCCTGGCTGGTGGCTACGCCGGTTACGGCTTCTCGCAGCTCGCCTTCGCGATGCTGTACCAGCGGGGGCCTGCAGCACCGCTTCTGCTGCTCGGTTTCCCGCTGCTGGCCGCGCTGGCGATCGCGGCGTTTCCTCCGCCCCTCGCGACTCCGGCGACCGGGGGCGTGCGGGCGTGGGTGACGAGCGTCGTGCAGGCGCTCCCTCGCCTCGGCCCGCTCTTCGGGATCCAGCTGCTGTCGAGCGCGGCGATCGTGGCGCTGGTGTTCCTGCTGCCCGATCTGCTCCTGGCGCGCGCCGCGCCCCCCTGGATGGTTGCGGGCGGCGCGCACGCGGTCTTCGTTCTTGGTGGTGGGGCTGCGCTGCTGCCGAGTGGCTATCTGGCGGACCGCTACGGCGCTCGAGCGGTGCTGATGGGAGCCAACGTTCTGGCCGGGGTCGCCCTCGCCGCGCTCCTGGGCTGGGCTACCGGCGCCGAAAGCCTCGCGCTCGTGGCCGCCTTCGGCTTCTTCGCCGGGGCGAACAACGTGGTCGTGGTGGCGGAGGGGACCCGACTGCTGCCCGATCGCGCGGCCGCCACCAGCGCCATCCTGATGGGACTTCCGTGGTGCCTGGCCGCCGGTTCACCGGCGGTGGTGGGATTTCTGGCCAGCCCGGCGGGCACTGGCTCGCCAGCCACGGCGCTGGGCATCATGGGCCTCGCGATCCCGTGCGTCGCGCTGCTCGCCAGTCGGCTGCCCCGGGCCGGAGGGAGTGTGTGACGGAGGGCGCCTCGTGGATTCCCCCGTTCGCTATTGGGTTCGCTACTGGGGGACGGGCTCGTCCTCGAAGTCTTCGGCGCTGAACCCATCGTCGGGCGGCAGCTTGGCGATCTCCTTGGCCACGAGCTGCTGGTGATCGACCTCTTCGCTCAGGAGCTCCTGGAACAGCTTGCGGACCTCGCCATTCTGGATGTGGGGCAGTGCGTCGTTGAAGAACGCCCACGCCTTCCGCTCGCTGCGCATGGCCGCGTCGAGGGCCTGGCGCGCGGTCATGCTGGCGCGCGCCTCGTCGTACTCCGGAGCTTCGATGTCGAAGATCATCGCGCGCGTGACCTGGCTCGCTTGATCGCCGAACAGCTGGCTGCGGCGGGCGGCGAGGTCGGCTCGGTGCTTCTCCTCGTTGCCGGCCATGAAGCGGAAGAACTGGGCGGCTTCCGGTGTGTGATGGGCCTCCAGCTGGTCGGTGAACTCCTCGTACCGCTCCTTGGCCTCCTCCTCGATCAGGATCGCGAGGTCCAGGGCATCGCAGAGCGAGAGGCTGGCGTAGTCGATTCCGCGGGTCGTCATGGCTCTTCTCCTCAGCGCTGAACGAACACGTCGAGAATGCTCTCGCGTGCCAGGTTTTCGTCGTGGAAGCGCTCGTGAAGCTCGCGGATGTTGTCCTCGTAGGTCGGCTTCGGTTCCGGGTTGCGATAGAAAACGCCGGTGAAAAGATCCTCGCCGTAGGTCTGCGCGCGGTTCATCGCGGCGAGCAGATCCGTGGAGTCGTGACCGAGGTCCGCGAGCGGCTGCATCGCCTTCTTGTGCGCCTTGAGCTGACCGCTCTCCTTGCCGTAGGTCACGCAGGGAGATTGGACGTTGACGAAGGAGAATCCAGGATAGCGAATCGCCTCCTCGATCATCGAGGCCATTCCGGCCATGTCCGCAGGGGTGGCCTGGGCCACGAACGGCGCGCCGCTGGACAGGACGTACAATAGCGGGTTGATCGGATTCTCGCGGCTGCCATACCAGGAGGTCACCGTCTCGAGGCCGCGGGGCGACGTGGGCGATAGCTGCCCCTTCGTCAGGCCGTAGATCTGGTTGTCCATGACGATGTACGTCAGGTCCAGGTTCCGGCGAACGGCGTGTGGCACGTGGCCGCCGCCAATCGAGAAGCCATCGCCGTCGCCTCCGGCGACCAGCACCAGAAGCTCCGGGTTGGCGATCTTGATTCCCTGGGCGATGGGGAGCGCTCGACCGTGCACGGAGTTGAATCCGTAGGCGGTCGTGTATCCGGGAATGCGGCTCGAGCAGCCGATCCCGGATACGAAGGCGATCTCGTGGGGGGGGCGGCCAATGGCGGCCAGGGCGCGGTAGATGGCCTGCACGACGCCAAAGTCGCCGCAGCCCGGGCACCAGATGGGCTTGAGATCACTCTTGTAGTCTTTGGCCTGGAAGTCGCGGACGGAACGATTCACGGTTACTCCTCCTGCGGCGCGATGTCCGCGACCTGCTGGAAAGCGAGCGCCTGCTTCTGGAGCTTGGCGACGATCTGGCTCGGCTGGAAGGGGTTGGCCCCGCTGCGCGCATAGCTGAAGACCCCGTGCGGGATGTCCATGAACATGCGCAGCAGGCGGTAGAGCTGCCCCTGGTGGCTCTGCTCCACCACGAGGCCTGCCTGAACGCCGGCGAAGAAGCGCCCGAAGGCGATCTCGGAGATGGGGAACAGGAGCTTGGGCACCAGCAGCTTGACCTGCAGACCCTGTTCGGTGGCTTGCGCGAGCGCTTCTCGCGCCACTCCCGCCGTGCTGCCCCAGGCCACGAGCGCCAGCGGCGCGTCGCGGTCACCGTAGATGTCGAAGAGATCGTCACGGCGGCGGAGCGGAGCGAACTTGTCGAACCGCTTCGAGTTCATGCGGCGGTGCACGATGCCGTTGGCGGTGGGCGCGCCGGCTTCGTTGTGCTCGATCCCCGAGGCCAGGTAGCTTCCGCCCTCCATGCCGGGGTGGCTGATCGGACTGACGCCGGAGCTGGTGCGCCGAAAGCGCTGATAGCCGCGAGCGAGCTCGCTCTTGCTGGGCACCATCCGCTCGATCAGCTTGAAGCGGGAGGTGTCGATCAGCTCGCAGGTCTCCTTGCGCTGCGCGATCTCCTGATCCGTGAGCACGACGACCGGCGTCTGGTACTTCTCGGCAAGATTGAACGCCTCGACGGTGACGTCGAAGGTGTCTGCCACACAGGTCGACGCCAGCACCGGGCGCAGGACGTCCCCATGGGCGGAGAAGACGGCCTGGAACAGGTCCCCTTGCTCGGACTTCGTCGGCAGACCCGTCGAGGGACCTCCGCGCTGGACGTTGACGATGACCAGCGGCAGCTCGGCGATCGTGGCCAGTCCCATGATCTCGCTCTTCAGCGACATGCCCGGACCGGAGGTCGCCGTCATCGCCTTCTTGCCTGCGAACGACGCGCCCACGGCGGCGCCGATGCCGGCGATCTCGTCCTCGGCCTGCAGCACGGTGCCCCCGAACTTCCACACGTGCTTGGAGAAGAACTGCATCACCTCCGACGAGGGCGTGATCGGGTAACCCCCGAAGAACGTGCAGCCCGCGAACATTGCGGCCGCGGCACACATGTCGTTGCCGTCGGTGAGCATTTTCGGCGTCGCCTTGTCGGGGGCGGCCATCGACGTCGGGCGGGACAGCGGGTTCGCCTGGGCGTATTCGATGCCCGCCTTGAAGGCCAGCTTGTTGGCCTCGAACAGCTCGGGACCCTTGTGTGCCAGCTTCTTGCGGATCCCCTCGAGGACGGCGTCACCACCGACGCCGAAGTACCCGGCGATGAGGCCGAGGATGACGGTGTTCTTCGCCTTCTCGGTTCCCGCCGAGTCCTTCGCCATGGTCGCCATCGGGACCGCGATCACGTCGGCGGGTTTGACGCCGATGAGCGGCAGCGAGTCGGGTTCCACGCCGGTCTTGCTGTCGTAGATGACCACCGTGTTGCCGCCGACGGGGAGCTCCGCGCCGAACTTCATGAAGTCCTCCCAGTTCAGGGCCACGGCCACGTCGAGCGTCCCACCCGGGTTGAGCACCGGTGTGGTCGAGAGGCGCACTCGACAGCTGGACTCACCACCGCGGATCTGAGAGCCGAAGCTCTTCGTCATCATGCCGTGGTAGCCCTCTTTGGCGGCGGCGGCGATCAGCGCTTCTCCTGCCGATACGATGCCGTCGCCGCCCGACCCTGCCATTCCAATGAGAAGATCTGAAATCATGGCTCTAGACCCGGGAGAATACGCAACTGAAGGAAGAACACATCAGAGAACCAACGGGGAAGGAGTCGGTGAGGTGCATTTCCGCTTCGACCGGCCACGTGGCAGCCACGTCCCGTGCTGAGGCGACGGACCGCTCACGATACACCGGGACTGCTGGGCGAGGATGCCCTGGAAGCGCCCGGGACGCCGTGGCTGCGGCGCCGGAGGATGGCACCAGTTCTGCTGGATTACAAAGGAAATCCAGCGTTCCCGGGCCCGCGGGTTTCTTCGCCGCGTGACTTCCTGTGCGGCCCGGAACGGGTGGCTGCAATCCCCGTGGACCGTCAATCCTGAGCGCCGGGGGGCGTCAAGGGGATGCTCTCCACTGCGAGTCGCTCGTTCCCGACGTCCATCAGCCAGGTGAGGCGTTTCGCCGTGGCGGTGATCGCCGTGATCGATCCCTTGCGCGAGAGCGGAAGCTGGCGCCTGGTGTTGCCGTCGAACCCGATCTCGAGCAGCCCCGCGGGCTGCGCGCAGTACAGATGCTCGGCAACGGCGATCGGGGAGCAGATCACGTCGCGGGCGATGACTTCCTCGTGGGTGAGGTCTGACGACATTCGCCGCACGGTGAAGGTGGGGCCGTCGTAGTAGAAGACGTCGCCGGCGAGGGCCAGCATGGCCGGCGTGCGCCCGGGCTTCGTCTCCGAGAATCGCGGCTTGCCCCCGGCGAGGGGCACGACTCCGAGCCGCCAGTGGCGGGGTGACTCACGCTCGACGAAGTAGACGAGGTCGTCTTGCATCGCCATCGCGGCGACGTAGCTGCTCGCGTCGTGCACGACGCGCGGCTGGGAACCCGACAATGTCCGAATCGTGAAGCGGTCGTCCTCGTCGCGATCGAGCCACGCGAAGTGGTTTCCCGAGGACACGACGCGTCGCGGCTGGTGGGCGACCTCGGCCACGACCGAGGGTTCGCCTCCCCCGCAAGGAACCTGCCGGAACGCCTCGTCGAGCCAGAAGAGGAAGTGGTCGCCCTTGACCACCGGTGCGGGGCCGAGGTCAATCCCCCATCGCACCGGCGCGCGGTCGGGGGTCAGATGGAAGGCTTCGGTGTCGGTCAGCACGTAGTTCGCTTCCCCATCCGGCACGAGGAACGCGGCATAGGCGGAACCGGCCGTATCCAGCAGCGTCTTGGGATCGGGAACTGGCGCCCTTGCCGGGGCTGGCTGAAGCGCTGCCGACGCTCGTGAGCCTGCCGGCGGATCCTGCTGCTTCGATCCGCGCTGGCATGCGGCCAGCGGCAGCACGAGGCCGACGCCAAGCCCGACGAGGCCGAGGCGCTTCGCAATTCTCGGCAGGGCTGGGTTACGTCTACGATTGCTGGCGAAGCCTCGTCCTGCGCTCGCGGTCATGGTGCTGGTCGCTCGAGGTACTCCATGAGCCACGTCATCGCCGGACGAGGGGAGCCGTCCGTGCGGATGATGCCGCTGTGCGTGACCCAGGTGGAGCCATAGATCCAGCCCCAGACCGTGACGCCATGGATCCACTCGGTCTCCATGAAGAACGGGATGTGCTCCTTGAACTTGTTGAGCTGGGCGTTGTCGTCCGCCTGGTTGATGTCGTACTCGGTAACGTAGACAGGGAGCCCCGTGTCGTCGTGGAGCTTCGTGATCATGTCGATCATGCTCTGGGTCGAGACCCCGTCACTCAGCCCGTGCGCCTGGGCGCCGACGGCGTCAATCGGCGCCCCGGCGGCCTGGATGGTCTTGACGATGTCGATGAAGTGCTGGTTCTGGTCGCGCCACTCGATGTTGTTGTAGTCGTTGAGGATCAGGATCGAGTTCGGGCAGGCCTCGCGGGCCCACACGAAGGCGTTGGTGATCCACTGCCAGCTGCCGTTCGTCCCGCCGCCGATGGAGTTGGAGTAGGTCGGCTCGGTGTGCGGGGGAGGCTCGTTGACGACGTCGATGACGGGAGTGTCGGGATAGCGCTCGCAGAACTCCTGCATCCACGAGCGGACCTCGCTCTCGTCGATCGATCCGCCGGGCTGCTGCGGGCCCCAGACAAAGACGTGCTCCTTGAAGATGATGCCCTTGTTCTGCGCGTAGTCGTAGATCGAGTCGAGGGTTCCCCAGTTGCGACTACTGCCTGCCGACGACTGGACAGACCCCCACTTGCCAGCGTTCTCCGGCGTGACCTGGTCCCAGTATTCGGAGTAGATGCGTCCGTTGGTGTCCAGCGCGGCGTTCCAGCCAGTCGTGATGTTGCCGACGAACTTGGTGTTGTTCGTGGTGGGAGCACCGCCCGTGGGAGCGCCGCCCGTGGGAGCGCCACCCGTGGGAGCGCCGCCCGTGGGAGCACCGCCCGTGGGAGCACCGCCCGTGGGAGCACCGCCCGTGGGAGCACCGCCCGTGGGAGCGCCACCCGTGGGAGCGCCACCCGTGGGAGCGCCACCCGTGCCGGGAGCGCCACCCGTGCCTGCCGGCGCACCGGCGGCGAACGTCATCGAGTCGAAGTCCAGGAAGTCGCTGGCACCGACGGTGACGCGAATCGTCTGCACCCCCGCTCCGAGATGGAACGGACCAGCGGTGGTCGTGCCCGTTTCGCCCCAGTCTCCGACCTGCGGAACCGCGACGGGACCGGTGAGCGAGGTGCCGCACTGCGAGAGTTCCACGGTACGACCAGCGTCCACCGCTCCGGCCCGGACCTCGACGCTGTAGTCACCGGCGACGGGAACGTTGACGGTGTACTCGAGCCACTCTCCCGCCGTCATCCAGCCAATGGCATGACCGGCGCCGAGCTCCTTGATATCGACGTCGGTGTCGGTTCGATAGGCGTCGCCGTCGTTGCCCGTCGATGAGTCGCTGTAGCCGGCGGGGTCGAAATCTTCGGCCTCGACCGTGCCTGGGATCGTTGCAGGGGTCGCCAGGTAGGCGCTGGCTGCGTCGCCGGGGCACGTGGTCGGATCGGGGGCGGTGCCGCTGCCGCCTGTCGCGACCTGGCCATCCGCACCCGTCCCCCCCGTGCTGAGTGTCGCACCGGATCCACCGGAGGACGCATTGCTCGCTTCCTCGGACGGATCCGAGCAGCCCGAGAGCATGACGCCGAGCAGCGTCAGGGGGGTCAGCCAGCGCGCGGCTGTAGCGGTGCAGACAGGTCGCGAAGCCATGGGGCTAATGCGTTGCATGTTGCCTCTCCTGGAAGCGAGGAGCGCGGCGAGCCCCAGGCGCTGTCACCAGGGTCGCTCACGCACTGTTTGACAGACGGTGCCATGTCCTCGTGGTCACCGATAGGAGCCCGCTTTCTCCCCCCCCTGGACAATTTTCGATGGTGGGAAGAAGTGGCTTGTCGTGCCTCTGTAGGGTGGCGGCCTACATTGCCTGCCTCGTGCCCACATCGCTCAGCATCGGTGAGGGGACATTCGGCAGTGGTGGTTGGGGAGACGATGGCTCGCGCAAGCGGGTCAGCCGCTTCTTGCGGCGACTCGGGCAGGAAGACGCCTTCTTCCAGGATTGCGGAGCGAACGTCGGGGAGCTGGATTTTTGTGGAGTGGACGGAGTTTCTGGGTTTCCCGATCCCGACTCGAATCTTGCTCCACCAACCGGTGCATCGCGGTCATCGCATGGCGGGACTCACCGCAGAACGTCGCGGTGGGTTCGGGTGACGGCGAGCGGGCAGGGGCGCGCTCGCCGTCGGCTCCTCAATCCAGAAAGACACACGAGTCTAGATAGATGGGTCCAGTTGGCGCTTGCTGGGGTAGCGGTGTCAGTCACGACCCGAGCGAGAGGATCGGATCGCTCCCTGGCTCGCTCACGTCTCCCCCGGTTCATCCGGGGAGAGAAGAGCCGACGGAGAACCAGAACGCGTTCTTGGTCCGACCTGCCGTCGACCTCGGGTTCGCCGGCGAACTCTGCCGGGCAGTGCGGCTGCCCGGCGAGTTGCCCGAGGAGCAGACTCCAGCACGAACCAGCGCTGTCCGGTCGGGTCGTATTTCGACCGAAGACTCCCCCGCGCGGTGGGCGGTGCCCCGCTCGGCGCGCGGGACAGCGCGGTCTTTTCGGGTGCCGGCCCGTCATGGCGCGGAGGTTTCGCGGGATGTGACCGTTGCCAAGGTGGTCGAGACGTCCCGTTGTGGAGCGCGGAATACGAATGTCGAACGCTTGCGCGGGAGACGCTTTCGATCGTTCCTCCGCCGCATCATCGAGACGTCGGACGCTTCGATCGGCGTTGCTGAACGAGCTCCCGCAGGGTGTCGTCCGCGCCCTCGAGTCGTGTGAACGCTCACACGCACTTTCACTTGCTGAGTCTGTCTATGTCGACTCGGAGTCGACTCGGTGGGGGGTCCAATTCCTCCCCCCGAACGTAGAATCTTTTCGTTGCGGGGGGGAGAAGTCCCACCCCTGACCCACCCTTCGTGATCGTGGAAGACTCGCGGATGGCTCATGAAGCGCCGACCCATTTCGATTGCAGTGCTGGGACTGTCGTGGGTGTCCAGATCGATCCGCAGCCCGCTGGATAGAGCGGTCTTTGCCCGCGGATCCGGCGTACGACAGGCGCTTGGCTCGGATTCGGGCACGACCGAGCTGGAGGGAACTCGCAACCATCCACCCAGAGTGCTGATCCACGCACGCAAGGATTCTCGCTCCCCATGAATTCGCAACTCCTCATCGACGCAATCGTCCGCCAGACGATGGTTCTCACTGCGCAACTGTCGACCGTGGATGGCGTACGTTCGCCGCTGTCGCACATCGCGGATCACGTGTTCGTCAACCTCGTCCGGGAGCTCGAAAGTCAGGGCCTCGGCAAGAAGGTGGTGGCGGACATGTTCGGTCTCGCGCTGCGCTCCTACCGGCAGAAGGTGCAGCGCCTGAACGAGTCGGTGACCTCCCGGGGAGTGACTCTTTGGGAGGCGGTGCACGCCTTCCTCAACGAGCGTGAGGCCGTGACCCGGACGGAGATCCTCGAGCACTTCGAGCGCGACGACGAGCCCACCGTGCGCAGCATCCTCATCGATCTCGTGGAGAGCGGGTTGGTGAGCCGCACGGGGCGTGGCAAGGACTCGAAGTACCGAGTGGCGACGGCGGAGGAGTTGGAGGAGATCGGCATGTCGTCGGCCGTGAACTCCAAGCAGACCAACGAGGCACTGGTCTGGATCCACGTGTGTCGGGGGGGGCCCTTGCGGAGGGAGCAGCTCACGGAGTTGCTCTCGTTGCCCCCGCGCGTCATCGACGAGGCGCTCGAGGGGCTACTGAATGGCGCCCGGATCCATGCCCAGGATCGCCCGGACGGGGTGTACTACTCCACGGACCACTGTCTGATTCCGGTCGGAGAGGCCGCCGGCTGGGAGGCCGCTGTCATCGACCATCACCGGGCCGTCCTCGCGGCGCTGGCGGCAAAAGCCGTGAATGGACGCCATGTTTCGGCCGCAGACGATACTGTGGGCGGAACCACCCTGACCTATGATATCTGGCCCGGACACCCGAAAGAGAAGGAAGTCCTTGACCTGCTGGCCAGCACCCGGCAGCGGTTCATTGCCTTGTGGGAAGAAGTGGAGGACTATAATACCAGCCAAGAGTCCGGCGACGCCTATCAGGTGACGGTCTACTGCGGCCAGTACGTGAAAGGGGACGAGAACGGCGGATGAGCAAGCGGAGTGTGCTCCTCGGAATCCGTGCTTCGATGGCGTTGCTCGGGGCGTGCGCAGTTGCGTGCACTCCCACCGCTGGACCCAAGACGGGGACCCAGACCAACTGGCTGTCAGGGTGTCGGACCGACGCTGATTGTGGCGACCTGCACTGCGTGTGCGGGGCGTGCACCGAGAGCTGCGGCGACGACACCAACTGTGTCGGGTTGCCCGGGGCCTCGTGTGTCGCCGCCGCCGATGATCGCGCCGTTGCCATGTGCGACGGCAGTCGCCCGACCAGCCTCGGAGTCTGTCTGCTGCCCTGTCCGCGCGAGGGCTGCCCGGAGGGCACGAGTTGTGTATCGGGGGTGTGCAGCCCCGTACCCGAGGCGAGCGCTCACGTCGCGGTGGACTCGACGCGACGGTTCCAGACCCTGGTGGGGATTGGCGCCAGCTTGGGCTACGTCGTTGACGAGATCGGGCAGCACCCGCGTAAGTCGGCGCTGCTGGACGCGATGTTCGCCGAGTCCGGATTCAGTGCGCTGCGCCTGCGGAATCGCCACGGACAGGATGGGGAAGAGGTGGCGCCCGTTGCCGAGATAGCCGAGGCCGCGCGGCAGCACATGGACGAGGCCGGGATCCTGATTCTGAACTCCCCCAGTCCGCCTGGAGCGCTCAAGGCCAACGGGTCGAACTGGTGCGAGGGAAACCCGGACACGTGCACCCTTGCCACGCTGGGTGATGGGAGCTTCGACTACGCGGGCTTCGCGGCGCACTGGCGCGCCTCCCTCGATGCCTACGCGGACGTGGGGGTCTTCCCCGACTACATCTCGATTCAGAACAACCCGGACTGGGTTCCTCCGACCGGTGATCGGAACGAGGCTTGTCGGTTCCTCCCCAGCGAGGGAACTGCTTCCGTGGTCACCGACAACGGCGAGGAGCAGATTGCCTATCCGGGATATGCGGAGGCTCTCGAGGCTGTGCTGGACCAGCTCGACGGCCTGGCCTCGGTACCCAGGATCGTGGCGCCTGCCACGACGGGCATGGAGGAAGTGGCCGAGTACGTGGCGGCCCTCGACATGGACACCGTGGACGCCATCGCGCACCACATGTACGGGAGCGACGCGGCGAACCTGGATCTCGAGACGCTGGCGGGGCTTGCCGAACTGGGGGAGCGGCATCAACGACCGCTGTTCCAGACAGAGATGCACGATGGCCCGCTGGCGACCGCCGTGCTGATGCACGCGTCCTTCACTGCGGAGAACGCAGCGGTCTACGTACAGAATGGTTTTGTCGCGTCAGCGCACGACGTCCAACCGGTGGGGCTCATCAACCTGACCGCCGACGACTTCGAGCTGACGGACTGGTATCATGTCCTGCGTCACTATTCGGGGCACATCGGTCCGGGATGGGAGCGGGTCGATGCCAGCTCCGACACGAATGATCTGCTGGCCTCGGCGTGGGTGTCACCGGATGAGGAAACGATGGCCATCGTGCTCGTCAATCCGGGGACCGCGTCGCAAGCAGTGGAGCTGGAGTTCAACGCCTCGTGGGAGGCGACTGCGGTGATCCGGACGGTGCTCAGCGGCGTCGAGCGATCGGCGAGACTGGGGGAGCTGTCCGCCGAGGGAATCGTTGCCGTGCCGGGACAGGCCATCGTGACGATCATGGCTCGGCAGTAGTAAGGGCTCCTACGTGGCACGGCGGTCCGGGCGCGGTCGGTAGCCAGGCGGTCCGTGCCATCTCCTGGTGAGAGGGGAGCCTGAGGCCCGCCCCGTCAGAGCCTCAGGGGAGCTCGACCGCGCCGAGATCGCAGCGGGTTGGGTCACGGGCCTCGCCGCGCTGGTCCGTGCTCTCGCAGTCGGCTCCGGCGTCTAGCGCGGCGCTACCGACTCCGGGCAGCACGGTCGGGGTCGGGCCACCATTGTCCGCTGGAGAGGCGGCGAGGAGAGGGTCGGCTTCGATGATGTCGGGGACGCAGCGGTCGGAGCCGCCATCGCCCGCCGCGGACAGCCACTGCAGGACATGGGATCCGGTTCCCGTCGCGCTGCAGCTGTAGGCCTGACCCCACGGGTTGCCGGCTTCGTTGTCCACGAAGAGGGAGTTGTTGATGGTCCAGTTCTCCCCTCCGAAGAGCGCGCCGCCATGGCCACCGGCGTAGTTGCGGGCGAGGGTGACGTTGTTCAGGCTGAATCCGTCGCCGAAGATGGCGCCGCCATACCCGCCATCCTCGCCTGCCGCCGGGGTCGCCTCGTTCTCGAAGAAGGTTGTGTTCGCGATCGTGCAGCTGGGCGCGCAATCGAGGTAAAGACCGCCACCGTGCGACTCCGAGTGGTTGGCGATGAAGCTGGAGTTGGTGATGCTGATCTCGCCGTTGCTGACGCGCATTCCGCCGCCCAGCGAACCGCCTCCACTTCCCGGGGCGGCAGTGTTTCCCTCGACGTGAGTGCGATCGATCACGATGCGATCCGGGGGATAGGCCCAGATGTAGACGCCGCCCCCCGACGCGCGGCCGTGATTGTCGACGATCTGGGAGCCGCAGATCGCGATCGTTCCGCCCTCGGCGTCGTCGGGGCTCTCCGAGGCGCCATCGGTACCGATGGCGCCGCCTTCACCTTCGGTCCCGTCGCTCTCGTCGACGGCCTCGTTGTCGGCGAACACGGAGTTGATGATGGTGAGCGGTGACAGGAGGCTGTAGACGGCCCCTCCGTACCAGGAGCGGTTGCGAGTGAACTGGCTGGCGATGATAGTCAACTCGCTCCCGGTCCAAACCGCCACGGCTCCGCCTCCGCGGGCGGCGACGTTGTCCTCGAAAGTGCAGGCGTAGACCTCGACGCGCGAGCGCCAGTTGCCGGCCACCGCGCCGCCAATCCCCTCGGCCTCCATCGAGGCTTCCGCTCTCCCATTCACGAAGCGTAGGTTGCGCACCGAGAGGCTCGAGCTGGTGACGAAGATACGCGAGACCCCCCCACCGTCCAGTGTGATCTTTCCAGCTCCGTCGACGACGGTTTCCTGGCCCACCTCGATCGCGCTCGCGACTTCGATGGTGACCGGATCGTCTCCACAGTCGAAGGTCACATGCCCTCCAGCGGTGACGGCTTCGCGCAGCGCATCGGCGGTGCAGCTGGCCGCCGTGCCGTCCCCGACGACCCGGGGGGAGGTAGGAAGTGGCCAGAGCTCGGGGCTCTCGCAGATCTCGCTGGGAACGATCGTGGAGTCGCCGGTCGTGGAGCACTGCCCGGCAATGCAGGGACCCGACGGGCAGACGTTGCCGCAGGATCCGCAGTGGTCGGGATCCGTGTCCGTGCTGGTGCAGACCGCTCCGCAGCGGGTCTGCTCCGAGGGGCAGGTGCAGGAGCCAGCCTCGCAGCGCATGCCGGGCGAGCATGCCTGGTCGCATTGACCGCAGTGGAGCACGTCCGAGGAAAGGTCCGCGCAGCTTGATCCGCACTGCTCGAGGCCGAGCGCACAGCTGTCGGCACAATCCCCCAGCGAGCAGACGAGCGGGTCGGCGCAGGCGTTCCCGCAGCTACCGCAGTGCTCACCGTCCGAGTCTGGATCGACGCAGGCAGAGTCGCAGGCGGTCAGCCCCGCGTTGCACACGCAGCTCCCCGCGGAGCATGACTGCCCGACACTGCAGGTCTGCCCACAGGCGCCGCAGTGGGTGGCACTCTCATCGAGGGACACGCAGGTGTCGGAACAGGGTGTCTGGTCCTCGGCACAACGGCTTTCGTCCGGCTTCCCGGATCCCTCCTTCTCGTTGCAACCAGTTCCGACGAACCCCACCAGCGCTAGCAGTTGTGCTGTCACCAGCCAGTATCGGGTCATGGGTCTTCCTCCCGTGCTCCCCACCGTGTCTGGCGTGAGTCTAGCCACCAGTCGGATGCGCTCGATAGAGGAGGGCCTTCTCCCCCCCGGGGGGATTTCAATGCACCAATGCTCCGGCACAGGCGCCGCGGGTGAGACCGTGAGCGCGAGTCCCCCGTTGGTCGTCGGTTTCTGCTGGCTCGCAAGCCGGTGCGGGGTGAGCGCGGGCGCGCTGCAGATCTCCGCCGCCGAGGGCGTGGCGGTGGTGGACTGCGATCGGTGATACATTCGTCGGATGCGGGCGCGATGGATTTCGGGGGTGGTGGCTGGCGCGGTGCTGAGCTGGGGGTTGCCGGCAGGTGCGGAGGATGGTCCCATGGGGATCCCCGTGCTGCGGCTGGCGATGGGCCCCGCATTTCACACCGCCCCGGAGTCGGAAAAAGGGACGGAAATAGCGCTCGACCTCACCGCCGGGTTGATGTTTTCCGCCGCCAACTGGGAGGGAGTCGGTGCTGTGCTGGTCCCCGAACTCGGATACACCTTCGACGGGCTGGGGCTACACGCCTTCAACGCCACGCTGGGGTTGGGATTCGGCCACCCCCTGGGATTCGTCGCCTACCAGCCGAGGTTGATCGTGGGTCGGGCCGATGGCGATCGGGCGCTCGGTATGCGCAATGGGCTGGCGTTCCACGTGCTGGGCGACATGGGCAGCCTCGAGGTGGGGCATCAGTTCGTCGAGTTCAACGACCACTACCACCATGACTTGCGTGTGATGGTTGGGGTGAACCCGGCATCGTTCATCTTCGTGCTGTCCCAGCTCTGAGCGGCAGGCGTCGCCGGCGGAGCGACTACCGATACTGGGGCGCGGCGGCGAACGCTTCGCCCAGCGCCGTCATTACCCGGACGTCGTTGTCGTCGGGCAGATACAGGTGGCTGTAGGTATTCCAGGGATACCAGGCGTAGCGCTCGACTTCCGGATGGTTGTCGAGCATGGCGACCGCGCCGTCGAAGAAGGTGAGCAGGGTCTGCTCGTCGGGATTGCTGGATCCCATGCAGCCGAACTCCGTGATCCATACCGGCAGGCCCCACTGGGAAGCCCAGTTGACCGCGCCTTCGAGCTGGCCGGGCACGCAGGACCCAGCGTTCCAGCCGTACCAGTGCATGGCGATGAAGTCGACGCGCAGATCGTTGGCTTGCACTGCGTCCATGAACTCCACGAGCCACGCCCGGCCATCGTCGGACACGGCGGGACTGCCGACGCGGATGTTCGGGTCGCTCGTCATGTCTGGCCAGAGCGCGATCGCCTGCTCCACCGTCATGTTGGCCTGGTCCGACTTGTTGGGCTCGTTGAAGCCGAGCACCGTGTCGTAGCCTGCGTTGCCGATCGCCTGGATGGCTCCGGCCACGTCGCCCGCCCCCCAGATCATGGGCACGAAGTAGGGATCATCGCAGTCTGTGGACTGGGGAGCGGTGGTCCAGTTGTAGCACCAGGTCGCTCCGAGGGCGGCAATCTCGTTGGCGGGGGAGTTGGCCACGCCCTTGTAGGGAGCGCCGCTCACGGTCCCACCGCTGCCCGCGGCACCACCGTTGCCCGCGGTTCCGCCCATCGGACCGGCACCGCCTGTCGCAGGCACCCCTCCCGTCGTGCCCGCGCCGCCAGTTGGGGGGGCACCACCAGTCGCGGGGGGGCCTCCTCCGGTACCTGGCAATCCGCCGGTCGTGCCGGCGCTGCCGCCTGTGCTCGGCAGCCCTCCGGTGTTCGCCGTTCCTCCGGTGAGGGTGACCACACCACCCGTGCTCGGCAGGCCCCCGGTTGCGTTGGTGCTTCCGGTGCCCCCCGACCCGGCGGAGGCGGTGCCTGCGCCACCGGAAGGAGCTGCGCCGGTGCCCCCGCTGGGCACTTCCCCGCCTGCGCTGGGTGTACCCCCGCTCTCGAAGTCGTCCTCGGAGTCCGGCGTACCGCAGGCGGCCAGCAGGACCAAGGCGAGGTAGCCGGTGGGAAACCAGTGGCCGATACATCGTGACATGATGCTTCTACGTTGCGCCGTGGAATGCCGATCGAGCAAGGCGTTTTGGCCGCGCGGGGGGACGGGCAGCGGCGGTGGGATCTGGCTGGGTGCCGGGAACAGAAGCGTTCACCCCACCTTCAACGCGCCGGAGGGCGATCCGCGGTGACGCCACTCCGTGTGTGGGACACCCGCCCGCGGACCGTTCGCGCTCACCCGAAGATGCGCTTGTACCAGGGCTTCGTCGGTGCCACGGGCTCCTCCGGAGTGGTCCTCGAGACCGGGTCGCTCGCTGGCGGTGCGGGCGGTGGTTCGGCAGTTCCGGGTGGCGTGGCCGCAAGTACCTGGAGGCGATCGATGGTGATCTCGAGCGCGAAGTGCAGCGGTCCCCTTGGGGTGGCGGTTAGGAAGGGGAGATTGATTTCGTGGCGAGGCTGCTGCGCGAGTTGCTCGAGCGAGTCGATGTACGCGGTTGCCAATCGCGGAATTGCGTTCGGATCTCGAGTCACCTCGGTACCGTGTTTCCGGTCGAACTCCGCGGCGATTCCGAATACCACGTTGGTGATGGCATCGGGATCACAGACGGCAGCCAGGGCGCTCGCGGCGGCGGCGCGAAACGCCGCCGTGGGTGGCTGGCCTTGCGCGATGCCGGCGCCATAGGCCTCCTGCAGCGCGTTCAGTTCCTGGGCAAGGCGCTCCCTGACGGCAACGATGCTGAGCTTGTCGGTGTCGGCGCTTGGGCGGAGCGGTCCCGCGTTCACGTCGGTGGTGGCGTGACAGAAGGCGCAGGTGACAAGGGGCTCGCGGGCGCTGGGACGTGGAAGTGGTCCGCCGCAGTTGGTGCACACCAATACCTGGGCCATGGCGGGACAGTGTAGCCAAACCCTGCCGATCGCAACAGCGTCGCCCACGAGTCCCAGCGGCTGTGCGATGACGCAGTGTTCAGCGCACAGCCTGGGTAGCGTTCGAACCGCTCGCGCCGGTTCGAGCGGGGCGGGGCAGGAGCACTATTCTCCCGCGGAGGATGTGCCCGTCGCCGGGCGCGTCGTCAGGCGCGTCAGGGTCTCGAGGAGGAGTTCACGGTGAAACGGTTTGGGCAGGAAGTGTACCCGGTCGGGATCGAAGCCGTCACCGACAGGGTAGCCGGAGGTGAGCACCACCACCGCATCGGGCTGGGTGGCGATAGCTCGGCGGACGAGGTCTTCCCCCCCGAGCCGGGGCATGTGGAGATCGCTGAGCACGATGTCGTAGCGACGGTCGGTGAGCCGTTGCATTGCCGTTCGGGCGGTAGCCGCTGGGTCCACCTCGACTCCGGCGCTTTCCAGCATGGCTGCGGTCAACTCTCGCAGGTGCGCGTTGTGTTCCACGAGCAGGACGCGGAGGTGCCGGAGCGCGATGGTGCCAGATTCGGGGGCGTGCGGGTCCTCGGGGGCCGACCAGGGTAAGGTGACTTCGAAGGTCGTACCGCGTCCAGGTGTCGAGTGGACCTCGATGCTGCCCCCGAGCTGGGTCACCGCGCCCTTTACTGAAGCGAGACCAAGCCCCGTACCAGTCGCCTTGGTGGTGAAGAAGGGATCGAATACTTGATCGACGATGGTGGTCTCCATGCCCTGGCCGTCGTCGCGCACGCGCAGAAGTACGCTGCGGGGGAGGACCGGGCTCGTCTCGAGCGAGACCTCGATCAAGCCTGCGCCGTCGATGGCGTCCCGCCCGTTGGTGACGAGATTCAGCACGATCTGCTCGAGCAGACCCCGGTCCATGTTCGTTCGGTAGTCACCCTCGGTGGCGGTCAGCTCGAGCGCGATGTCTTGAGGGATCACCTTGCGCAGAAGATCGAGCGTTTCGCTGACGACGTCTCGCACATCGACCGTCTGAGCTCGCACCACCGAGCGGCGGCCAAACGCCAGCAGTTGGGTGGTCAGTCGCTTGGCTTGATCGACCGCGCGCTCGATGGCGGCCAGCGACTCCTCGACCGTGTACCGCTTGGTTCCGAGCCGAACCAGGTCGAGATGTCCCTGCATCACCGCGAGCAGATTGTTGAAGTCGTGAGCGACGCCGCCGGCGATGCGACCCAGCGCCTCGGTGCGACGCGCCTCGTCGAGGGAACGCTGAGCTGCGAGGAGCTGATCGCGCGCGTGTTCGTAGTGCAGGACCACCATGCCGAGCGCGATCAACGTCTCGAGTGCCATGGCGAGTACGAACCCCCAGATCATCAGGTCCGCGTTGCTGGCTGCGAGTGGGGCATCCAGCAGGTGCAATCCGAAGGCGATCAGCGCGAGTCCTGCCAGCCAGGCTCCGGCGTGTCGCCGGGCGGTGCGCAGGAGCAAGACCCCGGTAGCACCTAGTCCGATGCTCTGGAACAGCACCAGCGGGATCATCCCAAGCTCGCCGCTGGGACCAATCTCCAGGGCGAAGGCCAGGGCGACGCAGCCAGCGGCCACGATATGCCAGCTGCGGGGAATTTGCCGATCGGTGAGCTCGTACGTGCCCGTCAGAAAGCACAGCGTGGAGATGACCCAGAACAGTCCGCAGAGCACCGCCGCAAGCGGGTGCGGGCTGTGGCCGAGCAGGGCCAGCGGGATCACCGCGCCCGCCCAAGCGTACCACGCCCACGCCCACCACCGCACTGCGCGGTTGCGCTCATGCCACCCGATGAAGCTCAGGGCAAAGCCGTTGATGAGCGTGATCGCCGCAGCGACGGCATACCAAGCCGTCGGGAGTCCCATTGCTCGAACCATACCATTCGTTTTGCGACACATCCACGCGAGGTCGACGCGGAGGACCGGGGGCCGTGCCGTTGACCTCGACTCTGTCCATCGCCGATGGGTGAGCGTCCGCCTTTTGCCTCGAGGGTCAGCCGGGGGGAGGCGGCTCGCGCCAAACTAGCCGCTTCGACGCCAGCGCGAGCGCTGGGGAAGCGGGGGCGCGCGTCGTGGTAGTGAGACGGGCGGTGCTGGCCGTGGATTGACCTCGGTGGTCAGAACCTCGCGGACGGTTTCTGCACGAGGGGTCTCGAGGGCAGTGGCCGCGGCGAAGCCGGCGAGGGTGAGGCGCTGGTGCAGGACGTCGTAGAGGTCGTGTTCGTGCAGCGCGCTCAGGCAACGTCGGAGGTCACTGCGGCGAACGCGCAAGCGTTCACCAAGCTCATCGAGCGTGCACCGTCTTCCCTCCAGCTGGGCTTCCCGCAGCAGGCTGAGGACGAACGGGGCGAGTCGACGGGGGGTGGCGAGCACCTGTTGGCAAGTGTCTCGTCGCTGGGTGGTGCTGTGGGCAAGGTGTGGCCTCATGTTAGCCACCATGCGCCTCGGGGTGAGGGCCGGACAAGTTTTCGCTCGCTGGCTCAGTACGAGGCAGGGGAGACACCGTGCGTCGAACGTCGCGTGGCCGCCGCCGTCATCTGGCGC
Organism: Polyangiaceae bacterium; assembly: GCA_050304295.1. Taxonomy (GTDB): domain Bacteria; phylum Myxococcota_A; class Polyangia; order Polyangiales; family Polyangiaceae; genus JAFGBI01. The sequence goes on from JBNLDK010000065.1 coordinate 20,956, forward strand.
AGGAAGGTCGACCGCAGGCGGTCGCTGACGAGCGCTCGCTGGACCACGTCGAGGCGGAGGAATCCGCCCAGTATCCCGCGCAGGAATCCCTCGGTCTGGCTGTTCGGGTTGTCGAAGATGAAGTTCTGCAGGGTGCCAGCTTGTAGCGCCTGGAGAATGACGCGCTCGAAGGTGTTGGCCGGGTGAAAGACACGGCGCTCTCGCTCCCCGAGCGTGAGGCTCCCGTTCCGGCACTGTCCGACACACACGCCACAGCCGATGCATTGGTCGGGGTGCATCCGCGCTCGCGGGGCGGCAGGGGCTGCGGCGCCGGTCGTGCTGAGCTCGATCGCATCGACGGGGCAGGCGCGCGCGCAGCGGCCGCAGCCGGTGCACGTTGCGGCGTCGATGCGGCCCTCGAAGGACGAGCTGACGATTGCGTTGGGGTATCCATGGCGGGTGATGGAGCCCAGGATGTTGCAGCAGCAGGAGCAGCAGTGGCAGATGAAGCCAACGCCATCCTGGACGTTGTCGGCGGCCAGCACGAGCCCCAACTCGCGGGAGCGCTCGATTCGTTCCAGCATCTCGGTTCGGGAGATCTCGCGGGCCAACCGACGCCGGATGAGGTAGTCGGCGCTGCGCCCAAGCGCGGTGCACATCTCGAGAGAGGAGTCGCATCCGCGTTCACCAAGATGGTGCTTCTCGTGGCGGCAGGAGCAAACCCCGACGGAGAAGCGAGCGTGCTGCTCCACGACCTGGCTTGCGCGCTCGTAGTCGAGGATCTCGACGTGATCGCCGTCTGGTAGGTGCGGTTCGTGGGGGAGCACGCGCGCGATCCCCTGCTGTCCGGCGCCGAGATTGGCCTCGCAGAAGGTGTCCCAGTACTCGCGAAAGAGTCGAGCCCGGCGGGCATGGTCCTGATCGGCAGCGGCACGCATCATGGTGAACTCGAAGACGCCGATGACGAAGGGTGATACCTGGTACAGCGTCGTGTTCTCGCGTTCGAAGTACAGGTCGATGACCAGTCCCTTGGCACACAGCGCTTCGAGTCGGCGCTCGAGCCCGACCGCGGGAAGGCGTGTGACCTTCTGGATCTTGGCGAGGGTGCACAGGGAGTTCGGCATTCGCGAGACGAGCTCGGCCTCCTCCGGGGTGTACAGATCTTCGAGAAGCGCGCGAAGCGTTCCGTTGTCCGGTGTCCGGGCGGTGAGCGAGTCGAGTTTGCGGGCGACGCCGCGATAGGCGTCCTTGCCGACGAGGTGTCCCATCGCCCCGCACTACCACGGATCGCGCCTTGGGTGCCTACCCGGTCTGCGACCGCGTGCGGGGGGAGGTTGGGAGTTGAGCCGTCCCGGGCTCAATCGCTGGCGAGCGCGACGAAGCTGCGAAAGAGCAGACCTCCGGTTGGCTCGGACTCAGGATGCCACTGCACCCCGTAGCAGAGTGGCCCCTCGATGGCTTCCACCACGCCGTCGCCGGCCCGCGCCGTTACCGAGAAGCCAGGGGCGGTTTCAGCCACGGCCTGGTGGTGGAGGGAGCGGACTTCGTGGAGTGCCTCAGGGGAGGTTGTGTTCCAGACCGGATCGAGTAGTCGACTGGGGCCTTCCTGATGGAGGGAATGCTGCGTGGCCCGCCCTCCGCCACCGTGATCGATGGCCGCCGGGAGAGCGTGCCTCAGGTCGCGATGCAGCGTGCCTCCCTGGTGAAGGTTGATGAGCTGCATCCCGTAGCAGATGCCCAGCACGGGAACCCGGTGCTCGGTGGCGGCATCGAGCAGTGCGCGGTCCCAGCGCACCCGCTCGACATCCTCATTGCTGTCGGGCGCGGGCGCGTGGGTGGCTCGCGAGCTCGGTTCTTCGGCGCTTCCTTGCAGCCACTGCTCCAGCTCCCCACGGGTCGGCGGCAGATCGTCGCCTCCGGTGATGATCAAGCCGCGACAGAGTCGCGCCGCGGCGTCCGGTGGCGTGTCGAGGCCGAGAAGCAGAGGCTGGCCGCCAGCCTCAGCGACTTGGCGCGTGTAGTCTCGCTTGACGTAGTAGTAGTCACGGCCTGGGCGCCAACGTCCCCGGTCGATGCAAACGCTGATCCCGATCCACGGCTTCGTTCGGGGCACGGCTACGGGAGTCTAGGGCAAGTTGGTGCCGGAGAGAGCGCATCCCGGAGCCCGGGTCTACGTGTGGAGCCGGCGGAATGGCCGGCAAGGCAACTTCCGCCTCGATCTGCTGCAATCGGGAGAGCGATTTCGAACCTCCGGCCCGTGGCCCTGTGACTGCCGGCAAGGGTCGAGAGGACGATGACCCAGCAATGTGCGAATTCGCACTAGAACCGGGACGCATTCCCAGGTTGTGAGCGAATTCGCTCTACCTTCGAGCGAATTCGCACATTGTCCAATTCGGAGCGTGCAGCTCGGTGGACCCCTCGATACCAACAATTCAGCCTCATCCGAGCCTGCGTGTCGCAAAGGAAGGCAAGATTTCCATGTGGCCCGGTCGTTGCACCTAGGGTCTGCACGCCGCGCCGGAGCGCGGGATGCGGAGGAACCGATGCAGGCCCACAGACACTACGACGACCCTTCCCCCGTTTCGGGTTACCCCGAAGCCGACGCGGATTCAGAGCTGCTGCTCATGCTGGGCACCCTGCGCGAGGAGCTCGAGTCGATGGGCAAGGACATGCGCGAGCTGGCTCGAGAGAACCAGGATCTGCGCGCCGAGGCCAGTCGCCTGCGCCGCAGTCGGGCCAGTGAACAGCCTAGCGACGTGGCGCGATTGAGGCGGGACCGACGCTCCGCGATCGACGAGCTGCGTGCCCTGATCCAGGACCGCCGCGAGACCGCGGAGCGGGCGTCCGAGCCGGCCGAGCCACGTGACAGCTGGAGCGCGCGCCGGCCGTTCTCCGATGAGCGCTTTGCGTTTCGTGCACCGCGGGCCGATGTTGCCGCGCGCGACGACCGCGCGCGACGGATGATGATGTTCATGATGTTGGCAGAGATGATGTGACGGAGCTTTGGGAGAGATGACGATGGACAACGGCAACGCTGCAATCACCACTGGCCGCACCGAAGGCGGCTCGCTCCTCGACGCCATCCGCAACTTGCGCGAGGAGTTCTCGAGCATGAAGGGAGAGCTCTATGACGCTCAGCGCGAACTCGTGCGACTGCGTCGTGAGGTCCAGTACTGGCGAGCGAATGGTCGCTCTTCCAGTGAGCTCAACCTGGCTTCTCTGCGCCGGGAGCTGGCCTTCACGTGTCACCCGGATCGCGGCGGCGATGGATCCCTGATGTGTCGCGTCAACGTGCTGTTCGACCACCTCGAGCGCAATCGACGGCTCTACGAGGAGTTGAGCGAGGATGGAGCGCTGTCATGAGCACTAGCCCCGAATCCAGTACAGAACTGGTCGACGTCAATCGCGCTCTGGTTCACGATCTCGACCTCAGTCACCGGTTGATCACCGAGCTTCGTCGCAAGCGGGAACAGCTCTTCGCCACCGTCGAGGTGGCCAACGCCCGCGCCGAGCGAGCCGAGCGCCGGCTGGCTCTGCTGGCCGAGCGAATTCGGGATCTGAGTTCGCTCGTGGAGGTCGTGGACTCCACGGTACCCCCGGAGTCGTTCCCGGCTCCGGGAGAGTCCCAGGCAAGGGAGCTCGACCCAGCAGTGCGCGCCCAACGGGCGGCGGCGAGTGGGGTCCCGTAGTGCTCGGAGGGCGGAGGGTGGCGAGGCGTGCCTCAGACCTTGGGCGCATCCAGCGCGGCGAGCGCGAGCTTGTCGAGGCGACGCTGCAGTGCGAACCGACTGATCCCCAGCAGCTCTGCTGCTTGCTTCTTGTTGCCCCCGCTCTTGATCAGGGCCTGCTTGATGAGCTGCCGCTCCGCTTCCTCGAGGGGGGCTTCGCCGAGCGCGTCGAGCCTCAGCGGTGGGTACCGCGGATCGGTCGAGGAACGCGGGGGACGGGTCGTTGGTCGGGCGGCGCGCGGCGCCGGATGAGCGGGAAGCCGCGAGTCGGGCGGGCCGGAGCGAGGCGAGAGCGTCTCCGGAGGTCGCGCTGGGCCGCGACCGCTGGGAATGTTGAGCACGTCGACATCGACCTCTTCGCGTTCGGCCAGGATCGCGGCTTGCTCGACGAGGTTGCGGAGTTCGCGCACGTTGCCGGGGAAGCCGTAGCCCAGCAATGCCTCGCAGGCGCGTGGAGTGAAATCGACGAGTCGCTTGCGAAAGCGGGCACCGAACTCTTGCAGGAAGGCTCGGGCCAGGAGCAGGATGTCCTTCCCGCGCGTGGCGAGGGGCGGTAGCTCGATCTCGAACACCTTCAGCCGGTAGAGCAGATCGCGACGAAAGCGTCCCTCGTCGCAGAGTCGGGCAAGATCCTGGTTGGTGGCGGCGATGACCCGGACGTCGAAGCGGAGATCGCGCGTGCCGCCGACGCGACGGAATTGCCTCTCCTGGAGCACCCGGAGCAACTTGGCCTGCAGATCCAGTGCCATGTCCCCGATCTCGTCGAGCAGCAAGGTGCCCCCGTCGGCTAGCTCCAGCAGGCCCTTCTTCATCCGGTCGGCACCACTGAAAGCGCCGCGTTCGTGTCCGAACAGCTCGCTCTCCATCAGTGACAGCGGGATCGCGGTGCAGTCTATCTGCATCAGTGGGCGCTTGCTGCGTGCGGACTGCGAATGCACGGCGCGGGCGACGACTTCCTTTCCCGTGCCGCTGGGGCCGGTCACCAGCACCGTCGTGTTGTCGGTCTCGGCCACGACCCGGACCTTCTCCCGAACTTCCTTCATCCTGGGGTGGTCGCCGATGAAGCTCTGCTTCTCACGGCTGCGCTGGTCCTGGTCCAGGAGGTAGTCGAGGTCGGAGCGGAGACCCAGCAACTCCTGCATCTGGCTCAGCTTCAGCGACACGGCCTCGAGATCCAGCGGCTTCTGCAGGTAGTCGGCGGCGCCGAGGCGCATCGCCTCGACCGCGGTGTCGATCGAGCCGTGTGCGGTCATCAGGATCACGCAGGCTTTACGGTCGAGCTGGGTCAGGTCGCCCAGAACGGCCAGGCCATTCGTGTCCGGCAGAACGTAGTCCAGGAGCACGACGTCTGGGGTTGTTTCCGAGAAGCAGCGAATTCCCGTCGTCCCGTCGTGAGCGGTGGTCGGTGTGTGCCCCTCCTTCTCCAGGAACCGCGCCAGGCGGCGGGCACTGCTGACGTCATCCTCGATGACGAGAACGGTCAGCCCCATGCGTTCTTTGAATGCCATCGACCCCGGATCATCATAGAGCAGCTGGCGCTATTCCCCAACGAGGCAACGACTTCCCGAAGCGAGATGGGAGGTGTGTAGCGGGTCCTCCACAGCACTCTCACTGCGGATTGAGCCGCAGGTCGGGTAGCGACCGAGGACCGGGAGTCGGTGGGTGACTCCGCCGACTCCCATCAATGACAGCACCGGGTGCAGACTGGTCCCTCCGAGCGGAGTCGTGCTGGTCTTGGACCGATGGACGCTCGACGACAGGTCGATCGGATCAGGCCATGTCGGCCATCGCCATTGCCATCATCATGCGGCGCATCCAATCCGACCGATCGACGCTCGGCGGGGATGGGCACCGGGGGCGTGGAGGCGCGCTCGCCTCGGCGTGGAGCTGAACCAGTTCGCCAACCTCGCGCTGGATGCGACGAGCCTCCGCCATCCAGTCCTGGCTGCTGGGAGCTGTTTCCCGGGCGCTCTGTCGCAGGATGGCGATCTCATCGCGCAGCTCAGCGTTCTCTCGCATTACCTCCCGGATCTCTCGTGCAACGTCCGCGACCGTTTCCCGGAGCGCGGCCACCTCGTTGAGCAACACCTCGCGCGAGTCGTCCCAGGTTGGTTCGTATTGGCGGCAGGCGTTCCCCATCATGGACTCCTTCTTGTCGCGGCGGCGCGGCCGCAAAGACCGGTCACCATCCTTAAAGCAATCTGTGCGCCAACTCCCCGTCGCCGAAAATTCCAGTATTTCCCGGCACTACCCTTTCTGTCAGCCCGCGGAAGAAGTTCGAAATCGCACTTGTTAGAGCGTTTTCGCACTCCTTCCACCCCGGTGACGAGATGCCGAGCCCTCGGCCCAACCCCAATCAACGAGCCGGCCTGCACCAGTGGGCAGTGGTCGCAGCAGCGCTCGAAGCAAGGCCGCGCCCACGCCCGAAGGGGGGCTCAGTAGAACGCTGGGATGATCACCCGGAACGTCGTCCCCTCGCCCTCGACGCTCTCCACCGTGATTTCCCCTTCGTGCTCTTCGACGATCCCCTTGCTCACGCTCAACCCGAGACCGGTCCCCTCGCCGGCCTCCTTGCTGGTGAAGAAGGGCTGGAAGATCTGGTCGCGAACCGCTTCGGGGATGCCCGATCCATTGTCGGAGACCGCGAAGAGCACGTGGGTGGGCTTGCCGTTGCTGGACGGTGCCGAGCCGACCTGGATGTCGATCTTCTGCCCCTTGGCCTGGTCGTTGTGCTTCACGGCATCGCGGGCGTTGGTCAAGAGGTTGATGAACACCTGCTCCAGCTTGACCCGGTCGCCGAGCACCGAGAGCCCTTCTTCCACCTCGAGGGAGAGCTGGATCCCGTCGCGACGTAGCGGGTCGTGGAGGAGCCCCAGCGCGCTGTCGACCGGGGCGCGGGCATCGATCAGGTGCTTTTCGGTTTCTCCGCCCTTGCGGGCGTAGGTCCGGACATGGTCGACGATCTCCGACATGCGACCGATCTGGCTGCAGATGTCGTCCATGCTGTCGCCGAGGCGCGCGACGTCGAACTGATCACGCCGGAAGTCCCGGCGGATGTCACCGCAGATGAGTCCGATGGCGTTCAGGGGCTGGTTCAGCTCGTGCGTCACGCTCGCGGCCAATCTGCCCAGCGCCACCAGCTTCTCCGTTTGACCGAGCTCGAGCGCCTTGGCCTGTTGCTGGATGAGCCGGTCTCGCTCCTCCCGCTCGCGGATCTCTTGACGTAGCTGGGCGGTGATGGTCTCGAGTTGCTGGCGCTGTGCGACCAGTTCGGCTCGTTGTCGGTCGAGCTCCAGGAAGACGGTGAGCTTCGAGCGAAGGACGAACGGATCATATGGCTTGGTGAAGTAGTCGACTCCGCCCACCTCGTAGCCCCGCAGGACGTGTTCCTGGGCGGAGTGGGCGGCCGTTAGGAAGATGATCGGGAGGAAGTGCGTGGCCGGGTCGGTCTTGAGGATCTTCGCCAGTTCGTATCCGCTCATGTCCGGCATGTGCACATCGACGATGCAGAGCGCGAAATCGTGGTTCAACGTTGCGCGGAGTGCGTCGTCGCCGCTCGTTGCGGTGATGACCTCCACAGAGAGCCCGACGAGACTGTGTTTCATCGCCAGAAGATTGGAGGGCTTGTCGTCGACAACCAGAATGGACTGCTGATAGTTCATGAGCCTGTCTCCCTCATCTCGACCGCGCTCGCACCGTCCCGCCGATCGTGGATCCAGTGCCTCATCAGCGACATGAGTTCCCTGCCGTCGATGGGCTTGGCCAGATAGTCGTTGGCGCCTTCGGCGAGGCACTTGTCGACATCCTCCCGCATCGCCTTGGCGGTCAGAGCGATGATGGGAAGGCCGGAAAACCGCTGATCGGCGCGGATCCGGCGCATCGTCTCGTACCCGTCCATCACCGGCATCATGATGTCCATCAGCACGAGGTCGACCTCGGTTCCGTGGTCCAGCAAGCTGAGCGCCTTGCTGCCGTCCTCCGCCTTGTACACCTTCATTCCGCGTTCGGAGAGGAGGCCGGCGAGGGCAAACGCGGACCGCATGTCGTCCTCGACGATGAGGATGCGCTTGCCCACGAAGGTGGAAGTGGTGTCGTGGAGCTTGAGGATCGCCTCCTGCTGCGCCGGACGAAGGTCTGCGATGGGCTGGTGGAGGAACAGCATCACCTGATCGAACAGCGCCGCTTCCGAGCGAACCTCGCGGGTCAGCGTTACCTCGGGATCGCGGGGCAGGCGTCGTGCTGGTCGCTGATCATTGGAGTAGACGATGATGGGGGGGGGCCACGATGGCTGGCTCTGCTTCAGCTGCTCGAGGAGAACCGCCCCATCCTCTCGCCACAGGTCCACTCCCGCCACCACGCAGTCGCATTCTCCAGTGGTGACGGCGGCCTGGAGTGCCTCTGCATCCTCGAGTTCGGTAATCCGGGTATCGCCAACGGTGAGGAGCTTGGTGATGGCGGTGCGTGTCTGCCCGCTGGGATGAGCGATCACCAGGTGCTTACGACGACTGGCGGCGCGTGAGACACGCTCCAGCGCTCCCTTGAGGCTCTCCTTGCTCACCGGCTTGCGCACGTGGCCGACCGCCCCGCGCTGCAGCGCCTCGCTCCGACAGTCCTCTCCGGAGATGACGTGCACCGGGATGTGGCGGACCGTGGTGTCCTCTTTGAGCCGGCGCAGAACGTCCCAGCCGTTGATGCCCGGGAGCTGGATGTCGAGGAACACGGCCCGAGGGCGATTGCGCTTGGCCGCAGCCAGTCCCTGCTCGCCCGTGCCCGCGACCAGTACCTTGAGGCCGACACTTTCCCAGTGCGAGGCGAGGGTTCTGGTGAAGCGCACGTCGTCGTCGATGATCAGCACGCTCTTGTTCTGAGCGCCGCCACTCGAGGCTGGCTCGGTTGGGGTGGGGACCAGCTTGGGTCCTCCCGCAGGCAAGCGTTCGGGTTGCTGCTGCCCACCGTCGAGCAGGGCCGAGATCAGACGACGTTCCGCGGTGCCCTCCCAGGGTGCCTTCTGGCTGGCGTTGCTGAGTTCGTAGGGCAGGTAGATGGTGAAGGTCGACCCTTGCCCTTCCACGCTTTCCAGGTGGATTTCACCTTCCAGGAGGTTGACGAGCTGTCGGGAGATGGAAAGCCCGAGTCCGGTCCCGCCGTACTTGCGGGACGTGGTGCCATCCGCCTGTTGGAAGGCCTCGAAGATGGCGGCCTGCTTGGCTGGTGCGACCCCGACTCCGGTATCCGAGACCGAAATGGCGAGCGCGTTGCCGCTGAGGAGAGTATCCCTGGTGACCGCTGCCTCGGCGGGCATCGGATCGAAGCGCACGACGATCTCGCCCTTTTCGGTGAACTTCAGCGCGTTGGAGACCAGGTTCTTGAGGATCTGCTGGAGCTTGACCGGATCGGTGACCACGTGTTTCGGCAGACGCTTGCTCACCACGATCGATAGCGTGAGCCCACGGTCCGAGGCCATGTGCACGAAGCTGTCTTTGAGCGCGCGCGCCATGTTGTCGAGAGCCACCGTCTCAGCCGAGATGTTCATGCAGCCCGCCTCGATCTTGGAGAGGTCGAGGATGTCGTCGATCAAGGTCAACAGGTCCTTGCCCGACGAGTAGATGACCCCTGCAGATTGCACCTGGGCATCGGTCAGGTTGCCTTCCTTGTTCTCTGACAGCCACCGCGCCAGCAGGAGCAGGCTGTTCAGCGGAGTCCGGAGCTCGTGAGACATGTTGGCGAGGAACTGCGACTTGTACTTGGAGGCCAGGGCGAGCTCTTCGGCCTTGCCGGCGATCATCCCCTGATCGCCTTCCAGCTTGCGCTTCTGGTCGCTGAGTTCGCGGTTCTCCTGCTCGAGCTTCTGGATCGACTTCCGGAGCTTCGCTTCCTGTTCCTCGAGTTGGGACTTGCTCTTGCGCAGTGACTCGGTGCCCTCCTGCAGTTCCTTGTTGGCAGCCTGGAGCGTCTGGTGTTGGGCCATGAGACGCTGCGTGGAGGCGTGGGACTTCTGCAAGGTTGCGACCTGTTGCTCGACTGCCAAAAGTTGGGAGAACGTGGCGCCGAGCGCTGGGGCGACCACGTTCAAGTAGTCGAGCTCCAAGTCCGTGGGGCTGCGGTACAGACCGAGTTCGATGACCCCGACGACGTGTTCCTCGTGGCAGAAGGGCGTCACGCAGACGCTACGTGGTCTTGACTGTCCTAGGGCCGTGACGAGATCGAGATGCTCGTCGGGGAGTCCCTGCAACACGATCTGCTGTCGCTCCAGAGCGGCCTGCCCCACGACGCCTTCGCCCAGCTTGAACTCTTGGGACAGGGTCTTGCGGCGGCGATAGGCATAGCTCGAGCGGAGGCGTAGCGTGGGATCCTGGTCGGGCTTTTCGGTGAGGTAGAACGCTCCCACGGGCGCGCTGAGCTGGTGGCACAGCTTGCTGACTACCTGGGTGGCGACCTCGCTGGGATCTCGACTGAAGCGCAGAGCTTCCGCGATCTCGAGCAAGCGCTGCTGGAGCCAGGTGTTCCGTGCCTGCTCCTGGTGGACAGCGATGAGTCGGTCGCCCATCTGGCGAAGCGCGCGGAGCGCGGGGGGCTCGTCGTCCGCGGCGGTCGCGCTGGTCACTTCCGCGAGCCGGCCCTCGGCGACCGCCGTGATGGCCGCGAGCAGTGCCCCCTGTTGTTGCTCGTGCGACTGAAGTTCTATCGCCAGGGCATGCAGGGACCGGGAAAGCGATCGAACGTCATCGTCATTGGAGTGCAACGGCCAGATGAGGTCGCGCTCCCCGCGACTGATGGAACTGGCGGCGGCTGCCAGGTCGCGGAGAGGGAGCGCGGTCTGCTTCCGCCAGTAGTGGCGCGCGAGGAGGGCGGCTGCGATCGATACCAGGATCAGCAGGGCTCCCCCGCCCATGACGATGGGGACCCAGGCCCATCCCTGCCCCGCTGACAGGGCTGCCACCACCGCCGCTTCTGGTGCGGGGGCGGGAGCGTTGGAGGAAGCCAGTCCGAAGATCACGTGCCACCGTTTCTACGCTGGCGCTCGCCACGGATTGCCATCACGAGGCAGCGCTCGTCCATCTTGGGGGTGAGGATTCGGAGCCCGGTGAGCAGGAGGAACGCCCAGCGGGAGATGACCAGTGTCTCGACGTGGCCGTGCGAATTCTCCAGAGTTCGGCTCACCGCCTCGTGTAGTTGCTGGTCGGTGATGCCCGACAGTCCGAGGGGGCTGAGCCAGTCGGCGCAGAGCCGGGTAGGGGGATTGCCCACCTTCTCGATCACGTGGCGATTTGCGAAGCGAACCTTGTATCGCGTGTCGAAGACCACTACTCCGAAGGGGAGCGTGTCGACCAGCTGATGGAGGAACTGGAAGGTGGCGTCGCTGAGTTCACGGGGTTGCTCGACGATCACTTCCCGATCGTGGGTGAGGCGCAGGACGAGCTCCTGCATCAGTTCCACATCCCGATTGCGGGCAGCGAGGGTGCGACGGAGGCTCAGGTGTTCGAAGGCCTTCTTGACGGCGAGCAGCATGTGCTCGAGCTCCAGCGGCTTCTTCAGGAAATTGATCGCACCCTTGCGCAGTGCGGCCACGACCAGGCTCTCGTCGCGGTGCCCGGTAGCGACGATCACCTCGACGTCCGCTCCCGCCCCCTTCGTCTCGTCGAGGACGTCGAGCCCGCTCTTGCCCGGCATCATCAAGTCGGAGAAGATTAGGTCGATGCGCTCCTTCTTGAAGATCTCGAGCGCTTCCTCGCCATCAGTCGCGGCAAATACGCGATAGCCCTCCTTGCGCAGGACGTTGAAGATGGACTTCCGGGTTGCGTCGTGGTCCTCGACGACGAGAATGGTGGGAGGGCCGACGTGGTTGTGGCGCTTGCCGCGCTCCTGCGCGCGCTGGAGCGCGAGATGCAGTTGCTTGACCTCGATCGGTAACTGGATGTAGTCGAGCGCTCCGGCGCGGAGGACTTCGATCGCTGCATCGAAGTCGGCCTGACCGGTGGCCACGATGACCTCGCACGAGGGGTCGGCGCGCCGCAGTTCGCGCAGCACCTCGACGCCGCTCTCCTGCCCGCAGTGGTGCATGACGAGGGCGACCGCGGGCTGGCGCGAGCGCAGGGCCACCAGCGCGTCGGAGAGCCCGGCGGTGGGGACCAACTCATACCCGTTGCGCTCGCTGAGGCCGAGCAGGCCGGCATCGGTTGCCAGCTCAGTCCCCACCACCAACAAGGTATTCATATCGCGCTCCCTCTCTGCCGTCGCCAGGCGGAAAGCCCCCCTTCGCGCATGCGAAGACCGGGCCAGGGGTTGCCGCGCTGACTGGGGCGCCGGTGGGGCACCTTGGTGGCTTCCGAAGTCGCCTGCCAGCCGACTGCCACTCGTCGCCGTGACGGACGGGCGCCGGCGGGATTCGCCGCTTGCGGCGGAATTCGCCACGTTCGCGCACCCTGGCCTGGTGCGCGCCCTGGGCGGAGCGAGCGGGCTCCAGCGTGGTTCCTGCCGGCGGTATCAATGGTGGACGCTATCTGCGCAGGATTCATGTCGTCAGTCCGTTGGCTCGCTTCATCCGGCAGGGACCAGGATCCGAACGGTGGTGCCCCGCCCCTCGCGGCTCTGCAGCTCGATTCGACCACCGTGCTCTTCCACGATCTGGGCAGCGATGCTCAGCCCGAGACCGGTGCCTTCGCCCTGGCGCTTCGTCGTGAAGAACGGCTTCAGTACTTCCCGGAGGTGCCGATCCTCGATGCCTGGGCCATTGTCGTCGACCTCGTAGACGATGAAGTCGACGTCCGCTTCGCGATGAGGGGCGACGCGGATCTTCAGGCGGGGAGGGATGGTGGGGGGATTGCGGGCGGTGGCTTCCCGCGCGTTGGTGACCACGTTCATGACCGCGTGCTGCAGCCGCGCCGGGTTGCCGCGTACCCTCAGACCGCGCTCCACCTCCAGTACGAGACGGATCCCCTGGACGCGCAGTTGCTCGCCCAAGAGCTGTGTCACTCCGTCGATTGGCGCCGTCGCCTCCAGTACCTGCAAGTGGCTGCCCGAGGCGCGGGAGAACTGTGCCATGTGTTCCACCAGCTCTGCCAGGCTATCGATTTCCGTCGAGATGTCCTCCAGCCCCTGGCGAAGGTCCGTCTCGTCGAACCGCTGGAGGGCGAGATCGCGGAGCAGTTCACCGCAGGTCAGCTTGATGGCGTTCAGCGGCTGGTTGGCCTCGTGGGCCATCCCCGCGGCCAGGTCGCCGAGTGCCGTCACCTTGGCCGTCTGGATCAGCTGGGCGGTGCGCTCACGCAGTTGCTCGCGGGAGCGTTCCAGATCGGCGACTAGCTGCTTGAGCTTCGTCACGTCGCGGGCAATGACGACGACTCCGGCGACCTCGTCGCGGCGATTGCGTAGCACTGCAGTGGAAGCATTCACGGGCACTGGTTCGCCCGCGCGGTTTACGTACGTCAGGTCGAACGGATCCTCACGCTCTGCAGCGTCCGATGGTTGCGCCACGTGGCGCATGATGCGGGCCTCGAGCCGTCCCAGGTCGTCGCGCAGAACGATTCGCGACAGGGGCGCGCCGAGGAGGTCGTGGGGCGCGTAGCCGAGACTGGTGACCGCCTGGTTGGTGAAGAGAATATGACCGTCGACGTCGAGCTTGCACACGATGTCGGGGATCGATTCGAGCACGTTCCGGTGCATCTCCTCGCTTTCGCGCAGCTTGTCGGCGGCGTGGCGACGCTCCACCGCGTACACCAGCGACTTGATCAAGGTGAGGCGGTCGGTCTGTCCCTTCACGAGGTAGTCCTGAGCCCCGTGGCGCAGCGCCAGAACTGCCAGTTCCTCATCGGCGATGCCCGTCGAGACGACGATGGGAACATGGGGAGCCTGCTCGTGGACGCTGATGAAGGTCTCCAGTCCGTCGCTGTCGGGGAGACCCAGGTCGAGGAGGAGTACGTCAGGGGTCGCGCGCTGGAGCATGTCGAGGGTCGAGCTCAAGTCCTCGGCGTAGGCGAACTGGAAACGGCTGGTCGGGGAGCTCTCGAGTGCTGCCGTCACGTATTCGGCGACCTGCGGGGTGTCTTCCGCGATGAGCACGTGGATCGACTGCGGGGGCTGCGATGTGACGCGAAATGCGGCCATCGTCACTGGATTCCTGGATGACGCTCACCGCGAACAGCCACCGCGACGAAGCGCTGGTCTCCGTCGGGGCGGACCAGACGGATTGGTGTCATGATGAGGAAGGCCCAGTCCGAGAGCGTGATGGTGGCGATGACGCCCGGCCGCGCCGCGAGCGCCTGCTCGTAGGCCGCGTCGAGCTGCTCCTCCGACACGGCGGCTCCGCTGACTTCGGTCAACCACGCGGCGGACAGGTGAGGGGGGGCCGAGCGGAGCTTGGACGTCAGGTGCTGGTTCGCGTAGACGACTTCTCGGTTTCTGTCGGCGACGAGGATCCCCAGAGGGAGTGCATCGACGAAGTGGTGCAGGAAGCCGACCGCTCGCGTGCTCAGAACCTCGGGTGCCTCCACCACCAGCTCCAGCTCGCGGGTGAGGCGCACCACGAGCTCCTGCATCAGCTCCACGTCTCGGTTGCGGTGCGCGAGGCTGCGGCGGATGGTCTGGTACTCGAGCGCCTTCTGGATGGCGAGCAGCATTTGCTCCACCTCGACCGGCTTGCGCAGGAAGTTGATCGCTCCCTGGCGCAGGGCGCCGACCACGGAGTCCTCATCGCCGTAGCCCGTCACGACGATTACCTCGATGTCGGCGCCCTTCCCCTTGGTCGCTTCGAGCAAGCTCAGGCCGTCCATGCGCGGCATGCGCAGATCGGCCAGGATGAGATCGACTCGCTGCTCGTGGAAGATCCGCAGCGCGGCGTCGCCGTCGGCGGCGGATAGGACTCGGTAGCCCTCCTTCTCCAGGACCCGCGTGAGGCGCCGTCGCGTCGGCTCGTGGTCGTCGACAACGAGGAGGGTGGCGGGGTGCGCGGAGGGCAACTCCGAGCGTCGCTCTCGCGCCCTGCCGAGCGCTACCTGCAGCTGTTGCTGATCGATGGGGCGGCGCAGGTAGTCCAGCCCTCCTGCCTGCAGCACTTCGATGGCGACGGTGACCTCTCCCCCTTCGGCGACCAGGATGGTCTCGCAGCAGGGGGCGGTGGCGCGCACCTGCTTGAGGAGGGTGAGCCCTTCGCGGTCGCCGACACGCTGATCGACGATGACGATCGCCGGGTGTCGGCTGCCGATCGTGGCTATTGCGTCGTCGTGGCTCCTTGCACGCAGGATCGTCCAGCCGTCGCGTTCGAGGGTGCAGGCGAGCGAGGCGTCAGCGCTCAGGCTCTCGCCGACGAGCAGCACTTCCTCCATCTGGTCCCTCCCTTTCTACGGTGTCGTCCTCGGGCGCCAGGGGGAGGCACACTGCGAACGTCGTGCCTTCTGCCCCGGTCATCGACAGCTCGAGCCGCCCCCCCAGGTCGTGGATCAAGGTGCGAGCGAGGTGCAACCCGAGGCCAGCCTTTCCGTCCTCGCCAGAGACGAAAGGCTCGAACAGATGGTCGAGGACTGCCGATGGGATCGGCTCCCCGCGGTTCGTCACCCGTACGTGCACCTCCTCGTCGACCCGCAAGGCTTCCACGGTTGCCTGTGCGCGGCCCGTGGGCCGGGCGGCGCGCAGTGCATTCTCCACCAGTTCCCATACTGCCTGTTCCAAATAGAACGGGTCGCCAGGCACCGTCGGTAAGGCCGCCGTCAGTATTTCGTCGATCTCTGCTTGGGGCCAGTTCTCCCGCTGTCTGGCGATGGCGCGCCTGCAGGCAGCAGCGACATCGCACGCCAGAGATCCCACGACACTTCCACCGGGCGGGGCGAATTCGCGTAGGCGGTTCAGCGACCTCACCAGGTCATCGACAGCGCCGATGATTTCGCCCATCTGGTCCGGCACCTCCGCGAGCTCGAGGCGTCCCTTCCGAGCATCCAGTCGAAGATCTTGCGCAATGAGGCGAACCAGATTCAGCGGCTGCTTGAAGTCGTGGAGTAACCGATCGAGCATCCCCGCGGAGGCTGCCAGCCGATTCCGCACGTCCAACAGGGTCTTGGATTCCGGCATGCGCGGACCTCGCCACGAGTGGGTCGCTGACCCGGGGGTGGCCAGCGGGTGGGCACTCCGGGTGCAATCGGTCGACGAAGCGGCCTTCGGGCTCGAAACTTAAGGCTCCCACCCCGCGGCGCTTCGCGCAGGCGGTCAGCCTGGGGTCCTCGCTCGCGGCTCGTCGAGTACGGCCAGCACCACCTCGAGCTCTTCCAGGGAGAAGGGCTTGCGGATGACTCCGTCGGCGCCAGCGGCGCGCAATCGGTCTCCCAACTCCGAGATGGGAAACCCCGAGCAGACGAATACCAGCGCCTGGGGGTTGATCTCCTTGATCTCCTGGAGCACCTCCATCCCGTCCTTGTTTGGCATGACCAAGTCGAGCAATACGGCGTCGATCTTGTCGGCACTCTCGCGGTACCGCTCGACGGCGATGGCACCGTTGCTCGCGGTGGTGACTGCAAAGCCCAGTGTTTGGAGCATTCGCTGGGTGGCTCGACGCACCGCGGGTTCATCGTCGACCACGAGCACGGTGCGCCCACCGGGGGGCGTAGCGGCCTGCGGGGACCGGGTCGCGCGGGGACGGGCTGCGGTCTTCAGGGCGGGGAAGTGGAGCGTGACCGTGGTGCCGAGGCCGGGCTTGCTGAAGGCCGCGACTGCTCCGTGGTGCATCGCCACGACCCGCGCCACGAGGGTGAGGCCAAGGCCCGCGCTGCTGGGTGAACCTTTCGTGGTGAAGAACGGCTCGAACGCCCGGGAGAGGACCTCTGGTGGCATACCCGAGCCGGTGTCAGAGACGAGGATGCGGACGTACTCGCCTGGGGCCAAGCCTTCGCGATCCTGGGAGGTGACGGTCACGTTGACGCACGAGAGGCGAACCTTGCCGACACCCCGGATCGCCTCGGCGGCGTTGACTCCCAGATTGAGCAAGGCTTGTCGGAATAGAAAGGGGCTGGCCTCGATGTCACTCGTGTTGGGGGCAACGCTGACTTCGATCTCGACGCCGTCGGTCACGCTTCGCAGCAGCAGACCACGTACCACACCGAGTGCCTGCGCAAGATCGATGCGTTGCGAATCGATCGAAGCGTCGTGGCTGAAGGCCAGCAGATCCTTCATGACGCGCAGTCCACGGCGGCCTGCATCGAGGATCGCCTCGACGTCCTGCGACGTCGGTGTGCCCGGTTCGACCTCTGCGGCCAGCACCGAGGCGTGGCCGACGATGGCTGCCAGAAGATCGTTCATCGAATGCGCGACACCATCGGCGAGTCGTGCCAGTTGCGCGATATCGGCTCGGACAGGTCCCGGGACGGACTGTTCCCCCAGAGCGTCGAGCGCCGGCAGGTCCCCCACATGCGGATCCTTCGCTGCCACCCTGCCAGAGTATCAGGGGAGGAGGGAGCGCGTCGCCGGCTTTCTCAAGTCGATTTCCCTCGCTGGCTCACCGCGACGACGCTGCTCAATCCCGGCGAATCCGACCCTGCTGTTGTCGAAGATCGGAGTAGCGCTCTTCCTTCCACCAGCCGCGCAGGTCCCTCACGACGGATTCTCGCTCCGCTTCGTTGTGAGTCACGGACTCGGGAAGGTCCTTGCCGGTTGCGATCCGGAGCGCGGCGGCAGCGGCATGGCGCACCACCTCGTTCGGGTCGTCCAGTGTGAGGATGAGGGAAGAGAGCGTCCGCGGGGTGGCGAGTCGGGCGCAGGCGGTCGCCGCCGCACTCCGGACGTTGGGGTCGGGGTCCCAGATCAGCAGCGAGACATAGCGCTCGGCGCGAGCCGCAGAGAACGTCGAGACCACGTCGAGAGAACGCGCGCGGACGGTCGGGTCGGGATGCGAGAGTGCTTTCTGGAGTGCAGCCTCCTCGTCTTGGAGGTCGCTAGCCGGTGGCGGGGGAGAGGGGGTTGGACCTCGTGCAACTCGAGAAACCCGGCGCGCGCGGGGGGGTCGCGGCACGACTCCCCGGGCCGCCGTGCCGAGCAGCAGTCGACTCAGGGTGGCCAACAGGAGTCGTGCCTCTCCCTGCAGAAACCGTCCGACGCCACCGATCGCACGCCGCGCGCCAGGTCCCCCCTGCCCCCTGGGGGGCGGCGGGACCGACCCCGTGGCGTAAAGGACCGAACTGCCGGGACCGTGCCTCATGACGCACCGAGAGTCTTACGCTTCCTTTCGATGAATGCTTCGATGGCCAGCTCGAGATAGTCGCGCTGCGAGCGGACGGCTTCCGGCACTCGCGATTCGTAGGTTTGCCGCATGTCGACGAGCGCTTCGCGATTGCGCTCGTGGAAGTCGCCTTCCTTGATGCCGGCTTCGACCTCCTGCCGGTGGTAGAGGTACAGATCCGCCACCATTACCCGGGCGATGCGCGCTGCGTTGGTGTGGGCGGGATCGCTGGAGAAGTCGTCTCCCTGCCTGGACGGCTGGACCCCTCCGTTGCCGGGGCTCTTCTGGCCGTTGCTGGGACTGGATGCGGTCGCCGCGGGGGTTGCCGTTGCCGCCTTGGTCGCGGTTGCCGCGGGCTCGGGTTCGGGAGCGGTGGGAGCGGGAGCGGGCTCGGGAGCGGGTTCGGGAGCGGGAGCGGGTTCGGGCTCGGGCGCGGGCTCGGGTGCGGGCTCGGGTTCGGGCTCGGGCTCGGGCTCGGGAGCGGGAGCGGGTTCGGGCTCGGGCTCGGGCTCGGGCTCGGGAGCGGGTTCGGGCTCGGGAGCGGGCTCGGGCTCGGGAGCGGGAGCGGGTTCGGGCTCGGGAGCGGGTTCGGGCTCGGGAGCGGGCTCGGGTTCGGGAGCGGGAGCGGGTTCGGGTTCGCGAGCCGGTTCGGGCTCGGGCTCGGGTTCGGGTTCGGGCTCGGGCTCGGGTTCGGGCTCGGGCTCGGGTTCGGGCTCGGGCTCGGGCTCGGGCTCGGGCTCGGGTTCGGGCTCGGGCTCGGGCTCGGGCTCGGGTTCGGGAGCGGGAGCGGGGGCAGCGGCGACTCTGCGGGTCCAGGCAGCCAGCTGCTGCTGGAGTTGCTGAGCCCAGGGGGGCGGCTCGGGGGAAGGCGTGTGGGTGCTCTCGAGGCGATCGAGTCGGGACTCGATCCGTTCGAGCAAGTCGAGCTTTGCCAGGGCTTCGAGTCGTTGCTCGACACGCCGCACGACCGGGGACTCTTCGAGCTGCTTCGCCATCCCATCGAAGCGACCTTGCACCTCGGCAATCGCACTCTGGAGCTCCGCGAGGGTTGCCGAGGTCAGGCTCGTTGCCTCCCCGGCGCCTACTGCGGTGCGGGTTGCCGCGACGTCCTGCTTGGTGGCAAGGCCGTCGAGGCGCTTCTCCAAGAGGTTGATGGTGTCGCGGGTCGGGAGGCGCGCCACGCGGGCCTCCAGGGAGTCCAGCTTCGCGATGGCGTCGGTGAGTGGGCCTGGTGCCACATCGGTGCCGGCGGCCGTTCCGAGACTTCGGGCCGCCGCGACGTCCTGCTTGGTGGCAAGGCCGTCGAGGCGCTTCTCCAAGAGGGTGATGGTGTCGCGGGTCGGGAGGCGCGCCACGCGGGCCTCCAGGGCGGCAATGGCCTTTCCTTCTCGCAGCTCAGTGACGGCTGCCTCGAGCGTGGTGGCCGTCGCGCCCAGCGGCTTGAGCTGTTGGCCCAGTGCGTCCAACCTCGTGGCGGCGTCTGTGAATGGTGCCGATGTGTCCTGCTTTGCCAGTTCCGCCATGCCGGCAGCGATCTTCGCGACCTGTTCCGAGAGATTGGTCAGCTGGTCGTGAATGGTCGCCAAGGTTTCGGTCGACTTTGGGGGGGTCTCGACCGAGGAGGTGACGGTTCGCTTGGGCGGCTTCGCGGGCTCCTCGTTCGGGGGCGACGGCGCCGCTTTGGGAGTCGACTTTGGGGGGGCGGGGCGTGCCTGGGAGGCGGGTGCGGCGGGTTTTTCCCCGGGCGCTGCACGCTGGAGAGGGGAAAGGGCCTTGGTCGATCGCGGGGCGTGACGGGCCGTGGAAGGAGGCGGGAGGTTGTCTCCGAGCTTGTCGAGTACCTGCTTGCAGGCGTGCTTGAGGGTCTCGACCACCCCCTGTCCGGTGAGTGCGGACGCTGGGAACGCGGCGCGCCCGCCTGCGTTGAGTGCGCCGTCGAGCTCGGCGATCGGCAGGACGTTGGGCAAGTCGCGCTTGTTGTACTGCATGACGAGCGGAACTTGTTCCGGGTCCATTCCAAGCTCGCGCAGGTTGGCGAAGAGATCCTCCAGGCTCTCGAGGTTCGCGTCGAGCATCGTCTCCTGCGAATCGGCGACGAAGACCACTCCGTCCGCATTCTTCAGGACCATCTTGCGCGTCTGCGCGTAGCGGACCTGGCCGGGGACCGTGTAGAGCTTGAACTCGACATCGAGCCCGCGCAGCTTGCCGAGGCCGATCGGCATGAAGTCGAAGAAGATGGTGCGGTCACCCGCCGTGGCCAGAGACATCAGCTCCTTGGAGCCGGCCATCCTGTCGTTGACGTACTGCAGGTTGGCCGTTTTTCCGCAGAGCCCTGGCCCGTAGTAGACCAGCTTGGCCTGCACCACTTTCTTCTTGAGGTCGACTCGAGCCATTGTGAGAAATTACGGCGGTGGTCCCCTGCGTCCACCTTGCGGTCAAAGTGTCACTCACATTGATCGGGTATCCCAGCGAAATTGGTAAGACATGGGATCGCGGATTGGTTCCGGCACCGTAGCGCAGCGGCTGGGGCTGAACGGTGCGACTGGCGCCAATCAGCACACATATCGGGGAAATTGCGCTCGTTCGGGGGAGAACGCCGCGTTCCGTTCCCAATTGGCTCGTCGCGGGGGTGGAGCGCTTTTTGCCTAAACCCGGGGGAGGTTGACCCGCTTCTCTAAGGGTTCGGGGTTCCTGACATGTGCTTCTGGGATGAACCTACTGGTCGTTGTGACAGTAGCGATTTGCGCAATACTCCGTTGCGCGAATCGCAGGAGCGAGTCCAATCACGGGCACATTCTCATTTGGAGATGGTGACGATTGAGGGGGGAAGGGCGGATGACACGCGTTCAAATGTGCGAAGCGTCGCAGTCGTCTCTTGCCGGAGCCGTCATGGCTTCTGTACGCTACCCATCGATGGACTCGCTGGGGGTGAAGCGACTGCGGACGGAGCTCGGCCTTTCTCGGGCGGAGTTGTCGCGATTCCTCGGCGTCTCCGAGGCGACGGTTGCGCGGTGGGAATCGCGCCAACACGTTTCGGAGCCCCGTGGGTTGCAGGGATTCCTTCTCGAAGTGCTCGCGGAAGCGACAGCTGCTCGCGGCTCGGACCAGGTCGCACGACTCGTTCGTCGGTGTGGGCTCGACTACCGCGGTGCGTTGTCCTCACTACTCCTGCCGCAGGCCGAGCTGCGACCATCACTCTGAGGGCGGGCGCAGTGCGCGCGTTGCCCGGCTTGCGCAGCGATCGGCGGAGCGGCTGCGGTGCGGGGCGATTCTCGCGTTGGGTGAGTCATGTCTGACAGTTCGGCAGTTCTCTGTGTCTTCGACGATGACCAGCGCCCGGCGGTGGAGAGGCGCTTGCCAGCGCTTGCCAGCGCCGAGCTGAACGTGGTGTTCCAGTCCTATCCTGACGATGCGCTCGCGCAAGTGGGCGAAGTCGAGCCGGCGGTCGTGCTCTTCGGAATGTCTGTCGCCGAGTTCGATGGTCTCGAGCTATTGGCGACGCTCTTCCAGCAGTACCCGGGTTTTGCGGGCAAGGCCATCGTGCTCCCCGACGAGAACGACCCGTTCCCCCCGATGATCCAGTCACGCGATCCGAGCACGAAGCGATCGACCACCGCGGAGTCGGATCTCGAGCAAGTGAATGCCATCCTCGCCGAGTTGGCCCCGTCGCTCGACGTTGCTTCGGCGGAGGTCGACCTCCCCGAACCCGCGACGGTCGCCCCCGAACCCGCGACGGCCGCCCGCGAGCTCCAGCCCGAGCCCGCTCCCGAGCCCGAGCCCGAGCCCGCTCCCGAGCCCGAGCCCGCCCCCGAACCCGCTCCTGCTCCCGCGGCTGCCGCTTCCGAGCCCGCCGCTCGAGCTGCCGCTCCCGAACCCGCAGTCCCCGTCCCCGCAGCTCTCGCTCCCGAACCGGCACCTTCGGAGGCGGGACCGCCAGGTGCGACGGTGCCGGCACCTCCCAACCCATTGCTGATCGCCCAGACCCGGCGCTGGCACCGCGAGGTGGCAGCCAAGCGAGCCGAGGAGGCTCGGCAGGACGCCGCGGCAGGGGGCGTTCCCGCGCCGCCGTCCGCGGTGGCAGCGAAGGGAGTCGAGGAAGCTCGGCCGGACACCGCGGCAGGGGCCGTTCCCGCGCCACCGAGCGCCCTGACGGCCGTTGGTGGCGGTCCGCTGGCTCCGGTTCCATCGGAGGTTCAGATCGCTCCCGCGACGGCGCCGCCCCAGAGCACCCGGGGCATGATTGCCGGAGAGCTCGCTCAGGTCATACCCGTCGACACCGAGGGGACGACACCGTTGACGGAAACCTCGCTGTTTCCCGGCGGCTCTCCTTCGCCCTCGCCAGGGGGCGGACCAGTGGACCCTCTGGGCGCCACGCTGACCGGACCGGTTTCGGCCCCCGCGGACATGCTGCCAGCGGTTGCCTCCGAACCCGCCCGCAGTTCGCGTGGACCCGTGGTGCTGGTTGCGCTGGTCGCGCTGGTCGCGTTCATCGTGCTCGTTGCGATCGCCCTCACATTCCTGCGGTCGGGGGCGCAGCGCGCAGTGCCGGAGGAGCCCGGAGCGACGACGGAGGTCGGGGCAGCCCAGGCAGATCCGCCGAAACCTGCGGATTTGGTGGCACCGGCGGTCGCATCTACGGAACCTGGTCCTCCGGCAACGACTGATGAGCGACCGCCCGTTGACGACTCGGGACCCATCGACTTGACCCGAATGACACTGCTGCCCATGGAGTTCTCACACGGCGGGGTGGAGGCGGAGGTGAGCGACGCGCAGCGGCTGGACGCGATCGTCTTGGAGATGCGACTCAAGCTTGCCAGCCTGCCCACGGCGCGCGTCGAGATTGGCGGTCACGCCTCCGCGGACGGGGAATCCGACTCGAACCAGCGGCTCGCGTTGACCCGCGCCGAGGAGGCGCGAAAGCTGCTGGGCAAGCATGGCGTGCCCTTTCGGCGGACGGTGCTCAAGTCGTATGGGGATTCGATGCCGCGCGGCGGTGAGCCGGAGCGCGATCGGCGCGTTACGGTGCAGCTCGTCTTCGAGTGATGGTGACGGGTACGAGCTTCGGTTCGCGTCAGTGTGGCCGGCCGGGGAAGGCTGCCCATTGATGATGCGATGCGGGAGCTCGGGAAATGGCGAGCTTTGGGGGTCGCTGTCGAACCGGCCGCGCGCGTCTGGGCGAGCGGGTGGTCGACGACCTCCAAGAACGGCATGATGGAGCGATGGACGCGCTGCTGGTACAGCTGAGCGAGCGCGGCGTTCTCGACGCGTCGAGCGCGGCCTGGGCCGAGCGGCACGCCTTCGAGCGCCGGATCCCGGTCGACGTGGCGTTGCTGGACCTCGAGTTGCTGGACGAGGAAAGCCTGCTGAAGTGTCTGGGCGAGTGGCACCAGCGCCCGGCGGCGACGCCAGCCACGTTGCGGGCGATCGACCCCGCGCTGGCGGAGCAGATCCCCCTCGGGTTCAGTCGCGCGTTCGACCTGTGCCCCGTGGCGGTCGCGGACGGTCGACTCTCGGTGCTCGTCACGGGAGCACTCACCTCGGCTTCGCTGAACGAGCTGCGTGGGCTGTTCGCCGTCGAGCCTCGACAACTCGTCGCGCCCAGCTTCTACCTCGAGGTGGCGCGGGCGTGCGTCTACGGCACGGAGGTGAGCCGGTTCGTGCAGGAACTCGCGCCTCGACTCGACGAACACCGCGCCGCCAGCGACGTCTCCGTTGCGCTGAGGGGCATCGAGCAGGCGCCGAGCTTCTCGGCGGCGGCGGCCATGGCGCTGGAGTTCGCGATGTCTCGGGTCGAGTTCGCGTGCCTCCTCTCCGCTCGCAGTGACGCGCTGCGCGTGTCAGCGACGCGTGACGGAGAGCCCGCGGCTGGGTCGCTTCTCGAGCTGCCAGATCCGAGCTGCACGCTGTCCGCGGCGATCCGCCATGGTGGCTACTTCTTCGGTCCACTGGCAGGAAACGAGGCCGACGGGCGTCTGTTTGGCAGTCTCTGCCGGACGCTACCGGAGTGGGCCTTCGTGGCGCCGATCCACACGCCGGGTCGCGTGGCGGCGGTGATGGTGGCGGACAATGGCGGGCGCGGGATCGCGCAGCGCTGGGTGGCCGAGCTGGCGCTGGTACTGGCCCGGCTGGGACAGCGCGCCACCCAGATGCTGGAACAGAACGTACCGCGGATTGGGGGTGAGCGCGAAGCGGTCAGCGTTCCGCCGCCGGCTTCGGATCCCTCGACTCTGGACGAAGTCGAACCTGGAACGAGTCCCGCTGCCGAGCTCGAGTCCCGCGAGCAGCGTCAGGAGGAGGAGCGCGTCATCGAACGTTTGCGCCGGGAGGCGGGGATGCGGGGCCTGGCGCTCGAGGACTTCGTCGACCGGTTGCTGTTGCTCGACGCGACTCGCGGCGAACGGCGCGTGGGGTCTCAGAGGCCAGGTGTTGAGGAGCCCGCCCCCCTGCAGTTGCTGGCTGCCGAGCCCGTCGCGCCAGGCCCGTTGCTGGCTGCCGAGCCGAATGCGCCGCCATTCAGCGGATCGGGATCGGACCCGATACCCGACCCTACCTCGCCATCAACGGCGGTATCGGAGCGCGTCTCACCGGTGGTTGCGGAGTCGCCGCCGGTGGTCGCGGACGCGGCCTCGCTTCCCGGGGCGGCCGTGACGCCCCCGGCGTCGGCGACGAAGCCTGGTGCCGAGACTGCGGTTGCTCCGCCGGTGGGGGAGCCCGCGACGGCCACGCCGGCGACGGGGCGGGAAATGGACATGTCGGCAGCGCTCGTTGGGGAGTTCCGGGGGCTCTTCGAGAAGCTGGCGACGGACATCCCCGCCCATTTCGCCCGAGGCATGGAAGCCGCGTTTCGCGATCTGGCCCCGCGCATCGCGGCTCCGACGCCGGCCAGCGCTGCGTCCACCGCGGAGGCGCCGGCGGCGCGGGCTGCGGCGGCTGCGGCGACCCTCGAGTTCAAGCAGGAACCCCAGGCTCCGCGCGAGGTGGCCGACTACCGCTCGCGGCGGCAGAAGTCGCGGCGGGTGAAGTTCTGAGCGTGGGGCCTGGGGGGGAACCGAAGAGCGATGGCGAGTCGGCTGACCCTGTATCTCGACCTCGGCGATCTGATGACCAAGGGGATCGCGACCGGTGCGAAGCTCCGGGATCGCTTTCGATTTCCCAGCGTGGTCGCGCGCGAGTTGCTGCGGGACCGCACGGCGGCCGTGGGGGGACTCCTGCTGGACGAATCGAAGCAGCTGCCGCGCCTCGCCGATTTCGATGCTCGGCAGTACCCGCGGGCGCGCTCGTTTCCCGGTGGTACGGAGTTCGTGTCCAAGGTGAGCGCGCTGCCTACGGTCCGGGGTGCTCGTTTCGCGGGCTGGCTGGCGGCTGGCTATGGGCTCGACCGAGAGCTGCTCGCTCTGGCGCCGACGGCAGACAACATCGACGCGCTCGTTCACAAGGCCGTGCTCGTCGCCGGTACTGGAGACGAGGGAAGGGCGGAGGTGGCGGTCACGCTCGTCATCGATCTGGGTCCCAAGTCAACGGCGCTCCAGGAGTATGCGGTGGCCGGTCCGCATCGCTCGACCATCGCTGTGCGCAGCTACCGCTCGTTCGAGCCCCGGCGGGTCGAAATGAGCGTGCGCGCGCAGATCGTCGATGCGGCGGCGTGCGCTTACCGCGGTGTGCCGCTGGCCTGGCGTGAGACGGGCCGGGTGCTGGTGGCCGATATCGGCTACCTGCGGACCAAGCTGAGCATCGTGAGTCGCGAGGGTTGCGAAGCGCAGACCGAGTGCGACGGGCTGGGAGCGGCCGACTGCGTGCGACGTGTGCTGCGCGACGCACAGGAGCAGGGACTCGTGGAGGACGAGCTGGCGGTCATCCGGGCGCTGGAGCGCGGTCGCGGTGGCACGATCGAGGTGGAGGGCCGCACCTTCGATGTCCGTGCTGCCCTCACGGCCGCTCAGCAGGCGCTGGGTCAGGAGGTCGCGCAAGCCGTCGCGCGCTTCGTCTCGGAACGTTTTCGACTGGCCGGCACCAGCTGCCGTCGAGTCGCCCTGATCGGGGGGGGGGCGGCACTGGCAGGAGCTTGCGTGGTCGCGGAGCTTGCTCGTCTCGATCTCGGTCTCGAGAGCTGGGTTGCAGAGCGCCCTGCCTTCCTGCTCGTCGAGGGCGCGCGAGGACTCGCCGGCGGCGAGCTCCCCTGAGTGCGAGGCCGGCCGCCGACCCAAGTTCTCCGGCGGGCGGGCGGTACCTGGGGTATGATCAGGGCGCTGACCTCCACGGGATATTGACCATGGCGCGTGCCACGAGACCCGAACTCGACGGATCGCCCGCTGCGGCGCAGCCGGGGGCGCGGGGTGATGATGCGTCGGTGGGGCCCGACGACGTTCTCGACGGAATGTTCGGGGACGGTCCGCAGCAAGCCGATGACGAGGACGGGGCCCAGCTCGAGCTCGACCAGCAGCAGGCCGACGAGATCCGGCAGATCGTGATGACCACACTGCCCCAGTATCTGCTTCCCATCGAGCAGATGCTGGCGCAGCTGTTCGAGAGCTACGATGAGGAGCTGCGCACCGCGCTGCTGACGACGGTCGAGTCGGTCACCGAGGCGATCCGGCGGATCGGGGTTCAGGATGCGGCCGAGCCTCTGCGGCGACTGGAGGCTGCGGTGCACGCCCTCGATGCTGGATCCGCCGGCGACGTCGATGTGCAAAGCAGCATGTGGGGCATGCTGGAAGACGTCAAGCGGGTGGCACAGGGGGACGCGGGGGCTCCTGCCGAACCCGTGATGACGATCATCGAGGCCTGTCGGGATCTCGATGGCGTTGACGGGCGAGTGATCGAGAAGATGACCGCTGCGGGGCTGGTCACTCTGGACCAGTTGCTGACCGCCGACCTGGTGGACGTGGTCGCTGTGACGGGGCTCGACCGGGCCCTAGTGGGTCGCTTGCTGCACGCCGTCCGACATCGGTTCGCCGGAGGTCCGCCACCCTCCGGAGGAGCGGCGCTGACTCCGGAGGATCACGACGTCGAGCCGGGATCTGCGGTGGTGCCCGAGACCACCGCCTCCACGCCCCCTGCGGTCAAGGAGGGGCCCGCCGCCCGGGGCGCCCCGATGGCAAGGCCGATGGCAAGGCCGATGGTGGCGGAGGCCGCTCCCGGTGCCGCCAAGGTTGAGGCGGATCTGGACCGGGTCCTGCAAGAGCAGGTCCAGGCCGAGGCCGAGGTGGACGCTCACCGCGCGCGGGTGCTCAAGGCTCGCATCCAGCTCGCGGAGCGGCGCGCTGAACTCGAGCGCAGTCACGAGGAGACGGTCGAGCTGCGCCGACGCCTCGCTGGTATTCGCGAGACGCTGGCGGCAAGACTGGCGCGGGTCTCGGAGCTGCGGGCGGAACGAACGGCCGCGCAGCGGCGACTCGATGCGGCTTCCCGGGCCGCCGACGAGGCGGAGCAGCGCGTGGCACAGCTGAAGCATGAGCGGGCCGCTTCCGTGCCCGACTACGAAACCCTCTCGACCAGCCTCTCCGCGCTGAAGCTGCGGGTGGCCGCACTGGTGCGAGGTGGCGGTGGGGACTGAGCATCGGTGTATCATGGCGACGAGATCCTTCGTGAGGAGCAGGTGATGGCAGACGCTGGCCCGAGACCGGAGCCCAGTCAGGAGGCCGGATCGCTGGTGCGCGAAATGCGAACACTGGCGACGGTGATCCGCGAGCTGGAAGCGCAGCAGGACAAGTTGATCGCCGCGAACAACGATCTGAAGCGCGATCTGGAGACCGAGCGACGGCAGCGCGCGGTGGCCGTAGGCGAGCTCGACGAGCTGCACGGACGTCTGCGTCGCACCCAGCAGGAGCTGGCGGATCGAGAACAGCTCGCCCGCCGGGCGGCGGAGTTGGGCCACGAGCGCTCGCACCTGGTCGCGGCGGTGCAGGAGCTGCGGGAGCAACTCGCCCGCCAGGACGGCGAGGAGCGCGACCAGCAGCAGCAGGTCGAGCACCTGCACACGACGCGCGCCGATCTGCTGAAGGAGCTGGGGAACGTGGAATCGCAGTTCGAGCGGGTGATGTCGATGGTCGTGCAGTTGACCTCTCGCCTGGCTGCCGCGCGGGACGAGACCTCGGCGTTGCAGGAGCAGCTACGGGGAACCCAGGAGCGCGTGGATCTGATGCAGGACGAACGCGACGCGTTGCTCTCCGAGGTGGATCAGTCGCGCTCCGCGCTCGATGAGATCCGCCAGTCCCTGGCGGATGCTTACCTGGGGCCTGGCGACCTGCCGCCGGGGGGACAGCGCTAGCGCGGGGCCGCGACCGTAACATGAACGACTATCGATCAACGCCCTGTCTCGCTCTTGCGCGTCGGACGAGGGAACGATGAACACCGATGGTGGGGTGGCTTCGCGAGCGGCTCAGCTGGTGCGCGTGCGCGCACAGATGCAGGCAGTGGTGTCGCATCTGCGCGAGCTGACGGGCGAGCGTGACGCCCTGGCCGAGGTGCTCGGGCAGCTGGCGAGCGAGTCCGGGTTGCTGGACCAGGAAATCGCGGCAGCCCGTGCGGAACAGGCGGAGCTGCGCGAGGAGCTGACGACCAGCGAGCAGTCGATCGCCGAGCTCGAGCTGGAGGTGGAACAGCTCGAGGCAGAACTGAGGGGACTGCGTCGAGCGGAGGCGGCCGCGGAGTATCGCCTGCGGGACTTGGGGGAGAAGGCCGCGGGAATTCGCCGCGAGGTGGCGACGCGTGCCGAGGAGATGGAAGCGCTGCGCACCGGCTGCGAGGAAGCCGCCGAGAGCCTCGCGCGCATGGAATACAAGCTGCGGAGCTCGCGGGACTTCGATGACGAGACCTGAGCCCGGTGCGTCGGCGCTCGTGCTACCGTCTCGCGAATGCGGGTCACGGTAACGGAGACGGTTGCGCTGCGCGCGGCACCGGAGACGGTGTTCGACTTCGTGGCCAGCGAGTCGGGGTTCCTGTCGTTTCCTGGCTACGGTCCTATTCCAGGGCTGGCTCGGGTCGATTTCGTCAGCGGTGGCTATCAGCAGGTCGGCTCGGAGTCGCGGGTCACCAACAGCGATGGATCCACGCACCGTGAGCAGATCGTCGAGTGCGAACGGCCGCGTCGCTACGCGGTGCGGATCCACGCGCTGTCCTCGCCCTTCCAGTTGCTCGTGCGGGAGCTGGACGAGAGCTGGGAAGTGAGTCCGACCGACACCGGAAGTCGGGTCCGGCGCACCTTTGGGTTCACCCTGAGGTCAGTGCTGTTCTGGCCGATCTCGTTGCTGCTCGCGCAGGGGTTGTTCCGCGGCGCGGTACGACGGCATCACCGTATCCTAGTGCGCCGTTTCGCTGGCAAGGAGTAAAGGAAGCGTGTGTCCGCCGAGCTGCTCCAGGCGGCAGTGGCTGGCGCCGAGTCGGGGGGGCTGTGAGTCGAAGCGGTGAGCTTCGGCATTTTATGACCCGTGAAGCATGACTCGGGTGACTAGCCGCGGGTTGGAGGTGTCCCATGCGTGGCAGTCTGTGGCGAGGTGTTCTGGGGTTGGCGATCTTGGCGGCTACTGGCGCCTGCGGTGGATCTCATGAAGGCGGGCCCCACTCGGGCGGTGAGACGGGGGGGGACGACGGGTCTGGAGGTGGTGCGGGTGGGGATCCGGCCGGCGGGCGCGGTGCCACAGGCAGCGGGGGGAACGGGATGGCCGGTGGTGATGGGTCTGGTGGTGATGGGTCTGGTGGTGGTGGGTCCGGCGGTGATGGGTCCGGTGGTGATGGGGTCGGCGGTGATGGGGCTGGGACCGGGGCCGGTCCCGGGGCTGGGACCGGCCCCGGTGGAGATGGGGCCGGTGGTGATGGGGCCGGGCCGGGTGGCGGCGGGGGAGCGGGCGCGGGCGGCGACGGTACCGGCGGCACAGGGCGCCCCGCTGAGTGCGGGGATGGCATCGACAACGATGGCGATGGGCTGGTGGACTGGCAGCGCGACCTCGGTTGCGCGAACCAGGATGACGACGATGAATCTGCGGCCCCACGCGCCGATGAGGACGGGTTCACGACCTTCGACGCGAGCGCGGGCAGCCAGATCGTCTACGTGAGTTCGTCCGCGGGTGACGATGCGAATGACGGCTCTTCCCCGTCGGCGGCAGTGGCGACACTCGGTCGTGCTGCCGAACTAGTGCGCGACGGTGAGCACGACTTCATGCTGCTTCGCCGCGGCGACACGTGGCGCGGCGAGTCGCTGGGCCGGTTCAAGTCGGGGCAGGACGCGGAGCATCCGCTGGTCGTCGCGGGCTACGGTGACGAGCTCGAGCTACCGCGCGTCGAGATCGATCGGAACTTCATCGACCACAACGGCCAGGCGCGCGACTACGTGGCGCTCGTCGGCATCCACTTCGTGGTGTACCCGAAGATCCCCGGAGACCCGGCCTACGATGGAGAAACCAGCGGCGGTCTTCGCTACGTTGGCGGAGGCCGGGGGCTGCTGATCGAGAGCTGCCACTTCGAGCACGCGGAGCTCGTCGTCCAGACCTACGGTGACTTTCACTACGATGGCGTGGAGGTGCGGCGCAACGTGATCGAGGACAACTACCACATCGATACTTGCGGTCAGAATAGCGCCCATCGTCCATCGGGGATCTACTCGAGTCACGTGGCCGGGTTGACCATCGAGGGAAACGTCTTCGACCACAACGGGTGGAGCGAGGAGGTCGCTTCCGCCTGTGCCACGATGTACAACCACAACATGTACCTCAACGCGGACGGGCTGGTGGTCCGCGACAACATCATCGCGCGCGCCTCGAGCATGGGTATCAAGATGCGCTCCGATGCGACTGGCGACGCGGACGATCTGGTCTTCGAAAACAACTTCTTCGTGGATGGGGAAATCGGGCTGGGGATCGGCGGGAATACGGAGGAACCGCATCGCTTCTCGAACGTGACGATTCGCGACAACGTCTTCAGTCAGATCGGGATTGGGAATCCCACGGAGCGCAATTTTTCCTGGATGTTGCAGGTGTCGGACAACCTCAGTGGCACAGTCGAGGGGAACTACTTCCTGCACCAGCCCTGGTACACCAACGCCTACGGTATCGATCTCGGGGGCGGAACGGCGACCGACATCACGATCCGCGGCAACACCTTCTACGATCTGCGACAGCGCGCGCTGCGCGTCAACGCGGTGAGCGGCTTCAGCAACGTTCTGGTGAGCGGGAATCGGTTCGTCGACCCGACCCATGGTTCGTGCCTGGTGGACCACAGTGGAGGTTTCGGTGCCGTGGTCTACGAGAGCAACGAGTACCAGAGCGCCAGCGGGGAAGATTGGTTCTGTGTGGATGGCGCGCGGCAGTCGCTCGCCGAGTGGGCGACGACGGCAGGGGAGACCGGGGCGACAGAATGGACGGGCTCGTTCACGGACCCCGACCGCACCGTGGGGGAGTACGCGGACCGCCTGGCCCTTGGCAGTGATCTGGAAGCATTTCTGGCCGCCGCGGTGGCCCAGACGCGCTTCACCTGGCGTCCGGAGCTCACCGCGCCTGCCGTCAATGACTACATTCGTGCCGGTTTCCAGTAGCCGATGCGCGCCAACCCGCGCCCAGACTAGAGCACCGATCAGGTTGTCCGACGCGGAAAACACCTGTCTCCGGGCGCCCAGCAGGGGCGAGGCACCCGGAGACAGGTGCTTCCCGCTGGCGCTGCTGCCCTGTCGGTGTTCTAGGTCGTTGATCTAGAACAACAAACAACCTGTTTGTTGTTCTAGCGCATTCGCTTCTGCCCTCCGCACGAGCGAGATCGATGTCTAGGGGAGACCGGTGACCGGTGCGAAGTCGAGCAAGCGGTCGTTGCCGGCCTGGCCGAGGACACCCTCGGCGTTGTCGCCGGTGCACAGCAGCACGCCGCCCCCGTCCCGGGCGCAAGTGTAGAAGCGTCCCACCGCGACGTCCACGAAGCGGGAGCCGGGCTGCACCTCGGTGGGCACCCGGCGGGACTCGACATCACCGAGGCCGAGCTGGCCTTCGATGCCGCGCCCCCAGCACCACAGGGCATCGGCCGTGTCCAGCGCGCAGGTGTGCAGCGCGTTGACGGCGACGTGGTGCCAGTCTGTGCGGCTGCCGATGCGGGTGGGGACGAGTCGTGGTTCGGTGTCGCCCGTGCCAAGCTGCCCCTGTCCGTTGTCGCCCCAGCAGTACAGGGAGCCTGGCTGCTGGATGCCGCAGGTGATGCGCTGGTCGGCGGCGACCTGGGTCCACACGCCGGGGACGTCGATCGGGGTGGGAGCGCCAACCTGGATGGGGGCATCCGGACCGAGGCCGAGCTGCCCCTGCGCGTTGCGCCCCCAGCAGTACAGGGCGCCGCTTGCTCGGATCGCGCACGTATGACCCTGTCCTGCCGAGACGGCGACCCAGTCGCTGGTCGTGTCGACGCGCAGGGGTTCGGGTTGGTTGTCGGTCGAGTCGGGGGTGCCGAGCTGGCGTTCGCTGTTCTCGCCCCAGCACCAGAGCTCACCGGCGACGCCGAGCGCGCAGACGTGGGCCGTGCCGGCGCTGAGACGGTGGATGGGACCGGGAAGAGCGACGCGGCGCGGCGCGGCGGTCGAGACGAAGAACCCCGCCCCGAGCTGACCGGAGGTGTTGCGACCCCAGCACCAGACGGCACCCTCGGTGTCGAGCCCGCACGCGTACTGTGCGCCGACCTCGACCGCGACGAGCGGCGGGAGCCCTGTGATCTCCGTCGGCAGGGACACAACGCTGGGATCGGCCAGCCCCAGCGCATAGTCGGCGTTGCTCCCCCAGCACCAGGCCGATCCGTCCTCGAGTCCGCAGGTGTTGGTGTCCATCGCGCCGAGTGAAGCCCCCGGTGGGGTCGGCTCGGGGATGACGTGGGCGTCGTCGGGAGCCACGTCAACGGCTCCCGCGTCGCGCGGAAAGGCGTCATCGGTGGCCAGCGGGAACACCTCGTAGGTCTCCGTGCAGGATATCGCTAGCCACGCCGCGCTGACGACGAGCGCTCGCTTCACAGCCGACCTCCCAACCCCAGTGAGAGGTGACCCTCGGCACCGCTGGCCCCGGAGAGGGTGGTTCCCCGACCACTCGCGTTCGCCCCGAGGACGACCGCCCCCGCCCCGGCGCCGAGCTCGAGCCCCCAGCGTTCGGAGCCCCGGATGCTCAGCGTGACCCCGCTCCGAACGATCGCGACGGCCCCGCCCGCTGTCTGGGTCGTCGTCGCGGTTTCGCCAGCGAACGAGAGTTCCCCGGCGCGCAGCCCCGTTTCGAGATCGAGCTCCAGTCGTGAGCCGCGCGCGATGGCCAGGTCCACGAACAGCTCCCCGAGGAAGGCGCGTCCGCGGAGCGTGCCCGGAGCGACGCGCTCGGGGACGGCCTGGCGAGGGCCGAGGGAGGCACCCAATGCAAAGCGAGAACCCAGGGGCTGGCGCAGCACCAGATCGAGTCCCCAGTGCAGCTGCCCGCCGCTGTATGCCTCGCTGGCGCCCCGGAGCACCAACGAGGTGCGTCGACCAGATCGCTCGGGTACGGAGTCCGCGACGACGCGCTCCACCTCCGGTGGAGGGGGGCGGGTGGTGGGGGCCGCCGGTCGTTCCCGCATTCGGAGCTCGACCCAGCTGGCGCGGACCAGCTCCTCCGCCGCCACCGCGATCGCCAGCGCCTGACCTTCAGCGGAGTAGCCCGCGACGTCGACGTCGCGACCAATGCGCTTGTGGGTGACGGCATCGTGCACGTCGACGCTGAGGGCGACGCTCGCCGCGTCGTTCTGCCCGATCCGTACCCGCGCCAGGGGCGGTTCGGCGCTTCCCCGGGTTTCGCATACCGTCAGACCGTAGACATCGAAGCCGGCGCGCAGGTGGTCGAGCAGGGCTTGGCGCTGCGCGGGCTCCCAGTCGACGGCCAGGTCCACGGCAATCCACGGGACACCACTGCAGTGTTCGGTGGACGCTCCGGGCTGCGCGGCGACGGGGGCTGCCCCGCTCGCCAGGACGAACCCTGTCAGGAGCAGGGTCACGCCCCGAGGGGACCAGCGGCACATGCCGCCATGTTACTCACTTCCGCGCCTCGCGACAGCGACTGCGGACCTCGGCCACGTGCACCCCGTCGGGATGCGCGGCGAGATAGCGACGTTGCGCGGCCCGGCAGCGCTCCCAGTCGCCGGCCTGGTCGTGGCTGAGCACGAGCTGCGCCAGGGCGTCGTCGCTCAGTTCCTGGTTGACGGCCGCCTGTTCGAGGGCCGCGGCGGCCCCGCGCGGGTCCTCGGCGCGGGTGCGCTTGAGGCGACCCAGCTCGAGGGCGGCGAGGGCCGTGTGGCGGTCGTCGGGGTACCGGGCCAACAGCTCCTCGTAGCCGGCGATGGCGCGCTCGTAGTCGCCAGCCCGTCGCGCCCGGGTGGCGGCGTCGAAGAGCGCGGCGGCCGCTGGCGGAGTGGGCACTGCGGAGCGGACTGCGCCGGGCGGATGCAGCGCGGAGTTGGGCGCGGTCGCGCTCGCGATGGGGGCGACCACGGGCTCGGTGCCTCGTGA
The DNA here is from genome assembly GCA_050304295.1 of Polyangiaceae bacterium. Lineage (GTDB taxonomy): Bacteria > Myxococcota_A > Polyangia > Polyangiales > Polyangiaceae > JAFGBI01. The sequence goes on from JBNLDK010000065.1 coordinate 55,340, forward strand.
CTCCTCGTGGGACCATCGCCCGCCCGCGTGCACGCGACTGAGGAGCTCGCCCGCGCCCAGGGTGCGCACCTCGACGATCCCCTCGGCCACTTCGAGGGCGGTGTGCTGGCGCGCGTCACCGTCTTCGACGGTGACCACGAAGCGGGTACCCACGACGAGTAGCTCGACCGTTGGGAGCACCACGCGGAAGGGTCGCTCGGGGTCGTGGGTGACGGTGAAGGTCGCGCGACCCCGGGTTAGATCGAGCCGAACGCGCTCCGCAGTGCCCTCGGTGACCTCGAGCTCCGTGCCGGGGTCGAAGACGACGCGCGACCCGTCGGGCAAGGTCAGCTTGGTGGGGGTGGTCGCCTGCGACGCCACCGGCCCAGGTGTCGGCTCGAGCGATGGGGCACCGACGAGCGCCACCAGCAAGAGCAGGCAGGTCACACCCGCGACCGAGCCGCCTCCGACGAGGGCCCGTCGCCTCCACCGGCGCCCCGACCGCTTGCGCTGGATTCCTCGCCACCACCCCACGCGTTCACTCGCCGAGACGGGACGGTCCTGCAGATGTGACGGAATCATAGGCGCCCCCCCATGCGCGTCAGCTCGTATTCGAGCTGGGCCTCTGCCGCTGAGATCCAGCGCTTCGTCGTCGACAGCGAGCGGCCGAGCTCCTCGGCCACCTCTGGCACGGTCAATCCTTCGACCCGGCGCAGCACGAGCGCGGTCCGCGCGTTGGGCTCGAGGCGAGCGACGACCCGATACACCGCGCGCAGCTCCGTCAACACGTCCGGGGGTGCGGCCGGAGACACCAGTGCCAGTAGCTGGTCATCGTCGGGTTGCTCGCGTCGGGACACCAGCCCCAGTCGGCGCCAGAGCCGGTGACGACGCAACCGGTTGCGCACCACGTACACCGTGATCGAGCGGAGCCACCCCGGGAAGGCATCGGGATCGCGCTGTCGAGGCAAGCTCTCCAGGGCGCGGACGAACACGTCCTGGACCACGTCGTCGAGATCCGGCTGGTCCGGGATCAGGCGGCGCACCAGTCCCGCGACGAGCTGCACGTGGCGCTCGAACAGCTCCTGCTGCGCCTCGAGATCGCCCGTGCGCGCTCGGGCGACGAGCTCACCGAGGGGGAGCTCCCGCCGCGCTGGCGAGAATCGGTGCGGGAGGGGGATGATCTCGGCCTGCATGGCGGGTGCCTCTCCAGTCTAGTCACCCCAGTCGCGCCGGGGGGGCCTTTTTCGGCCCGCAGGCTGGGGATCGCTGGATCTCGACCCGGAAGGCCGGGGGTGGCCGGGCTTGGGCCCCGGCTCGTCACTGGACCGTGCAGCAGTAGGCGTTCCCGTCGAGCTGCGGTCGTACCTCACTCGGTGCTCGCGATGCTGTTCCCGTCGCGCTTCACCGCACCGTGAGGAGGACCGGGGCGACCTCGGTGCGGATCTCGGGCTCGTAGTAGAGGTAGGCGTAGGAAGGTGGCGCCTGAGCGCTCATGGGGTGGAGTGCGGTCATCTCGAAGCGGAACTCGACCGAGTCGCGCAGTTCCTCGAGATAGAAGGCGACGTGGCGCGGGCCCACCGTATAGCGAGAAATCTGCCGGGAAAGCCCATCGAGCGCTTCGCGGTTTGGCGCCATGCCTGGAGGGATCCCGACCTGGATCAGGGGCATGTCCGCGGGTCGCTCCCCGGTCCATTCGAGGCGGACCGTGACGGTGACGTTCTCGCTTCGGTTCATCGCGGTTGGGGCGTACTTCACCGTCAACGAGAGCGGCGAGCCGGCGGGAGCTCTCTCGACGTCGGTCCACGGCGCATGATAGCTGCTGACGAGCTGGTAGTGCATCTCGCCTTCCCCGCGCCGATGTGCGTAGACGGTATTGGAGCCAGCGCGAACGACCCCGTCGAAAACGAGTTGCTGGTGCTGGGTCGTGTCATCGTGAACGGTGGCGACCTGGGGTTCGGCGTCGTTGAGTGCCACCGCGAGTTGCCCCGTGGCGCCCTCCCGGGGCATCCGCTGGAGCAATGCCCGCATGGCCGCGACGGTCGCCGACGTGGTGGCCCAGGTTCCCTCGCTGTCGCGGTGATGGATGAGCCATCGGATGAGGGTGTCGGCGCGCTCGGCGTGGGCGCCCGAGCGCTTGAGCGCGAGCGTGGCGAGAGCCACCGTCTCCACCTCCAGCGCGCGCCCGCTCGAGTACAGGACGCTGGGACCCTGGGGCTCGACGTGCTCTGGATCCAGGCGAGCCAGCTGGTCAACGAGGGGGCGCGCCGCCGGGCCGCGGCCCCCCGCGAGCAGCGCGTTGGCTCGGAGTGCCAGGCGATAGGGGTCGTCCGCGGGGCCGTGTACCCGGGCGATGCGATCGAGCGAGGGAGCGAGCGTGGTCGCCTCGACTCCGGCTTCGGCGAGCGCCCAGGTCACGTAGGCGGTGAGGCGGATCTCGCTGGGATCGGTGTCCCAGGCGCCCGGGGAAGTCTGCTGATCGAGGAGGAACTCGCGAGTGCGGGTGACCAGCTGCGAGTCCACCGGGTGGACCGCATCCATGTCGGTGAACTCCATCAGGCCGTACGCCGTGAGGGGAACGCTCGCGGGGGCGCTGCCGAACAGTGAAAATCCTCCGCTTCGCTCCACCTCGAAGGAGACGAGCCGCTGGTAGCCCGCAGCGATGTAGCGCTCCGCATCCTGGATCAGCGGGCGCCGTGCCTGCTTCATCTGGCGCAGGAGCCGCAGCGCGAGCACGCTGGGGTAGGTGGTCGAGGAGGTCTGCTCGAAACAGCCGTGGGGCATCTCGAAGACGCCGTACAGTCCCTCGACGATCTGGCTGAAGCGACTGGGATAGACCTTGATTCGCGCATGCGCCGATCCGTCCAGGGCAGACTCGGGAATGCGGAACTCGAAGCGATCGTCTCGCGTCACGACTCGGTTCTGCACGCGCACGATCTCGCCGCCGTTCGGGTGGATCGTGGTCGCGCGCTCGATCGCGTCGGCTTCGCTGGCGCCCGTCGCGGTCACCTGGAGGGTGGCGGCGCTCGGGGCATCTGCCCGTAACCGGACCAGGGTGACGTGCGACTGGCCAGACTTGGCGCGTACGGTTCGTGACGCCGGGCCCAGCACGCTCAGCCCCGCCGAGGGGGCGAGCTCGAGTCGCACGGGTTGCTCGGTGTCGAGGTAGTTGAACACACTGACCGGCACCGCGATGGTATCGCCCACGGTCAGGTGTGGGGGGAGCCGAAGGTCGGTGAAGAACTCCTGGCTGACGCGCAGCCGGGTCGTGGCTGCGGCCAGGCCGCCGTCGGGGGACACGGCTGTACCTGCAATTTGCCAGGTGGTGATCGAGTCGGCGAGGGGGATCTCCACGCGGGCCGTGCCCGACCGGTCAGTGACGACCTCCGGAAGCCAGAAGAGAGTCTCCGGGAAATGGCGTCGGGTTAGCGGTGGGGCGGGGCCGGCAGTCAGCCCCGCCTGGAAGCTGGCCGACTCCGCCGGTCCCTGGACCGCGTACCGCTTGTTCGTCGCGGGGTTGCCCATGCTGCCCTCCTCGCCCTTCGCGCGAGTTCCCGTCCCGCCCTCGCGGTTTTCGGCCATCTCCATGCGGGCCTGGGATTCCCAGCTCGTCGAGTTGCGGGCGGCCGCCAGGGCCAGGCTGCCAGCGCCCGCCCCGCACACCACGACACCAGCGGCGAAGAGGGGCGCACCGAGGGCGGTGCGCCGGCGAGCGGTCTGCCACAGCAGCCAGCCGATGATGAGTGTCGTCAGACCAGCGAGGGCCAACGCGGCGCCCGCGCCCCGGCGGTGGCGACGCAGGGAGAAATAGTGCCCGCCTCGACGCTCGCTGGCGGACCGACCCGGAGCCACGCGGGTGACGTCCCGCTCCATCGTGGTGAGGACCAGGTCGCGGGCCGCGGTGCGATCAGGGTCCGTCGTGGGTAGGAGGATGTCACTCGGGAACTGTGGGAGCCCGGCGGGGAGTTGGCCGGTGGTGGCGCCGAGCAGCACGCTGGCCACGTCGTTGCCCGGCGGCAGGGGGTAGCCGACGAGCACGGCTTCGTCGATCCCGACCAGGCCGAGGGCCGCGCGGGTGGGGGCGCCGCTGCGGTGGACGCGGGCGGTCATCTCGGCGCGCTCGCCGGGGCGGTACCCTCGCCGACCGAAGCTGAAGTCGACCTCTAGGTCGTCCAGGGCCGGGCCCACTTGCACCCAGCGCACGTCCTCCACCAGCGGGTTCGCCGGGGAGCGGTACCGTGGGCTGGTCCAGTCGGTGGGGACAGGCGGGGCGCGGCGGTAGCCGTTCAGCTGGACCATGCCGACGACGCTCGGATCGAGCTCGAGACGTGCCTCGCCGCGACCGCTGCTGACCCGAATCGACGTTGTCTGAACGACCTGCCCCCGCTTGACGACGTCGACGAACACCGGTCCCGGCGAGCTCGCGAGCGCCTCGAGCTCCAGGGTGCCTCCCACCGGCAAGTAGGTCTGGCGCGGCCGCAACAGAAACTCCTCCGCCTGGCGCCCCAGAGGCCAGCGCCCGATCTCCCGATCGTGCTCGGCGTTGTCGACCCGTCCTCGAACGATGAGATGCTGCTGCTGGTTGTCCGGTGTGCGCGTGATGGTGGCGACACCCCACCGCGAAGTGTGGATCGTCTCCCGCCCGATCCGCAGCGCGGCCGACACGGGATCTCCGCTGGCGTTCGTGGTGGTCACGAAGATCCGGTTCTCGACGAGCCGAACCGGCGGGACTCGCTCGGGAAAGGCCTGGAGCCGGACGGCGCTGGCGCCGTCCTCGTCAGTGTCATTCTTGCGGGGAACGAGTGTGCGACGCGCCGTCTGCTCGCCGATGCCCGCCCCGCTCACGCGCGCCGTGAGCTGAACGGCGCGCAGCCCCGCGCGCTCCCCGGCGAGCCAGGGAAACGTCGTTTCGACCCGTCCCTCCTTGTCGGTCCGCTTCCGCTGCACGAGGTGCTTCTCGAGCGACTCTCCGCTCGACTGCGAGATCTGACCCGTGAGCTTGAGCTCGACGTCCGCGCCGACCACGGGCTCGCCGAACAGGTGCTCGGCGAACACGGTCACCGGGATCGGTTCCCGGGGCGTGAAGGGGGCGGCGCCGATCGAGACGCGGAATCTCGGGAGTTCGTAGTGAGCGACCTCTACCTTGCGCTCCACGTGGGTCCCGCCGGCCGCGGCGACGATCTCGTAGGCGCCGAGGTCGATCCCTTCTGCGAGCTCGAGATCGGCGACGGCGATCCCGAATGCGGAGGTCTGGCTCTCGCGATGCAGTACCCGCACTCCGGTCGCGTTGGCGATGGACAGAGTGATCGGGAGCTGGGCGGCGGGGCGCAGGCCGGGGCCGAGAACCAGCGCTCGCACGTGGAGTACCTGTCCCGGCTGGTACCGGGGCTTGTCCGTCGTGAGTAGGACTTGCAGGTTCCGCGGTTCGGGCTTCATCTCGACGGCCACATCGCCCCAGGCGCGATCCAGCCCTTGCTCGGCGACGAAGTGCAGGGATTCGAGATCAGCGTCCGCGGGGACGTCGCCCTCCAGGACGACCGTTCCCGTCGTGTCGGTCGTTACCGGGACCAGCGCCACGGTCCCCGTGGCACCCGTCAACGTTCCGGACACCCGGGCCCCCTCGATGGGGATGCCGCTCGATTCGTGCTGGACCTGGACGCGGAATCGCGCTCGCTGTCCGGAGGCGAGGGTGGTCTGTCCGAGCACGGAGACGGTCATCTGCTGAGCGGTGGCCCGAAATCCGAGCCAGGCGTCCCAGCCGACGAGACCGCCCACGAGGAGCAGCGTGAGGGCAGCGATGAGGGCCGTCGCGCGCGGACTCTTCGGGGCTGGAAGGTCGCGCAGGGAGAGCGGTTCGGCGGCGAGTTCGGCGCCTCCGTCCGACACCGTGCCTCGCACCAGGGCGCCGCCCATCACCGCCCCGCAGGTTACCGCGGCGACCAGCGTCAGCGCCCCGGGCTCGAAGGTGACGTAGCGGCGCAGCATCTCGACGGCGAGGACTTGGCCGACGAAGACCATCGGCGCGATCAGGAGCGCGGCGGTGGCGAACGAGGTGCTCCGCCAGCCACTGTTCCGCCAGGCGCGAACGGCGAGCACGACGGCGGCGATGGGCGCAGCGCAGGATACCACCTGTAGCGGGTGCAGCGAGATGTCTTCGTCGACGAGCAGGACCTCGATCAGAAACAGCACCACCACGACCACGGCGAGCGCGGCCACCGTTCGCCCGACGCGAGGGGGTGGAGGAAGAGGGCGGGAGGCCGTCCAGAACACGGTTGTGGCCATCGCCAGGGGGATCGCGATCAGGACCGCCACGATGACTCGCGCGGGAAGTGGTGCGTGGGTGTCGGTCACCAGCGCGACCACGGAGGTTCCGTGCTCGAACGGCAACCAGGTGGACACCGCAATCCCGAGCAGGGGCATGGTGGCGGCGCTGAGCAGTAGGCGGTGCCTCCACTCGTCGCGATCGGTGGCTGGCGCCACGGACGTCAGGCGGCGCACGCCCGCCGAGAGCATGACTCCGAGCGCAGCCCCCAGCAGGCACCACGTCAGCGCGGATTCGTCCCAGTCCCTCATCTCCTTCCCCGCCCCACCATATCCCACGGGATGGCGTCGCGCGAGGGGCCAGGACGGCCGAGTCCAGGGGCCGATGGGAGTCGAGTGGGTGGTTGCCCCCGCGGTGTCGCTGGGGCATGAAGAGACGATGGGCGAGGGTGGGGGGGACCAGGAGTGGGGGGGCGAGGCTCGTGCAGAATTGGTGCTGCAGATCCTCGAGGGGAAGACCACGGTCGCCGAGGCCGCCAGTCGGCATGCCCGGAGCCACCAGAAGACGAGGCCAACTCGAGGCTAGGGACAGCGGCCGGAAGAGCTACATTCGCCCGTCTCGCAGAAAATCCCGTCACAGCAGGGACCGCCGGGAACGCCGCACGGCACGCAGTCGGCGCCGTAGCACTCGAGGCCGGGCGCGCACCAGTTGTCGTCGCAGCAGCGCTGATCGGTTCCCCCGCAGGCGGCGCAGGAACCGCCATAGTACGTGGCATAGGGGGCGACGCAGTCGACCGAGCTACAGTAGTCCATCCCGATGCCTCCGCACGCACCGTCGTCGCTCGTGCAGGTTCCGCCGACGCAGGTTCCCGCGCTGGAGCCGCAAGCGCTGCCGGAGGCGACGCACTGACCGTTCGAACAACAGCCACCGCCCAGGCACTTGTTCCCACCGCAGCAGGCTTCTCCCGGGGCGCCACAGGTCTCGCAGCGAGAGCTGCTCGAAATGCCATCGCAGACCAATCCCGAGCCGGTGCAGAAGCGGCGGAGTTCGCCCTCGCAACAGGGCTGGCCGCGACCACCGCAGTCCCCGCAACCGCCGGGTTCGGCGCCGAAGCAGGCACCGTCCAGGGTGCCGCCGCAGTTGCTGCCGGCCGCGACGCACTCCGCATTGGCACAACAGCCACCGTCGGCGCAGGTGTCGAGCTCGCAGCACGGTTTCCCCGGTTCGCCGCACGCGGTCAGCGAACCATCGATGCAAACGGTGTCGGGGCTCTCTCCGCTTCCGCCGGGGCCGACGCAGAGATCGGTGGCAGGATCGAGGCAGCCGCCGCCCACGCACGGGTCCCCGCTGGAGCAGGGGGCGAGCCCCGGCCAGCCGCAGGCTGCGCAGTAGTCGTCGGCGAGGCATTCGCTGCCGGTCGCGCAGGTTGCTCCGATCGCGACGCAGGTCTGCCCAACGCAGCAGCCAGACATGCAGGATTCGTCGGGACAGCAAGGCTCTCCCTCCCCACCGCAGGCCCCGCACAGGTCGGTGCTCCGATCGCAGCCGGTGCCTGCCTCGGTGCACCGCTCGAAGGGCCCACAGCATGGTTCGTCCAGGGCCCCGCAACCGTCGCAGGACCCCGCGCTGCAGATCGGATCGCCGTCGACGCGACTGCACGCAGTCCCCTCGGCGACGCAGTTGCCGAGATCACAGCAGCCCCCCGCCTCGCAGGCTCCGCCGTCGCAGCAGGGTTGGTTGGCTCCGCCGCAGGTACGGCACAGGCCGTAGCTGCACACGGTCGTCGCTTCCGCGCAGGTGTTCTCGGCGCAGCACGGGGTGTCCGCCAGACCGCAGGGGGCACAGCTGCCGTTGGCGCAGGTGAGGGCAGCCCCCCCACACGACCCGTCGGCGCAGCAGGGCTGCCCTTCCCCTCCGCAGGTCTCGCAGGTGCCGTCCGTGCAGGCCAGGTCGGCGGTACACGCTCCGCCCAGGCAGCAGGGCTCCCCGTCTCCGCCGCAGGGGGTGCAGCTGCCGCTCTCGCAGGCGAAGCCGTCCGAGCAGCGGTCGTCCGCGCAGCAGGGTTCTCCGTCGCGGCCGCAGTGCTCGCAGCGATCGGTGCCGGTGCACAGTCGCTGGTTGCCACACATGGCATCGACTGCGCGGCAGGTCTTCGCATCCGGGTTGCGCGCGTCACAGCAACCGCTGTGGCAGGTATCGTCGGCGCAGCAAGGCTGGTCGTCGCCCCCGCACCCCTCGCACAGTCCCTCGCGTCCACAGCGATCGCCGGCCACGCAAGTCGCCCCGGTGGCGATGCAACGCGCCTGGCCCGGATCGCAGCAGCCGCTGTCGCACTGGCTGCCAGGACAGCACGGTTCTCCGGGAGCCCCACAAGCGGCGCAGATCGAACCCCAGCAAGTGGTGTCGGGCGCCGTGCAGCCGAGAGGATACCCGCAACAGGGCTCTCCGGCGCCCCCGCAGGTGGCGCAGGTCCCCCCGGCGCAGGTCGTGAACGACTCCGTGCAGGCGCTGGTCCCGCAGCACTCCTCTCCACGCCCTCCGCAGGAGCCGCACGACCCGTCGCGGCAGGTTCCCCCGATCGAGCAGCCGCCACCGTCCGGGACACAGGTCCGATTGACGCAGCAACCGCCATCCTCGCAAGCGTTGCCCACGCAGCAGGGCTCGCCCGGACCGCCGCACGCGACGCAGGTGCTGGCGGTGCCGCAGACGGCTCCGGTGGACGCGCAGAGCGAGCCAGCGCAACAGGCCTCGCCGAGGGCTCCGCATCCTGAGCAGGTGCCGGCGACGCAGGCGGCGTCAGCGACGGTACAGCGTTCGTTGTCGCAGCAGGGCTGGCCTGCTCCCCCGCAGTCCACGCAGATCGCGTCCACGCAGGTCAACCCGGCCAAGTGACAGGGCGCTTCGCTCGCGCAGCACTCCTGCCCGCGGTTCCCACAGGTCGAGGGCGTCCCCCCCGACCCGTCATGGCCGGCCTGACCCCGATCTCCGCCGCTGGCGTTCCCAGCGTTTCCTGACGGCTGACCGCCGCGGCTCTGGCTACCCGCGTTCACCTCTCGGCCGCCGGCAGCGTCGCCCCCCGTACCAGTCTGCCCGTGGCCCGTGGTCGTGCCTTTCCCGCAAGCGCTCAGCCCGGCCAGCGCCAGTGCCAACGCGATCGTGAGTCCACCCAGTGCGCGCATCCCCAGCATCCCCTCAGTCTACTCGTCCCGCCAGTGGTCGGCGACTGCTCGTGCTTCGTCTCGAATCGCGCCGCTCGAGGCGTCGATTCGTGCTGTGTAGGTGCTGGGAATCCCAAGGATTGTGGCCGCTCGGACCAAAGTTGTGAAACGAGGCTGGGCGTCGCCCGTATGGGGCACAACAAAGGTTTCTCGGCGTCGCCCCTTGTCGCCGCAGGAGGAGCCAGTGTTTCGGACAACGACAGTTCTACTTTTCCCGGTACTCTCCGCAGTCGGCTGTGGCGGTGACGACGACGAGCTGGGGCCGCCCACCGCGACCGGTGGAGTGAGCAGCGGCGCCGGGGCCACGGGAGGTGGCGGAAGCGGAGGAGGGGGGATGACGGCGGGCACAGGTGGCGTGGTGACGGGACCCATCACCAACGGCTGCCCGACCTACCCGCAGGCCGTGGCGACGGCAGCGGACTATCCTGCCGGAGATACCTGGGACGCCTTCGCCCAGGACTTCTTCGCGACCTACTGCACCCGCTGTCACAGCACGGCGCTGGCCGATCCCGATTCAAGGACCTACGCGCCTGCCGGTCGAAATTGGGACGATGCCGTTGCGGTGCGCACTTACCTGGCAGACATTCGTCTGGTAGTGGGTGAGGAGAACTCGATGCCACCCGATGGTGTGGCGCCGAGCTGCGACGAGCGACTGCGTCTCGTCCGTTGGATCGACCTGGGAGCACCGTGAGCGGCACTGCAGGCAGAGGGGAAGGGCGAGGGGAGTCGCAGACGGAGCTCTTCCGACGGGTGCTGGCTTGCCTCGTGGGCGCCCTGGTGATGATGGGAGCGGGCGAGGCGTCCGCGTACCCCTGGATGATCCAGCACGGGTTCCAAGCCTGCGCGAGCTGTCACGACGATCCCTCGGGTGGAGAGCTCCTCACCGAGTACGGACGCGGCCAGGGGTACGACCTGCTCCCTTCTCGCTACGGAGCTGGCTGGAACCGGCAAACGCAGCCCTTGTGGGGCAAGCTCCCCACTCCAGATGGCGTTCGCGTCGGAGGCAGCTACCGGCACCTGAGCTTCGTGGAGCTCGATGACCCCATCCATGCGGCGAGCTTTCCGATGCAGGCCGACCTGTATGCGGCAGTGCGGCTGCACGCATTCCGAGCTGGAGCCAGCATCGGCGCGGCCAAGGTTCCGGCCGGCTCGCCTCACGCGCGGGCCGCTCAGATCACTTCTGCGGACGGCGATCGATTGAACCTCATCTCCCGATCGCACTGGATCGGGTATGAGCTCACGCCCCGTACGCTGCTGCGGGCGGGCCGTATCAACCTGCCATACGGGCTACGTATCCCCGAGCACGTGGCCTGGGTGCGGGATTTTTCGCGCACCGATCGGGAATCGGACCAGCAGCATGGCGTTGCGCTGGCGTTTCAGTCGGACCGGGCGCGGGGGGAGCTGATGGCCATCCTCGGCAACTATCAGATCCACCCAGATCGCTTTCGCGAGCGCGGGGGCGTCGGCTTCGTGGAGTGGCTCGCCGCTGACGAGGTGGCCCTCGGGGTGAGCGCGCTGGCCACGACCGCCGGTGGGGATCCGATCACCTTGCGGGATGAGCCGGTGACACGGGAAGTCAGCGGGCTGTTCGCTCGCCTCGTCCCGTTCTCCTCGCTGGTGGTGCTCGCCGAAGGAGACGTGCTGCTCGCGTCCCACCGGGAAGCCGGCTATCTCGGCTTCTTGCAGGCCGACTACCAGGTGGTGCAGGGACTGCACCTGCTGGCCACCGGGGAAATGGCCGACGAGGGGCGCCTCGAAGGTTCGACGACGCCTTCGCGTCCGGGCTTCGGGCAGCCCCGGTACGGTGGCTGGTTGTCGCTGGACTGGCACTTCCTCCCGCAGTTCAGCGCCCGCATCGACGCGGTGGCGCGCCAAGACGCTCCCTTCACGCTGTTCTCGCAGCTGCATGTCTATCTGTGATGTCACCGATCCCCTGTCAGCCCGTTCGCTCTCACCTGTCCCCCCGGCGGGCGGGCGTCCTGGTGTCGCTCGCCGTGCTCGTCGCTGCGGGGTCCGCGGCGGCATCTCCTGGGTATCCGCAGATCCTCTACGACGAGGTCGACGCCGGCTGCGCGCCCCCGTGTACGGTTTGTCACGAGACCATTCGCGGTGGCTGGGACACGGCGACGAAGCCATTTGCCGAGGCTCTGATGCACCAGGGGCTGGTCGGTGACGATGAAGAGAGCCTCGAGATCGCCCTGGAGTATCTGGACGCGGACAGCGACGGGGACGGTCGAAGCGATCTGGACGCGCTGCGAGCGGGGCTCGATCCCAACGACTCGACGGAGCCGCTCTGTCCCGTCGAGTCGGGGTGTGTCGTGGCGTCGGTGCCTGGACATCGCGCAACGGCACCTGGGCTTTGGTGGCTGCTGGGGCTGCTGCTCGGCTGGCGTCGTGTGGCGAGCGGGCGTGCTCCATTCAGAAAGGGTCGCCGGAGCTGAAACCGGCCTCAGGTTCTTCCGTAGCGTAAGAGTCCGTCAGTGGGACGGACTCATCCAAGGAGGAGTCAGATGCGTGGGATCGAAATTGCAGCTGCCATGGCAGCTCTGCTCGCCGTCACTGCGTGTGGAGACGAGGACGAGGACACCGGGAGCGCTAGCCAGTCGGTCAAGTGCCAGGGGATCAACGAGTGCGCCGGGCAATCGGAATGCGCCAGCAGCGATGGCACCAACTCCTGCGAGGGGTTGAACGACTGTGCTGGGCAGGGCTGGATTACCGTCCCTGCTGACGAGTGTGCTGATCAGGGCGGCACGGTCATCGGCTGATCGGAGGCGGGCACGTGGAGGCTTCTGGCAGTTTCGGCGTGGGTCTGCGCGTGCCCCACTACGATCGGCTCCTCGGTCACGGCCTGGGGGCGGACGTCGGGGAGGCGCTGACCGAGAACTTCCTGCACCGCGGTGGTCGCCCTGCCGCGGTCCTCGAGCGCGTCCGACGCGACTCCGAGGTGTTCCTCCACGGCGTCTCGCTGTCCATCGGGGCGGTGGACGAGCCCAACTGGGAGTACGTTCGCGCCGTCCGAGAGCTCGCTGCGCGGGTCGATGCGGCGCTGGTGTCCGACCACCTGTCGTTCGGGACGCATGGGGGGCAGTACGCACATGATCTCTGGCCCTTGCCCTTCACCGAGGAGTGTGTGGCGCACGTCGTCGACCGGATTGGCCGGGTCCAGGACGTGCTCCAGCGTTCGCTCGTGCTCGAGAACGTGTCGAGCTACGTCGAGTATGCGTGCAGCGAGCTGTCCGAGTGGGAGTTCGTCGTCGAGGTGGCGAACCGCGCCGACTGTCGACTGCTGCTCGACGTGAACAACGTCTATGTCAACGCGGCGAACCACGGGTTCGCCGCGGAGCGGTACATCGACTCCATCCCTGTCGACCGGATCGCCTACGTGCACCTGGCCGGGCACAGCGACCTGGGCGACTTCCTGCTCGACGACCATGGATCCGCCGTTCCCGATGCCGTGCTGGAGCTCTATCAGCGGCTCGTGGCACGGGTGGGGGCGGTCCCCACCATCGTCGAATGGGACGAGAACGTGCCGCCGTTGGACCAGCTACTCGTCGAGCGTGACCGAGCGCAGGAAGCCGCGCGCCGCGCCCTGGCGACTCGGGCGGGGGCGGCCGCGTGACCCTCGCCGACCTGCAGCGAACGTTCTGGGACGCGGCGCGCGGAGACGCGGACCCCGAGGTGCTTTCTCGGCTCTTCACCTCGCATGGTGCGCGCCGTGGAGCCGAGCGGTTTCGGGTCTACAACGGCGGCTACTACGTCCGGCTGGAGCGGTGCTTGCGCGAGGTGTTTCGCGAGGTGGAGCTTGCGGTTGGCACGGACCGCTTCCGGCGGCTGGTGCGGGTCTACGTCAAGGCACGGCCCTCGCGTTCGCCGGCGATCGAGTTCGCGGGGCGTGATCTTCCGCAGTTCCTCCGCACTTCTGCGGTGGCGGGCTCCCTGCTCGCGGGGGCCGAGTTGCCGGACGCTGCCACGCTGGCTGACCTGGCGGAGCTCGAGTGGGGGCGCCTGTCGGCGCTGCTGGCGCCAGCGCCAGAGCGGCTTGCGGACCTGTCGGCCGTGGATACCTCCCGGGTGGCGGCGCTCCGACTCACGCTGGTTCCCGGTGTCGTGCGCGCACGCGTCGGGGCTGCCGCGCTGGCGCTCTGGACGCCGACGGCCACGTGCGGGGGGGACGCTCCGCGCCTGGTGGTCTTTTATCGACGCGACCACGTGGTGCGGCACCTGCTGCCCGCCGCAGACGAAGCCGAAGCGCTCGAGCGCTCCTGGCGGGGGGAGCCCCTGGGAAGCGTCTGCGAGGCCTTCTCCCGTCACGAGGACCCGATTGGTCGCGCCCTCGGCGTGGTCCGCGGCTGGTTCGGACGTGGCTGGATTGCGGCGGTCAACAACATGGAAGGAACGACAGAGCAATGACCAACGGACGTCTGCAGTGGGGCCTCGGGGTCGGCTGGGTGGTTGGGGCCGGTGCGCTGGCCATGGCGTGCGGTGCCGACGGCGGGGCGGAGGAGTACCCCTTCGAGACGGGGGCGCTGATGAAGCCGGGGGACAACTGTCGTTCATGCCACGGCGCGACCAGCTCGTCCTATCCGGAAGCGCCAGACTGGTCCGTGGCTGGAACGGTCTACGAGGGGCCGGACAGTGAACAGGGGGCTGCCGGAGTCGTGGTCACGATCGAGGACGCTGCGGGCAAGGAAGTCCAACTGCAGACGAACGGCGTTGGCAATTTCTACACCGACGAGTCCTTCGCGCCACCGTTGCGGGTCGCGCTCGAGCGGGACGGGGTGGTCGTTTCGATGCCGGTTCCGCCTCCCTCGGGTGGTTGCAACGCCTGCCACTCCCAGCCCACGATCGGCGGGGCTCCGGGGCGTCTGTTCGTGCCCCGGGACGGGGTCTACGAGTCGGCGGGGACCTGCGCCGACGACGTCACGGCCAGCTTCCCGGCCGGGGGTGTCGATCAGGAGTACTCTTGCGAGCCCTATCGCTGCGAGGCGGATGCTTCCGGAGCGAGGTGTTCGACCTCGTGCGCGGGGGACTCCGACTGCGCCGAAGGCGCGACCTGCGCGCTCGGGAGGTGCGTTTCCCGCTGAACTGCCCTAGGTGATCCACACAGCGAGCGTTGCAGGTGATGGAAAGCCGGCAGGAATCTTCGACCACACCGCCGTCTGCGCGGGCCCTGGGATGGTGGCTGCCGGTAGTCGCTGCCCTGCTGGTGATCGGTCTTCATCTCGGGGTTGGCACGGTGGGGCCGCGTCCCGACTGGGTGCTATTTCTCGGGCGGTTCCACCCGCTGCTGGTGCACGTCCCGATTGGCCTGCTGGTGGTGGTGGCGCTCGCCGAGGCGCTGAGCTGGTGGCCCGCGCCCCGTCGCCGCTTCGATCCGGTCACCACCCCGTTGCTGGTGGGGCTCGTGGTCAGCGGAGTGGGGGCCTTCACTCTCGGGGTCCTCCTGGCCAGCGACGGCGGGTATCCGGCGCACCTCGCCACCTCGCACCGGATGTTGACGCTCGCGGGAGTGGTCGGATCGGGGCTCGCACTCGCCGCCTGGAGCAACTATCGAGCGCGGGAAGTGGGGGCGTACCGCCACGCCTACCGGGCCGCACTGATCCTCACCGTTGTTGTCCTCGGGGGGGGCGCCCATTACGGCGGCAGCATGACTCACGGCGAGGACTACCTGGTGCGATACGCTCCGGGACCGCTGCAGCGGTGGCTCCGCACCACCCCCGAACCCCAGGTGTCCCCGGCGGTGCAGAGCGCAGCGGCCGGGCGCTCGGCGCGTGTCTTCGCTGATCTCGTCCAACCCGCCCTGGAGGCGCACTGTGCCGAGTGCCACGGGGACAGCAAGACGAAAGGTGGGTTCAGCGTGCTGGGGCTCGAGGCGTTGCTCGCCGGAGGGGAGTCCGGGCCGGCGATCGTGCCTGGGGCTCCCGCGGAGAGCTTGCTGCTGCAACGCCTCCAGTTGCCGCCGGGTCACGAGGAGCGGATGCCCCCCGCGGGGAAGCCAGCGCCTACTGCGGCCGAGATTGCGCTGCTCGACTGGTGGATCCGGCGCGGGGCCGATCCGGAAATGACCGTCGAGGAGGTTCTGCCGCCGGCGCCTGTTCGCCAGTTGCTGGAGCAGGCGGTGCCGCGAGCGCCGGGACCGGCACCGCCGGCAGTGACGTCGAAGCCGGAGGAAGGCGTGGTCGGCAGGGCTGTGCTGGACGTGGCTTCGACGAGGGAAAGCGGGGCCGGCGTGTCCCCGGAAGCGGCGACGGAAGAAGCGTCGCCCCGTGCCGTCGAAGTAGCCGTGGGGCGATCGGGTCGCGTCTACGCTGACCACGTGGCTCCGGTTCTCGAGGCGTATTGCGGCGACTGTCACGGGAGCGCGAAACAGAAGGGCCAGTTGCGCACGGATAGTCTCGGTGCGCTGAGGCGGGGCGGGCGCTCCGGGCCTGCGCTCATTCCCGGCAGCTCCGCCGCGTCGCCGATGGTGGTGCGCCTGCGGCTGCCAGCCGATGACGACGACCACATGCCTCCGCCCCAGCGCCCCCAGCCGACCGCCGCCGAGATTGCGCTGGTGGCGTTCTGGGTCGATCGGGGGGCAACGGAACAGCTTCCGATTGGGTCGCTGCCGCGGGTCCTGGCCGGGGTGCCGGGTCCTGCCCGCCCAGCGCCACCGGAACCGGCCGAATCCCACGCGGAAGCTCCGGTGAGCGAGGCCAGTGAGGCGGCGGCAGCGGAGCTGTCGCGGTGGACGGCTCCGCCTGGCGCGGTCGAGGCGCTCGGGCCACCCGCGGAGCTGCCCCTGCGCGTGGCGCTGTACGACGAGGTGGTGGCACCCGTTCTGGATCTGAGGTGTGGCGCCTGTCATCTCGGAGAGCCGCTGATGGGGGGATACAGCATCGCAGACCCTGGAGCGCTCGTGGCGAGCGGTTCGATCGTGCCGGGACAGCCCGAGCAGAGTGAGCTCTTTCGTCGCTTGGTCTTGCCGCTCGACCACGAGGATCACATGCCGCCGCCGAAGGCGGACCAGCCCACGGTCGCGGAGCTGGCGCTGCTCCAGTACTGGATCGAGATGGGGGCCCACCACGACGGAGCGGTCGCGACTGCGGACCTGCCACCTCTCGTCGCGCACGTGGTCGCGGAGCACGCGGCCGCGGAGGCGTTCGCCTCGGAGCCCCCCCGCTCCCCTTCGGTGTCGCGCCAGGATTCGGCACCGGGTCCTCGCCGAGCAGGGTGCGCGGCGTGTACGATTGGCGCCGAGCCCAAACCAGCGCGGTTCTCGTTCCTCGCCGGTGTGCTCGCTGTGGCGATCGGGCTCGCGCGGCGCCGCACCCGCCGCAAAGCCTCCTGAGCAATCCCTCAACATCGGAGAAACCTCATGCGCAACCTGCACTCCCTCCTCGCTGTTCCTCTGCTGACGCTTGCTTGCGGTGCCAATCAGCCCCCGCCGGCGAGTCCTCCGGGCGGGGAAACGGGCCCAGTCGGTGACGCCTCGGCCGACGCCGCCGCTCGGCCATTCGACGAGCTGAATCATCGCGAACGCATCGAGGTGATGAAGACCGTCGTCGTCCCGCGCCTGAAGCCCGTCTTCCAGGAGTTGGACGCCACGCACTTCGCCGAGTTCAGCTGCTCCACCTGCCACGGACCGGGGGCGGAGCGCGGAGAGTTCGAGATGCCCTCCGCGGCGCTCCCCAAGCTGCCGGCCCAGGGCGCGTTCGACGCCTTGCTGGAGGAGCAACCTGCCGTGATGGACGTGATGATGCACCAGGTGCTCCCCGAGATGGCGAGCGCGCTGGGCGAGTCGCCCTTCGACCCCGCCACCGGGGAGGGGTTCAGCTGCTACGACTGCCACATGAGCGAGTAGTCGACGTTCGGCCGGTCAGGACGCGACCCTCGAGGAGTGTCTTGGCCCCACCGCCTCGCCTCGAAGCGAGACGTGGCCGAGTTGGGGCGCTGAACCCTTCGGTCATGCTCACCTCGAGTTGGTCCATGCGAATGCGGGCGTATCGCCTGGCGCTGGCGACTCGAGGCCGGCGCTGACCTCGACGGCTGCGCGAAATGGGATGAGCGCCAGCGTCGGTCGCGGAACCGATCGACGGGCAAGACCGCTCGTGGGAAGATGAACGCCGTGGGGGACGAGGTGAGCGAAGACAGGGGCAATCCGGCTTCGTTGATCCCGGACGAGCTCGCCGAGCAGCAGCGGCGTCTGGACGAGGCGCAGCGGGTCGGCAAGCTGGGAAGCTGGGAGTATAACCCAGATGCGGCAACCATCGTCTGGTCGCGGAATGCCTATGCCCTCTACGAGCGCGACCCGAGTCGGGGGCCTCCCTCGGTGGGGGAAGAGGCGGAATACTACAGCCCCGAGGTGGTCGAGCGCTTGCACGGTCTGGCAGCGCAGGTGTTGCGCGAGCAGCGTCGCGTGGAGTACGAGTTCGACGCCCGGCTACCGAGCGGCCGCAACGTCACGTTCTGGGGTTCGATGTACCCCGGCCGTACTGGCGACGGTCGCTCGGCGACGATCGCCGGAGTGTTCCAGGACATCACGGAGCAGCGTGAGCGCGAGCGAGAGATCGATCAGCGCAACCAGTTGATGAGCGCGATCCTCGGGCACACGCACATCATGACAGCGTACCTGGATGCGGACTTCGACTTCGTCTGGGTCAACCGCGCCTACGCGGAGGCTTGCGATCAGCTTCCCGAATTCTTCGTTGGCAAGAACCACTTCCAGCTGTTCCCTCACGAGGAGAATCAGCAGATCTTCTCGCGCGTGGTCGCCACGGGGGAGCCGTACCTCGCGGAGGCCAAGCCGTTCCTGCACCCCGCGCAGTCGGGTCGGGGGGTCACGTACTGGGACTGGAGCCTTTCGCCGGTTCGGGACGCCCGCGGGCAGGTGACCCACCTGGTCCTGTCCGTTGTCGACGTGACTCGCTGCGTGCGTGCCGAGGCCATCGCACACGCCAACGAGGAGCGCTTCCGCGCTCTGTTCGACCATGCCCCCGTGGCCCACCAGGCGCTCGACTTGGAGGGCCGGGTGCTGGAGGTCAACGAGTCGTGGTGCCGGTTGCTGGGCTACTCGCGCGAGGAGGCGGTGGGTCGATCCTTCGTGAGCTTCCTCCGTCCCGAGTTTCGTGAGGCGGGGACGGCCGCTTTTAGGGAGTTCAAGGAGCGGGGAACGGTCGCGGGGCTGGAGCTCGACATGCTCCGCAAGGATGGGGTGGAGGTGTCGGTGAGCGTCGATGGTGTCGTGGCACGGGATGCTGCCGGGGGTCTTCAGCAGACGCACTGCGTGCTGACGGATGTGACCGAGCGAAAGCGAGTGGCGCACGAACAAGCGCGCTTCCAGGACTTGCGCCTTCAGGCCCAGAAGCTCGAGGCGATCGGGACGCTCGCGGGCGGTGTGGCTCACGACATGAACAACATCCTCGGGGGGATCCTGATGTTCAGCGAGTTACTCCGGGAGGCCCCCGCCGAGGCCACCGACGAGCTCGACAACATCGCGTCGCTCTGTCGTAAGGGGCGAGACCTGACCCGGCAGCTACTCAGCTTCGCACGGAAGGGGCCACGTCCGCAGGCACCGGTGTCGATCCCCCGTCTGTTGCGAGACGTGGCCTCGATCATTCGGCGGACGGCGCCCCAGTTGACGGCCGTGGAGGTATCCATCAGTGACGAAGTGGCGGCAGTGGTGGGCGACGCGGCTCAGCTGAACTCGGCCTTGATGAACGTATGTCTGAACGCGGTCGACGCGGTGGCTGGCAAGGGTCGCATCCGGCTCGTTGCCGAACGAGTCGTCGTTGGTGCGGAGGAGAAGCGGCGCGGACTGGATTCGGCGCCGGGACCGTATGTCTGCGTACGGGTCAGCGACGACGGGGAAGGCATGGACGACGCGACTGTCGCGCGCGCCACCGAGCCCTTCTTCACCACCAAGGCCCCCGGTCGGGGCACGGGGCTCGGTCTGGCGATGGTCTACGGCGCCGTTCAGAACCATGGCGGGCAGTTGCTCATCCAGAGCGCGCGAGGTGTGGGCACGACGGTGTCACTGTACCTGCCGGCAGCCTCGCCGCCGACTGGTGACTCCGGCAGGTCCGCGGAAGTGGAGGGTCAGCCGGTGTCCCCGACGGTGCTCCTCGCCGACGATGATGCGAGCATCCGGCTGGCGGCGGTGCGCCTGCTCCAGCGCATGGGATACCGCGTGACGACCGCGACCGATGGCCGCGAGGCGCTCGAGGCCTGTCGCGCGGCGGACGGCTTTTCGCTGATCATCCTCGACGTCATCATGCCCGTGATGGACGGCGCTGAGGCTTTTCGCGCGATCCGCGCCGAGTATCCCGAGCAGCGGATCCTGTTGGCCTCGGGACACAGTGCGGAGGGGGCGGTGGAACAGTTGCTGGAGGATGGCGCCGCGGGCTTTCTCCCCAAGCCGTTCGAGCTTGCCGAGCTTCGTCACGCGATCGATGTCGCCCTGGGGTCACTCACCTAGGAGCGTGCCCAGAAGCCGGGGTCGGCCCCGCTCGTCTCCCATCGTCGTACGCGTTTGCGCGACAGGGACCCTCCAAATCTACTCATCTACCCATCGCCTGGCGGGCAACCGACACGCGGGGGTTCGCGATTGTGCGGCGCTGGACCAGCCGGTTCGCCAGTGGCGTGAGAAGAATGCTCGGAAGGGCCGCGTGAGGCTCGTCTGTTCCTACTGTCGGCGGGAGCTCGGGGAGTGGGAGCCGCTCGACGATCACCGGATCATACATGGCATGTGTCCACCCTGCGCCAGGCGTTTCGGCGCGTCGCTGTCCACGTCGAGCGAGCGGACGGACGATGGGGCATCTCACCGTGTCGACCTCCAAGAGGGAGCGCTTCGTCGTCCTGGTGATCGGATGACAGGCTGGTCGGCGTGGCGGACGCATTGCGATCCTCGCCAGGCCCGAGTGCGAATTGCACCAATAGCGCCCGGCGCACAGCTGCCTCAGGATGTGCTCATGGATCGAGGGGGACACCTACTGGTTGGGGCGGTCGAGGATCCAGCTCGGCAGGTGCCGGCGACGGGGCGCCTCACGGACGAAGAGGAGCTGGACATCAACGAAGTGGTGGCCGCCTGCTACCACGAGCTGGCGGCGGAGGCGCGGGAGCGTGTGCGCTGTCGATTGAATGCGGTGCGGCGGACAGTACGCGGCAATCCCGAGCTGTTGCGCCAAGCTCTGCTCGACGCAGGTCACGAGGTACTGGGGAGGAATGCGGCGACGCGACTCACCTTGGCGACCGATGACGTCACCTTGACCGAGCGCGACGAGATCTACATGGGCACCGAGCCGCTGACTGGGTCCTGTGTGCGTCTCACCCTGGCTTCGGGCGCGAGCGAGCCGGAGCGTGCACAGCTCGACGACGCGCCGACTGCCGGAGTTGGGCTCGGTTCGGTGGGAGCTGCCCTGACCTGTTGCCAGGCGGGGGTAGCCTGTCAGGTCGTGCCCGGCGTTGGATGTCTCCTGCGCCTGTATCTTCCCCGCGCTGACGCTGCGTAGCGGCGGCGGATCAGTGTCGCGACAGACGACCAGTGATCCCGCACGCGCTCACGGCCGCGAGGCGGGGGCCACGGGGGTCGAAGTGCGCGTCAGTTGCGCAGGATCCGGAGCACGGCCGCGCGCGTGGGGGGAAGTGGCGCGGTGCTGGACCGGTCACGAGCCCTCACTTGGGAGGGGCGACCTCGGGAGTGGAACCGGGGGCTCCCTGCTGGCGCAGCTTCCACAGGCATCCTTCGTGCGCGCACTCGCGCACGTAGTAGGCCTCGCGCCCGCACCCGACCGCCTTCTTGGCGGCTTCGTCGTTTTCCCACTTGTGTTCGACGCGGAGTTGCCCTTCCGGGCAGCCGAGGTCCTGGGCCGCGCGGGCGCGGAACGTCTTGTCGCCGGTCTTGGCGCAGCCGATGAGCGACAGGGTGACGAGCACAGCTAGAAGCACCTTCGGGGTCAGCGTGGTCATGGCGCCGATGATATCCAGCGACCGCGGACGGGGAAGGGGGATCTTCATGGGGAGAGCCGGGCGCGTCCCCCGAACGCGGATTTCCCCAATGTGTGGGACCGTTGGAAGGGGCGCGGCCCCGCATGTGACGGAAGCTGGGGGCTCCGCTCGGGAGGAGAATGCGGCTCAGTCGTCATCGGGGGCGCAGAAGCGCCCCTCGTCTCGGAGACGCGCGATGATCCCCACCATCCTCGCAGCGAACTCGTCGGTGCTCGCTTGCTCTTCCAGCAGCGGGAGCTCCCCCGGAGGCACGTAGCACCACCTTGCCACATCGAACGCCAGATAGGGGGCGCGGCGGTGGGTGGGGTCGGCCTTCGCGATGGCGTTGGGGGGACCGCCCCCGTCGCGGACCCAGTCCTCGAGCGAAATCTCTCGGCCGGCGTATTGCCCGAAGAGACGGAACTCGCCGACGACCGCAAAGTCTGCGGGATTCGCCTCCCCGTCCTGCACTACCGGGAGCAGGTAGGCGCTCTGCGGTGGGGTTGCCGAGGCGTTGGCGAGGATGATCGGGGCGCAGGGGCAGTTCCAGGCCAGCGCGTAGCGGGCGTGGATCTTGACGGGCTGGCGATCGCCCTTCGCGGCGCGCTGGCTGAGCTCGGTGGCCAGGCGGGCTGCCTGCTGCTCTTCCCCCACGCCGATGACGTAGGGCTGAGAAGCATCGCTCGGCGCGTCTGCGGAATGGCTGTCCGCGCTCGCGTGGCAACCCGCGATCAGGGCCAACGCGGAGCACGCGACGCAGGTGGTGAGTATGGGGCGATCCATGGAACGGCTCCTTTCGGGGTCGGGTCGGGAGGGAGCCCGTGCGGTGAGCCTACACCAGAGTTCGGTGGCGAGGGGGCGCGGAAGGGGGGTGGGGCCACGGGGGACGTGCTGGACCGAACGCTCCGGAGACTCAGTAACCGCAGTAGCCGGCACGGTGGTCGAAGCGCAGCGCGCCGGTGGCGGCGTCCCAGGTGGCGTTACCGAAGGGGACCCAGGCGGCGGTCGCGGTGTCGTGGCGCATCAGGACGCTGCTGTGCCCGGCGTACTCCGCAACGAAGCCGTAGTCCTCGTGGGAGCCCTCGACCGCGGCGATCCGGGCCGCGGTCATTGCGAGCGCGCTGCTGGCGCAGGCGTCGTCGACGTCCGTGATCACCACCGGGTTCGAGTACTCGACGCGGTGGGTCCACGCGCAGCCGAGTGCGGAGCCTGCTGCATCGCACCCTGCGGG
The DNA here is from genome assembly GCA_050304295.1 of Polyangiaceae bacterium. Lineage (GTDB taxonomy): Bacteria > Myxococcota_A > Polyangia > Polyangiales > Polyangiaceae > JAFGBI01. The sequence continues at coordinate 77,991 of JBNLDK010000065.1, forward strand.
GGCGTCTCCTGCACGGGTGATCTCGAAGCTGACGACGCAGATCGGATCGCCGAAGCCCTCGTCGCCGAGGAGGTAGTACTCCTCGGTGCCGTTGAAGCGGGTGGCGGTTGCGGTGGCTTCCCCGCGCTGACCGCAGACGCCCAGCTGGGCGAAGGGCGAACCTCCCTGGCCGCCGCCGCTCGGTGGCTCCAACCCGCCCGTTCCCGGCGAGCCGGCACTGCTCCCGGTCGCCGCGGAACCGCCCGCCCCGGCGCCGAGGTCGTCGTCGTCATGGCAAGCCGGGCCCAGGAGCGCAAGGAGCAGCGCCGCGAGCAGCGCGCCGCGACGTTCCGCGGATTCGAGGCACGCGCCGAGGAGTCGCGTTGGCGCCGCGCGGCGTGCTCCAGGCCAGCAGGATCGCGGATGGTCGCCGCACGATGGGCGCTGGGGCGAGCGGGGGGGGATCACGGGTCGCGACCCTCCTCCGGGTAGAGGCTCGGGGCCAGCGTGTGGAAGCCGAGGATGTATCCCGCGCGGGTGCTCAGCTGCCAGATCGACTCGCCCGCCGGCGTGACGCGTTCGAGCTGGCCCGCCACCGCCCAGTTGACGAAGGTGTCGCCGTTGGCAAGGCGGCTCGGCTCGCCGAGCACGAAGGTGTACACGCTCGGGTCAGCGACGTAGCGCCACACCTCGGTGGCCACGCCCCGGGTGAGATCGAGCTCGTACTCGATGACTCGCGACTGGCCCCCGCGACTGCCGTCGTTGTCCATCACCACGATATGGTTCCCGACCACGTCGAACTGGTGCTGGTGGAGGAAACGCGCCGAACCCGCCGCAAACTCGAAGGTCGAGGCCGCGCCGCCCAGCACCCACACACAGCTCCCGCTCTCCCGGTCGATCTTGGCGATGCTGCTCAGATTGCGCATTCCCAGATAGTAGGCGTCTGCGGCCGGGTCGTAGTCGAGTGCGTTGGCCAGGGTCCAGGCGTGCTCCGGAGCGTCGCCGGGCACGGCGCCGGGGTCGAAGCAATCGGTGGCGCGCCACACCGTGCGCTGGTCCCCGGTGGGCTCGATCTCCACAATCCGGTTGCTCTGGAGCGACGTGCCGGCGAACTCGATGGGGTCGGCCACGATCGCGGCCAGGGTGCCGCTGGGCAGCTCGACGAAGTCGTGGGCGAGCAAGGGGACGGCTCGGGCGCTCGTCTCGCTGCCGTCCAGCGTGACGCGCACGAGCTCGGTGTCGTCGGTGGGGTCGGCGGAGACGCTGGCGGCGTTGTAGAGCAGGGCGGTGCCGTCACGGGAGAGTCGCGCGCGATAGAAGTCGAGGGCACGCTCGTCGCGGTGGTACCAGACGACCTGGCCCGATCCGTCGAGGATCAGGATGGCGCTGCTGCTGCCGAGAGTGGGTAGCACCGTGTACTCAGCGTGCCCTTTCCCGCGCACCTCGAGGGGGGGCAGGCCCGCGGGGAGAGGGCCGGTGCTCACCGTGGCCACGGGTGACGGGGAGGCGGCGGCCGGGTCGTCCGTGACGATCTGGTAGAAGTACTCGGTGTCCGCGGCGAGACCGAGCAGAGTCCGTCGGTGCTGGCGGGTGGGTTCCGGCTCGCTGGGGGTCCGATCCTCGAGCGCGTCGGTCGGTCCGTAGCGCACCCGGCCTCGGGATGGGGTGGCGGTGCTCCAGGTGACGGTGACCACGGTGGCGATCTGAGCGCTGACCTCGGCGCGCACCTGCTGGGGCGGAGCCGGGCGAGGCGCGCTGGGGTTCCCCCCGCAGGCGGTGGCGAACGCGAGCAGGCCTGTGCATTGGACGGCGAGCCTCCGGGGATACACGGCCGTCTCCATACCCCATCGGTGGCCGTCAGGCTCGTCCGGGGCCCCGATGCCTGGTCGGGCAGGGGGTGACGCGGTATCTGTGGTCGCCCGATGTCCGTCTGCGACCCGCCGCTGGAGAACGATGGCTACGAGCGCACCTACCTGCTGCTCGCGGCGGTCTTCATTGCGGCGCTCGTCAGCTGCAACCTGATCTTCCAGAAGTTCTTCGAGGTGGTCGTGCCGCTACCGGGAGGTGGGCGCTACGCGTTTCGGCAGTCGGTGGGCTTGCTGGCCTATCCGGTCACCTTCCTCGTCACCGACGTGCTGTCAGAGATCTACGGCCGCGGCCGCACCAACCGGGTGGTGGGGGTGGGCTTCGTCGCGAGCCTGTTCACGCTGGTGCTGGTGGAGGTGGGGGGAGCGATGCCCAGCGCCGGGTTCGGCATCGGCAGCGCGACGTTCCAGCGCGTCTTCGGGTCCAGCAAGATCGCCGTTCTGGGGTCGATGAGTGCCTACCTCCTGGCCCAGTATCTCGACGTGCGGCTGTTTCACTTCTGGCGGCGATGGACCCGGGGACGGCACCTGTGGCTGCGCAACAACGCGAGCACGTTCGGGTCGCAGTTCGTCGACTCGGTGGTGATCCTGGTGCTGTACGCAGCGTTCGGGGTGGCGGGGATCCAGTGGGGGCAGGTGCCGGAGCTGCTGCTCAACGCGCTGCTCTTCAAGTGGCTGTTTGCACTGGGTGACACGCCGCTCGTGTACCTGGCAGTCGTGGGGTTGCGGCGGAGCTTTCCGGGGCAGGTGGCGGCAGTAGAGCGAGTGGAGCTGGCGTGAAGGATGGCGTGTGCCGGCGAGGCGCCTTCGGCGCTTGGTGATATTGCCAGGACCCACTGCGCATTTTGGCGACAGGCGGTCACTCTGGCGAGAAACATGCCTTTTTGGCAGGGCGTGTGTCACTTTGGCAGCGGGTGGGCGCTGCGTGGCGTCAGGCGGTCCTGCGTTTCGGGGCTGGAGGTAACTCCCGCGGGTCAGCCGCAGGTGCACCACGGAACGTGGTCGCCCGGGTTCCCGGAGCGGAAACAGCAGTCGTAGGCGCAGAACTCGGCGGCACAGTCGCTGGTCTCCGCCGGGGTGGCGATGTCGAAGTAGTAGAGGTAGCCGTCGTCGATGCACGAGTAGGCGACGGGATGAGTGCTCGCGCAGACGAGGAACGACTTCCACGGTGCCGAGCAAGACCCGGCGAGGTCAAACGGGCAGTAGGCGCAGTTGTCGGTGGCACAGGCGAGGGACTGCTCGTCCAGCGTCCCGCAGTAGTCGCCGCAGAGGTCGCCGGGAGCGGCTCCACCCGCGGCGGAGGCGCCGGCTACAGCGGGGGCGCCGGCTACAGCGAGGGTGCCACCTGTCGCGAGGGCACCACCTGTTGCGAGGGCACCACCTGCGGCTCCACCGTTGCCAGTGGCAGCGGTGGGCGCTCCCCCGGGGCGCGTCGTCGAGCCTGCCGCGCTGCCCCCGGTGGAGGCGCTGCTTTTGCGCCCTGCCGTCCCCGTCCACGGTGCAAGACCTCCCTGACTGGCCTCACGGGCGCCGCTCGTCCCCGCGGTGGCTTCACCCGCAGCTCCGCCCGTTGGGCTATCGCCGCCGTGGCCCGCGCTGGCGGAGGGGCGATGGGGGGTTCCGCCCGTTGGGCTATCGCCGCCGTGGCCCGCGCTGGCGGAGGGGCGATAGGGGGTATGGCTTTCGGTGCAGCTGATTGCGGTGACCGCGGCGACGGAACCGAGCAGCGCGACGACTCTGTGTAGCAGCATTCCGGAGCTTCCTTTCACTGGGGACTGCGCGGGACCACGCCGACAACCCGGAACGAACTTCCGGGCTGTCGTAGCAGTGCGGCTCAGCCGCAGGTACACCAGGGGACGTGGTCGCCGGGGGTGCCACGGCTGTAGCAGCACTCGAAGGCGCAGTAGTCGGCGGCGCAGTCGTTGCTCTCTTCGGGGGTGGCGACGTCGTAGTAGTACTCGCCCGTCCCGTCGTTGAAACAGGTGTAGCTCACGGCGCCGTCGGCGGCGCACTGCAGGAAATTGCCCCACTCGGCCGCGCAGCTGCCACTCAGCTCGTAGCTGCAGTAGGCGCAATTGTCGTCCGCGCAGTCCAGATCCTGGTCGTAGAGCGTGCCGCAGTAGTCGCCGCAGAGTGCCGTGCCGGCGCCGCTCCCGCCCTCCGCGACGACACCGCCGGCGCCGCCTTGGTGGGCTGCGGCTCCGCCCTCACTGGTCGCGCCACCATTGGGTCCCGTCCCGGCACCGCTGGCGCCGCCGGTTGCCGCACCCGCTTCGCCACCCGCGCTCCTGCCTGCAGCGGCTTCCTGTCCCCCGCTGCTGCGACCCCCGGTGTCAGTCGGGCTACCGCCATTGTCGGCGCCACCGGTGTCCCGGTCGTCCTTCGACGACGACTCCCCGTCGCAGGCGGCCATGGCGAGCAGGGCGATGGAGCAAAGAACCACACGGGTGGTGGCGATCATCCAGAACCTCCTTCTTTGCGCAGGTGCTTGCCACGCGACGGGGATGGAAGCAATCCCGCCCTGCTCTGGCGAGTCGGGACGGTTCAGCGCAGCCGCCGCGGCTGTGCTCGGAGTCGCGCCCCTCTCGAGAAGGAGCCGCAAATGACGAGAGGGGCCCGCTGGGGCCCCTCTCGAGGTGCTGGTTGGAGCGAAGTTCAGCCCCCGCAGCTGCACCAGGACTCGGTGTTGGCGCCCGGAGTCCCGTAGCCGAAGCAGCAGTCGTAGGCGCAGAACTCGGCGGCGCAGTCGCCGTCTTCCGCCGGGGTGGCGATCGAGTACCCATACCCATCATCCAGGCAGGCGTACGTCACGTCCGCGGCCATCGCGCACGCGAGATAGGCGGCCCACTCAGTCCCGCAGTCGTAGGCGAGCTCGCCTTCGCAGTAGGGGCAGTTGTTGCCCGCGCAGGTCAGGCTCTGATCGCTCAGGGTGGTGCAGTAGTCACCACAGAGCGCCGCGCCGTCCACGCCAGCGCCGCCAGCGCCGCCAGCGCCGCCGCTGGTCATTCCCGCGGCGCCACCCTCGGGCGTCACTTCGACGCCCGCACCGCCGCCGTTGGCCACCGGAGTCCCCGCGCTGCCCCCGTCGGTCGGTGGTGCGCCGGCGCCCCCGCCGTTGGTCACGGGAGTCCCCGCGCTGCCGCCGGTCGTCGGGGCATCGCCGCCCTGGCCGCCGGTCACGGGCGTTTCGCCGCCTGCTCCGCCGGTTGCGGGCGCCTCGCCGCCCCCGCCCGCGGTCGGGCCGTCGCCGCCCTGGCCCTGTCCGCCGGTGCTGTCGCGCCCGCCGGTGTTGTTTCGGCCGCCGGTGGCGGTTCCACCGGTGTCGGTTTCACTGCCCGCAGCTCCACCGGTGTTGGTGTTGTGGTCGTCGTCGTCGTCCTTGTTGCCACACGCCGCCACCAGCCCGATGGCGCAGCAGACACTCAAAACAGATGCAAGTCTTCCAATGAGCATACAGCCCTCCCAGAATGAATGAGACAAGGTACGCGCCGGCCTGGGTCCGCGCAAGCTTCGATCACGCCCGCGCCCTTCCGGCGTGAGGGTGGGGCGTGGTGGCTCGCTTCCGGGTGTTCGATGCGCCTGGGGTTGGGAAGCCGGGGAAGCGTTGGACAGACCCCTCCAGACATCGAGTCTGGAATCCCGACGTCGGTTGGCTGGATCGGCTGCCCACCCCGGAGTTGTGCAAGCTTGCACAACTTGCGCAAGCGCGTTGCACAACACGATCCCTCTAGCTTGCGCAACGCGATTGGTGGGTCGCGCACACGCTCCGACACCCTGCGATGGGCGCCCACAAGACAGCAGGGGTGGATTCCACGGGGAATGGCGGGGGCAGACAGCGATTCTCCGATCGAGACTGGAATTGTCGGAAGTTGAGGTGGGTGGCACGTGCCGTGCATTCCTTTGGCGCAGGTTCGAAACACCTAGCGGAGGAAAGTCAGATGAAGAGACTCATTGTTTTGACGGGGGCGGGGGCCCTGATGGCGCTTCAGGGTTGCGCGGTCGAGGCGGACTTCGAGGACACCGGAACGGCGACGCAGCGCGTGGAGTGCTCGGTCGACCAGGGTGGCCTTTACGCAACCAAGGCGGCTCTGGCGGTGGCGATGGCGGAAGAGCTCGGTGAGCTGGACCCGCTGCGTCAGCTGGAGCTCAAGTGGTACCAGTCCGGCGACCCGAAGGTTGGCCTCAAGGCGGGCGCCTGTCCGGGTTCGTGTCCGAAGACTGAGGCGCTGCTCGACTTCCAGGACGAAGAGTGGATGCAGATCATCCCGCAATCGACGTTCAGCGCGACGAACTATCGACGGGACCTGGTGGCTTCGCTCCAGAGGCAGGCAGACGTCGAGGCCGACCTCAACAACAACAACCCGGCTGACATTCCGGGCGACCACATCCTGACTCTCTCCGGCACGAACGACGGCGTTTGCGGCGTGAACTACGTGTTCGACGTGGACGCTCCCGGTTGCGATCCCATCTACACGATCAAGGGCGTGCAAAGTGGGCGCTGCCTGGACATCGCCTGGGGCAGCAGCGACAACGGCGCCAACCTGCAGATCTACGACTGCCACGGCGGCGACGCGCAGCAGTTTGCGCTCCAGGATCTAGGCAACGGCTACGCCTTGATGCGGAACGTCCGGAGCGGCAAGTGCCTCGACGTGTCGAACTTCTCGACCGCGAATGGGGCCAACGTGGTTCAATGGGACTGCCACGGCGGCACCAACCAGCAGTTCCAGGCCGTCAATTCGGGTGGGCAGGTCCACTTCATCAACCGCAACAGCGGCAAGGCTCTGGACGTGGCCAACTTTGGTACCGCCAACGGCTCCAACATCCACCAGTGGGCCTACGGTGGCGGCAGCAACCAGCAGTACACCCTGTCCCAGGTCTCTGCAGCTTGCTCCTCAACGCCCTACACTGGCGACACCGCTGACCTCAAGAACCGCCTGGTGTTCTTCGGTGGCGACGCCAACCCGTATCTCGACTTCCAGTCGACCTCCACCACCATCTCGATCGACCCCGACGTGGCGGATTCGGGCGGATCGCTGGCGTCCGACAACTTGGGGACCTGCGACTCCACCACTCTCTGCCGTGTGTGGGATCCCACGTGGGAGCGAAGCGGTTGCTGCGTGTGTGACGGCGTCCCGGCGGGTGGGTGGCAGCGCTACGCACGCAACCCGAACTACGCCATCTGCAAGGCCCAGTAGGCCTCACCCGGCGCGCCGCGCCGGCTCACTCCTCCAGCTCATCGAACCTCGCCGAGGCCGACCCCATTCGGGGTCGGCCTTTGGCGTCTTGGGCAAGCAAGAGGCGCGGAGCGATGAGTGGTCGGACATGCGGTCGGTAGGCCGAAACTGCTGCTGCGAGTCGTCCCATCCCCTCGAGATCTGATGAGTCCTGGGTTCCGTGGTAGAATGCTGCGTTGCATGAGAGAGCTTGCCTACGATCGTCGCGGGGGGCGGTTGCTGTGGTGTGGGGGCGCGGCATTGCTGGTTTCGAGTTGTTCACTCGCCTACGACCTGAGCGGGAAGCAGTGCACGAGTGATGCGGATTGCGACTACATCGCCCAGGACCTCATCTGTCGCCACCACGTCTGCCAGGAGCCCACTCCAGCGGGGGGGGCGAGCACCGGGGGGCGTGCCGGGACGGGTGGTGCGGGCGGTATCCGGACGGGCGGTGCCGGTGGCGTCGGGAAGGGGGGTGCGGGTGGTGTCGGGACCGGCGGCGCCGGGACGGGCGGCGCCGGTGGCGTCGCCGGGGCGCCCCCCGAGTGCGAGACCAACGCCCAGTGCATCGAGGAACACCTCGAGGAGCCTTACATCTGCCAGCGTGGCAAGTGCGTCAAGCTGAAGGCCGGAGCGGTCTGCCCGGTGGTGCTCGGTGCGGGGGAAAACAAGGAGTTCTTGAAGACGGCAGAGCCCATCATCGTTGGTGCGTGGTCCAACTTCGGAGAGTTCGGCGCAGTGGCCGTGTCCACCTACAACTACGAGCTGGCGTTCGAGGAGTTCAACGAAGCCGGCGGACTGCCGGGACCCCCGCGCCGCCCGGTGATCGCGGTGGTCTGCAACGCCTACTACGACGTGCACGACGCTGTCGATCATCTGGTCGATGATCTGGAGGTCCCCGGCGTGCTGGCGACGCTCCAGGAAAACGACCTGAAGACGGCGTTCGAGTACACGTACCTCGAGAAGGAGGCGCAGGTGCTCTTCATCAGCCCGTTCCCGGCCACCGCGGCGCTGAGGAACATCAACGACGACGGGCTGCTCTGGCACCTGCTCGGTTCCGACCAGGACATCGCGGACACTTTCGTTCCCCTGATGGAACGGGCGGAGAACTTCCAGAATCGACTCCGTCCCGATCCCGAGCAGCCCCTGCGGGTGCTGCAGGTCGAGTCGCCGTACGGGCTCAACGAACAGCTTGGGGACCTGGTGCCGAGGAGCATCCAGATCAACGGGAGTCTGGCGGTTTCCGCCGCGAATGCGGAGAACTTCCGACGGGTGGAGATCGAATCGGCGGACCAGGTCAACAACCCGGATGTCAGCGCAGCGCTGTCCACGAACGCGTTCGACCCCGACGCTCCGCCTCACGTCGTGATCGCACTGGCCGGGCGGGAATTCTTCACCAAGGTCATCGATCGCTACGAAGAGGACTTCAACGAAGCCACCGGTCAACCTCGCCCGCTCTACCTGTTGTCCCCCGTGGTGGCGGGCGAGAGCGTCGTGCAGGGGGCCGTCTTTCGCAATCAGCAGCGCAGCGTCCCGCTCTCGGAGAGAATGGTCGGGGTGAACTTCGCGACTGTGGACAGCACCCTGTACGACAACTACCTCTCCTCGCTGAAGTCGCGGTTCTCCAATCCCGAATTCGAGCTCGAGGGCACGGAGAACTACTACGACGCCGCGTACTTCCTCCTCTACTCGTTTGCGGCCGCGGGGGACCTCGCCACCTACGATGGGTTCGAACTCTACGACGGCATGAAGCGCCTGGTGCGCGAGGATGTCGAGACCGACCCGTGTGTCGCGCCCACCTGCTTCACGATCGACAGCACGACGATCGATGTCACGACCGACGCGCTCCGCAACCGGATCTCGTCGATGGGTGCGGCGCTCGTGGGGACGCTGGGCCCCCCGAACTTCTATCAGGGCGTGCGCTACCAACCCACCAGCGCCTGGTGCGTGACGGCCGAACCGGCGTTCCTCTACGACGTTCTGGAGTACGATGTGGAGAGACAGGAGCTAGTGGGAGAGTTTCCGTGCTTCGACGGTTTCTAGGGCGTGGCCTAGGTGCCACGAAGTGGACGGTTGGGCCTGGGGCCATCGCCGGTTTGGCGCTGGTCTGCGGGTGTGGTGAGGCAGGTTCGGGATCCGTGGATCGTCTCGGCGCGGCCGTCGTCGATGGGGTCGAGTCCGGACCGGAAGACGATGGAGTTGTCTATCTCCTCAGAAACACGTCCGAAGGCGCGGAAAGGTGCACGGGCACTCTCGTGGCTCCGAACCTGGTCCTCACGGCCCGTCACTGCGTGTCCATCTACCAGTCCGGGAGCTTCGCGTGCACCGCCGAGGGCGAGCTGATCAACTCGGGCTCGAGTGCGGGGTTGATGTTCTCGCTCCTCCCCGCCGAGGGGATCGAGGTGCTGGTGGGTGCTCATCCCGGGCCGGGGTCGGTGGCCAGGGGGCAGGAGCTCTTGGCGCTGGACACGGAGTCCGTCTGTCGCAACGACATTGCCTACTTGGTGCTCGACCGGCCCGTGGACGCGCCGATCGTGCCGCTGCGACTGGATACCCCCACCCAGCCGGGCGAGACCATTCGTGTCATCGGCTATGGCTTGACCGAGGACCCAGATTTCCCAGGAGGGGTTCGCTATTCGCGGGATGGGGTCCGCATCCTGGACGTGGGGCAGAGCGACCTGTGGCCGGATGGCGGACTTGCTCCGCCGCGCGCGTTCGCGGTGGGGCAAGGCCCCTGCAAGGGCGATAGCGGGGGCCCCGCGCTGGCACCGAGCGGGGCGGCGGTGGGGGTGTCGTCCTTCAACTATCCGGGGGACTGCCTGGCGGACAACGCTCGTGGCTACTACGTTCAGATCGCCCCGTTTTCCCAGTTGACCCAGGATGCCTTCGACGCCGCCGGGGCCGAACCCTGGCGCGAAGGCGAGCCGCCGCCGTGGGCGCGAGGTGGCGCTGGGGGCGCTGGGGGCGCTGGGGGCGCTGGGGGCGCTGCGGGCGCTGGGGGCGCTGCGGGCGCCGCGCCCGCAGCAGGCACTGCAGGTGTGGCAGGTGCGGGCAGTCCCCGGGACCCGGCGCCGGGGGGCGCCGCAGGTTCACCAGCGCGGGATCGAGGCACGGGCCACGGCGACGAACCGAGCTGCGTTTGCGTGGCCGCTGGGTCGAGGCGGGGTGCGCCAGGATGGGGCTTGGTGCTGACCGTCGTCGCGCTGGCCGCGGGGCGCGGGCGGCGACGGCGGCGGCTCATGTCGAGCTGAGCGCGCCGGGCGCCGCGCCATCGCGGGCGCTGGAAACCTGCCGCGTGGTGCGACCCCGAGGGCGCGGCGCGCTCGGGGTCCACTGGGGTGACGGGGCCGCGCTGGGCTACGTCGCGTTTGCTACTTGCACGCCGCCTTGCAGGCAGCGTGGTCGGCGTCGCACTTGGCGGCGTCGGTGCCTCCGCTCTTGCAAGCGTTGCGGGCTCGACGGCAGCGACGCTGGCAGCGCCGCAGTTCGGCTTCCTTGTCCGCGGCCGAGGTCGCCGAGGCGGTAGTGGCGGGAGCGGCAGAGGCGGAGCTGGCGGCGGACGCAGACGGTACCGCGGACGTGGTGGGCTTCACGGTAGTGGTGGTGGGCTTGGGCGCGTCCTCGTCGTCCTCCTCGTCGGCCTCTTCGTCCGTGTCGTCCGCCTCTTCGTCGCCGCTGTCCTCGGCGGTCTCGTCGGTGGCCGTCTCCTCCGCCTTCTCCTCTTCCTTGGCCTCTTCGTCCTTGCCGTCGGAATCGGAGCCCTGTTTGCACGCGAGCAGCGCGGCAATGATGCAAAGTAGAACCAAGAACCTCGTCCACATGGTATTTTGTCTCCGCGCGGAGCATGCCATGGATTCTCCCCGGTCCGGCAACCCCTTGTTGGAGCGGCGGATCTTGGGGCAGTGGCGCAGGGGGCCGTTCGGGGTATATGTCGCCGGATGATGGCCTTGCTCCCCTGGATTTCCCCCGATCGATCACGGACCCGTCGACATCGGTGGGTCGGTTCGACGACGTTGGTGCTCGCGCTTCTGGGCGGGTTGCGGTGCGCGAGCGACGACGACGAGACGGAGCCCGGGGCGCGCGACTGCGAAGCGTCCCTCACGCGCTGCGGTGGGGCGTGTGTCGATCTCGAGAGCGATGCCGATCACTGCGGCGCCTGCAACAGCGACTGCGCGAGCGACGAGGTCTGCTCGCTGGGCGCCTGTGCCGACGAGTGCGCCACTGGGGCTACGGCCTGCGGGGCCAGTTGTGTCGATCTGCAGACCAACGCGGCCCACTGCGGTGACTGCGATCACTCCTGTGCGGATGACGAACGGTGCATGGCGGGGGCGTGCACACCGGAGGCGGGGGCGGGGGGCGCGGGGGGCAGCGGCGGCGCGGGCGGCGCGACCTTCTCCGTCTCGAGTTCCCTGAGCGCGACCATCGGGACCGTGGGGATCGTGGAGTGGTCCGTGGACGTGCCGGTGACCAGCGCGCACATCGACTTCGGGCGCGATCCCGCTGCCTTCGAGTACCACGCGCCCGTGCCGGAGCCCGACGCCGATGGCAACCGTACCCTCCTGCTCGGAATGAAACCGAGCACGACCTATTCGTATCGCATCGTGGTCGAGAGCGAAGGGGTCACCTACCGGAGCCCGCGCTACGAGATCACGACCGATCCGGTCCGCAACGGTCTGCCCTCGCTGGAAGTGACCACCGAGCTCCCGGAGAAGGTCGACGGTGGGTTCACGCTGGGTTGCGTGTTCGGGCAGGGGAGCCTGGAGGGGAGCTGGATCACCATCATCGACGGCGACGGCGACTACGTCTGGTGGTACCGCGACCAGGAGCTGCGCAACTGTTCGCGGGCCCGGCTCTCCTACGATGGCGCGTACATGTGGGCGGGAAACGCCAACGTGAGGGGGGGCAACGGGATGTTGGTCCGGATCCCGATGGACGGGTCGCCGCACGAGCAGTTCAGCGTCTCGACACGCCACCACGATTTCCTGGTGATGCCGGACGAGCGGGTCGTCACCATCGAGTTCGCGGACGAGAATCGCAGGGGGTGCGACGTCGTCGCCGCTTTCGATCCCGTGACCGAGACGTCTTCCCCCATCCTGGATGTCCGGGAGGTGGACCCTGCCTCCGAGGGGGAGTGCCACTCCAACGCCATCAACTGGTGGCCGGAGGAGGAGCTGTTCACGCTCTCCGTGCTGAACTGGAACTCGATCGTGGCGTTCAGCTCGGCGGGTGAGGTGGCTTGGGTGGCGGGGGGAACGGTCAGCGATTTCTCCGGCGTCAGCTGGTCGCGCCAGCACCAACATCACCTCCTGGGTGACACGCTCCTGATGTTCAACAACGAGGGCATCGATGGGAGCTCCAACGTGCTCACGTATCAGCTCGGGACGGGAGATGCCGAGCTGGTGTCGACCTACTCCAGCGGCTACTCATCGCTGACTTTCGGAGACGTCAAGCGGCTGGGCAACGACAACCTCCTGATCACTTACTCGAACAACGGAGTGATCCAGGAGGTGTCACCGAAGGATGAGTTGGTGCGCGAGATCAACACCGACTCGATTGGCTACACGGTGCGTCGGGCGTCGCTCTACGGGCCTCCGCCGCCGTTCGCGGAGTGACGGGGTCCAGGTTCAGGGACGCAGGGATCAGAAGCGACCCCTGACCGTGGCGCCGGCTCCGGATTGGCCGACGACCAGCTCGACGCGCGGTCGGCGGGTCGTCGCGGGGCCGCGGGGGCGCGTCGCGAGCAGCCAGATGACGGTTCCGGCGGCCCCGGCCACGCCGACTCCGAGGGAGACGTTGGCCATCAAATAGCGCTGCTTGGTGTTGTCCACGTCGACCTGGGGGCAGTTTGGGTGGCAGCTGTCGAGGTCGCGCTCGGCGGACCGGGCGGTGGCTCCGAAGTAGGTGAGTCCGACGAAGCCCGCCGTGCCCACCACGCCCAGTACCACCGGAACGGCGGGGGACGGGCGCGCGCTCGGCTCATCGGGCTGGGGCGGGGGCTCCACGGGCTCCGTCCCTGGTGGTCGCTCGAGTGTGACGATGATGCTGCGATGCTTCTCTCCCTCGGCGACCACGAGTGTGCGGTCGTAGGGGAGGTAGCCTTCGACCTCGATCTGTAGGCGGTGCTGTCCCGGATCGAGCTCGACCGCCTTGCCGTCCAGCGCGCTGCTGACCAGGGCCTCGTCGATGCTCACCCGTGCCTGGATCAGGTCGTCCCCCGCCGGACTTCGCGCGCTGACGACGACCGAGGGGACCGACCGTTCGACCTCACCGAGCCAGGTGGCGCAGTCATTGCTGACCACCTCGGGGCAGACCTCCTGGCTGCAGACCAGCAGCTGGCGGCGAGCCTCCAACAACCGGCCGTCGCGCCGGTCTCGCTGGGATTGCTCGTAGGCGTCGACACAGCGGAGCTTGTCCTCGTCCGTTTGTGCCTGAGCGGGCAGCGACGCGGCCAGTGAGAGGCTGGCGGCCAGACCCCGGGCGAGGCGCTTGGATCGCATCGGGAGCTCCCATGTTCGCCGATTAGGACCTGGCAATTCAAGCATTTCCGTGAGATCGTCCCGACCGCGTCGGCGGTGACTCAGCAACCGCGTTCGCGGGTTGTTCGTCGCTTCCGAACGGCCGTGCCGCTCCAGTAGGACGGCAGTTCTTTCGGATGGATGTAGTCTACTAGCATGCCGGAGTTCATGGACAGGGTATCGCCCCCTCGCCAGGTGGGGCGCTACGTCCTCTTCGGTGAGATTGCGTCCGGGGGGATGGCCGCGGTCCATTTTGGCTTGCTCAACGGGCCGGTCGGGTTTCGGCGAACCGTCGCCATCAAGCGGCTCCACGAAGCCTTTTCGCGCGATCCGGCCTTCGTGTCCCAGTTTCTCGACGAAGCGCGTCTCGCCGCCCGGATCCGGCATCCCAATGTGGTCCAGACCCTCGACGTCGTCACGGCGAGCCACGAGCTGCTGCTGGTGATGGAATACGTGGACGGCGAAACGCTCGCGGACCTGCGTCGGCTGCGGGAGGACCGCGGCGTGGCGTTTCCGATCGACGTTGCGGTGGGGGTAGTCGCCGGAGCCCTGCACGGCCTGGACGCGGCCCACATGGCCAAGGACGAGAACGGCCTGCCGCTGAATATCGTTCACCGCGACGTCTCGCCGCAGAACATCATCCTGGGGCGCGACGGGGTGCCGCGGGTGCTCGACTTCGGGGTGGCCAAGGCGGCCGCGCGCTATCGCTCGACGCAGGGCGAGGTGATGAAGGGCAAGCTGCGGTACATGGCCCCCGAGCAAGTGACCGCGAAGGGCGTTGACCGTCGGACGGACGTTTTCGCCGCTGGGATCGTTCTCTGGGAGACGTTGACGGGGCGTACTCTGTTCGAGGTCCAGGAGGGTGGGGCGGCGGCGGTCATCAACCGGGTCATCAACGCCCCCATTGTCCCGCCGAGTCAGCACCGCCCGGACGTGTCGGCCGAGCTCGACGCGATCGTGATGCGGGCGCTGGAGCGGGCGCCCGAAAAACGTTTCCAGACGGCGCTCGACTTCGCGGAGGCGCTCGAGGATGCCCTCCGTCTCCCCACGCCGCGCACCATGGGGCGGTGGGTGGTGGCCGTGGCAGGAGAAGTGCTCGACCGGCGTGCCGAGCAGATCGCCGAGATCGAGGCGCGGGCCAGGAACGCCAGCCTGGAGACGATCAGCGACGAGATGCTTTCCAGCCTCAGCGGGCAGATCGTTCGCAAGAGCCTGCCCCCGGGGCCCGACGACCGCACGGTGGCGGACACTCCGGCCGGAACTCGACCCGCTGGGCCCACCGAGGTGACCCACGTCACCGCGGCCACGGAAATGCCTCGCGCAGCCCGTCGTCGGGCAGTGGCGCTCGTTCTGGTCGGGGGTGCCGCCGTGGCGCTAGCAGTCTGGCTGCTCTGGCCCCGGTCTACCGTCGTGCCGCCTTCTGGGAATGGCGGTCTTGTCAGCGGCGTGACCGACCCATCGGGTG
>JBNLDK010000066.1:0-52957 GCA_050304295.1 Polyangiaceae bacterium
CTGTTTCTGAGGGGTCTGCCCCAGAAGTCTCGTGGATTTCGCAGTCCTCACTCGGTGAGGGGCTGCGGAATCCATGAGACGAACTTCTGCCTCAGGACACCAGCGAACAGCGCGCGGTGGCACGGGGATTTCCCTCGTCTCGGGGACAATGCCCCCGCACCAAAGCCCCAGCACCGCCCCCCCCCCCCGGGAGAGGGGCAGCTCGACGGGCAGAGCAGGACCAGGGGAGCGCCACTCGATGCCGTACGCGAGGTGTGCGAGCGCGAGCTGGCCACAGAAAGCCCGCAACGTGATAGGGTCCGGGGTCGACGGGACGATGGGAATGGATCACCGTGACAACGCTCGCCGCCGCTCGCCTCTTGCCAGAGAGTCGATGGCCATGCATGGGGTGAACCACCGCCCCCGATTCGGATTCAGCAGGTGGCGCTCGAGCACAGACCATCTCTTGGCTCTCGGCTTTGCCACGCTGACCGCTTTGGGCTGCGGAAGCGAGCCAGACTCGAACGGACCAACGATACGGATCGGTGCATCTCTCCCCTTCTCCGGCACGGAGGCAGCACTGGGGGGAAACCTCGAACAGGCGCTGCTGCTGGCCATTGAGGACGTCAACAACGCGGGTGGAATCGACGGGGTTTCGCTCGAGCTGGTCGCGACGGACAGCAATTCCGGCTCGGAACGCGGACTGACCACCGTCCGCGCGCTGATCAGCGACGGGGAGATCTCCGCCCTGGTCGGCCCCGAAGAGAGCGAGCTGGCAAGTGCCATCGTCACGGATGTCAAGGAGGCGGACCTGCTGAACGTTCTCCCTGGCTTTGCCGCCCCCGTCATTCAACGGGCGACCACCTCCGGGGGCTGGCTTCATCTGGCCCCAGGCGTCACCCACTTGGGTTGCGCACTCGCCGGCTACGCAAGCGCCGACCACGCGGAGAATCCGACTACCCTCTCGTCACGAGAGGACTTCAACATGAGTCTGGCCTCCGCCTTCGCCAGCAAGTTCCGCAGTCTGGCCGACGTCACCGTCCCGGCGGTCACGGCGTCAGAAGACCAGAGCTCCTATTCCGATCAGCTCGCCAGGACCGCCAGCTACCAGCCCGACAAGACGCTCCTCATTGCGTCCCCGAGAACCGCCAGTCACATCGTCACGGAATGGGCCGTATTGGGTTCACCTTGGGACTGGTACCTGAGCCCACTCCTGCGTGCCGAGTCCTTTCTTCGCAACGTCCCGCCAGGCGTCTTGGAAGGTCAGTTCGGCATGTCGCCGTCGCTCAGCTTGACCAGTGAATGCGAACTCTTGGAAGGGTACGACTACGGCCCCGTTTCCTGCGAGCGAGCAAACGCACAGGAGTTCGTCGAGCACTTCACGGATCGCTGGGGCACCAGCCCCTTCCCCGCCGCCCACCTCTACTACGACGCGGTCGTACTGCTCGCGCTGGGAATGCAGTACGCGGCGGCTGATGGCGACAGCCCCGTCCCGACAGGCCAGAGACTCCGCGACATCATCGCCGATCTGAACTCGCCATCCAATCCCCCCGCGTACTGGAATGACCTTCCGCGGGCACTCTCCAAGGTGAAATCCGGAACCAAGCTGCGATATGTCGGCACGGGAGCCGAGTACGACCTATCGGAATACGGAACCGCCCAGCATGTCCTTTTCGACGGCTGGACGGTTCGCAACAAGGGATTCGTGGTCGCCGGAACATACTACGCGAGATGCTGGACCAAGGAGTACTGACCCAGGGTTCCAAGGCATCGGGAAGTGTCAACGCGGAGCTCCAGCGGCACTCCAACGACCTCCTGGCAAGAGTTCGACAACCCCAGTTGCGGTGGGCTCGCGACCTCGCGCTCCGTACGACACGACCTACAGTACCAATGAGTGGCGCTGATTGAACTCTCCAACTTCGCCCCGTTTCGAAAGTGGCGAGTTCAACACCAGTGAGCGCCGGGACTGGAAATGCCACTTCTCGCAAGTGGCATGGGGCAGTGTCTTCAGAGGCGCGCCGAGCCAGAGCCCAGGGCACGGAGGTGCCCGGGTCCCGAACCCGAGCCCGAGATCTTCAAGACCCACCCGCCAGGGCATCACTGCCCTCGCCCCGCGGTTCATCGCCCCACCACCACTGCGGTGCTGACCGGATCCGGCAAGAACCCGGGCCGGCTCGGCTCGAGACGCCTCCCAGCCACTTCATTACCGACAACACGACGCACCACTCGTGATCCGGTACAGTATCCATTCACACCAAAGCCAGGGGGCCCATCGCCATGCGCATCACCACCCGAACCATCATCTGCGCCATCGCCGTCACGCCGTGGATCATCGGATGCAGCAGCGACGACGACGATCCAGAGGCGAAGAGGAAGAAGGTAGACCGAGAACCGACCGCGGCGAGCGAGTTCAAGCCCACCGAGCTCGAGGCAACGATCGACTCCTTGGTGGAAGCGATCGGCGAGACAGAAGAAGAAGACATCCAGATCGACATCGTGCTCAAGTCACTGCTCGGCTACTTTCAGCCCATCACGGTGGGTGCCAATCGCGCGCTGGGCGAGCTCAACGTGGCGGGAACGGTCGCGGCTCCCGCCTCGACCGTGAAGGAGGAGCAAACTCAAGAGCAGATCGAGATGATGAAGTCGGCACGCTCCAGCGCGAACGGGATCGGCTTGGCACCCATGGGCACCGACCTGGTGAAGCAGATCGACGCAGCCGCCAACGTGGACCTTCCCGTCGTGCTGATCGACAGCGACCAAGAGAGCTCCAAGCGCGACCTGTACATTGGCACCCTGAATGCGGAGGCGGGCACCACCGGCGGAGAGACGCTTCTGTCCTTACTGTCCGAGCCAGCCGGAACAATCGTGATCCTGGGCAACGATGACCCCACCTGGTCAGGGGGCTACGACCGCACGATGGGGGCCCGCGACGTGCTCGCCGACGAGGGCTACGATGTTTCCATCGTCACGGCCGACTGGGCGCAGGAGACCGGCGAGTTGGAGAACATCGCCGCCATGGTAGACATCATCGCCGAGGCGGATCCCCCGGTGGTCGGCATGCTGGGAATGTTCTCCAACGCCTATCAGTGCGCGATGGCGGCTGAGGAGAGCGGCATGGATGCCGGTGATATCGCCATCGCCGCGTTCGACTTCGACACCAAGACCGTCGAGTACATGCAATCGGGCTACATCTCGGTCACCCACGCGCAGCGCAACTACTACATGGGATACCTGGCCCCCTACGCCCTGTACGGGATGATCACGCTCGGGGTTCAGGAGACCAAGGAAATCTTGAGCGATCAGATGGTCGACAACAAGCGACTCGACTCGGGGCTCGACATCGTCCCAGCCAAGAAGCTCGACGAGTACTACGACTTCCTGGACGGCCTCGGCGTCGGCGAGTGACAAGCCTCCAGATGCCTCTGATGGGACCTGGTCGCGCCACACTGGCGGGGCCGCGACCAGGTCCAAAGGCGAACGGGAGGGCGGCACCCACGGTCACCCCACTCGCCAGCGTGGTGCTCGCGGCGGGAAATTCCACGGGCTCGGTACTCGCTTGCCGGACGCGGAGCACCCAGTAGGATGCGCCCGGTGCGCCATCGAACCCACTGGATCCCGCTTCTCGCCGCGACCCTCGTGGGGCTCGCCGCACTGCACTGCGGCGACGACCAGCACCACAGCTGTCGGTCGGGCGAACCCTGCGAATGCCGCAACCCCGAGGCCTGTCGCCTCGACTGCTCCGATATCGATGGGTGCATCCCCCTCTGCGCGGGCACGAACCTGTGCCACGTCAGCTGTGGCGACCACTGCCAGTACGACTGCACGGCGATGGGCGACTGCGACGTCTCGACCGGGGCCGACAGCACCGTGGCCTGTTCCTCCACCAGCTACTGTGGCGCTCGAGTAGGGCCTGGCAGCACCGTCGACTGCTCGAATCTCAGCCAGTGCGAGGTCACCTGTGCGGGCAGCTGCGAGGTGCACAGGGTGTCGGTCGCCGGGCTCTCCATCACCTGCCTTAGCACTGGCGGCTCTGCAGTCCAGTGCAGCGACACGCGCTGGGTCTGCGACACGAGTTGCTGACCGGACCTGCGGGCGCGGCAAGGTTCGTCGACCCAGCGGGCCGATATGGTAGCGGGACTCGAATGACACCGTGCGCCCGTGCGGTGATCGGACCGCGCTCGTTGTCCCGCTCCCAGGCGCTCCGCGCGGCGATGTGACTCGGCGAGTCAAGGGCACTTGCGCCGACGATGGGCGTTGAAGCAAGCTGATCTCGACATGAGCGGTCGATCCTGTCGGAGCACCCTCCGCGGTGTGTGCTGGTCGTTGTGGCTGTTCCCCGCCCTGATCGGGTGCAGCAACGAACCGGAGGGCAGCAGCGGCAAGGGCACCGGCGGTAGCGGCGGGACCACCGGTGGTGACGCCGCCACAGGCGGCGTTGCAGCCACGGGCGCCGCCTCGAGCGGTGGCGTCGCTCCAACCGGCGGCGCCTCGATGGGAGGAACCGACGCAACAGGCGGTCTGATCACTGGCGGAGCCCCGCCTGCTGGGGGCGGTGGCACCGGAGGCGCCCCCCCCGGTGGCACGGGCGGCCTGGCCGGTGGTGCCGGCGCCACGGGAGGCGCGGTGACGGGTGGTGCCGGAGTCGCCGCCGGCGGTGCCAGCACTGGAGGCGTCGCCACCGGAGGCGTGACTGCAGGCGGTACGGCCACCGGCGGGGACGGCACTGGCGGCGCGCCACCTCACGTTCCCGCCGTCGACAAGGACGGGGAAACACTGCTCACCTCGGCAGGACTGCCGATCGTGTCCTATGGCGGCTACCTCAATGGCGAGTCGTTCCAGCAGGACGGCATTCTCACCTTCGAGGGCATGCAGTACGCCGCCTACTGGAACACCGCCCGTCACGTGGTGATCGCCCGCCGCACGCTCCCGGACGGGCCCTGGGCCACCGTCGAGTTCACCGACTACACGAACACGGCGGACGACGCCCACAACACGATCTCGCTGGGCATGGCCCCGGGTGACGGCACGCTGCACCTGTCCTTCGACCACCACGGCGACAACCTCCACTACCGACGCTCGACCTCCGAGCTACTCACGAACCCCGCGGTCCCCTTCGAACCCACCAGCTTCGGGCCCGTGACGAGCGAACTGATCAGTGGCAACCCCGTCGCCCTGGTCACCTACCCGCGCTTCGTGACCGCTCCCGGTGGCAACCGACTGCTGCTCGCCGCCCGCATCGGCGAGAGCGGAGCGGGTGACGAGTACCTCTGGGAGTACGACGCCACGACGGGCACCTGGACCGCTCTTGGCCAGCTCATCGACGGCATCTCCGCCAGCATCAACGCCTACCTGCACGGCATCGCGTACACGCCGGGGGGCACGCGACTCCACCTCGCGTGGTGCTGGCGCGCCACCCCTGATCCGACGACGAACCAGGACCTGATGTATCTTTACAGCGACGACCACGGTCGCACGTGGAACGACAACGATGACCGTCAGGTCGGCACCACTGGCAGCACCATCGTCACCCGCGACACTCCCGGGATCCGCGTCTACCCGATCGAGCCGGACCGCGGCCTCATCAACCAGGAGCACATGACTGTCGACAGCAGCGGCCGCGTTCACGTGCTGGCCGGGCACCTGCCCGACGACCAGGGCTCGGACTCGAATTTCGAGAGCGCGCGCAGTCGCAGTCAGTACTTCCACTACTGGCGTGATCTGAACGGCACCTGGCACCGGACCGCGCTCGGGTTACCCGTCGTCGCCAACTTCCGTGGCAGTCTGGCCGTGGCCTCGAGCCAGAATCTCTACGCGGTCCTTCCCAACCTGCGCATCGCCGGCGCCTCTCCCGACGACGGCTACGAGAGCTGGACCCTGCTGCACGACGCCGACGCGAATCGCTTCTTCTCCGACCCGCTGATCGACACGTCTCGCCTGCTCGCCGAGGACCGCCTCACGGTCGTGGCACCGCACCCCAGTTCATCCGACATATCGGTACTCGACTTCACCGTGTACTGACCGCCCTCGTCGGCCGCGCTCGTCGTCGTCCGCTGTTTGCGCGGCCCAGATGAGCCGAGGAGCCCTCGGCTCGCCGAGCGAAGGCTCCACACCTCGGGCAATCCGCTTCAGCCGCATCCCTCGCGACTCGGCACCGCTCAGGGCCACTCGCAGATGGTCGAGTCGTGCTCGCAGGACATCCCGTCGGCGCAGTCGCGGTCGTCGTGGCACAGGTAGAAACACTTCGAGTGCGCGCAGGCCATGTTCGCCGGGCAGTCGCGGTCGCTGTTGCACTCGGCCGTGCACATGCCCCCACCGCAGTTCCCATTCTCAGTGCAACAGTAAAGCGGCTCCCGGCAGTCGCGATCGCTATCGCACAAGGCCCCCGCCAGCCCGGGGCAGGAATCGGGATCGAACCGACACTGGGCGGAGGTGTACCCGTCCGACTCGTCCTCATCCCCACACCCCGCGACGCCCCACAACACGAGCAACCCGGCCAGCCACCAGAGCCGGGTTCGTGTACGCCATTGGCGCGGGCACGACGTTCGAACAGGGCTAGGAGCAAGGCGGATCGGCTGGGACATGACACTCCTCTCGGCTACTCACGGCCCCCGGGGTGCGGCCGGAGCCTGCGATCATCTTACCGCGTCCCACGTCCCCGGCGCGGGGATTCTCCGCCCCCCCGGCTGGGCACCCGGGCGGGAAGTTACCGCCCCCGAGGGCTCGTCCTGGGGCACCCACCGTTCGCGGTCACGTGCGAAGGGCCGCGGTCAGCCGCACATGTCGACGTTGCCACCGGTGACGTTGATCGCCTGGTTGTTGCGGTTGCAGGTCGCGGTGCTCTGGTCGATGTAGGCGCCATCCGAGAGGGTGAGGTTCTGGAACGTGACGTCGCGAGACGCCTCGCCGTTGCCGTCGTTGTGGCCGATGTAGGCGCGGCCGCTCATCAGCTGCCCAGATCCCGAAGGCCCGGCCAGCGTGACGTTGTAGCAGTTCTCGATGAAGATGGCCGGCGTCCCGCCCACGTGGTCGATGACAAAGTCGTCGATCTGCACGCCGCCGCTTCCCGACACACAGAAGAAGCCGCGTCCGCCCCCCGTCGCGCGCAACTCGTGCAGATGGATGTTCGTTGGGTAGCTACCATCGTCGTAGCGCCCGTTGGTGTTCGCCGTGCGAAATGCCGCGTAGCCAGTGCCGAGATGAGCGGCATCGACGGCGTCGACCAGCTCGATGTCGGCGTTGATGGAGTTGTTCAAGATGAGTCCGCAGTCGCCCGTGCTGCGAGCCACCACGGTCCCGATATCGATTCCATCTGCGCCATAGAACTCCACGCCGTGCCCCCCGGTGTTCTCGACGTGCACGTAGTCGAGCGTGATGTTGCTAGCGTTGTTCCGGTCCCAGCTTCCGTTGCTATCGATTCGAACGCCCAGCCCCCCGGTACCGTTTATCATCACGTTGCCCAGGTGCAGGTTGCTGACGTCGCGGAAGAACATGCCATACTGCGCGTAGCCGGTGATCGTCACGTTGGGGATGTCGATGTCCGACGTACCGCGCGCGTAGATGGGCGCGCGATCCGAGCCACTCACGTCGTTCGTCACGTTGATCGTACCGCACACGTTGAGGATGGTGTTGCCGGGAACCCGCAGCTGAGCGCTCCCGCTGATGTCTCCCGAACCTTGCACGAGCACGCTTTCCTTCGCCGACCGGCCACCGCTGAGGCTGCCGAGCGCAGCCTCGATTGCCGACTGCATGCTGGCGGTACTGGCCACGGCGTTGCCACCATTCGTCACCGTCCAGGTGTCCCCGTTCTTGGCGGCGACGGCGTCATAGTCAGCGGGGTTGCCGGGACAAGGGTAGGCGTCCGCCAGCGGACTGTCGCTCCCACCAGAGCCAGAGGTGCCGCCAGTCTCGGCACCGCCGGTCTCGGCACCGCCAGTCTCGGCGCCCCCGGACGGCGGCATGCCACCGGTCGCCAGCTCTCCCCCCGTCCCGGCCGCGCCACCGGTCGCGACGACACCACCGGAGCCAGTCGCCCCTCCGGTGCCAGCTCCCCCAGTGCCGCCCCCCCCTCCAGTCCCGCCCCCCCCTCCAGTCCCGCCCCCGCCGCCAGTCGCGACGAGCCCCCCGGTGGCTGCCATCCCCCCGGCGAAGCTCTCGCCCCCAGTGCCTCCGCTCCCGAGACCACCGGCGGCTCCCACCCCACCCGACCCGACCAGCCCACCAGTCGCGGCGCCCCCACTCGGCGAAGCGCCACCGGATCCCGAGTACTCGCCCCCGGTTCCCACGCCGGAGTCCACTCCATCCGTGTCCGAGCAGGCCGCCAGAGTCAGGAGGAGGACGAGCGGGACGCGCTGGACAAGGGTCATGAGATACCTCTCGAAGTGACTGGGCCATCGCATACGGGGCAGGGGCCCGGCGGTTCGGCGCCGGAGGAGGCCAAGGATCTCCAAGGGGTGCGCCAGCGGCGCACCCGCCAGTATTTCCGCTCTCGATCCATTTATCCCGCCACAGCGAACCTGAAAGGGCCGCGTGCTCGATCGTTGCGTGAGGTCACGCCGATCGGTCAGGTGTTCTCTCGCTCCTTGTCTCTGGCACGCCGTGCTGCCGTGGGCATCCGAAGATTCACTGATTGGTTCTGCCGTCGAGGAGCAACGGCTCCACTGACGACCCGCGGGTAGCGCCGAGCACCCGAAAGAAAGTACAGAACGGAAGATGGGAACCTGCCGAGTCACTCTGCTCCTGGCGCTCGCCGGGCTCGCCCTGGGCTGCAGCTCGACCAACCTGACGAACGACCCCGACAGCTCTGGCGGTGCCAGCAACTCGTGCGCGCCGGGGCAACAGCTCTGTGACGGCGTCTGCCTGGACGTTACCGCAAACCCGGCCCACTGCGGCAGCTGTGGCGCAACCTGCGCGGTGGGCGCGTCCTGCGTGGCCGGCCAGTGCGCGTGTCAGGGCAACCTCACCAACTGCGATGGCACCTGCGTCGATCTTCGGGGGGACGGCACCCACTGCGGCGACTGCACCACCGTGTGCACCGGCAATCTGGTCTGCTCTGCAGGAGTCTGTCAGAGCTCCTGCACCGCCGCCGGGCAGACCGCTTGCGCCACGAGCTGCGTCGACCTGAACTCGGACCCCGCGAACTGCGGGACCTGCGGCACCCCGTGTCCAGTCGGCGCCGTGTGCGCGGCCAGCGTCTGCGTCTGCCCCACGGGTACCAGCCTCTGCGGTGGTTCCTGCACCGACACCGCCACTGACGCGCTGAACTGTGGCGGCTGCGGACTCATCTGCGGTGCAGGTCAGGCCTGTACCGCTGGGCTCTGTACCGGCGGTGGCACCGGCGGCGCTGGCGCGGGCGGTACCGGCGGTAGCACCGGCGGAAACCTGACCGGTGGTGCCGCGCCCACGGGAGGCGTTGGAGCGGGAGGTACCGGCGGGGTGACCTACGGAACCGAAGCGCTGATCGAGGAAGAGCAGCTGGGCTTCTGCTCGGTGGACGGTGTGGTCGAAGCCACGAACCTGGGCTTCAGCGGCACTGGCTACGCAAACACCGACAACGCCGCGGGCACCGCCATCGAATGGGCCGTACGGATAGGTGAATCCGGCCCCTACACGCTCGACTTCACCTACGCCAATGCTGGGGCGGATCGTAGCGCCAACGTTCTCGTCGACGAGGCCACCGTCGGAACCGGGCTTTCCTTCCCCGCGACAGCGGACTGGACCACCTGGTCCACGGTCAGCACCAGCGTCACCCTCGACGCGGGCTACCACCACTTGGCACTCGCCGCGACGAGTGCCGAGGGACTGGCGAACATCGACCACGTGACCGTGTCCGGCGCCGCGGTGAACGCGGCGGACTGCGACGATCCTGGTGGCGCTGGCGGCACCGGCGGCACCGGCGGCACCGGCGGCGCACCGACGGGCGGATCCGGGGGCGCCAAGACCTGTGGTGTCACCGCCGATGGCCACTACCAGATGGAGGATCTGAGTCGGGGCGTGGTGGCAGTCAACGGCGGCAACGGCAACTACGTTGGCTGGCGGATGTATGGCTACGAGTACAGCCGCAGCGACCCGGCGTCCGTCACCTACAACCTCTACCGTGACGGCACCCTCGTCGCCAACGTGGCCGACAGCACCAACTACTGGGATGCCGGGGCCTCGTCGAGCGCCGCGTACAGCGTCAGCGCGGTCGTCAACGGCGCGGAGTGCGAGCAGTCGGCACCCGTCACGCCTTGGTCAAGCAACTACATCCGTGTTCCCCTGTCCTCCCCGGGCAACCACGAGGCGAACGACGCGAGCCCCGGCGACCTGGACGGCGACGGCGACTACGAGCTGATCCTGAAGTGGCAACCCGCGAACGCGAAGGACAACTCGCAGAGCGGCGTCACCGACAACACGTACCTCGACGCCCTGGAGCTCGATGGGACCCAGCTGTGGCGCATCGATCTGGGGCGCAACATCCGTTCCGGGGCCCACTACACGCAGATGAGCGTCTACGACTTCGACGGCGACGGGCGCGCCGAGATCGCCGTCAAGACTGCGCCCGGCACCCGAGACGGAACCGGCGCCTATCTCAGTCTGGGGCCAGCAGCCAACGACGACGACGGTGCCGACTACCGCAACAGTGGCGGCTACATCCTCGATGGTCCGGAGTACCTGACGGTCTTCGACGGCCTGACCGGCGCCGAGCTAGCCACCATCGCGTACCCCGTACCCCGCGGCAACGTCGGCGCCTGGGGTGACGACTACGGCAATCGACTGGATCGGTACAACGCCGGCGTGGCGATGGTCACCGACCTCGGCGGAAGCGCCAGCGGTCGCCCCAGTATCATTCGCCAGCGCGGTTACTACACCCGCCTGACGATGTCGGCGTTGAACTGGCGTGACGGGCAGCTCACCACAGCCTGGATCTTCGACAGCGACAGCCCAGGCAACGGGGCCGCGTTTGGTCAAGGGGACCACTCGGCCATGACCGCCGACATGGATGGGGATCTTGCCCAAGAGATCACCACCGGCGCCCTGACAATCGGCAGCGACGGCACTCTTCGCTGCACCACCGGCCGCGGTCACGGCGATGCGCTGCACGTCGGGGAGCTGGTCGTCGGCCAGGGGATCAGCGTCTTCACGGTCTACGAGGGGGCCGGCGGGTACAGCGTCCACAACGGAAACACCTGCGTTCCCTACGTCGAGGTACTGGGCGGCGACGACAACGGACGTGGCGTGGCCGACGACGTCCACCCGGGCAACCCGGGAGGCGAGTTCTGGAGCGCCACCTCGAGCAGCCTGATGTCCTGCACCAATGGGTCCAATGTCGGCTCCGAGCCGCAGTCGCAGAACTTCCTCATCTACTGGGATGCTGACGACTCCCGGGAACTGCAGGACGGCGCGTGGATCGGCAAGTACGGCGGGGGCGACCTGCTCAACGCGAGTGGCTGCTCGGGCAACAACGGCACCAAGAACACGCCCACCTTGACCGCGGATCTGGTCGGCGACTGGCGCGAGGAGCTCGTGGTGCGGGAGACCAACAACTCGGCCCTACGCGTCTACACCACCACCGACGTGACCACCCGACGGATCTACACGCTGATGCACGATCCCACCTACCGCATGCAGGTCACCTTCGAGCAGGCGTCGTACAACCAGCCGCCACATCCCGGATTCCACATCGGCGACGGGATGGCAGACCCACCCGAACCGAACATCCACGTGAGGTGAGGAAGGCGACTCCTACTCCACCAGAGCGACGGTGCCCGTCGCGATGGCGGTCGTGGCCACTCCCCACTGGAGAGGGGTCAAGGTCAAGGTGGCGTCGGTGGCGCAGTACGTGAACTCCATCCCGCCGGACGTCGTCACTCGTTGCTCCGCGACCGTGTAGGTCCCCGTGGCAACGCTTGGGACCTGCGCGAACTCCGCGGAGCAGGTGCACCCACCGGCGGAGTTGTTGGACCGACAGCTCATCGACGAGTAGGTGCGCCCCTGGAGCTCGCCAAATCGCTGGAGGGGAACCGCGAGCTGGTCGCAGGTGGAGTTCTCTGGCACGTCCAGGCAGGACGGCGCCAGCGAGATCTCCTCTTGTCCCGTCCAGACCAGACCATCCGCGAAGGTCCCGTCGACGTGGGCGGTCCAGGTTCCGGTCACGGCGAGGGTCCCCGAGATCCTCGCCGTCGCGCAACCGAGGCCCAGGGCCGAGACAGCCCGTTCGCCCTTCACCGTCAGACACGCCCCCGCCACGGTCCAGGTTCCCACCACGTCCCCACCACAAGCGACCACATCGGTGCAGGAAGGCACGATCCCTCCGGTCCCGGTATCGGCGCCTCCGGTCGCCGGCTGCCCCCCCGTCGCCCCCCCTCCGCCGGCACCTCCCGGCGAGCCGCTCGCGCCCGCTCCCCCGGTGCTGGGACCGGCTCCGGCACCGCCAGTGCCCACGGGGTCGTCTGCACCATAGTCACCACAGGCCGCCAGAAGCAGCGCCGCCAGAGCGGCGTACCCGCGGCAAGCACCGAAGCGAAGGTGGTGGTACATGTTCTCCTCCTGGCAAGCTGCGTCGAACTCGGGTTCGTCGATGGCCCGCTGGACCGACCAGCAAGGCGGATACGACGGTCGCTCTACTCAGTGACCACAGTACCGTCCTCGAGGCACGAATAGAACGAGTCGTATCCGTCAACCGTTTCCACCTGCACGTTGTCGGCCCAGGCACAGGTAGGCATACAACAGTCCTGCATGGTGGTCGTGTGGTAGCCGCTGCTGAAGCCGGCGGCCGCAGCCTGCGCCGCAGTCTGCACGGCGGGGTCGGGCGCGGGGAGCCCCGCCTCGACCGCGATCTTGCACCCCGTCACCTCCATCAGATGCGCTGGGCAGGCGACCCGTCGCGCGTAGACGTTCCAGTTTTCATGGTAGTACGTGGCTGCCTGGTTGGACTGGACGCAACTGTGGCGCGTGTCCTCCTCGACCTCCGGGTTGGCGGCGGCGATCTCGTTGCACGCCGCCTCGATCCTCTCCTGGCAGCCGGCGTCGGCGATCAGCGCGTCGGTCAGGTTGTTGTATCGGTCGGTGCAGTTCACGCTGTCCGGACCGGGTTTGACGCCGCCCGCCCCGGGCTGCCCGATGCTCGGGTAGGATGTGTACTGTGAGTACCCCTGGCTGCTGGCGAGCCCCAGATCGGCGTGACAGGCATTGAAGGCGCCCAGGCCTCCCGCCGCCATGAACACATCGAACCCGAGCGCGCCCGACGCCGCCGTGTTGGCGCTCTGCACGATCAGTGGCGGGGGCGGCGTGAGCACCGACGCGGTCAGGTAGGTGGGCACGTCGAAGACGAGCTGGTAGCACTGACAGCAGGAGTTCGGCAGGCCCGCGTCGAGGTTCGATGGGTCGGGGTCGTGTCCAACGATGGCGTAGTGAAAAGCGCCCTCGTAGCCGTCGTCGATGGCTGCCTGGCTCATCTCGCTGGAAAACAGCATGTCGCGCTTGCACGCGAACTGCACGGGGACCCCCTCCTTGCCGCTCTCGCAAGCGTTCTTCGCGGTGGGGCCATGGTCGTTGGGGCAAATGCCACCACAGGCACTGGAGGAGTCTCCCGTCAGGCAGTCCGGCACCGAGAACCGATTCGAACACGGGTCGGGAGGCGGCAGCGCGTAGCCAGGGTCCGGCTCCGTGCCCCCGGTCCCCGCCGCGCCCGTGCCCGCTCCCCCCGCGCCCGCTCCCCCGGTGCCAAACGCCCCCGCACCCGCTGCGCCGGTGCCGATCGCGCCCCCCCCCCCGGTGGCTCCTCCAGTTGCTCCGGTGGCCAGGGTGGCGCCCGTTCCCGGAGTGGCTCCGCTCGCTGCACCACCGGTCGGAGCGACGCCCCCCGTTGCCGGCAGGGCACCCAACCCCCCCGTGGGCAAGGCTCCGCCGCCGCCCATCGCCGACCCACCCGTCGGGGAAGAGCTGCCGCTGCCCGGTGCCGCTCCCAGCCCTCCGGTCGGCAGGCCCCCTCCAGTCGTGGCCCCCGACGTCGATCCACTCTCGCCGCTGCAGGCCACCAAGACGAGCCACACGGCGGGCACGGCGCAAGAATGAGGTCGCATCAGTCAAGAACTCCTTCGAGGCGACGAGCACCAGCGGGGCTTTTTGCCAGAACTCCGAGCCGTCGGTCGAGCAGGTAGAGCCTACGCAATCGCCGACAGGCCGTCGAGCGACAGCGCCAACCAGTTGCGTTGGTTGGATCCTCCGCATTTGCCCCTCCGAGATGAGGGGCAAATGCTCCGAAGAAAGCTACCGATCTCGCCTGGGCGCCAGTTCACATTGGCAACCGATTCGAGCGCTGCTCGCTGTAGGCCCACGAGAACCCGGCGCCCTCACCCCGAGGCGCCTCAGGGGCTTCAGCAGGCACTGGCGAAGTGAGTGTAGCTCTGCAACCAGACTACACGAGCGACATCCGCAGCTGGCGGCCCCCGGTGCCTGCTGCGCCCTTCACGTGCAGAAGCGGGTGGGCAGACAAACCTTGTCGGTCCCCCCCTGCACACCGCCACAGCAGGAGGTCGAGCAGTCCGAATCGCTCGCGCACACGTCAGCGCAGTGCGACCCCTCCTCGGTCGTGTGGATGCATACTGACCCGGAGCAACAGGGCTGGGAAGTGCAGGGCGTGCCGGCGCCCCCACACGCGGGACCACAGAGCGGGCCCCACGGCGCACAGACGCGCGTCAGGCCGAAGTCGATGCAGCACCCGTCTCGACAGTCCGCGTTCGTGAGACACTCGAGCGCAC
This sequence comes from Polyangiaceae bacterium, assembly GCA_050304295.1. Classification (GTDB taxonomy): domain Bacteria; phylum Myxococcota_A; class Polyangia; order Polyangiales; family Polyangiaceae; genus JAFGBI01. The sequence continues at coordinate 14,718 of JBNLDK010000066.1, forward strand.
ACACCGCCCCTTCGGAGGGCTCTTCGTCGCGGACGCACTGGCTTCCGGAACAGCAGGAGGCGGGCGCATCGAAGCAGTCGCTCCCCACCTGACGACAGTCGGGGGAGCTGCCACCACTTCCGGGCGGGGCAGCTCCCGACGCCCCCGTCCCGTCGCCATCGCGAAGACCACCACCGCCCGCCCGGTCGCCGAGGGCCCCGGCGGTGGTCCCCCCGGATGAGACCGGGACTTCGGCGGAGCCCCCCACCGGATCGGCACCACTCCCGCCACCGTCACGCCCCCCCGCGGGCCCACCACACCCCCAGTGGAATGCTCCCACCGAGCAGACGACTGCGACGACCCACAGCCTCGCGAACGGCACGGATGGCTTCGTGGACGGCGCCCGACGCCTGGCGCTGGCGAGAGATCCGGGCACCGCTCGCCGACTCGGACACACCAGATTGGTGACTCGGAGCATCGCGTGGTCACTCCGGGAGCCTGAGGGTCGAGCAACCGTATGCGACGCCGAGAACGCCGAGCGCGTCTCCTGTGATTTGATCGCAAGTGGCCGGGCAGAGAACCAACCGCGTCGGCTGAGCCGGGTCGTCGTAGTACCATCCGCCCTGCTCGGGATCGCAATCATCAGCCCCGCTCGCGAAGTAGATGTCGTGCTCGTCGTCTTCCGAGTCAACATAGCGAACGTTCACCAGCCCCATGTCGAGCGTCTGCCCCGCCTCGGGTCTGGGCACCCGAAACTCGCACTGTAGTGGTGCCCCGCCTCGGATCCCGTCGAGCGCCCTCAGCATGGCCCCCGTCACGTCATCGGACTCGACCAGGTACGCGCGGTCGGTGCCACCCGCCTCGGCGATCCGAGTCAAGCTCTCGAGCTCGTCGCCCACCCCGATGACGTGGACACTGATGCCCTCGTCGTGACACTGCGTCGCGACAGCCACCGCGTCAGCCAGCGTCGGATCGCAGTTCGGCGTCACGCTGGCCTCGGGGATCCCATCGGTCACCAAGACGACCGCCGTGTAGTGGGTCCCGTGGCTCCCACGCCAGGCCCCCACATAGTCGCACGCCCCCGCCAGCGCGGCCGCAGTGGGAGTTTCCCCGACCGGGCGGAGAACGTCGAGCGCGAGCTCGACGTTCTCGCGATAACCGGGCAAAAGCCCGAACGGCGCGATCGGCTCGTCGTAGTCATTCGGATCGCAGGAGGTGAAGCCAAGCGGCAGATGACCGAACACGCCCAGACCAACACCGAGGCCGGAACTCCGCGGATCGCCCACGAAATCGACCAGTGCGTCGCGAACCGCGTCGATCCGTCGCGTACCAGCCACCGCCGTGTCCATCGAGCCGGAAGCGTCGAACATCACGTACAAGTCGGCCGGCATGAACTCCGCCTCGTAGACCATGGTGGAGCAGCTGCCGTCGCCGAAGGTTCCCTCCCGCAGGCTCCCACCCAGTCCGTCCGGGTCAGACCTCGAGTAGCTCGGGTCGAGCACGACTCCACTCGACCCACCCGAGCCCTGGTCCTCGTCCGCCGACTCGCCCCCGCCCCCGCAGCCCACGGCCAGGACAATGGCAGCCCCCAGCAGTCTCTGGGCACTCACAAGCACTTGCCCTCGGCCGAGACGGGACTGTAGCACCCCCAGTCGGGTGGGCAGTTCCCCGGCTCGACCTCCACGGTGTTGTCCTCCCCCTTGCTGGGGGAGGCGTGGATGAACTCGATGATGGCTTGCCCCACGCCAGCGTCCCCAAAGGCCGAGGTTCGCACCCACACCTCGTACACGACGCGAAAGTCCCAGTCTGCCGCTTCCGGGTCGAGGATCGTGTAGCTCGCGTCCGTGGACGGAGAGCTCTCGGTGTACGTATCGAGTCCGCAGCCGTTGAGATTGCGGTCGATCGAGGTCGCGACGCCCAGCACGTCGGACTCCTCTCCAACGATCATCCTGCCATCTCCACCAGTCACGCCCTGCGTCGCGTATCCGGAAGGGCTGCTCTCGTCTTCGGAGATGTAATCGAGGGAGAAGTGGAGCGCGACCTCGTCGTCGCCATCCAGGAGCATCATCTCGGCGCGGTCGCTGCCGACCAGGTCCCGGAACTCGTGCTTTCCCTTCTTGCCATCGTCCCATCCGATGGCGTTTTCGCCGTACGAGTTGTCCGCGAACCTCGGGTCGAGCGTCAGCCGGATGTGCACGTACTCGACACCGGCGACGACTTCGACGACCTGCTCGATCGTCGCGCCGGGGACCTCTGGAGCTTCCGGGTCGTAGAAGCAGAGTGTCGCCACGTCGCCGACCGCGACCCCAAAGAATCCGTCCGGCGGCGGTCCCCCACCCGAACAGTTGTCCGCGGTCTCGGGTCCAGCTCCCGGCTGCAGGGGAGCTGCCGCTCCGCTCGTGCCCGCGCCGGGAAATCGTGGCCCCCCCGTCGCGTGATCGCCGTCTGGCGCCGTCGGTTGCGTCTCGTCGCCGGGAAGCGAATACGGGTTGCCGCCCGCGCTGGGCGTTCCGGTCGCGTATCCTGTCGTCCCGCCGGTTGCCGCATCCGACTCGTCGGCACCCGAACTGCAGGCCGTTGCCGAGACGAGCGCCAGCCCCCCCCCCAGAAGAAGCAGCCCATTTGCTATCGTCGTCCTCATGGATACCTCGCTGCCGAACGGATCGCGCGTCTCCGTCGACTGGCCACACGTCGCCTGCCGACGTGGCACGTGACTCGGTTCAACAATGAATAGGTAACGAGCCGCGCGCAGAGTCGGCAGGCGCGACGACTTATTTTCGCGGGCAGCGTGGTTTCCCCTTTCTCTTTCCTCGCCTAACCTGTGGCCAGTCGTGCCGCTCCCCGTCGTCGTCGTTCAGATCGCTCCCTCCGATCCCGAGCCGCAACTGGTCGAAATGCTCCTCGACGCGTGCAGCGAGGGCATCCGCCAGGCGACCTGCGTCCGCGCCGACAGCGCCACGGACGGAGCCACCTGGGGGGTCGCCATCGTGTCCTGGCGCGACGACGATGAAACTCGGGTCCAGATCGAGTTTGGCAAGCGACAGGATGGCGCCAGCGAGTGGCAGTCGCGCGAGGTCGTGTTCGAAGCCACCGATCGACGCGAAGAACGCTGGCGAACGGTCGGGTACACGGTGGGAACCCTCGCCGGACGCGAGGCCTCGACACCAGCTCGCCCGCTTGCCGACCCCGTGGTCGCCAACCCGGCGCCACCGAGGACCAAGGAGGAGCCGGCGACGGTGACTCCCGTCACCCGCCAAGAATGGTTGCGGCTCGGAGGGGCATTCACCGGCGGACCCGGACTGACCGACGGGCCCTGGCGCGGCGGGGGTCAGGCTCGGGTGACCGCGATTCCGCTCGCCCCCCTGTTCGCGACTGCGTCGGCTCGGCACCTGCAGAGCGCACGGCAGAGTGGCGTCGCCTGCCGCTGGACGGGCCTGAGTGTCGGACTGGGTGGCCAGGTGGAGCTCGAGCCACTGCGCATCGATCTCGATGCGGAGCTGCTGGCAGAGAACCTGCGCGCCGACCTGGCGGAGGGAACGCTCCATGACGCGGGGCAGCACTGGAGCCTCGGCGCACTCGGCCGAGCGGCCGTATCGTGGCCCAACCGAGGTCGTGTGGGACTGATAACCTCGGTGGAAACCTGGACCCGGCGTGATTCGACCGTCGTTTCTCTGCGCAATGCTCCGGTGGGCCGGTGGCCTGCGTCGGGCTGGTCGCTCAGCATCGGCGCAGAGCTGAGGGTGCACTAGCGCCAGCGGGAAGCACCTGTCTCCGGGTGCCTCGCCCTACTGGGCGCCCGGAGACAGGTGTCTTCCGCGTCGGGCAAACGGATCGGTGCACTAGAAAATGCGAAGGCACCTGCCGAGATTTGCGAGGTGCTGTTACCTATTCCATGGTGACCGCTGTTTCGTCGCGCCGCACTTCCCCCACTGAGCTCCGTGTGATCGACGGCGGCCGCGCGGCGCGTCCGGAGCCGATGGGTGACGTCGAGCTCGTCGCCGCGGTCCGGACCGGAGACGGAAACGCGGCCGATGCCCTGTACGACCAGCTCGTGGGAGTGGTCGAGGGCACCCTCTTCCGGATGCTCGGAGCTCGCGGTGACGACCACGATGATCTGGTGCAGTCAGCCTTCGAGCAAATCGTGAAGACCCTGCGCACGGGCAAGTTCGCGCTTTCCTGCAGCTTGTCCGCTTGGGCCGGTCTCATCACGTCGCGGATCGCGCTGAACGCCATCCGCGACCGTCGGCGACGACGGCGATTCGTCGACCCGGCACGAACGGCGGACGACGCATCCCGAGACCTGACAGCTCCCGACGACGTGCACCGCACCGTTGCCGCGCGCGCGGATCTCGATCGTCTGCGCCGGCAGCTCGGTCAGATGCCACATTCCAAGGCACTAACGCTGGTGCTCCACGACATTCTCGGCAACGACATCTCGGACGTCGCGCGACTGACGGGCGCTTCCGTGGTCGCCGCCCAGTCACGATTGCTCCGCGCCCGCCGCGAGCTGCGCCAGCGACTCGAACAGGACGAGGTCACAACCCTGGAGAAAGGGAAGCCATCGTGAGTCACGCCGACGACACGACCACTCGCCTCTTGGGCGAGCTCGCCAGTCTCGAGCTGCCGCGCGATGCCCCGAGACGGGAGGCGCAGCGCCGAACAGCAACGGTGGGCCGGATGCGAGCGGCCATCGTGGAGGACCGACGGGGGAAGGGGCACCGATGGCTGGTCGGCTGGGTGGCAGCGGCCTCCGTGCTGACCGTGCTCCTCGTCATCTGGCGCGCCTGGCCTGACCACACCGATTCGGTGCCGGTAGCCGAGACGGCCGCAGGCCGTCTCCTCGCCCACGGAAACGGTACCGAGCTGATCCGGGAGGGACACACCCAGACCCTGCACGCCTCGGAGACCGCCAGACTGCAACCGGCAGACGTCCTGCAGACGAGCGCGGACTCGAGCGTGAGCGTGGCCACGACGATGGGCGTCGCGGTGGACGTCCAGGGAGCCACGCGCGTCCGGTTCGAGCCGACGACGGCGAGGCCGGGCCACGAGCGGCTAGGGCTCATGTTCGGGCGCATCGACGTCGATGTCCCCGAGGACGGATCGCCGCGCGAGTTCACCGTGCAAACACCGCAGGCCACCGTCGTCGTCCACGGTACGCGATTCGCGGTCGAAGTCGCGCGCGAGCGCCCGTCGGATCGGGTCTCGACTCGCGTCCATGTCACCCGTGGCCGGGTCGGCGTACGAACCGCGAGTGGCGAGAGGATGCTCGGCGCTGGAAGCACCTGGTCATCGCAGCCAGAAGAGACGCCCCCGAAACTTTCGCCCGTTCACTCCGCGCCGGCCCCTTCGGCGGCGCCGAGGGCCGAGCCCGCGACGGACCGACGTCCCGCGACCGCGTCCTCTTCCCTGGCGGAGCAGAATGCCATCTACGCGGGCGCGATGCAGGCGAAGCAGCGCGGCGACGATCAGCGCGTGGTGGCGGAGCTCGATCGCTTGCTCCGCCGCTTCCCCCAATCACCACTGATTCCGGACGCGCGAGTCGAGCGCTTCCGCGCGTTGCAGCGACTCGGACGAACGGAGGAAGCCGCCCGCAGCGCGCGCCAGTACCTCGCCGACCAACCCGATGGATTCGCACGCGATGAAGCCCGCGACGTGGCCCTCGGGCATTCCTCGGCTCCTGGCGAGAAGCCATGAGGACGCGACGGATCTTGCGGTACGCGGTCGCCCTGGCGATGATCGCCGGGGTGTCGTTCGCGGCGGCGGGCTGCGGTGCACCGGACGAGACGCGGATCGACCTGCTCCCTTCTGCAGCAGTGGGCAGCCCGTGTGCAGCCGATGGCGACTGCGCTGTTCCCTCCCCCTACTGCAACGCGGTCGCGAAGGTGTGCGTGGAGTGCGTCACCGACACCAACTGCGGGAAGAAGGTGTGCGAGACGGCAACCGGCACTTGCCAGGACTGCCAGACGAGCGGGGACTGCTCCGGCAGCCGTCCCTATTGTGCTGCCGGCGACTGCGTCGAGTGCCTCGCTGCTGGCAACTGCCCGAACGACGGCGAGACGTGCGACACCATCGAGGGCAAGTGCGTTCCCACTTGCGCCAGCAACGCCGACTGCACCGACCGAACCCGAACTGTCTGCGCACCCGATCGTGAGATCTGCGTGGAGTGCCTCGCCGACACCGACTGTGACGGGGGCAAGCCCCGGTGCATCGCCGACCAGTGCCGCCAGTGCGCCACCGACGCAGACTGCGCCGACGCCAAGCCGTGGTGCACCGTCGAGAAGTGGGAGTGCAAGGAGTGCGCCTCCAGCGAGCATTGCCCGACGGGAACGACCTGCGACGGGGGGGCCTGCAGGGCGTAGAAACGCCCGCACCGCCCCCCGGAGGGGGAGCGCACCTCCGACCGGACGGAGCAAAGGCACCACGGTTTCGGCTAAATGGCGGGAGGGAACCACGAACCGTCGCCGGCAGTGGTACGCTGTGGCCACGGCTGCCGCCGTGGGCCCAGCGAGGACGCGAGTGACGAAGATTCGATTCCGGAGTACCGCCACTCTGGCCTGCCTCCTGGCGGGCACCGCCATCGGTTGCGGAGGCGACCCAGATGGTGAAGGTGATAACGGAGCCGGAGGCAGCGGCGGCACCACCACTGGCCTCGGGGGCAGCGCTGCGGGGCCCTCTACGGTGGAGGACACGGGATGTCCCGAAGCCCTCGGGCCACTGCCGCCCACCGGAAGCCTCGTCACGGTTGGAGACGGATCGACCGCCAGTTGCTCCGAAGCGGAACTGAAGTCGGCCATCGCTGAAGCCACGTCCACCGCGGAGGGGGGCACAGTGACCTTCGACTGCGGCGCCGACGAGCACACCATCACCCTGACCAGCGCTATCGAGGTCGATGGAAAGCTGATGCTGGACGGCGAGAACCACATCGTCATCAGCGGCGGAGGCGTCGACCGCATCCTCGATCTGGCCCACCACTCCGAACTCGTCGTGCAACGCATCGTGCTCCGCGACGGGCGCACCGAGGAGTCCGGAGGAGCCATCCACCATCCCTGGTACGGCACGCTGCATGTCATCGACGTCACCTTCGAGAACAACCACGCCACCATCGATACTCCAGAGATTGGCGGCGGGGCGATCTTCGCGGGGGGTCTTCGCGAGGTGGTCATCTCCGACTCGCGCTTCCTCGCCAACAGCGGTTCCAACGGCGGCGCCGTTCTCAACCGCGGTTCCACGCTCACCGTGGTGAACACGATCTTCCGTGACAACGAGGCGACCAGCTACAACGAGGGCGGTGGTCAGTACGGCAACGGCGGGGGGCTGTACATCGATGGCATGGCCTACGAGGACGTGGGCCCGGCGGGCGACCTGCACCTGTGCGGCTCGATCTTCTTCAACAACGGTGCCAAGCAACACGGGAGCGCCGTCTTCGGATACTTCTACGCCGGGTCGACCGCCTACATCGACCGCTGCCACTTCGACGGAAACACCTTCACGGGCAGCCCCGCCGGCTCCGGTGGCCTCTATCACGGAGCGGTCCCTCTCTGGCTCACGAACTCGACCTTCTCGGGCAACACTGCGCTGCAGGGGCACGGGGCCGCGATCCAGATGGAATCCTCGGCGGGCACCGAGGTCCACGCCACCAACTGCACCTTCCACGGCAACGAGGCGGAAGGCAATGCCGGCGCCATCTTCGCCAGCAACAGCCCGCTGGTCGCCACCAACTGCACCTTCGCGGAGAACCGAGCCGACTACGCCCCCGCGATCTTCAAGGGGCAAAGCGGCAGCGTCACCCTCACCAACTCGATCTTCGCGAACAACGGCACCGACAATGAGTTCAGCGCCGTCGCCTGTCACGAGACCTTCGCCGACGGGGGGGGGAACATCCAGTGGCCGGCAACCAAGAACAACGGAAACGACGACACCCCGTGCACCGAGGGGATCCTGTTCGCCGACCCGCTGCTCGGCGCGCTGGGCGACCACGAAGGCCCCACTCCCACCTTGCCACTCGGCGCGGACAGCCCGGCGATTGGCCTCGGCACGGACTGCCCCACCACGGACCAGACAGGGGCAGCGCGGGCAGCGACCTGCGACGCAGGTGCGTGGGAGTTCCAGGAGTAGTCGAGTGGGTCGGCAGGGGCGCTCGAGAGGGCTCCCCGCGACTTACTGCAGATCGATCGCGACGAACTCGTCGCAGGCTTCCCCGACCACGCGCACGCCGCGCTCCTGGGCGATCAGTTCGAGCGGCACCAGGGGTTCGTCCTCCTCCCCGGACGAACCCGGCTCCGTCAGCAGGAGATACTCGTTCGGCTGCTCGAAGTCGAAGACGAAGTGCTCGATGGAAACGATGCTGCCCTCACCGCAGCTCGACATGGTGCCGGCCACCTCGGCCGAGTCGCAGGGGACCTGCTGCCCAGCCGCGTCGAAGCACGCGATGGCGCCCGGAACCGCTCCCTCGTCTCGCACGGTCACCAGTGGGCGGATCCAGGGAGCGACCGGAACCTCCTGTACTCCTCCCGTGCACCGCCCCGGCATCGTCTCCGCGATGTCGAGGTAGAGCGCCAGCGTCCCATCGCGACGCTGGCCAACGACATGCCACTTCTTGGAGTCCACGGCCCGGGCCATCTCGACGACCCATGTTGGCCCCGGGATGGAGGCCACCCGGAGGTGCTCGCGGATCCGTCGCTCATCCGGCAGCTCCGCCAGGGAGATCGGGTATGGCTTCCCCTCCTGCTGCTCGTAGCGCTTCGCGATCGCTCGGAGGACGGCGCGCCAGTCCTGCATCGGACCGCCCGACGTGAAGCGACGCCCTCGGGCGGCAAGGCACTGGCCGGAGTCGGTCACCGCGAAGCTTGCCCAGCGGGCTGCCCGGGCGTTCAGATCCTCCGCCACGTCCACATGCCCCAGCGTGCGCTCCACGCGCGCCAGCTGCGGCAACGCCTCGCGGATCAGGTCGAGCGATTCGGCGTGATGCAGAGCGAGCAGCAACTCTCTCCGCGCCAGCTCTCCCTTCCCCGCGGCCGCGAGCTCCGCCCCTCGTCGCGCGTGCGCCCGCGCGACCTGGTCCGCCACGGCCACGGGGGCACCCAGCTCTTCCGGCGCCGGACGCCGGCAGGCGAGCAACACGGCGATCAGCGCCAGCAGCAACGCCAGCGCCACGGCAGCACCTCGCGCCACGCGCGGCATCGTACCCGAGGGCTCCCGTTTGTTCATCTTCCCGCTTCCTGGGGTCCTGCACTCGTGGTTATAGATTCATGCGGCGCGGGCACTCGAGCTGGCGTCGGTCACGATTCTCGACCCAACCGGGACGGCTGTGTGCTCGACAACCAGCGAATTTGCGTCGTCATGCCCGCCTACAACGCGGAGCAAACCCTGCGCGAGACGGTGGCCGAGATCGACCGCAACCTGGTCGATGATGTCCTGCTGGTAGACGATGCCTCCTCCGACCGGACCGTCGCGATGGCGCAGGAGCTCGGTCTCTTCCATGTCGCCCACCCGGTCAACCGAGGGTACGGAGCGAACCAGAAGACCTGCTATCGCGAAGCACTCGCCCGGGGCGCCGACATCATCGTGATGCTGCACCCCGACTATCAGTATTCGCCGAGGCTCCTGGGGGCGCTGGCCGGAATGGTGGCCAGCGGTCACTTCGACGTGGCTCTCGGCTCGCGCGTGCTCGGTGTGGGCGCCCTCGCGGGGGGGATGCCCCTGTGGAAGTACGTCGCGAACCGGGCGCTCACCCTCTCGGAAAACATCCTTTTGAACCACAAGCTGGCCGAGTACCACACGGGCTACCGCGCGTACTCGCGCCGGGTCCTGGAGACGCTCCCTTTCGATCAGAACTCCGACGACTTCGTCTTCGACAATCAGATCCTCGCCCAGGCCATCTGGTTCGGATTCGCGGTGGGTGAGATCTCGTGCCCGGCCCGCTACTTCGAGGAAGCCTCATCCATCGACTTCCGGCGCAGCGTCCAGTACGGCTTCGGTGTGCTCGCCACCGCGCTCGAGTTCCGACTGGCCCGGTGGCGCCTCCTCGAGACGGCACGGCTCCCAGCAGCGGGAGATAGAAAATTCGGGTAGGCCCGTCCCCAGCCAGACGGCCCCCCGGTGTCTGCCCCAGAAAATGGGCCGCGATCGGCGGGCCTGATTGGGCGTCAGGCGGAGCAGCGACGGGCCTGGCTCGCGCCCCGTTTCCCGCGTCTCAGGCAAAAAGAGGGCGACTCCGTCTCGAGCCCTCCCCCCAGGAGCCGATGTGAAGTATTCGGCGCTGGGGGGCAAAACATCACCCCCCTCGCGTGACGCGGCGCTCGGCGATAGCCTTGGATCGTCATGGACGGGTTCGCCTCGTCGGGAAATGGATAGGAGTCGCACGCTCATGCGAAGAAGAAGTCTCAGGTGCTTGGGTCTGCTGGTGCTGTCGACGGCCATCACGGCCGCCGCGGGGATCGGCTGCGGCGATTCCTCGACCACGGGTCGTGAAAGTAACCCCACTGGCGGAGCCGGCGGCGCGGGCGCCTCCACCACCGGCGGGGTGAGCACCACCGGCGGCGTGGGCACCACCGGCGGGGCCGGCACCACCGGTGGTCTGCCTGGCATTGGCGGCACGCCGCCCGTCAACTGCACCAACGTGACGCCATGCGGTGGTGACGTGGTCGGCACCTGGAACGTGACGTCGTCGTGCCTGAAGCTGACGGGCGACCTGGACGTGACGTTGACCAGCCTGGGCTGCGCCGCGGTGCCAGTCACCGGATACCAGAACACGACGGGAACCTTCATCGCCAACGCCAATGGGACCTACGAAGACAACACGACGACGACGGGAGTGATCTCGTTCACCCTGACCCCCGACTGCCTGTCGATCTCCTCCGTCCCGGTGCCCTGCGATCGGGTCGGAGACATCTTCGGCTCCCTCGGTTGGGACGTCTCCTGCAGCGACGCCGCCGGTCAGTGCGACTGCAACGGCACCGCCTCTCAGGAAGGTGGGTTCGGAGTCATCCTCTCGTACACCGAACGGACCGGCATCTACTCGACCAGCGGCAACACGCTGACGGCCTCGAATGCCACGTACTCGTACTGCAACTCGGGCGGTGACACCTTGACCGCCACGCCCGTGCTGCAAGGCTTGCAGGGCTCGGTGGTGCTCCAGCGCGAAGGCACCACTGGCACCGGCGGCGCCGGTGGAACGGGCGGCACGGGAGGTGGCGGCACCGGTGGTAGCACTGGCGGCACTCCCCCCACTGGCGGCAGTCCCCCCACCGGTGGCGGCGGTGGGACGGGCGGCGAAGGCACCGGCGGCGAAGGCACCGGCGGCGCCCCCCCCACGTCGCCGAAGCCCTGCGACATCTATGCGGAAGCCGGCATCCAGTGTGCGGCGGCCCACAGCACGGTCCGCGCGCTCTTCGCCGACTTCGACGGAAACCTCTATCAGGTCCGCCGCGCGGACGGGACATTCCAGGACATCCCCGTCCTCGGCCCGGGCGGCTTTGCCGACGCTTCCGTCCAGGATGACTTCTGTGGCGGCAGCGCCTGCACCATCTGGCGGGTATACGACCAGACCGGCAACGGGAACTTCCTCGAGGCGCAGACGCCGGACAGCACCGTCGGCGGCCACAGTGGAATGACGGCCGCCAACGCAGCGGCGGAGGAACTGACGGTCGGCGGGCATCGGGTCTACTCGCTCTTCACGAGACCGTCTCAAGCCTACTGGAACGACGGGTCCCAGACCGGCATGCCCCTCGGCGCCGAGCCGCAGGGCATCTACATGGTCACCAGCGGCGAGCACTTCAACGGTGGCTGCTGCTACAACTACGGCAACGGCCAGCTCGACCGGAACTACCATGGCGGTCCGACGATGGACGCCGTCTACTTCGGGAACAACACGATCTGGGGGACCGGAGCGGGCAACGGTCCCTGGGTCATGGCGGACATGGAAGACGGAATGCTGGCCTGGGGCAACGGGGGCAACAACCCCAACTCCCTGAGCCTGCCCTTCCCGTTCGTCACCGCCATGGAGAAGAACAACGGGACGACCACCTTCGCGCTAAAGGGAGGCGACGCCACCCAGCCAACATTGACCACCATGTGGGATGGGGCCCTCCCCGGATCGAAGAACCCGATGCGGAAGGAAGGCGGTGTCCTCATGGGGGCCGGCGGTGACTGTTGCTACAGCAACAACAACGCCAGCGAGGGAACCTTCTACGAGGGCGCCATCGTCGCGGGCTATCCCTCCACAGAAACCGACAACGCCATTCACGCCAATATCGTCGAGGCGGGATACGGCCAGTAGCACCTGATGGTGGCGGAGTTTGGCTCCCGAGAAGCCGAACTCCACCACGTTCCCACTCCCGGGCAGCTCGGATCTCGCCAGGGACTGGGGCTTTCTTCTGCCCGGGTAAGGCCTTTGAGCGCCGCCGGGAGCGTGCGGGTGCGCCGGGCGGCCGAGACGTTGCTGGGTGCGGGTTCGTTGAGTAGCCTGGGCGGCGTCTCTCGGGCTGCCGGGACCGAAACGACACGACGGATGAAACGCGACCCCAAGACCGCCGAGCTCATGATGCTGCAGGAGCGCGTCTTCTCGGTGAAGAAGCGTTTCCTGGCGATGTACCACCGAGCTCATGCGGGACACGTGGGCAGCTCGCTTTCCTGTGCCGAATTGCTGGTGTTTCTCCAGTTCGGCTGGATGCGCGAACGCGACACGCTCGTGCTCTCCAAGGGGCACGCCGCCGCCGCGCTCTACTCCCTCCTGGCCGAGCTGAACCGACTGACCCCGGAGCAAATCGAGTCGTTCTACGCCGAGGGGACCCACCTCCCGGCGCTGCCACCGGTCGGGGTCATCCACGACATTCCCTTCGCCACGGGCAGTCTCGGGTACGGGCTGTCGCTGTGCGCGGGGATGGCGCTCGGCGCCCGGTTCCGCCGCGAAGAGCGACGCTTCTTCTGTGTGACTTCCGATGGCGAGCTCAACGAAGGCAGTGTCTGGGAAGCCGCGCTCTTCATCGCCCATCATCGGCTGACCAACGTCATCTGGCTGATCGACCGAAATCGCATCCAGGCGCTCGGCCGCACCGAGGAGGTGATGGCGCTGGAACCTCTCGACGACAAGCTCCGGGCGTTTGGCTTCCGCGTGCTCAGCGTCGAAGGGCACGATCTAGAGGCGCTCCACGCCGCCCGCGAAGCATGCCGGCCCCCGGCAGACGTCCCAGTGGTCATTGTGGCGAATACCGTGAAAGGGCATGGGGTCAGCTTCATGCGCGACACCGTGGACTGTCACTACCTGCCAATGACCGACGCCCAGTACGATCAGGCGCTGGCAGAAGTGACGCTGGCTCACGAGAACGCGCTCCGGGGCTACCACGATGCGGGCTGAGTTCGCCCGGGCTCTGGTGGAGCTCTATGGCCAGCGCTCCGATCTCGTGTTCATCACGGGTGACCTCGGCTACCAGGCGGTGGAGGAGATTGCTCGAGTGTTCGGCGAACGGTTCGTCAATGCCGGCGTCGCGGAACAGAATGTGATCTCGCTGGCCGCGGGTCTGGCCCGCGAGGGGCAGCTCCCGTGGGTGTACAGCATGTCGCCGTTCGTGACGCTGCGCCCCTACGCCCAGATCCGCGACAACGTGTGCCTGCACCGCATGCCCGTCAAGCTGGTGGGGAACGGAGGTGGATATGGCTACGGCATCATGGGCGCCACCCATCATGCGCTCGAGGACGTCGCCGCCATGCGCGCACTACCCCACATGCGGATCTATGTTCCCGTCGTGGCGGCGGACGTCGCGCAGGTAGTGCACGCGATGGCGGAGGACCCGCTCCCGAACTACCTGCGCCTGAACGTTCCCGCGAAGCTCCCCGGCGAGGTCCCGCCGTTTGCTCCCTGGCGCCAGCTCAAGCCCGGGCGTAGCTGTGTGGTCATCGCGATGGGCCCGGTCGTCCAGGGGCTGTACGAGAAGGAGGCCGCGGGCCTGCTCGATGAGCTCGAGATCTGGACAGTCGGGACGTTCCCGCTCGAGAATATCCCCGCCGAACTCGCGGCCAGCATTCGGCAGAAGGGCCGCCTCGCCACCATCGAAGAGCACTACCAGGCAGGGGGACTGGCCGAAGCCCTCAGCCACCGGCTCTTGACCACCGGCGTGCTCCCCTCCTCCCTGAGCTGCCTCCACGCCCACGGCTACCCCTCCGGGCGCTACGGCAGCCAGCGCTGGCATCAGGAAGAGAACGGCTTGCGCGGTCCGGCGCTGGTCTCACGGCTGGAAGGACTCCTCCGTGACTGACCCTGCCCCTGCCACGCTCTCCGCCATCGTCACCTGCTACCGGGACGAGCCCGCCATCCTCCCCATGCACGAGCGGCTCACCCGCGTGCTGTCGTCGCTCGGCGTCGAGTACGAGATCATCTTCGTCAACGACGGTAGCCCCGACCGCGCCGACGCCGTGCTCGCGAGGCTGACGGAGCAAGACCACCGGGTTCTCGCGATCGAACACTCCCGGAACTTCGGCTCGCAGAGCGCATTCCTCAGTGGCATGCAGGTCGCCACGGGTGACGCCGTCATTCTCCTCGACGGCGACCTGCAGGATCCCCCGGAGCTCATCCCCGACTTCTTCGAGAAGTGGCAAGAAGGCTATGAGGTCGTCTACGGACAGCGCCGGGAACGCGAGGGCTCGGTGGCGTTCGCGCTGCTGATGCGCGGGTTCTACCGGGTCTTTCGCGGGCTCTCGGATGTGCCGATGCCGCTCGACGCAGGCGACTTCTCGCTGATCGACCGCCGCGTCGTCGATGTCCTCCTCGCGTTGCCCGAGACCGACCAGTTCCTGCGGGGGCTGCGGGCCTGGGTTGGCTTTCGGCAGACGGGCGTTGCCTACGTGCGCCCCAGGCGCGCCTTCGGGCGCTCGACCCACAGCTTTTTGAAGAACCTCTGGTGGGCGCGCAAGGGGATCTTCTCGTTCACCTTCGTGCCGATTGAGCTCCTCGGCTACCTGGGCGCAACCCTGACGACGCTCTCCGTCCTGGCACTTGGCTACCTGGGAGTCGATGCGCTGCGCCGCCCGGAAGTCCCCCACGGGATCTCCACCCTCATCGCGCTCATCAGCTTCTTCGGCAGCCTTCACCTTCTGGCCCTGGCCGTCCTGGGCGAGTACGTGATCAAGATCGTGGAGGAAACCAAGCGCCGCCCTCGGTTCATCAGAAGGTCGCTGCGACACGGGGGGATCCACCTCACCAACCCCGCGGCGCTCGACGACTTCATTCGGGCGCGTGGGCGTAGCACCCCTGCCCCGCGCTCACCCCGCGGGCCCGTACCGGAGGGAGATGAAGACTAGTACAGCAGCTCGCAAGTTCGTTCCGGGTTGTCGTACTAGCCGCGTGCTCATCACCGGAACGACCTCGGGAGTGGGTCGCGGCCTGCTCGACCACTACGCGAGAGCTGGCGCGAAGGTCGTCTCGGTGAACCGTCGCCGTGACCCGGAGCTCGAGTCCCGCTATCCGTCGGTCCGCTTCGAGTGTGTGGACGTCCGCGACGCCGCGACCATCCGAGGGCTCCTCGAAGGGCTGACTCGCACCGACGAGCTGCCCGAGCTCTTCATCCTCAACGCAGGGATCAATCGGGTCGACAACGACCTTTCGTTCGATCTGGCCGCGTACCGGTCCGTCGTCGACACCAACCTCTACGGCGTCCTGCACTTCATCGAGCCGATCACCCAGCTGCCACCAGGGCGCACTCCTCGGCACGTGGTGGCGATCAGTTCCCTCGCCCACTACGTCGGCAATCCCTACGGACTCGGCTACTTCACCAGCAAGCGGGCGCTCACCAGCTGCTTCGAGGTCTGGTCCCGCATGTATTCCGGAACGGACTTGGTCTTCCAGCAGGTCATGCTCGGTCCGGTACCCACCTCGATCCACACGATGGAAGCACGGTTTCCTTCGTGGACGGTGCGTGTCAGAGACTCGTTCTCGGGCTCCCTCGATGGAGCCGTGCAGGCGATCGCCCACTTCGCCCGTACGCGGCGTCGGAAGCTGTTCTATCCGCGACGCGCGGTCCCCCTGTTCCTCGGAATGTGGCTCGGCCAGCGCGTCATCCCCGGTTTCTTCCAGGGACGCCGGACCCTGGAGGGAACCCAACGTCGCGCCACTGACTCCGTTCCAGCTCCGGGCGAGAGTGGGTCGAGCAGCGAGCCCCGCGAGAAGCGATGAGTGAAATGGAATCGACAGCAGAAAGGATGCACAGGCTCTACCCTCGGGTGTTGCGCGACATGGTCGTCTCCTACAACCGGTCCGACCTGGTCGCCGTCGCCCTCATCGGGGTTCTCGTCTCCGCCTGGGTGGCGGCGGCGGGCGGCTCGTTCTCGTTCTGGACCCTGTTCGCGTGCGAGCTGCTGTTCTTCTCCTTCTACGTCACCGGCTCTGTCGTGGCGAGTATCCCCGGACTGGCCAGAGGGGTCCTCTTCGAGCTCCCACTGCGTTTGCTCGTCGGCTACGCAGTCGTCAACACGGCGCTGCTGGTGCTCGCCTGGCTCTCACCGCTCGGGATCGTGGCCAACTTCGCCATCGTCTCCGCGCTCGGGGCGGGCACCTTCTTCGCGATCCGGAGGGAGCGGCAGGAAGGGAGCGCGGCGAGCCTCTGGGTCCTCAGCGTCTGCGTCATCGCTACGACACTGTGGTGCCAGGATTCGCTGGACCCCATCCTGGAGCGAGGCAGGGTGGTGGTGTTCAAGCCCTGGATCGATGGCTTCTACCATGCCGTGCACATTCGCATCTTTGCCGAGGGACACGGTGCGTCGACGATTCACGACTTCCGCATGGAAGGCGTTCCCGCCCGGCTCTACCACTACGGAGTCTACCTGCTCCCGGCCTTCGTGAGGCAAGTGTCGGCGATCCACTCCTACACCGCTTTCGCGGGCATTCTCACGCCCTTGGGCGTCTTCTTCGCGGGCCTCGCTGCCTACTCATTCTTTGGCTCCCTGTGGGGGCCCTGGCCTGGCCTGGCCGCTGCGGCAGCGCTGCTTCTCACCCCCGATGGATCGCAACAAGGCATCGCGAATCCTTTCATGTCCTATCACTGGCTGACCCAGATCTCGCCAAGCGCCACCTACGGCCTGGCGCTGCTGGCCGTCGCATGGCTGTTCGTGCTGCAGGGGTGTACTCACGGCAGTCGACTGCAGCTCGTGACGGGCTGGGTCGTGGCCGGCATCCTCGTCGCCTACAAGCTGCACTACGTCATCGCCAGTTCGCTCTTGCTCCTGCTCGTTCCCGCCCTGTTCTTTCGCGCCGAGATCGGTCTCAGGAAGCGCGCCCTCTGGGTCGCCGGCGCAGGTGCCTTCTACGTTCTGGCGCTCTGGGTCGGGCAGCAGGTACCGGGCGTTCCGCTGATCCGGTTCGACGGTTCCAGCATCAGCGAGATCCTCCATCTGGTCGGGACCTTCCACTCGCCTGGCCCGCTCCAGGAGTTCCTCGAGGGGCACCTGGGACGCGGATTCTCGCCCGCCACGAACCTCCTCTATGGCATCCCCTACGTCCTGCTCGCGGCGCTGGGAGCCACATTGCCGCTGTTCGTCATCCTGGTGCTCGTCCTGCGCCGCCGCGTGGCGTTGCTCCACCTCGCATTTCCGCTCCTGCTCCTGCTCAACTTTCTGTTGATGTTCTTCGGCCTGGCCCTCGACATGCGAAGCAGCACGCCAGACGAGCTGCTGCATCGTCCCATCATGATCGTGTACTTCTTCGTCGCCGCGTGGGTCGGTGGCGCGCTGGGGCTCCTCCTCACGAAATCCCCCCGCGTCGGTCACCTCGCCCGCCCCCTCCTCCTCGGGGTGATCGCGCTGCTCATGGTCGTTCCCGCGTCCCTCGGGCCAGGGGTGCAGCTGATGTGGGCGATGCCGCGGATCTCGCCGGTGCGACTCCCCGTCGCCCTCGTCCGCATTGCCGAGCACATGCGCGCGCATGGGGGACCAGAGGACGTCTTCCAGGATACACAGTTCGACCGCTTCTACGCCATCGCGGCACTGTCGGAGCGCAAGACCTTCGTGGCCCACACGCTGACGAACATGCCCTATCGCCGCGAGATGCTGGCGGCGCGATCGGCAGCCGTGGATCGGATCCTGTTCATGCGCCAGCCTCAGCTCGTGGTCGGTACGTTGCGAGCTTTCGGCATCCGGTGGCTCGTCCGCCAGCGCGGGGACCGCGTCAACTGGCCCCCCGAGCTGCGAGACCACCCCGCGCTCGAGGTCGACGCCTACACGCTCTACGACTTCGAATAGCACCCACCCAGCAGCGTTCGCGCCCGCGCCGTCAACGAACGAAGCGAACGACGCGCACCAGTACATCCGCGTCGTTCTGGAACTCGAGCACCGTCTCCACCTGCCGGTCGATCCACAGCTCGTAGCCAGGGAGCGGTTCCTTGGAGGACAACCGGATCTGCTGGATCGCGTAGACATCCTGGAACAGGCGACGCTCCAGGGCGGTGAAGAGATGGGCGTCACGACGAGCGTTCTCGAAGCTCATCGCCCCGTATCCCATGATCGTGAAGTGGTTGGGACGGTCGGTGACGATGAGGATCCGTCGGTCGGGTAATTGCGCGAAGAAGCGCCAGGTCACGTCGCTCTCTCGCGTCTGTGTCAGCCGGCTCATCATCCGGCTCTGGGACGCCACCGGCAACGCCATGGCCACGGCGCCGGCGGCGACCAGGATCGGGGCCAGCGCGTTCCACCGCCGGAATGCCCGGACCAGTGTCCAGGCGGCCGCCAGCGAGAAGAAGAGATCGATGGAGATGACGAGGCGAGCGGACGACGGGTACTGGGCGCGCCCCCACACGTAGGCAAAGACGACGATGGCTTGCAGCAGCATCCACGCCACCACGAACGCGGCCCACCTCGTCTGAGCCGACTTCCAGCCGCGAGTGCGACCTCGCTGCACCACCCAGCGTAGCCCCGCCATGCCACCGACCGCTCCCAGCGCGATGACGATCGAGGAGTGCACCGAGGCGGCGCGCATGGGCTCCAGGAGTGGCTGGAAGTACTCGGCCAGGTTGGTGAAGAAGTTCCCGAAGCCGAAGGTGACCGTGCCAGGGTCCTGCCGGGGAACGGTGCCGCGCAAGAACCACAGCCAGATGCGGGGCAAGAGAAAGGCTGGCGTCAGCGCGTAGATGAGCGCGAACGGTCGCAGCTTCCGCCACGACACGGCGCGGAAGACGAGCAGCAGCCCCACGATGACCGGAACGAAGAGCACTGACTCGTAGCGCGCTCCGGCAAACACACAGAGATTCAGCCACAGCATCGCCAACTGCTCTGGGCGCTTGCCACGCAGGAAGTCCAGCAGACTCTTGAGCACCAGCAAGCCGAGGAACGCGGTGAAGAAGTCAAAGCCACCCGACCGCACGGAGATCAGCACGATGGGGTGCGCCACCACCAGCAGTGACGCCACGATGCCCTGCGTCTCGCCCCCCAGAGCCTTCGCCAGCCGGTATGACACCAGCAGGAACACGGGCAGCACCATCAGGTTGAACACGAAGACGTTGTCGTAGGCGTAACCGAGCGCGGCATGCACGAGACTGACTAGAAACGGGAATAGATTCGGCCGCTGGTCGATGGCGACATCCACGTCCCAGTAGCTACCGTAGTAGTACTTGCCCGAGACGGTGAAGGTTGGGCTTCGACTCGCGAAGAAGTTCTTCGACGTCCCCACCAGGTTGGCTTCGTCCGAGAGCACCCGCAGCGCGGGCTCGACCGCCACTGCCGCCATCGTGGTGACCCCCAGCGCGATGACGATCCCCGGCCAGTTCTCCCTCGCCCATCCGACGATGGTGCCCCAGCGCACGTCCCGCGCCGCGTACAGGTGGACTCCGAGCCAGCAGAGTACCGTCACCATCAGGAAGTAGTAGGCCGTGCTGACGAACAGCCGCTGAGCCAAGACGCGGTCAGTCAGGCCGAGGCAGAGAAGGACGATCAGCCCCGCCGCGAGGAGGACGGGAGCGAGCTGGCGTAGGTTCCAGGGGGATGGCTTCAATGCTGGGTCCTCGAGCCGGTCGACTCACCGGGAGTGAGCCCGACAGGCGTTGTACCGGACGATGCCGCATCGCACACCAGGGTCGAGAGGGGAATCCGCGCGCCGGGCTTGCCTCGAGCGCCCTAGCGCCACCGTGTCAGCCCATCCTGGCCAGCAGGCGATCGAGAGACAGCGTCGTCATTCCCGTGGCTCGAGCACTCCCCGCCTCCGCCGGAGGCAGATATCCGAAAAGCTTACTGATTCCCGCCACCAAACCCTCCCCGCGTACGGCCAGCGCGGCCCGCCAGCGAACACCACCGATCAGGTCGGGAAGTTGCGGGCATGCAGACAATCATGGGGCGTCTGAACCGCTGCTGCGTGTCGCTAGCCGCAATGACCTGCCTGACCGGAGGGATACTGGCGGGCTGCAGCCACGACGACACCACCTCCCCCAGCGGGAATGCGGGAGCCGGAGCCACCGAGTCGTCGGGAGGAGCAGGGATCCCAGGAACGGGCGGAGCGGTGAGCACTGGCGGGGGACCGAGCTCCGGAGGGGCGACGGGCTCAGGCGGTGACACCAGCAGCGGAGGTATGCCGAACACTGGAGGGGTGTCCGCCACCGGCGGAGTTGCGCTGACGGGGGGCGGGCCTCCCACCGGCGGCAGCGCGACCGGCGGCGCGCCGACCGGCGGAACCGGAGCCACGAGCGCGGGTGGCCACGCCGCCGGCGCAGGGTACTCGAACGCCGCCGGCGCCGCAGGTGCCGCGGGCAGCGCCACTCATGGCGGAGCGAGCGGCGCCAGCGGCGCCCCCGGGCAGTGCCCATCGTCAGCGCCCCCGACCGGCGGAACCCAGTACTGCTCGAACATCCGCGGTGATGCGGGGTCCGGCTACACCTTCGAGCTCTGGGCCAGCGGCACAGGCTCCGGGTGCATGACGGTTTCTGGGGTGGATGCGACCTTCAGCGCCACCTGGGACGGGGTGGAGGACTTCCTGGGGCGCGTCGGTCTGGGCTTCGATCAGACTAGGACCCATGAGCAGATCGGCACCATCTCCGCCGACTTCGCGGAGACGAAGACCGGCGACGGCGGCTTTCTGTACGTCGGTGTCTACGGGTGGACCGTCAATCCGCTCCGCGAGTACTACATCCTGGACGACTGGGGGAGCACGAAACCCGCGGGGACGTCCTCGGATGGAACCCCGCGCAACCACGCCGGCACGATCCAGGTCGACGGCGCCGTCTACGATGTCTGGACCAAGCTTCGGGAGAACAAGCCCGCCATCACAGGTGACAGTGAGACCTTCGAGCAGTACTTCAGCGTGAGGGATACCCCGCGGCGCTGCGGGCATATCTCCATCTCCGAGCATTTCTCGCAGTGGGAGGGGTTGGGCCTGCCACTCGGCGGCCTGCACGAGGCCATGCTCCTCGTCGAAGCTCAGGACAACAGCGGGAGGATCGACTTCTCCACGGCCAGGGTCGTCGTCGAGTGACAGCGCCAGCGGCTCCAGGATGAAGACTCGGGGGTTCCTCGAGCACGGCCCCGGAGAAACGAGCTCTCCACGAGGGACTCGCAAGGGGCGCCACGGGTCCGCCCGACGCGCGGTCAAAGAAGGCCCGGCGCCACGAAACAGTAGCGAGGTGAGGGTCATCTGCGACCCAGCGGGCGCGCCAGGGCCACGAATGACCCCCGGGTGAGGGGCAGGGGCTCCATCCACATTGGCGATCGACGCAAGCGTTGCTCACTGTAAGCTTGCCAACGATGGTCGGGGAGGAGGTTCGCATGAGAACGCAGGTGTTGGTATCGCTCGGCTGGCTCGCGCTCGCCTTCGCTGGCGCGACGCTCGGCTGCTCCAGTGGCTCGAGCTCCGACGATGACTCGGAGAGCGGTGGCGCGGACGCCACCGGAGGAGATCCCGGCACGGGGAGCACCAGCGCCAATCTCGGCGGCAGCGGCGCGGCCACCGGCGGCGGCGCGGCCACCGGCGGCGACCCTGGTGTCGGCGGCTCCGGCGGTCCTCCTAGCACCGGCTGCGGGCAACCGGGCGCGCCCACCGGCGAGCAAGACCGCGACCTGCAGGTCGACGGAACCGCACGCAGCTACGTCTTGTCGGTCCCTGCCAGCTACGATCCCAACGTGCCGATGCCGGTCGTGTTCGCCTGGCACGGACTGGGCGGTAGCGGAGCACTGGCTCGGATGTACTTCCGGATCGAGCAGGCCGCGGGGGACCAGGCCATCTTCGTCTATCCCGACGGTCTACCGACCGACGGCGGTGAGCCCGGCTGGGATCTCGACGCCAACGGCATCGACCTGGCCTTCTTCGACGCGCTGGTCGAGGCCGTGTCGACGGAGTACTGCGTCGACACGGCTCGCTTGTTCGCGACCGGGCACAGCTTCGGAGGCTTCTTCTCCAACCGACTCGGCTGCAGTCGGGCGAGTGTGCTGCGTGCCATCGCGCCAGTCGCGGGGGGGCCGCCCTGGGGTGGTAGTACCGGATGCGCCGATCCCATTGCCGCGTGGATCACCCACGGCGACAACGACGAGACGGTCGACTTCTCGAGCGGGGAGAACTCCCGCGATCTCTGGGCGTCGAACAACCAGTGCGGCACGGAAACGACGCCGGTCGATCCGTCACCGTGCGTCGCCTACGAGGGCTGCATGGCGGGCATGCCCGTACACTGGTGCGTGCACAGCGACGGCCACAACTGGCCGTCATTCGCGGGGGCGGCGATCTGGAACTTCTTCGCCGCTCTCTAGCCAGTCGGGGGGGCACGGGCCACCTCCAGCCGAACTGGCAAGACGACATCTGAAGACTCAGAATCCCGGATATCGCGCCCACCAGTAGGCGTCGTCGCGCCCTCCCTGCTCCGACACCTCCCACAGCGCTGCGCTGCACAGATCGTCGGCCACCTCGGTGATGAGCTCCCGCAGCTCGAGCACGTCGAGCCAGGCGTCGGGGATCTCGTGCAGGCCGCGCTCGGCGCCGAGCAGGTTGCCAGTGATCGCGCCAGTCGAGTCGCTGTCACCGGTGATGTTGACCGCCAGCAGCACCCCGCTTTCCAGAGACGACGCGCGCAGCGCGCAGAAGACGGCGATGGCCAGAGCCTGCTCCGCGACCCAGCCCTCACCCAGCTCGACGAGGGCCCGCTCCTCCGGGGTGCCGCTCACCGCGAGCTCGCGGGCTTGCTGGAGCGCGGTGAGCGTCTCGCGATTGGGATCGCGGTCCGCGAGAAGTCGCTGTGCCGTCGCGAGCGCCGCGTCGAGAGCTTGGCCACGGACCAGCTCCGCCACCATCACCGCGAAGGCACCCGCCGGGTGCTGACCCGTCGGATGACCGTGGGTGACGGCGGCGACCTCGCACCCGATCTCGTAGGTTCGCGCTGGATCCTGGCCGAGGGTCGCCGCGATGAGCCCGACTGGCGCGGCGCGCATCACTCCGCCACAACCCTTCGAGTCGTTGGCGGCGGGCCAGACGTCGGGGTGGTCGACGCGGTGCCGCAGGGACTGCAGACAGGTGGCCCCCGGAGCGCGCGCGCTGTAGAGCTCCTGCACCCCGAGCAGCAGGCCCGGCGGGTCGCTCGGCGCGAGGCGAACGTCGGGATCCTGCGTGTGGAGCCAGCGCAGGTAGGCGTGGGCAACGACGTCCCGCGCATCACTGATCCCCTTTTTGGCCTGACGCACCGCGCCGCGCAACAACCCCTCTGCCGTGAACAGCGTCATCTGGGTGTCGTCAGTGATCGCCCCCACGCGGCCGTATGCACGATCGGGTCGCTGGATCCCCTGGGGTCCGTACCTGCGTCGAATCTCGGCGAGCGGGGAAAACTCGACCGCCGCCCCCAGCGCATCTCCCACTGCCCCACCGAGGAGGCAGCCGCGATAGCGACTGACGCGCCCCGGTTCCAGACGATGGTACGGGCGCACGCTGGGTGCCTCGACCACCGCCCGCTGCTTGCGCACGTAGCGCTCCTGCAGGCCATTCTCGATCGCGCCGGTGCGCGCGGCCCGCACCGCGGCGATCGCCTTCCGCGCCGGCAATCCCAGCTCGACCAGGAGTCGTGCCGCGACCACGCCACTGCGCCCCCGTCCCGCCCGACAGTGCACGACGATGCGTTCGCGGGCGAGTAGCCGACGCCGGATCCCGGGCCCGACGTGAGCCCACAGCCGCTCCCAGGAGTCGTCGGGCACTCCGCCGTCGGTGATGGGCAACCGGCAGTGCTCGATGCCCGCTGGAAGTCGCCCGGCAAGCTCACCCACCCCGCACTCCTGGGACTCCCGCTCGTCCAGGAGACTGACCAGCACCGTGGCCCCCCAGCGCTGCACCTCGCGCAGATCCGCGTCCAGATCGCCCTTCCCCTCCCCGTCCAGCGTCCCGGGCGCCGGCCTGCCGGGACACGGGGCCATGCCGATGGCACCACCGCCCGGGGTATCGACGGTGAAGATCTGGAAGGAGTCGGACGGACTGGTCATGGCGAGGACTTCCGGAGCGGGCAACGAGCCGCCCCCAGAGGGGCAACGCCCTGGAGACAACCTGACCGCCGACGCGATCGCAAGCGGGCTCGCCAGCCCGCGTCACCAGAGGGGGATTCGCCGCACCGCCCGCGATGAGTGCCGCCACGGCGGGCGACACTCCAGCGTCCTCGACACCTCCGCGCGCCGGGCGCCGGGCGCCGACGCGCCCCTCGACGTCCACGCCCGCCGCTCAGGTGCCGAGCGTGATGTCGACCAGTCCCACCGAGGTACCACCGAGGAAGGTGGGGTCAGTCTGAAACACGACCAGGCCCCCGTTGCCGATCAGCCCAAACTCGGCGGCGTCGAAAGCGGTGTGCTCACCCTGCGCGGAGAAGAGCTCGAGGTTGCCGTCTCCACTCTGGGAGCCAAAGACAACGCGGAGCGGGTAGGAACCGGCGCTCGGGAAGTCGAACACGCCGAGCACCGTGCCGGGATCCGCGAGCGGCTGGTAGCCGAAGGTGTCACCACCAGGGCTGTTGATGCCGCCTTGAGTGCCGCTGGTTCCGGTGCCACTCACGTACTGCGCACCGGTCACGGTGATGCCAATGGACCCGACGAAGTTGGCCCCGATGGTGTAGCGCCCGGCCACGGGCACGTACACGTAGGCGGTCGCCTCGACCGCGTACTGATCGTTGGTCTGGAAGTGCACCGCGGAATCCCCGGGAATGCCCGGGATATCCAGGTCGTCGGGGTAGTCGCCCTGCGGTCGCGTGGTCGCGATCGCCTCGGAGTGGTTGAGGACCGGGGCAGTGGTGGACGTGACAACGGAGGGTCCGTCGGCGATCAGCGCCTCGGCCACGGACCGGCTGTTGATATTGCCACGGGAGAACGGGTCGTACGTCGTCGCCCGGAGGTTGTTCGACGTGATGCCCTGCGATCCATCGCCGACGAGTACGAACGTCCCGGTCGTCCTGTTGGCGTAGGCGAGCTCGGCACCAAAGGCTCCAGATCCGTGCCGCACCGTGAGCTCGAAATCATACTGGCCCCGACGCAGCCCGTGCTCCGGGGTGGCTCCTCCGCGAAGGACCAGCTCCTCGTCGTTCGAGAAGGTCCCCCCACCGTCGAGGTCGACCCGCAGCCGGCCCTGCGCACTGCCACCGGCAAACCGCAATTGATAGAAGTCGTCCGTGGTCACCGTGAGTGTCCCGGTCACCACGACGACGAACTGGCGCTCGTCGTTGCCACCGTCCAGCCCCGGTGCGGTCAGGTCGTTCAGAAAATCGAGGGTCGCCCCATCGTCGGGGTCGACCAGGTCGACGAAGGCAAGGCGAGACGTGATCGGGAAGCCAGTGGCGAAACCGTAGGCACCGGCAATGATCTCGTCTGCCTTGTCGAAGTTGAACGGGACATCGATGAACCCGTAGTGATGGGTCGCCACGTTGAAGCCGGGCGCCGCCAGAGTGTCGCCGACCACGTAGCTGACGACCTCGCCCGCGAGACCGGGCTCGTACCAGATCGTGCCGTCGGCCAGCGCCTGCGCGTGGCCCACCCCGGTGTCCCAGGCGCCCAGGAGCACGACCGGATCGTTCTCGGGATCGAAATCGTTCGCCAGCGCCTCGATGACCGAGGTCCCGGTGACCCGCGCCGCGTCATCGATCGCTACCGGCGGGTCGTTGACGCCGGTCAGGGTCACGGTGACCAGTCCCTCGTCCGTGACTGGACGGGTGGCAGAGGACGTGATCTGGTAGGTGAAAGTGTCGGTGTCGATCTCGCCAGTGTCGAGCGAGAGGTACGCATCCTGCGGATCGTAGAGCAAGGACCCATCGCCGTTGACGGTGACACTGGCGCCCGAGGGCAGCGTGAAGGGCACACCAACGGCGGCGGTGTCCCCGTTGACCGCCGTGACCGTGAAGCTCCCGCGGGGAGGTGCGGCATCCGGTCCGTTGCCGTTGTCATCCAGCACGTTGCCCATCACCGTGGCGTCGGCAGAGCCGGACAGGAGGTCGTCTTCCGCGTAGCGCACCGCCGGGGGAGCCCCGCCGGCACCACCGCGCGGACCCTGACCGCCCGCGCCAGCCACCGGCACCATGCCGGCGGCACCCGCCGCCCCTCCCGCACCCGCATTGCTCGGCGTGCCCCCGGTCGTCACGCCACCGGTGGCACGGCCACCGGTCTCGGCGCCACCTGCGGCTCCGCCCGTGGACATCCCCCCGGTGTCCGCACCCCCTGCCTCGGCGCCACCAGCTGCCCCACCGGTCGCAGTTCCACCAGCCTCGGACGCGCCGGCGCCACCGTCGACGGCGGTTCCACCGCTCGGCGCACCGCCGGGCAACGCCCCACCCGGCATGGCCCCGCCGGGGGCTGCACCGCCAGACTCGGAGCCACCGACCTGAGCCCCTCCGGTGTCTGCCCCACCCGTCGCGGCGCTACCGGCGGACGCGCCTCCGGTCCCCCCTCCGCTCTCCTCGGAGGAAGACTTGCCACCGCACGCGACAGCAAGACAGATGGGGAGCAGGACCGCGGGAGTGAAGACTGGATTTCTGAGCATCCGAAGAATCTATCACCCCTGCCGCTCGTCAGTCACGACAACACTTGCGACTGCCCGGTCACCTGCCAGGCGCTCTACAAATGCGCGTTTCCAGAACCGCAAACCTCAGGTCGCGCGGAAGGTCGCCCTGCTTCTCCGCGCCAGCTCGACCACCTCTGTTTCGGAAGGAGGGCTCGAGGGATGGTACGAGAGACAAAGGGAGGAAGTGACCTTGCGAGGCTTCGGCATCTTCGGAGTAGAAGCGTAGAACGTGCCCGTGGGGAGCTTGCCCACGTCCTTCCCGGTGGCGGCGCTTCCACCCTTGTTCTGCAGGAGCTGCTGCACCGTGGCGATTGCCGTGGGCGAGTTCGCCTTGCCGATCAGCAAGGTGGAGCAGTTCGCGACGATGTTGTGGTCGATGCTCTTGGGCGCCTGGCTGGCGAAGAGCATTCCGAGCCCGTACTTCCGGGCCTGGGCCACGAGCCGAATCAGGTTGTCCTTGCCCGGCACGCTGCTGGTGGCCGGCACGAAGTCCTTCGCCTCGTCCACGACGAACAGACCGAGCAGAGCGCCAGGGCTGGCCGGGTGCTTCTTCACGTAGGTGAAGAGCGCCATTCCGAGTTGGCTCACGAACTGCCGCTGAGCGTCGAGTCCCTGGAGACCAGCCAAGTTGACCACCGAGACGCGAACCTTGTCCGGACTCGAAGCACGCAGCAGCTGGGCAGGATCGAGCACGGTGCCGGTCCCCCCCAACAGCGGATCCGTCTTGGCCGCGGCCAGCAAGAGCTCGGAAATCTCCTGCGCCATTTTCTCGCCGTTCGCGTACCCGTCAACGACGTCGTCAGGAGGGTCGCGCAGAAGCGTGATGAGCTCGCCAAGCTTTCCACCACCCCGCTTGCCGAAGCGCTGGAGAGCGGCAGTCAGGATCGCCCGCATGCGCTTGGCCTTGGCGCTCCTCCCCGAAGCGACGAGTGGACCCAGATTCGACTCGGCCATGCTCACCGCCCCGTTGAACTGGTCGATGGTCTCGTCGCTATCGTCGGTCAACGACGAGAAATCCGGTATCGGGTCGAGGCAAACGGGATTACCGCTCGTGATCCCTGGCGTCCAGACAACCACCTCCGTCCGTTCGTGGTAGCGGGATGCCTTCTCCGCATCCTCGTCGCTGAACACTCCAGGCCGAGTCGGCCAACGCTCTCCCAGCCGCGCGAGGTCGTTCGCCCCGTCGAGCACGATGCTCGGGACGCCGGCCAGCGCCGCCTCCTCGACGATGCGGCGGAGGAAGACCGTCTTCCCAGATCCAGAGCCAGCCAGTACGCAAGTGTGGTTGGCGAGGGATCCCAGGTCGACCGTGACCACCTCATCCGGTGTTCGCCCCAGGGGGATCTCCGACATGTTGCCAGTTCCCGCCCGCGCACCAGCCGCCGCGTTCCCCGCCACCCTCGGTGTCGCATTCGCACCTGAAGTCGAAGTGGTACCTGGAGTCGCCATCTCCCGCACGCTGGTGGGTTTGGAGCGCGCAGCTGATTCCAGATCGGCGAACAGCCATGCCGCAGCTTGGCGAAAGCTCGGGAGCTTGGACACCGGCTGCTCCAGGCGCAGCCACTCGTCAAGCCCGGGAGGTTCCTCGGTGGCGTCAATCAGCTGGGACAGAGCGTGGAGCACCCTCAGCTCGGCTTCGCTGGGTTCGATGAGGCCCCCCCCTCGAGCAGCGAGCTCGTCCAGCAATTTCCGTGTCGCATCGCCCCCTGGCGGGGCGCCAATGCGAAGGATGGTGAGACGGCGAAAAGTCAGCGCATGGTCGATGCCGGAGGCGGTGATCGCGGCCTTCAACCTTGCCTGAAACGCCCGCGGGTTTTGTTGCTGGAGGAATCGAAACGAGTGATGGCGTTCTCTCTCGTTCTGCTCCGTCAGGATCAGACGAATACGAGCATGCAGCGGATCGTAGGCGCCAGTACCGACAAAGTCCTTGTCGACACGAGCCAGCGCCGAATCGGGAAGGCGCTGCTCTCGAAGGATCGCGACGCAGGCAGTCTCGATGAGGACATCCAGCTTCCGTTCGGTCTTGTCACCGAGCATCTCGTCGATGCGAGCCGCCTGCGCCAACCCGTCGACCTGCTCGCCAATTCCAGCGACGGAACCCAAGCCTCTGGACGACGTGGGGGCGACCACGGCATCGGTCTCATGAATACTCCCGGACCTCCGACAGGCGCGACGATGGGCATCACAGGCCTTGAGCACCTCGCGCGGAGTATTTCGCTGGTGCTTGGAGAAGAACGCATCCGTGTAGGGATAGCTCGGATACGGGACCGCCAGACCCGCTGCCGAGTATGCCTGCCCCAGACGTTTCATCACGAGCTGCCGGATACTCGCTTCTGAGGTTCCCGCATCCAGCCGCAATGGCTCATGGTATCGGTCCACCATGCTGGCCACGGAACGCTGCTCGAGCACGGGCCACGTCGCTCCAAGAGCCGAGACAACACAGAGAGTGGAGCGCGTCACGTCGCGCAGGGCCATCAGGCCCCCGGCGATCCCCTGAATGATTGCCAGAGAGGCCCGTTGTTGCTCGCTCGGCTCGATATCGTCGGTCTCTCCGGCGAGGTTGTGCTCGGCGACGATGGCATCCAGCTGATCGAGCGCCAGAACGGTCGGACTCTGCAGGGACAGCAGCCAGGACAAGCCCCGAACGATGCTCACGGGAGACCGCTGCGTTTCGCGGAACCCGTGATGATGTCGCTCGTCCTCGTCGATCCCGATACCCTGGAGCCACTTGTATCCGAGATCGTTGATCTCGGCGTGATCGCAGGCGAAGAGGATGAGCGCGCGCAACACGTCCGCGTGCTCGCGCGCCGCCTCCGAGTGATCCTTCCCCAGCGCCGCAATGAGCGCATTGCAGGTATTGATTAGCCCCGGTGGCCGCTGCGAAGGAATCGGGCGAGAGCGCTGCTTCCGCTCCCCATAGCGGGTCACGAAGCGGGACAACCAGGTATCGATCTGACGTTGCCCCGGGTCGGTCCCTCGCTGTTGCAATGATCGCAAATAGCCCAGAAGGACCGTCTCCCAGAAGTCACTGACGTCGGTCATGTCGACGAGGACGAACCACATGCCGCGCTTCAGTGCGCTCTTCCGGAGCGCTCCGAGCAGGTGAGTCTTCCCGGAGCCTGCCATGCCAACCAGCGGCACCCCGAGCGGGGAATGCTTCGACCGCTCCTCCGCCAGGTCGTCCAGGTTGAGCTCGAGTTCGGCTCGCGCCTCGGACTGCAGCTCAGTCACGTCCGTATCGAAGGACTCCCAGATGGCGTCGATGTGGGTCGTCCAGTCAAAGTTCGCGCGCAGCAAGGCCCGCAGTGTCGGATCCATGGTCAGCCCTTCAGATAGAAGAAGTGTCGCGGCGCTTCTCCCACCGCGAGCGCGGCAGTCCTGTCGGTTTCGGTGAGCTTCGCCGTATTGTCATCGCGCGACAGAACTATCCGTCGCGCGTCGTGCAACTTGAGGAGCGCGGCGTCCAGGTCGCTGCGCGGCACCGTCGCCATCCTTTCCCGGAGGTCGGCAATCCGCACCTCCCGGGCACCGCTGGCACCAACGAGAGAGGCGGCTGCGACGAGAACGCGGTCCTCCAACTCGGAACTGGGCGGGCACCCGGCGTTCTCCTCGAACACCTCGGCGAGAGTGAGATCACGATGTCGCAGGAACGGCACCAGACGACGCAGCAGCCCCTGGAGCGCCGCCGCCGCGTCCTGCGACTTCGGCAGCTCGATGTCGGCGTTGCCCCCCGCCCAGGCCCAGGCGCGATCGGTGAGGATCAGGTAACTGGCACGACCACGTCGCTCCCGATCGAGGTACCCCGCATCAACGAGGGCTTTCTTCTCCGGCGCGGTAAGCGCCGGCCTCACTTTCGAAAGCATGGGTTCGCGGTCTTCCGGGCGTTCCGCGGCGATCATGCGCCACAGGACCAGGGATTGCCTCGGATTGGGTTGAAAGGTCATGCTTCTCTCTCCTCGCGACGGAAGCGAACGACGTTGCGGAGCTTCTCCACGACAAGCGCCGTATCTTCGAGCACGTCTTCGTTGGTGACACGCAGCACGGCGTATCCCGCAAGGAGTAGCCGGTAGTCGCGCTCACGGTCCGCGCGGTAGTGGGCGGCCCCCCGATGCTCGGATCCGTCGATCTCGACAGCCACGCGACCATCCGGCCACACCAAGTCAACCCGGTACCGCGTGTCCAGGTAACCAGGCACCACTTGGTTGTGTCGGAATAGCCCGCCCAGCTCGCGATCTCGCGACAGGACGTCAGCGAGACGTTTCTCGGCCGCGCTCCCTGGATGCGGCGTTCCCGCATGGGGTTCCACGAGAACCAGCGGGCGATCGTCCCGGATCGCCGGGGACGGCTCCGAGTCGAGCGGCGGATCGTCCATCACGGGAACGTGCTCTGCAGCCGCGTAGCTGACCACATCCAGCTCGACACGCCCGCGCCACTCGGCGGGGACGATGAGAAGCACCCTCGCCTCAGTCTGGAGCGCGGCCCATTCGGCGGAGCGCGCGAGGGCGTACACGCGCTCGGAGGGGGCAGCCGCGTGACGTACGGCAAGGAGCAGCGTGCAGCCAGTGGGGTCGAGAGCCAGCGCCAGCTGCCGCAGTTGCTCAGCAGCAGCGAACCGCCGCAACACCGGTGAACGGTCGTTCTGGCAGTATTGCCACGCCTTTCTGAACCAGCTGGCGCTGACCCCGGCGGCCGCGACACGCGCGCCTGCAAGACGGCACTCGACCTCGGCGCGAGGCCATCGCTGGCGATCGAAGCGTTCGTCAACGGTCGCGTACCACTGGGGCCACAGCGACCTCGCAGCCTCCGCGAGCGCCTCCAGGAGGTGACTCTGCCGCTCATCCGGAGGTGGAGCCAATTCCCACTGTACGCTCACCACAGTGGAGCGAACGGTTCCACGTTCGGCCTCTGCGACAACCTCGCGGCGCGTGGCATCGACGTCGGGTGTGCCGATCAAGCGAACTCGTCCGCGCTGCGCATCCCCCAGCACCGGGCACCCCATGACGCAGCATCGTCGCGCCCCATGACCGCCCAGTCAACTGGTGCGCGGTGGTGGTCCGTCCCCGACCAACTGAACCCCTCACAAATAGCTGGCCGGCGCGCCATCCAGCCCCAAGCATCGCCGAAGAACGTCCGACCGGTCTCGCGACGAGCTCCCTCCCGGGACATCTTTCTCGCAACCGCTTCTCGAACCGGTCCGACACCAGGAGCATGAAAGCAAGAAAGCGCCCTCGACCCCGAAACCGCCAACCCCGAGTGACGTTCGTCTGCAGTCCGGACCAACTCGCCAAGGAGTTCGCCCGCGAGCTGGATCCGGATCTGGCGAAGGATCCCGTCGTCGCGGGCACCATCGCGGAGGCTGGCCGACACATCGCCGCTCGCCAGGGCGGGGATCCGGACTGGTCGCGCCTCGACGTCCTGGGCCTCTTCTTGGCCTTCAGCGAAGTCCGGCACTGCGACATGGACCCCGACGTCGCGGTGGACGTTGCGAGGATACTGTCCAACCTCTACGAATGGCTGGGAAGGACGGGACGCCTCGACACCCCAACCGCTCGGCGCCGCCTCGAGGAGATCCTGAAGACCCGCGATGCCTTCGTCGGACGCGTCTTCGTGGACAAGCTCTGCGGTGGCTGGGAACTCGTCGATGACGACCTGGCGCTCACTCCGGTAGATCCCAGCGACACCTCGTTCCACGACGACAACTGCCCGATCTGTCGTCAGTTGAAGGAGGAGTTCCCCGACGCCCCGAGGTTCCGGTTCGAGATCCCCGAGATCGAACCCTGCGATTGCGCCATCTGTCAGGCGGCGATCACCCGCAGTCGGATCTCCTGGGGATTCGAGGAGCACGGGGCAGCCGAGCTGAACTGAGGTAACGCAGCACCGAGGCGTCCCTCAAGCGGGTAGCACAGTGGGTCCTGATGTGGCGGCAAATGCGGTATAGACTGCCGTACCGTGGAATCAGACGTCCCCGAACTCGAATCTCGCCTGGCGGCGATCGGCACGGCGCCTGACAACGCCCAAGCACGGGCGGATGCTCTCGTCGAGCTAGCATGGGCGATCCGATCGTCCGAGAGGGAACGGTCCAGGCAGCTGGCCACCGAGGCTCGCGAGCTCAGCATATCCATCGGCTATCGGCTGGGACAGGCCCGGGCGGCCCGTACCCTGTGCATGACCACGACGTCGCCCGACATGCTGCGCGACGTGCTGGCGTTCGCTGACGAGGCCAAGACGCTCTTCGACGAAGTGGGCGATCCGCAAGGAAGGGCCGGGGCCCGGGATTTCCTCGCGGGCATTCACGAGGCCATGGGCGAGTGGTCGTCTGGTCTCGAGCTGGCGTTCGAGGCGCTCGACATTGCGAGAGAGGTCGGCGACCCGGTACGCCAGGGGTACGCGCTCAGCAACGTGGGTGGGATCAAAATTGCCACCGGCGACGTCGACGGGGGAAAGGCACGCTGGCAAGAAGCGCTGGACCTGTTCGAGAGCGTGAACTGTGCCCACGGGATCGCCCGCATCTGTGAGCGCTTCAGCCAGCTGTACCGATCGCAGGGCAACTTGGATGCCGCGCGCGACTTCGCGCATCGCCTTCTCGACGCGGCAGGCCGCGGCAGCGACGGCGACGGCAGCGACCGCGCCAGTGCCTTGCTGGCACTCGCCGAGATCGAAGAGGGGCTGGGCCACTTCGACGTGGCCGAGCGCCTGTCATACGACAGCATCGCGGCCTACACCAATGAGGAGATTCGGGGGCTAGCCGGTACCCCGGCGCACCTCAGCCTGGGGCGCTTGCTCCTGCGGCGAGGAGCTTTCGCCGAGGCCGAGGCCGAGATCTGCCAGGCCATCGACGCCTTGGCGACGTACGGAGTGAGCTCACCTGCGTGGAAGGCTGATGCTTTACAGCTACTGGCAAACGTGAGCGAGCAGCAAGGGGATCTCGAAAGAACCATCGAGCGACTTCGCGAAGTCGCCCACCTCCGAGAACGAGTCGCCGAGGATGAGGCGCGCAACCGACTCGCGCGGTTCGAGGCCAGGGCCGAGGTGAAGGCCGCTCAGCAGGAAACGGAGATTCATCGCCTGAAGTTCGTCGAGCTTGCCGAGATGCAGTCCAAGTTGGTCGAGGCCGAGAAGATGGCTCAGCTCGGCCGGTTCGCAGCCGGCACGGCCCACGAACTCAACACGCCGCTGGGCGTGCTGCGCAGCAACCTGACCCTCTACGCGAAGGCCGCCGAACGTCTCTCGGAGCTCGCGACGACCGACGCTGGCGCTGACGCGCGGACGCAGAGGCTCGCATCCGCGGTGTCTGGGTGCCAGAAAGCGACCGAGGACGCGGTAGCGCGCATCGCAGCCGTGGCAGAGAGCTTCAGGCGCTTCACTTCACTGGATCTCGCCGAGAGGCGCACCTTCAACCTGGTCGAGGGCCTCGAGGCGGCGATGGATCTGATGCGCCCCAACGTGCCGGACCGAGTCACGGTGCGGAGTCACCTGGCGGCGGTACCGGACATCGACGGATGGCCTGGTCAGCTCAACCAGTCCTTCATGACCGTGCTCGAGAATGCGACTCAGGCCATCGACGGTGAGGGCGTGGTGAGCGTCGAGACGGAGGCCGACTCCGACGCGGTGGTGGTGCGGATCGGTGACACCGGTCGCGGCATGAGCGAAGCGGAGCGAGCCAGTCTCTTCGAGATCGGGTGGTCTGCGGGCGGCAAGCGCACCAAGATGCGCCTGGGGCTGCCAGCGGCGCGCGCCACGGTTCTGCGCCACGGCGGGAGCATCGAGGCGCAGAGCGCGCCGGGTCGGGGAACTGTCGTCGTGTTCCGCTTTCCCGTCGGCACCACGCCTGTTTCTCGCGCACCGGAGGGCAGATGAGGGCGGTCATCCAGGAAGCCTATGGCTCGGTCGACACACTACGGGTCTCCAGCATCGATCGGCCCGCTGTCGGTGACGGGGAGGTTCTGGTGCAAGTTCGAGCGGCGTCGGTCAACCCTGACGTGTGGCATGTTCTGACCGGTCGTCCCTTCATCCTGCGACTGCTGGGCGCGGGACTGCGGCGGCCGAAGCAACCGGTGCCGGGAACGGACGCGGCTGGCATCGTCGAGTCGGTTGGCAAGAACGTGACCCGGTTCGCGCCGGGCGACGAGGTGTTCGGCGAAACGGTCGCCGAACACGAGTGGCAGAACGGGGGTTCCTACGCAGAATACGTCGCCGTTCGGGAGGACGCGCTGGAGCGCAAACCGCCGCACGTCACCTTCGAGCAGGCCGCGTCCGTCGCCACTTCCGGGATCATCGCCCACCGCGCGCTGCGGGATCAGGGCAACCTCCGGACGGCCAGGACGGTTCTGGTGAACGGCGCTGGCGGCGGAGTGGGCTCCATCGCCGTCCAGATCGCGAAGGCGCACGGTGCCGAGGTGACCGGCGTGGACTGCGCGGCGAAACTGGACTCGATCCGGGCCCTGGGCGCCGATCACGTGATCGACTACGCGCACGAGGACTTCACGCGTTCCGGGCGACGCTACGACCTGATCTTTGACGTTCCGGGGAACCACTCGTTCTGGGCGTGCCGGCGCGCGCTCACTCCGGAGGGGAGGTACGTGCTGATCGGGCACGACCACTTCGGGACCGCCGGACACCGCATCCTGGGCAGCGTGCCGCGCTTCTTCGGACTACTTGCGCTTTCGCAGTTCACCAGTCAATTGAGCGGAAGCGAAGGCTGGCGCGGCCCCAACGACCACTTGATCCAGTTGCGCGAACTGCTCGAGACCCGCAAACTCACGCCGGTCATCGATCGCACGTATCCCCTCGAAGAAGTCGCCGAGGCCGTTCGGCATCTCCAGTCCGGGCAGGCCCGCGGCAGGATCGTCCTCACTCCTTGACCCGGGGATCGCGGCACTGCCGCTGAGCACAGCGCGCCCTGGACGCTCATTGGGTCGAATCCATTGCGCGAGGATGTGGCTCCTACGTCTGCCATGTGGTCTCTAGTCGCAGTATCCGTCGGTGCCGGAGCCGGATTCCTCTACGGTCGCTATGTTGGTTGCCGGTCGGGAGCTTGCCCACTGACCCGCAATCAGTACGTCGCCGCCATCTATGGCGGGATGCTGGGGTTCCTGTTCTCCAACGCGATGCCGTGATGGAAGGTTACGGAATCCGGAACCTCGAGCTCGCCGCAGCGCACGGTGCGAATCATGCGGGCTCCTCCTGCCGCGGAGACGTCGCGTCGTCGGTGCCCACAGCCGGAACGTCGTCGTCGTGCTGGTGCGGGAGTCGCGCCCCGAAGACCGCGTAGAGGACCGGGAGCACCAGGAGCGTCGCGACCGTCGAGGTGATCATTCCTCCGACCACCACGGTCGCCAGTGGTCGCTGCACTTCGGCGCCGACGCCGGTGTTGAACGCCATGGGAATGAAGCCGAAGGCGGCGACCATCGCGGTCATGAGTACAGGCCTCAGGCGTGTCTCGGCCGCCTCTCGAATCGCATCGAGGGGTGCTCGCCCGCGCTCAAGCAGTTGCATGACGTAGGAGACGAGCACCATGTCCCCCAGCACGGCCACCCCCGAGAGCGCGATGAAGCCAACGCCCGCCGAGATGGAGAACGGCATGTCCCGGATCCACAGCGCGACGATGCCGCCGACCGCACCAAACGGCACGCCCGTGAAGACCCGCAGTGCATCCGCCACACGCCCATAGGTGAGGTAGAGCAGCGAGAAGACCAGCAGGAGTGCGATGGGGACGACGAACAGAAGGCGGGTTTGCGCGCGTTCGAGATTCTCGAACTGACCCCCGAGCGTCGTGTAGTAGCCGTCGGGCAGTTCGACACCGTCCAGGACTCGCCGAACGTCTGCGACAAAGGAGCCCACATCGCGGCCGCGCACGTTGGCCTGAACGACCACACGCCGCTTGGCCCATTCGCGCTGAATCGTTGAGGGTCCCTCGGCCACCCGGATGTCGGCCACTGACGACAGGAGGACCTGTGCGCCACCTTCAGTGTGGATCAGGATCTGGCCGATCCGCTCCGCGGAGGCGCGCGCGTCGTCTCCGAGGCGCAACACCAGGTCAAAGCGCCGCTGTCCATCGATGACCTGGCCCACCTTTCGGGTTCCGAGGGACTCCACGACTTCCAAGACCTTCCCCGCCGGAATCCCGTAGCGCCCGGCGGCATGGCGATCCACATCAATGGTCAGCATCGCTTGTCCCGTGAGCTGCTCGACCGTCACGTCTGCCGCGCCGGGAACTTCCTCGACGGCGCGACCGATCTCGTCGGCCTTCTCGCGAAGCTGCGCGAAGTCGTCACCGAACAGCTTGATACCGACGTCGGATCGGATCCCCGCGATCATCTCGTTGACGCGCATCTCGATCGGCTGGGTGAAGACGCTTCGCATTCCTGGCATCCCTGTCAGCGTCTGGCTCATCGACTCGACGAGCTCGTCCTGCGTGCCAGCCGCTTTCCACCCGTTCCGTGGCTTCAGCGTAATGAAGACGTCGGACACCTCGAGCCCCATCGGATCGGTCGCGACCTCGGCGGTGCCCGTTCGGGTCCAGACGTGCTCGATCTCGGTGGGATAGCGCTCGAGCAGGAGCTGCTCGAGCTGGGTTCCGTAGCGCACGGACTCTTCGAGGGAAACGCCGGCGATCCGCACGGTGTTGATGACCACGGCCTGCTCGCGAAGGCGCGGCACGAACTCGGAGCCCAGTCGGGTCGCCAGAAGCCCAGCGTTCAGCACGGCGAGGGTGGCGACCACGAGAACGGACTTGCGATGGTCCAGGGCCCAGGCAAGCAGTGGCCGGTACCCATTCTTGAGCCAGGTGACGATACGGTTGTCGCCATGGACCTTGCCCTTCTTGAGTGTGTAGCTGGCGAGTACGGGCATCAGCGTCATCGACAGAAGCATCGAGCCCGCGAGAGCGAAGATGACGGTCAGGGCCATCGGGCGGAAGAGCTTCCCCTCAACGCCTTCGAGCGCGAGGATGGGCAGGTACACGATGGCGATGATCAGCTCGCCGAAGAGTGTCGGCTTGCGCACTTCGACGGCGGCATCGCGAACGATCTCGCGCACACTACGGCCCTTCGTGTCCTCGCCCAGGCGACGCGTCGCGTTCTCCACCATGATGACCGAGCTGTCGACGACGAGGCCGAAGTCGATGGCGCCGAGGCTCATGAGGCTGCCGGCGATACCAAAGCGCAGCATCGCGTTGAAGGCGAACAGCATCGACAGCGGGATGGCGAGCGCGACGATGAGGCCCGCGCGAAAGTTGCCGAGAAACATGAACAGCACGGCAATGACGAGGAGCGCTCCTTCGAGCAGGTTTGTGCGC